>NZ_JAEFCF010000038.1 GCF_016405985.1 Paracoccus sp. IB05
GATGCAGAGGTTCAGATCCGTATCGCACTCATGAACCGTTTCACATCACTCGGAACGCCCGAGACCGTCCGCATGCGCTGAAGATAATCGGGCGAGGGGTATCTGCGGACGCAATCTGAATAGCGCAACAAAGCCCCTTCGCGCTGAAAATGGCGCATGTCCCGCGCAAGGCCCGCACAAGCCGGGTGCTGGCGGCAGCGCTGGCGGCGGGCCTTGCACCGGAAGACCTGGACAAATACCCGGTCGAGCTGTCCTGTGGCATGCGCCAGCGCAGCGCCATTGCCCGCGCCCTCGTCACCGACCCTGATTTCCTCTATTTCGACGAGCCCTTCACCGCGCTGGATGTCGCGCTGAAGCGGCGGATGCAGGATCTGGTGATCGGGGCCTCGGCTGCGGCCCGGTTTTCCGCGCTTTTCATCACCCATGACCTGATGGAGGCGATCCGCATCAGCCACCGCATCCTTGTCCTTGATCCCATGGGCCAGGGGATCGCAGGCGAGCGTATCATCGCAGGCGATCCCGCCACTCGCCGCGAGCCATGGGTTTTCGCGCAGCGCGAGGTTTTCCTGGCCGAAGACCCGCTGTTCGCCCATATCCACGATCTCGACGAAAGGCGGCAGTCATGACCAATGCTGCGCAAATGCCGCTGCACCGCATCCTCTCGGATGAGGGGTTTCGTATCTTCTTCCCGCTGGCGGCGCTGCATGCAGGCCTCTGGCCGCTGGTCTGGGGGGTGCTCTGGTCCTTCGGTCTGCCCTTCGCAGGCGACCTGCCGCCCGGCGTCTGGCACGGCTATGAGATGATCTTCGGTGCCTGGGGGGCGGCGCTGATTGGCTTTCTGACCACAGCCGCGCCGGAATGGACCGACACACCGCGCCTGCAAGGGCGGGCCCTGTGGGGTCTGGCTGTTGCCTGGGGGTTTGCCCGGATCTGTGGCCTGACAGGGGCTGATCTGCTGATCTGGCCCGCTGCGCTGGCCGATCTGGTCTGGCTCGGGTTTCTGCCCTGCTATTTGCTGGTTCTGTCCTGGCGAAAGCGCACCGATCGCGTGCTGTCTTTCGCCGGCTGGGTGCTGGTGCTGACTCTATTCGCCGCCTTTGCCAGGGTGCAGATGGCCCTGGGTGATGCAGAGACGGCGCTGCGCATCGTCCGGCTGGCGGCATTGCTTTTTGCGGGCCTGCTCGCCCTGACGCTGGCGCGGATCACCGTTCCCGTCACCAATGAGGTGCTGGACCCGAGCGGCCGCACATCGCCCTTCCGCCCGCATCCGGGGCGGCTGAACCTTGCGCCGGGGCTGGTGGCGGCGGCGCTGTGCGCAGACCTCGCCGGAGCCTCGCCCGCCGTCACCGGCTGGCTCTGGCTGGGCGCAGGGGCTGCGATGATGGAGCGGATGGCCGAGGGGTTCATCGGCCGCGCGGCTTTGCGCTGTGAGATCCTCGGGCTGATGGCGGCGGCGGGGTTCTCGGGGGCCGGGATGCTGGCGCTTGGCGCGGCAAGGCTGGGGGCGCCATGGCCCGAGGCGGCGGCATTGCATCTGGTAATGATGGGGGGGCTTGGCCTTGGTGTGCTGGCGGTGCTGGCGATTGCGGGGCGGTTTCACACCGGCCAGGGTCTGGGGCTTTCGCGCCGCACAAGAGCAGCCTTTGCGCTGATCGCGCTTGCCACCTGCCTGCGCGTGCTGCCTGAAATGGAGCTGATGCCCTGGCCGCTCGGCCCTTTGCACGGGCTTGCGGCGCTGGCCTGGGCTGCGGAATTCCTGCTGTGGCTCTGGGACTACTGGCCCGCCTTGCGCGACCCTGCGACGCTGGGACAGCTACACTGAGGGCTTCTGGTCCGCCTCATCCAGCAGATGACGCACCCACCGCCCCGCAGCCCAGGCCGCTGGCACCCCGAGCGGCCCCGCCGCGATCAGTGCCGTCACCGGCGGCAGCGCGGTAAAGCCGAAGGCCTGCAGCAACAGCCCCAGCATGAAGAGATTGATCGCCACCGCCGCCGCAGCGAAGATGTAAAGCAGCAGCGCGAGCTTCCCCGCGCTCCAATAGGGGGCGGATCTCCTGATCTCCTGTCCCATTCCGGCCTCCTGCGTTGACAACGTCCTGCCCGCCCGGTTTTGCCACGCGCGAAATCCCGCATCCTTGACTTTTGTTAAGGAGAGACTCGCCTCCAGGGCGCAAGCCGGTTCCATCGCCAACAGCTCCGGGAGACCCTCGCCATGCGCGAAGTCCTGACGAAGAGCATGGCCCGGAACATCTTTTACGGCGGGTCCCTGTTCTTCATCCTCATCTTCATCGGCCTTTTCATTCATGGCCACTGGTACATCGTCAATGTCTCGACCGACCATGCGGGGATCACCGACTCCGTCGCACGCGGCAAACATGTCTGGGAAAAGAAAGCCTGCGTGAATTGCCATTCGATCCTCGGCGAAGGGGCCTATTTCGCCCCCGAGGTCGGCAATGTCATGGCCCGCTGGGGCGTCCAGGACGATCCCGAAGCCGCATTCGAGACCATGAAAGGCTGGATGGAGGCCCAACCCTCGGGCGTCGAGGGCCGCCGCCAGATGCCGCAATTCAACCTCTCGGACGAAGACATCCGGGGGCTGTCGGATTTCCTGATCTGGACCGGAAAGATCAACACCCAGGGCTGGCCCCCGAATGATGCCGGCTGAGGAGGCAAGCAGATGAAATACCAATCCCAAAAGATCGCGCTGGCCTATATCCTGGTCGCGCTGGCCCTTTTCGCCGTGCAGGTGACGATGGGCGTCGTGCTGGGCTATATCTATGTCCAGCCGAATTTCCTCGCCGAAGTGCTGCCCTTCTCGGTGGCGCGGATGCTGCATACCAACTCGCTGATCGTCTGGCTGCTGACCGGCTTTTTCGGCGCGGCCTATTTCCTGATCCCGGAAGAGGCCGAGCGCGAGATCCATTCCGTGAAAGCCGCCTATATCCAGCTGGCGATCCTGGTGCTGGGCACGGGGGGCGTCGTCGTCACCTATCTCTTCAACCTCTTTGAGGGCAATTTCCTGCTGGGTCGCGAGGGTCGCGAGTTTCTGGAACAACCCCGCTGGGTCAAGGCGGGCATCGTCGTCGCGGCGCTGATCTTCCTGTGGAACGTCACCATGACCGTCGCCAAAGGGCGCAAGACGGTGATTTCCTCGATCCTGTTGATTGGCCTCTGGGGGCTGGCGCTTTTGTTCCTGTTTTCCTTCTACAACCCCGAGAACCTGGCGCTCGACAAACAATACTGGTGGAACGTGGTCCATCTCTGGGTCGAAGGCGTGTGGGAGCTGATCATGGCCTCGATCCTCGGCTTCCTGATGCTGAAGCTGACCGGGGTGGACCGTGAGGTCGTCGAGAAATGGCTCTATGTCATTGTCGCAACCGCGCTGTTTTCCGGCATCCTCGGCACCGGCCACCACTATTTCTGGATCGGGTTGCCCGCTTACTGGCAATGGATCGGCTCGATCTTCTCGTCTTTCGAGGTGGTGCCGTTCTTTGCGATGATGGCCTTCGCCTTTGTCATGGTCTGGAAGGGGCGGCGCGATCACCCAAACAAGGCCGCGCTTTTGTGGAGCCTCGGCTGCGCGGTTCTCGCCTTCTTCGGCGCGGGCGTCTGGGGGTTCCTGCATACGCTGCACGGGGTGAACTACTATACCCACGGCACGCAGGTGACGGCGGCCCACGGGCATCTGGCCTTCTACGGCGCCTATGTCTGCGTCAATCTCGCGCTCTTCACCTATGCGCTGCCGATCCTGAAACAGCGCGACCCCTATAACCAGGTGCTGAACATGGTCGGCTTCTGGCTGATGTCGGCGGGGATGGTCTTCATGACCTTCGTGTTGACCTTTGCAGGCACCATCCAGACCCATCTGCAGCGTGTCATGGGCCAGTATTACATGGAGGTCCAGGACCAGATCGCGCTCTTCTACTGGATGCGGCTTGGTTCGGGCGTCGCGGTGGTGATCGGGGTCTATATCCTGCTCTACGCCCTCCTCGTGCCGCGCCGCGAGATCATCGAGCCTGGCCCCGTCATCAAACATGCAGCGGAGTGATCCCATGGACGGCAATTTCGCGACCAAAAATCATGGGGAGGGGGCTCAGGCCCCCTTCTACCTGGCGCAGGGCGATGAATGCGATGTCTTCGCCGCCGCCTGGGCCAACCGTCTGCCTTTGCTGCTGAAAGGCCCGACCGGCTGCGGCAAGACGCGCTTCGTCACCCATATGGCGGCGCAGCTGGCCCGGCCGCTTTACACCGTGGCCTGCCATGATGACCTTTCCGCCGCCGATCTGATCGGGCGCTACCTGCTGAAGGGTGGCGAGACTTCTTGGGTCGATGGCCCGCTGACCCGCGCCGTGCGGGAAGGCGCGATCTGCTACCTTGATGAGGTGGTCGAGGCGCGCAAGGACGTGGCGGTGGTACTCCACCCACTGACCGATGACCGCCGCATCCTGCCGATCGACCGCACAGGCGAGGAATTGCAGGCGGCCCCCGGCTTCATGCTCGTGGCAAGCTATAACCCCGGCTACCAGAACATTCTCAAGACGCTGAAACCCTCAACGAGGCAGCGGTTCCTCTCGGTCGAATTCACCTTCCCGAAACCGGCGCATGAAATCCCTGTGGTGATGCGCGAAAGCGGGCTGGATGAGGGGCGGGTGTCGCTCTTGGTGCGTCTGGCGGGCAAGCTGCGCGGGTTGAAAGGCCAGGACCTGGAAGAGGGCGTTTCCACCCGCCTCGTCGTCTATGCCGCAACCCTGATCGCCGGCGGGATGGATCTGAATCGCGCCATCCGTGCCGCGATGATTGAGCCGCTGACCGACGATCCCGACACCCGCCGGGGGCTGATGGATCTGACCGTGGCTGTGGTGGGGTAACGCCATGGCCCATCTCGACATCACCCCCTGGGAGCCCGAGGAAACCGTCGGCAAGCTCTGGCACCGGCTGGCCGCCCGCATGGACCCGCCAGAGCGGTTTGACGCAGCTGCGGTGCGGTTTGACGAAATGCGCGGCCGGATCGCCGTGCTGTTTCGTGGCCTCGGCGGTGACCATGATGTCGAGTTGAAGCCGGTGGCGGATGAGACCTCGCGCCACCGGATTTCCTGGCGGCGCTGGCTCGCCTTTGACGCGGAACAGCTGCCCCGTGCCAGTTTTGACGGCGAGGCCCTGCGTCTGCCGGTGGAGATCGCGGCCTTCCCCGAGCGCGCGGATAATGAATCGCTTTACCTCTGGCTGGCCGCCGCCGCCGCTCATGCGCCTGACATTGCGCCGGAAACTGACCCGCTGCGCGCCGATTTGGCGGCGATCCGGGCGGGGATGGTGATGACCCGCGCCACGCTCGCCGCCGCCCCCGGTCTTCGCGATATTCACAGCCATCTTTGCGCGGCGCATCTGGCCCTGCGCCAGCGCCCCGCCTTGCGCGGTACCGAGGCGCATATCGAGGGGCTGGTCCGGCACCTGCTTGGCGACACCGCCGCGTTTGAGCCCGATCTTTTGCTGCATTACGACGATCCGCCCGCCCATTGGCAGGCGCCAAAAAGCTACCGCCCCTTCCTTCCGGTGCCGCTCTGGCCCGATCTCAGACGGCTTTCGCGCGGCAATCCGACCGAGGTGGCCACGCTGCCGACGCAAGGCACGCCCGAGGAATCGGGTGACGGCTCCGCCCGTAAAGCGCGCCGCATGAAGGCCGATCAGGTCGAACGCAAAGACAGCCTGATCCTCTATAAATTCGAGGCCATGCTGACCTGGGCCGAGATGATGAACATCAATCGCCGTGTCGAGGACGATGACCTCGACAATGCGAAGAAAGCGGCGGAGGACCATGAGGAAATCGTGCTTGGCCAGCTCTCTCAGGCTCCGGCGACAAAGCTGAAACTGCATCTCGACCTCGCGCCCGCGGATGTGGACCGTGAACGGATTGCGGGCGTCTCGACCTATCCCGAATGGGATGCGCGGGCGAATGCGTATCTGCCCGATCACTGCCGCGTGCTGGCGATGCCCACCGAACCCGCGCCCGACTGGCAGGGCATTACCGATGAGGCCGCCCGCCGCCGCATCCGCGCCGTGAAACGCCAGTTCGAGGCTCTGCGCCCGGCCAAGCTGATCCATCACGCCCAGCCCGATGGCGAGGATCTCGACCTTGACGCGGCCCTGCGCAGTGTCACCGATCTGCGCGCCACGGGCCGGGGTTCTGACCGGATCTGGCAGCAGTCACGGCCTGAAAACCGCGATCTGGCGGTCTCGATCCTGATGGATGTCTCGCGATCAACCGAAAGCGCCGTGACGGGCCGCGCGGTGATCGACATCGCGCGCCAGGCGCTGACGGCGCTGGCCTGGGGGCTTGAGGCCTGCGGCGACCGTTTCAGGGTCCAGGGCTTTTCGTCCCTGAAACGCGACCGGGTCTGGATCCATGACTGCAAGGGCTTTGACGAGCCGATGGGCATGGGCATTGAGGCCCGCATCCACGCGCTGCGGCCTGGGTTCTACACCCGTCTCGGCGCGGCGATCCGCCATGCCTCGCACGGCCTCACGCAGGAGGGCCGTTCGCGCCGGCTGATGATCGTGATCACCGATGGCAAACCCAATGACCTCGACCATTACGAGGGCCGCCATGGCATCGAGGACAGCGCCATGGCCGTGCGTGAGGCGCGCCGCGCCGGCCATGCGGTCTTCGGCATCACCATCGACCGCGATGCGCAAAGCTGGTTCCCGAGGATCTTCGGCCAGGGAGGTTTCCAGGTGATCCGCGAACCCGACCGCCTGATCACCGCGCTGCCCGAAATCTACCGCCAGCTGGTGCTGTGATGGCGGCGCGCGCCATGACAATCGACGATCTGCCGGGCGAGCTGATCCTCTGGGTGCTGATCGTCTCCGAGCTGGCGGTCTTTATGGCGGGGGTCTCGGTCATGGTGATCCTCGGCCTGATGGACCCCGAGGGGTTCGCCCAGGCGCAGGGACAGCTGGACGGGCGGATGGCCACGCTGAACACGGTCGTTCTGGTAACTTCGGGCCTCTTTGCGGCCCGGGCCGAGCGGGCGGGTTTTGCGGGCCAGGAGGCAACAGCGCGCCGGGGGCTCTTTCTGGCGGCCCTGGGCGGCGTGATCTTTCTGATCGTTAAGGGGGGGGAATATACCCAGGACATCAGGGCGGGGATCGGCATCGACAGCCACCCGTTCTTTACCTTTTACTACCTGCTCAGCGGCTTTCACGCGGCGCATGTGATCGCGGGTGTGGTGGTCTTGTTGCTGGTCGCTCGCCGCGCGCGCCCCGACGCGGTGCAGGCCGGTGCGATGTTCTGGCATATGGTGGATCTGGTCTGGGTGCTGATCCTGCCCGCAATCTGGCTGATCTGGTGAAGAGCATGGACCCCCTGACCAAAACATGGGGCGCCCTCATCGCGCTGACAGCGGCGACCACCGCGCTTGCCGGTGTCTCTGGCCGGCTTGCGGTGATCGCCGTGCTGGGGCTTGCCTCCCTGAAGGCGCGGCTGATCCTTGGCCGCTTCCTGCATCTGGGCGCGGCACCGGGCTGGCTTTCGGCCTTCACAGTGCCGATCGGGATATGGCTCTGTCTGATCGGAGCGGGCTATGCGCTCACCCTCAGATAGCGGGCCCTCAGATAGCGCGGCTGAAAGCGCCGGAACCATCATCATGGGCCAGCGCCTGCAACGCCGTGACCGAGGCGATGGCGGCGCTGGTCTGGGTCACGCTCACCCCGAAATCGCGCAGCCGGGCAAAGGCGCGGCTGAGGCTTTCGGGTTTCATCCCCAGCCGCCCGGCGATCAGTGCCTTGTCATAGGGCAGCCGCACGGTCGCGCTTTCCGCGCCTTCGGGGCACAACTCCAGCAGGAATTCCGCCACCCGCTGCGCGCCAGAGCGCGCCTTCAGCTGCTCGATCTGTTCCACAAGCCCCTGCAGATGCAGAAAAGTCGCCGAGAGAACCGAGATCGCGGTTTCGGGATGCGCGTGCAGGAGATCCAGAAAGCCCTGCGCGGGAACCGCCAGCACCTCGGCGGCAGTCGTTGCCTCGGCAGAAACGGGATAGGCGGCCCGGCGCAGCGCGATCGGCTCGCCAAAGCTCTGGCCGCGGGTCATCACGCCGACCACCGCCTCGGTGCCGTTCGGCGCAATCCGGTAGAGCTTCACCCAGCCCTCTGTCACGATATGGATCGCCTGCGCCGTATCGCCGTGATGGAACAGCGCTTGCCCGCGTCTGAGCTTTCTGACATGCGCGCCGTCGAGCAACCGTGTCGCAATCTCGGGGGGCAGGCTGGAGAAAAGCCGCGACTGGCAGGCGATCCTGCGGTGGAGCGGGGTCAGGGTCGGGCGCATGGGCTTTGGCCTTTCGGACAGGGAGACAGCATATGGACTGGCTGAACTTTGCACTGGCACTGGCGGCTTTTTTCGCAAGCCACGCGATTCCGGCCATGCCTGCGGTCAAGGCGGGGCTGAAACAGCGCCTCGGCCGGGCTGGCTATGGTGCGGTCTTTGGCGCCCTTTCGCTGGCGGTGCTCGTCTGGGTGGTGATCGCAGCGGGCCGCGCGCCCTATATCGAAGTCTGGCCGCACTATCCCTGGATGCGGTGGGCGACCAATATCCTGATGCCACTCGCCCTTCTGATCTTTGTGCTGGCCGCAACTCGCCCCAATCCGCTGAGTTTCGGCGGGCGCCGCACTGGATTTGACCCGGCGCGCCCCGGCATTGCGGGCTTTGCGCGCCATCCGCTTCTCTGGGCGCTGTTCCTGTGGTCGGCGGCGCATCTTCTGGTCAACGGCGATCTGGCGCATGTGATCCTCTTTGGCGTTTTCGCAGTCTTCTGCCTTATGGGGATGGGGATGCTGGACCGTCGCCGTCGCCGGGAAATGGGGGATGCGGAGTGGCACCGCCTCGCAGCGGAGACCGCGAACCTGCCGCGCCCTCTGCGGCTTATCCCCGCCCTGACGCTGCCCCGCCTGCTGGCTTTCGCAGCAATATGGGCGGCAGTTCTTGCCGCCCATCCGCATGTCATCGGGGTGTCGCCCTTGCCCTGAGGCAGATCATTGCACCTGAGCGATTGCCGCATCCATCCGCTCGCGGGCTTTTTTGGCCATCTTGGCGGTTTTGGCGGCCTCAAGGTTCGCAGGCGCATCGCCGACCTGGATCAGAGCCACCATGCCCATGGCAAAATGCGGGGTGCATTTCACGCCGTAAAGCCCGGCCTCGGTGACGGTCAGCACATATTCCTCATTGATCTTGCTTTTGAAGACCTCGACGCCTTCGGGCAGAATATCCTTGATCGCCTCGACGTTATGGCTCTTGTCGGTCGGGATGAAATGGATGGTGTCGCCGGGCTCGGCCTTCACGTAGGCGGGCTCGAACACCATGGTTGCGCTTTCGCCCTTGTTCAGCATATGGACTTCGTGTTCGGCAGCAAAGCCTGCCCCTGCAAGCGCAAGAACGAAAGTGGGAGCGGCGAGAAGGGTGGCAAGTTTCATGTCAGATCTCCGGGTCATGCGGATCGGGGTTCCGGTCCGTTGAGGGAAATCTAGGCCGGGGATGCCGCCCGGACTTTGCGTAAACGCAAAGAACAAAGCAGCAAATATCTTTTCTGAGCAGCTGCCCGGCGCGGGCCTCAGCCTTCGGGATCGGCGATCTTTGCCAGCGCGGCGGCGTCGACTACGGTCAGTTTCTGCCGCCCGCCTTCCACCAGCCCCTGGCCCTCCCATGACGAAAGCAGCCGCGAGACGGTGTGCAGCGTGGTGCCGGTCATTTCGGCAATATCCTGGCGGGTGATGGGAAAGTCGATGCGCGTTCCCGCCGCCTCGATCCGGCCCGCCTTTTCGGCAAGGCGCAAAACGGCATGGGCCACGCGGCGCTCCACTTCCTGGGTCGACATCTCGCGCAGCCTTGTATGGGCTTCATCCAGCCGCTGGCCGATGGTCTGCATCGCATTGATCGCAAGGCGGGGATTGTTCTCCACCACCGCATCCCAGTCCGCCATTGGCCATGAAATTACCAGCGATTCCACCGCAGCCTTTGCGGTGCCGGGATAGTCGGGTCGCGCCAGGGCCCGGGCAAAACCGAAAAGATCCCCGGGATGCACCACCCGGACCATGACCTGCTGGCCATCAGGGGTGACCTGGCTGACCTTCAGCCGCCCATGCAGCAAGAGGTAAAAGGCCACCGCCTCGCCGCCCTGCTCGAAAACCGTATCGCCCTGCAAAATCCGCACAGGTGTGGCGCGCGTCATCAGACGCGTCAGCGCCGCCGGTTCCATCTGACGGAACAGGGGAAGATTTCGCACCAGGGAAATGTCAATCGCCACGCTTTGCGCTTTCACTCAGACCTTTCCCTTCGGTGCCGCAAAACGGGGCAGAAGCAAAGCATTGATATTCATCCTGACCCAAATACTCCCGCCGGAGGCGCCCCCGACAGACCAGACGCGGCTCAGCTCACCTCCCGCACCAGCCGGAACCCCAGATTGGCCGGCGGCACGCCGACCGAGCAGCCACCCGATTTCGGATCGCGGACAAAGTCGATCATCGCGGCCCGGTGCAGCCCCTCGGCGATATAGATGCCGCAGCTTTCCGTCTCGCGCAGGATGCGGCCTTGCGCATCGATCTCGCCGCGCCGCAGGCATGTCGAGGTCCATTCCCAGACCGCGCCGCCGATATCATGCACCCCCAGCGAATTGACGTTCAGGCGGCCCACGGGCCGGATCTCGCGGTCCAGATTGCGCGAGCGCGCCGATTCAACCTGATATTCCGCCAGCCAGCGCACGGCGGGGTTAGCGGGATCGCTCTCGACGCCAAGGGCATCGTCGCGGAAAAGCTCCGCCGCCGCATGGGCCCATTCAACATCGGTGGGCAGGCGCCAGGTCTCGCCGCCGCGCGCTGACAGCCAGGCGGCATAGCTTTGGGCATCATGCCAGCTCACCGCCGTCACCGGCAGATCGGGTTGAGCGGCGATATGCCCCGGAGGCGTGCAGGCTCCTGCGTTCACGCAGTCCATCCAGTCGCCATGGCTGACCGGGACCGCCATAATATCGACCGGCGCCGGGATCGAGACGACAACAAGCGGCGCATCTGCGGGCAGGCCGCCCCTTTGCCAGTCGCCATCAATGCGATGTTCAAAGGGCTGAGGGTCGAGCCGCACCACCTGAGGCCCCTCCGGCGGGGGCTCACTGGCCGTCTCGGGCAGCGCGAGCGGCAAGAGGCCCGCAAGAGCGGTCACGACGCCCGAAAGGAACAGGGTGCCGATTTGCATGGCAGATCTCCCGTGAAAATGGCCCGCTGCACATGGCCTGCGCAGCGGGCGGGGGTGGTGCCGGATCAGATCGGCCCGTGATCAGATCGGGCTGGGGGCCAGAACCTGCATCATCAGATCATCGTTCCACTCGCCCTCGACGACCACATGGGCGGCGGCGCCAAGCTCGAAGGCCTCGATCAGATTGTGGTTCACATAGGCGTAAACCCCGGGCTGCTCGAAGGTATAGACCATCAGGCCGGCGGTTCCGCCTGGGATGAACCAGGTTTCCAGACCGCGCTCGGGCGGGTTGTTGAACTTGCCGGTTGCCCAGACATAATCGCCATGCCCGCCGATCAGGTGGGGCCGCGTGTCGCGGTTGGCCTGGCCGTGGATGAAAGCGACCGTCTCGCCGACCTTTGCCGTCATCGCATGGTCGCCGGTCAGAGCACCGACCGCGCCATTGAAGACCACATGGGTCGGCGTGAGCGTCCGCATCACGGCCAGCGTATCCTCATAGCTCTCGCCGGGGCTGTCATATTGCTTCCAGTTGCCGGCTTCGTCGCGCGGCACATAGAAATCCTGCTCGCCGATGTAATAGACCTTGTCATAGGTGACCGGCTCGCCGTTGCGGCCTTTCAGCCCGTCGCGCGGCAGCACCATGATCACGCCATTCATCCCCGAGACCACATGCCAGGCCACCATGCCCGGAGGGGCGCAGTGATAGACGAAGACACCTGGCTTCGTGGCTTTCCAGCGCAGCACGGTTTTCTCGCCCGGGTTCACCTGGGTCAGCGCCCCGCCGCCAAGCGCGCCGGTCGAGCTGTGGAAGTCGATATTGTGCATCAGCTCGTTGGTGTCAGGGTTGATCAGCGTGAGTTCGACATAATCGCCCTCATGCACCACCATCAGCGGCCCCGGCACCGTGCCGTTGAAGGTCGAGGCCCAATAGGTCGCACCGCTGTCGTCAAGCGTGATCTTCTTCTCGATGATGGTCATCTCGAATTCGACCACTTTCGGGCCGCCGGTCGCGACCTGTTCATGTTCATGGACAAAGGGCGGATCGACCAGCTTCACCTTGACGCGCGGCAGGCTGGCGATGTCGGTCGCCGCCGCAGGGGTCAGCACCTCTTTCGTTTCGGCGGCGGCCTGGCGCATCTGGGTCATCGCGCCTGCAATGGCGGCGCCGGCAAGGATGGTGCGGCGGCTTACGGGCAGGGTGGGCATGGCTGGTTCCTTTCGCTCATGTCACTGAATTGGTTTCGGTTCTGATCCGGTTAAGCCAATCATGCCCTGGTCTGACGCCGCCTTCGTTGAGCCGGATCAACCTTTGGCCTGCGAAATGGTCCCTTGCTTGCGACAGCACAAAGAGCAGAGAGATTTCCGCTCTAGATCCTGGACAAATCGCCCAAGGGCCTTCGAAAGAATCAGCACCATGAACGACTCAAAACGCCCCCGTATTCCGCGCGGCCTGAAACAGGACGGTCCTGCGATCTGGTCCTATGGGTTCCGCCCGTTTTTCCTTGGCGGCGCGGTCTGGGCGGTCGTGACCATGGTGCTCTGGATCCTCGCGCTGGCGAAGGGGCTGCCTTTGGGCGGCGATTTCGGTGCCCCCCTCTGGCACGCGCATGAGATGGTCTTCGGCTTTGCGCCTGCGGTGCTGGCGGGGTTCTTGCTGACCGCGATCCCGAACTGGACCGGCAGCCTGCCGGTCGCGGGGCGCCCGCTGATCGGGCTGGTGGGTTTGTGGCTGGCGGGGCGCATCGCGATGGCCTGCGCGGGGGTGACCGGCACCGTCCTTGCCTCCTTTCTGGATGCAGCCTTCCTGCCGGTGTTCCTGGCGCTTTGCGCGCGAGAGATCATCCGGGGCCGCAAATGGAATGACCTGAAGGTGCTGGCCGGGGTCTTCGCCATCTGCCTCGGCAATCTGGGCTTTCACCTCGCGCTGCATCTGGGCGGTGATCCGCATCTGTGGCTGCGCGGTGCGGTGGCGGGCTATGTCGCGCTGATCCTGATCATCGGTGGCCGCATCATCCCGAGCTTTACCCGCAACTGGCTGAACCAGCGCGGGGTGACCCTGATGCCCGTGGCCTATAACCGCTTTGATATGGGGGTGATTGTCTTTTCCGCCCTGGCGCTGGCCGCCTGGACCTTCGCGCCGGAAGAGCGGCTGATCGCAGCCCCTGCGCTGGTCGCGGCGGCGCTGAACATGGCGCGGCTCGTGCGCTGGCGCGGGGCATCGGTCAGGGCGGAATGGCTGCTTATGGTGCTGCATCTTGCCTATGCTTTCGTGCCGCTGGGGCTGATTGCCATTGCACTGGCCGCGCTCGGGGTGATCCAGCCGGTTTCCGCGCTGCATGTGCTGACGGTGGGCGTGATCGCCACGATGATGCTGGCGGTGATGACGCGGGCCACGCGCGGCCATACCGGCAGGCCGCTTGCGGCCTCTGGTCTGACCATTGCCTCTTACCTGAGCCTTTTCGCGGCGGCACTGGCGAGGCCACTGGCGGATCTGACCGGCTGGCCGGGGGTGATGGAGGCTTCGGGGACGCTCTGGATCCTCGCCTTCACGCTGTTCATTCTGGAATATGGCCCGATGCTGATCCGGGTCCGCAGAAAGCCGCGCGGCGAGGGGGCCTGACCGACAGAAAAAGGGCAGCGAAAGCTGCCCTTTTGGTTCAGAGGCTCAGCGGCTCCATCCGTTCGGGCGTCCAGGCCGGATCCCAGGTGAGGCGGACCTCGGCCGTCTCAATGCCTGCCATCGCCAGCAGCGCCGCCTCGACGCCGAGGCGCAGCATTTCCGTCAAAGGGCAGCCGCGCGTTGTGGTGGTCATGGTGACATGGGCGCAAGTTCCTGCGATCCGCGCCTCATATATCATCCCCATTGCGATCAGGTCGCGTCCGGTTTCCGGGTCAACCACCCTGCGCAGCGTCTGTTCCAGTCCGGCGGCAAGGTCAGTCATCCTTCGCCCCCGCCCGCACCATCAGCCGGTAGCTCTGGCCGTCGCCGGCATAATTCCCCGCCCATTCATGGCCGCGCTGCGCGAGTTCGGGAAAGAGAAACATCGGCTCGCGGTCAAGGAGCGCAAACAACACCTGACCGGGTTCCAGCGCGGTGATCTCTTCCAGGATGCGCACCATCGGCTCTGGCGGTTCCAGCCCGATCAGCTCCAGCTCCAGCACCGGATCGGGCCAGAACCCTGCACCGGGGGCCGATCCCGGCGCCATGCCCACATCGGCAAGACCGCTGCCCTGGGGGGTAAAGGTCACTTCCCAGACCCCGTCATCGCGCCGCCGGTCGGCGCAGTCAAAGCCGCGATTGGCCATGACATTGAACAAAGGCGCGGGCCGGAACGGCGCCAGCAGCCTGAGCGCCTGGCCGGGCTGAAGCGAATCAATCGCCGCCATGATGGCGCCGAAGGGCTCTTCACCCTGCGCAAGGATCGGGCGGACATCAAGCTCATGGGGAGGGGGCGTTGTCATATCTGGTTCTCTGCGGAATGCGGGGGGTTCATAAGGCTGGGCAGGATCAGGGGCGGCAGGCGTGCGGGGCGCTCGGGTGGTGCCAGATGCGAGAGGCAGCGGATCGCCACCAGCTCGCACAGGATCTGTGTCGCGGCAATCAGCAGGCCGCAAAGCGCGAGACGAAAGCCTGCGTGAAAGCCGGTTGCGAGGGAAAGCGTGCCGATCCCGGCAGAGAGGCTCCAGATCGTCAGCGCGGGGCCCGCGCGGCGCGGATGGGTCAGGCTTTGCACGACAGGTACCTTGCGCCGCCCGATCAGCGGCGCGAAAATCTGGATCCAGGTCAGAAAGGCGGTGATGCGGATCATCTGCGCAAGGGTGAGTGTCGACAGCCAGCCAACAAGCGCCGCGAAGACGCTGGCCCGGGCCAGCGCGCCGCCCTGCCAGATTGCGAAGGGCAAAAGCAGCACCGAAAGCGCGAGGAAGGCAAGCGCCACCCGGCTGCAGGACATGTTCAGCTCGGGGGTGGGGCGCCTGCGCGCGCGCCAGAGGCGACGAACATCGTCGAGATAAAGCGCGCATCCCGCCAGCGAAATCCCGCAAACTCCGATCAGCAGGGGTGCCACGCTGCCAGCCCCCGCGAGCATGACGAGCCCGGTCATCATCAGCCCTGCCATCAGCGCCGCCAGTGCAAACACCGCGCGCCGCTGCCAGCTGGCCGCTTCGGGCGCCAGCAGAAACATGGCAAAGAGTTTGTAGCTGACGCCGCAGGCCGCAAAAGTCAGAAACCCGCCTATGCCGAACAGCATATGCAGGGGAAGTGCCTGGCTTATATCGACTGCGAGGCGGCTGCCTGTCAGGGTCGAGACCATCGCGGCCCCGCTCAGCCAGAGACCCGCGAGACCCGCCAGCGCGACAATCACCATCCTGACCTCTGGCAGGCGCAGGGTTTGCCGCGTGATCAGGGTCGAAAGGATCATCACCGCCAGCATCGCAAAGCTGAGCCCCAGAGCAACCGGCCCCAGCAGAAAGAAGGGTCGGGCGATGTCATACCCGTCAAGGCTGAGAAATCCTCCGGCCAGTGCCAGTGTCCCGAATGAGGAGGTGAGCAAAGCCGGCAGAGCGAGGCGAGAAAAGGCAAGCGGGCGCGCGGCGAGCACCGGCACGAACTGGACCAGCGCGCCCAGCATGACCTGGGCCAGCCAGCCAAGCGCAAAGAGATGCACAATCGCAAGCGCCTCTGGCCGGTCAAAATCCTCCGGGCCGATACCCGTCGCCAGTGCCAGCAAAAGTGAGAGCACAAGCGCCATCATCGCGGCTCCGAACCAGCTCAGCGTCCAGGGTGAAAGTGATTTTCCCGGCATCTTTATCCCTCGGAAGCCCGGTCCTGAAGATACCAAGATACGGAAGAGCGTCATTGTTCTTTATCAAATAGCTTGGAGGAAGCCGTGCCAGCCGCCTGCCTGTTGATTACCGCTCAGAAGTGAGCCGTTTGATGGTGCGACCCTTTCTTTGGAATGGAAGGAGGCCCTATCGGACAAATTCGTCACGGCAGCGCCACGACCACGCACGCCATCCGAGCAGCAACACAGCGATCGGCGGCTTCGACCGCGGCGCTGAGCTGCGAACTGGGCATTAATCCCAAGACCGTTGCAAAGTGGCGAAAACGTCAGACGGTCGCGGACATGAAGACGGGGCCGAAAGAGCCTCGTTCGACGGTGCTGAGCGGGGAGGAGGAAGCGGTGGTCGTGGCCTTCAGGCGGCATACGCTGCTGCCATTGGATGATTGCCTCTATGCTTTGCATTCCTCTCTTCCGCATTTGACACGCTCGGCCCTGCACCGTTGCCTTCAACGCCACGGCATATCGCTCCTGCCGGAAGTGGATGGCGACAAGCCGAAACGACAGCGGTTCAAGCATTACCCCATCGGCTACTTCCATATCGATATCGCCGAGGTGCAGACCGGAGAAGGTAAGCTCTATCTCTTTGTCGCCTGGCGTTCCAGCTGCTCCCAGACCCGCAACGGGAAATTGCGTGTCTCGGGCAGGCCCTGCTGAAAGAGCCGCCGGGGGCCGCCGCTATTGGTGCCATTGCTGGCTAGTATGGCGCTGCCGCGGGCGCTGAGACCCATCGCGCCCCGCGCCGCAGCCGGTGACCTGATCCGGCGCGGCGCGGGATGCAGGTCGCGGATCTCTGCTACGAAACTGCCGCTGCCGACCCTGCGCTGGATAAACCCTTCGGCGTGAAGCTGGCTGTAGGCGGCCTCGACCGTATCGCGCGACACCCCGAGAGAGCTCGCAAGACCGCGCGTCGCAGGCAGGGGTTTGCCTGCCGTCAGTGCCCCGTCCAGGATCAGCTGACGGATCGCCCGCTGGATGCGAGCATGGAGTGGCAGGCCGGCATGATCGGGCTGGATCAGCCAGGCCTTCACTGTTTCAAGCTGGGTATGACGGAACAAATGGACTGACCTAATATGAGTAGACTGAACTAAAACCATGCCAATTTGGATTGCCAAATGCGAGAGCCTTGTCACGGCCTCACACAACTACACAGAGCATGACAGGGCTTTTTACCTGAGAGCCGGGCTTCGGTCCCGGAAATGGTCTGGCGATGATAAGCGAATTGGACGGGCCTGACCGGACCGAAATCGGTGATCAGGGGGATGCAGGCAGTTTCGCCTGCGAAAGTGAGAGACCCTGCCACCGTGTCTACCCCACCCACTGCGCGAGATGCCGCCTCTCCGACCCGCCTGCGCGCGCGGGATCTGCTCAATCCGACCATTGCCGGACTGGTCTCGGTCATTGTCAATTATGGCGGCACCTTCATCCTGGTGTTTCAGGCCGCGCGGATCGCCGGGCTTGATCCCGCGCAGACGGCCTCCTGGGTCTGGTCGGTGTCAATCGGCGTCGGGCTGACGGGGCTTTTGCTCAGCTGCTACTACCGCATGCCGGTGATCACCGCCTGGTCAACGCCGGGGGCGGCCTTTCTGGTCACCGCACTTGGCACCGTCAGCTACCCCGAGGCCATCGGGGCCTATATCCTCTCAGGCCTGGCCTTTGTGATCCTTGGTCTCTCGGGGCTCTTTGACCGGCTGATCCGGTTGATTCCACCCGCCATTGCCGCCGCCTTGCTGGCAGGGGTGCTTTTGCAATTCGGGATCGGTGCGTTTGGCGGGGCCAGCACCGATCCGGCGCTGATCGGGCTGCTGGTTGCCAGCTATCTGGTGTTGAAGCGCTTTACGGCCCGCTACGCGATTGTCGGCATCCTGCTGATCGGCCTTGCCTGGCTTTTGCTGCGGGGTCAGGTCGATCTGTCGGGCCTGACGCTGGAATTCGCGATCCCGGTTCTGACCCAGCCGGTCTTCACCCTGAATGCGGCGCTGAGCGTTGCGCTGCCGCTCTTCCTGATCACGCTGACCGGCCAGTATATGCCGGGCATGCTGGTGCTGCGGAATGACGGCTATCAGGTCAGCGCCAGCCCCATCGTGACGGTGACGGGCCTCGGCTCGCTGCTGATGGCACCGTTCGGGTCACACGCGGTCAACGTCGCGGCGATCACGGCAGCCATCGTCACCGGCAAAGAGGCGCATGACGACCCGGCAAAGCGCTGGATCGGCGGTATCGCGGCGGGGCTGTTCTATACGATGATCGGGATTTTCGGCGTGACGCTGGCCAGCCTGTTCATGACCTTTCCGGCCGTCTTCATCACCGCACTGGCCGGGCTGGCGCTGCTTGGAACCATCGGGGGGAGCCTTGCCAGCGCGATGGCGGACCCCGCCATGCGCGAAGCGGCGCTGATCACCTTCCTCGCCTCGGCGGCGAATATCCGGTTTCTGGGCATTGGCGGGGCCTTTTGGGGGCTGGTGATTGGTCTGATCGCCTGGGCGATCCTGACGGGTGGCAGACGGAAAGCCGCCTGACCGGGGGCTCCCGGTCAGCCCTTTTCCCATTCGCGACTCAGGATCGCGTATTGCATGGTGTTCTCATAAATCGGCTCGCCTGCCGCATCGCTGCTGAAGGTGACATATTCGACGAATGTCCCCTCATGCCGCATCCCCAGCCTTTCGCAAAGCTGGCGCGAGCGGGTGTTATGATCCTCGACATAGGCATAGAGGCGGCGCGTGCCTGCAGTGCTGAAGAGGTGATCGAAAAGCGCCCGCGCCGCCTCAAGAGCAAAACCCCGGCCCGCGAAGGCCGGGTTGAAGTTCCAGCCGGCCGAGACGGTGTCGGGCTCTTCCGCTTCGGGATGGGCGAAGAGATCCCCGATCAGCTGACCGGAACCCTTCAGCGCAACCGCGATCTGCTGGTCATCGCCGCTGCGCGCCACCGCATCCGCACGGGCCGCCGCCAGATCCGTAAGTTTCAGGTCCAGAAAGCAGCTGGATACGGGTGTGTGCAGATAGGCGAACAGCCGCTCTGCATCACCCTCCTGAAAGTTGCGCAGGATGAGTCGTTCAGTCTCGATCGGCTGCATGACACATGGCTCCATTGCGGCGCGTGCCGCTCAGTGTGCCGGCGATCCGGCGGGTTTGCTGTAACTGGCGAGGGCGATGTAAACCACCCCTGACAGGATCAGGATCAGGATGGCCGAGGTGCTCAGCAGTACGGAATGGGTCTGCGTGAAGGCAGCCTTTCCGGCCTCGATCAGGGCGGCACCCTGCGCGCCACCCAGTTCGCTCGCCACGATATAGCTGTCGCCGATGCTGCGGGCGGCCTGCTCTGCGAGAGCGGGCGGCAGACTCGCGGGCAATTCGATTGCGTGGCTGAACACGCCGGACATGAAGACGCCGAAAAACGTGATGCCGAGGCCGGTTCCCAGCTCGTAGCCGGTGGCTTCCAGTGACCCGGCAGCCCCACCCCCTTGCTGGCTTCGACCGAACCCATGATCGCGATGGACGAGGCCGTCAGCCCGATACTGAGCGTCAGGCCAAGTACGGCCAGCGCCGTAGGCACGGTAAAGCCGGGGTCGTGGAAGTCGCTCTGCGCGATATAGGCAAGCGCCGCTGCGGCAAGGACCAGCGAGAGGCTGGCAACCCGCCGCAGCCCGAAGTGATTGGACAGATAGCCCGCAATCGGCCCGCCAATGGCCGCCGCCGCCATGATCGGGATCATGAAGATCCCGGCCTGAAGCGGGGTCTTGCCGAGAACATATTGCAGTTCCTGCGCCAGCGTCAGCTCCACCCCCGCCAGTGCGCCGGTGGCGACAATCGCCATGATCAGCCCGGCGACGATGGCGGGGTGCGACAGCAGCGACAGGTCCAGCATCGGCTCGGGCGACCGCAACTGCTTGCGCGCAAACAGCGCCAGCATCGCAATGCCAAACACCAGCACGAGGGTGATCACCGGCCAGGCGTGCTTGCCCCCGAACCCGGCCTTGATGCCGTAGACCATGGAAATCATCCCCGCGATCAGCAGCAGCGCCTGACCGATGGCCCATTTCCCGGGCACCGTCAGCTCGTTGCGAGGCAGCAGCAGCCAGCAGGCCGGGGCCACGATCAGCATGACCGGCACGTTGATCAGGAAGACAGACCCCCACCAGAAATGCTCCAGCAGCGCGCCGCCCACCAGCGGGCCGAGTGCCGCCCCAGCAGCGCCGACGGTGCCCCAAAGCCCAAGTGCCATTGCGCGCTCGGCGTCATCCTCAAAGGTTTTGCGGATAAGGCCCAGCACGCAGGGCATGATCATCGACCCGCCAAGCGCCAGCATGACCCGCGCCCCGATCAGCTCTGCCGCGCTTTGCGCGAAGGCAGCCCAGGCCGAGGCCATGGCAAAGATGACCAGCCCCGTCAGCAGGATCCGGTGGTTGCCGACCCGGTCGGACAGAGTGCCCATCGGCACCAGAAGGCCCGCCATCAGCAGCGGATAGATGTCGATGATCCACAAGACCTCGGTCCCCGAGGCGCCCAGGGCCTGGGTGAGGCGGGGTACAGCGACATGCAGGATTGTAATGTCGAGAACGACCGGCAAGAAGGCCAGCATCACCGCCAGCAGGACAAGCCAGCGTTTCGGATCAGGTGGAGAGACGGACATGGGAAACCTACGGATTCGATTGCAGTCGCCGATATAAATACATACGTATGTAATTCAATTGAAATGTAAGTGAGCCATAGGGAAGATGGGCAGAAAACCGACAATCAGCCGTGACAGATTACTGGATCTCGCTGAAGAGATCGTGCGCCATGGCGGCGGAGCCGCGCTGACCATCGGCGCGCTGGCGCAGGCGGCGGGCATCTCGAAAGGGGGCGTGCAATATTCCTTCGCCAGCAAAGACACGCTGGTTCGCGCACTGATCGACCGCTGGACCAGCCAGTTCGACGCGCTTCTGGGCGATGAGCCGGGGGCGGACCCGGTCAGCTTCGTCCGGCACTACATCGCGGTGACCCGGCAATCGCAACAGGCGATGAACGCCAAGATGGCTGCGCTGATGGTCAATTACCTCGAAGACCCCGCCACCCTGCGAGAAACCCGCTACTGGTATCACGGGATCTTTGCCCGCCTCGGCGGACCATCACTCGAAGCGCAGGCGGCGCGGGTGGCCTTCCTTGCGGTGGAAGGCCTGTTTCTGATGCGGATCAATGGCATAGATGAAGACGGCACCTGGACCGGAATGCTCGATGATGTCGAGGCGATCCTGTCCCGCGTGACGGGTTAGCCCCGCGCGCGGGTGCCCACCGGATGCTGCGAGCGGAAGCCGACGGCAAAGCGGTTCCAAGCGTTGATCGTATTGGTGATGAGGGTCAGCTCCACTCGCTCCCGCTCATCAAAGACTTCCGCGAGGGCCGCGTAATCCGCATCAGGCGCGCCGGTGCTTTCCAGACGGGTCAGCGCCTCGGCCCAGGCCAGCGCGGCGCGCTCGCGTGCATCAAAGGCGGGGCTTTCGCGCCAGGCCGACAGAACGTCCAGCTTTTGCTGCGGGACACCCGCCGCGCGCGCCTCGGGCGCGTGCAGGTTCAGGCAATAGGCGCAGCCGTTGATCTGCGACACACGCAACTTGATCAGCTCACGCAGGATCAGCGGGATCGAGACCTGGTTCGTCGCCTCATCAAGCGCCATCATCGCCTTCATCACCTCTGGCGCGGCGGCGTAATAGTTCA
This sequence comes from Paracoccus sp. IB05, assembly GCF_016405985.1. Taxonomy (GTDB): domain Bacteria; phylum Pseudomonadota; class Alphaproteobacteria; order Rhodobacterales; family Rhodobacteraceae; genus Pseudogemmobacter. The sequence goes on from NZ_JAEFCF010000038.1 coordinate 21,769, forward strand.
TCCTGACAGACATGCTCATGACTCCCTGAAACCTGGAGGCCGGGCGGCGGCCCTATTCCACGCGGTTCCCCCTATCAGGGGAAAAGGCCCCCGTCATCCGCATCGGGCTCAATGGTCAGCGAGATATGGCGCGGCCGCGTCAGCGCGACAAGCCCCGCCTCGACCACGTCGCGGCTGGTGGCGCGGGCGTCTTTCCCGCGAGTTTCGACCTCGTCCCAGTCCTGCTGGCCCGGCAAAACCTCGTCCAGATAGGGCGGGTTCACCTGGAGCGAGCGGAACCTGCTGCCCCTGAACGCCTGAAGCCATCCCTCGGCCAGCGCGACCTGGCCGCGCTTGGCGGCATAGAAGGGTACCGATACCGATTGCAGCGCCGCATTTGGCAAGCCGCTGATCGAGCCGATCGTCAGAACATCTGGCTCCTCCGAGTTTTCCATCAGCGGGTGCAGCCCCTGGAAAAGCAGAAAAGTGCCCGAAATCGCCGCATTGATAACCGCAAGCACCTCGTCCAGGGCATAGGACCCAGACCAAGCCTCCAACCACATTGCGCCATTGTTGATCACGATAGCGACCCGCGATGTGAGGCTGGCAATCGTTGCAACACATGTCTCGACAATGTTTGCATCGGCCAGATCCAGCGCAGAAAGCCTAGGTGCGCGCAGAACGTGCAATCACCATGTCGCGAATGTCTGAATGGTCGGCATCCCTTCTGCCGCAAAGAACAAGCTCGCACCCCTCTTCCGCAAGTGACAGGTCGAACGCCGCGCAAAGACCCCTGCCTGCGCCAGTCACCCCAACGACTTTCTGGTTGAGACTGGTCATTATGTTCCTCCGGTTTCCGCACTGCCCGGGCATCGCATTGAACAGAAACGGTAAAGCTCTCGTGATGTCTCTGGGCAGATCTCCATCATTCCTCCACCAAGTCTTGCTGCAATCTGCAGGAATTGCCATCAGATGCCCGAATGGAACAATCAGAAGGCCGTGGTGACTGTGCGGAAATGGATTTGGCGCGGCAGTCTGGCGCTTGTGGCAGTTGTGGGGATCTGGGCCCTTGTCCCGCGCGAGGCGGAACCGCCGCCGCGGTTGACGACCAAAGTGGTCCTCGGCAGTATCGAAGATGCGATCACCGTGCAGGGCGTGATCGAGCCGGTTGAGGTGGTGGCCGTGGGCGCGCAGGTCTCGGGCCAGATCCGGGTTTTGCATGTGAAGCCAGGCCAGCAGGTCAGCGCCGGCGATCCGGTGGCCGAGATCGACAGCGCGCCGCAGCAAAACGCGCTGGCCGCTGCCGAAAGCGGGCTTGCCGCCGCCGAGGCGCAGCGTGACGCACAGGTCGCACAGGCCCGTCAGGCAGAACTGACCTTTCGCCGTCAGCAGGAACTTCTGAAAGGCCGCGCCACCTCGACCAGCGATTTCGAACAGGCCGAGGCCGCCTGGCTGGCCGCCAAGGCCAATATAGCCGCACTTGAGGCCCAGATCACCCGCGCCCGGATCGAGGTTGAAACCGCGCGGGTCAATCTTGGCTATACTGCGATCACCGCGCCGATCAGCGGCACCGTGATCGCCATCGCAACCCGGGCGGGCCAGACGCTGAGCGCGGTTCAGGCCGCCCCGACCATCGCCGTCATCGCGCGGCTCGATCAGATGACAGTCAAGGTCGAAATATCCGAGGCCGATATCGCCCGGGTGACCCCGGGACAGGATGTCTGGTTCACCCTGATGGGTGGCGATCAGACCCGCTATGAGGCGCATTTGGCCGAAGTGGATCCGGCCCCCACTGCTTATCTCGCGCAGCTGACCGCCGACGCCAGCGCCACCCAGACCACTCGCCCGGCGATCTACTTCAATGGCCGTTTCACCGTCCCGAACCCGGATGGGCGGTTGCGCCCTCTGATGACTGCCGAGGTGCGGCTTGTGCGGGCGCAAGTCAGGGATGTTCCCCTGATCCTTGTATCTGCGCTCGGGGCTGCAGGGCCGGACGGCGCCTATGAGGTCGAGGTAATGACAAGGGCTGGCCCGGTGGTGCGTCAGATCCGCACCGGATTGAGTGATGGGGAACGGGTTCAGGTGCTCGAAGGCCTTGCGCCCGGCGATGAAGTTGTCCTGCCTGTCAGTGACGTGGCCCCGATGGAAATGGGCCTGTGGTAAGCGCCCCTCTGATCGCTGTCGAAGACATCACCCGCAGCTTCCGGCTGGGGGATCAGGTGCTGCGCGCCCTGGATGGTGTCAGCCTGACGATCCATGCGGGTGAGATGGTGGCCATCACCGGGGCCTCGGGTTCGGGAAAATCGACGCTGATGAATGTTCTGGGCTGTCTGGACCGCCCCGATGCCGGGCGCTGCATCATCGCGGGCGAGGATACCGCCCGCCTTGGCCCCGATGACCTGGCGCGGCTGCGGCGGCGCCATTTCGGGTTCATCTTCCAGCGCTATCACCTGATGCCGGGCCTGACCGCGCAGGGAAATGTCGAGGTTCCGGCGATCTATGACGGCCTGGGGACCGCCGCGCGGGCCGAGCGGGCGCGGAGCCTGCTGACGCGGCTGGGTCTTGGCGACCGGCTCAGCCACTATCCGAACCAGATGTCGGGCGGCCAGCAACAGCGCGTCTCCATCGCGCGGGCGCTGATGAATGGCGGTGAGGTCATTCTGGCCGATGAGCCGACCGGCGCGCTGGATCCCGAAAGCGCGCGGGTGGTGATGGAGTTCCTGCACGAGCTGAACCGGGCGGGCCACACGATCATCATCGTGACCCATGATATGCGCCTTGCCGCCCAGGCCGGCCGGGTGATCGAGATGCAGGCAGGCCGGATCATCGCCGACCGCAAGACCGGCGACCAAATGCCGGACCAGCCTGCGACCGGGCGGATTGCCCTGCCCGCGCGACGTGGTAATCCGCTTACGCTTCTGGCCAATGCCGGTCACATGGCGCTGGCCGCGCTGATTGCACGGCCTTTGCGGGCCATGCTGACCATGCTTGGCATCGTGATCGGCATTGCGGCAGTGGTCGCGGTGACGGCCCTTGGCGAGGGGTCTCGACGGCAAATGTCGGCGCAGCTGGACGGGCTTGGCACCGCCACGCTGGAAATCTATCCCGGCACTGGCTGGGGGGACGAAAAAGCCGACCAGTTGCGCACCCTTGTCGCAGGTGATGCCCTGGCGCTTTCGGCGCAGCCCTATGTCCAGTCGGCCTCGCCGGTGGTGCAGACCTCTGCCCGGGGGCGCGTGGGCAATCAGTCGCTGAATGTCAGCATCTCGGGCGTCGGCCCGGATTTTCTGGATGTGCGGGGCCGCGCGCTGGTTGCGGGGCGGATGTTTGATGCCTCTGATCTGGCGGCACGCGCCCCGGTCGCGGTGATCGACGCCACCACCGCCGAGCGGTTCTTTCCGGGTGGCAGCGCGCTTGGTCAAAGCCTGATGTTCGATCAGTTTCCGGCAAAGGTGATCGGCATTGTCGCGCGGAGCAGGGATGCCGGGCAATCGCTTGAGCTCTTCATGCCGCATACGGCGGTCACAACCCGGATCTCAGGCGCAGGCAGGCTGAGCGCGATTGTGGTGCGGCTGCGTGATGGCACAGATTCGGCCCAGGCCGAAGGTGCAATCACGGCGGTGATGCTGACGCGGCATGGGGTGAAGGATTTCTTTGTCTTCAACAATGATCAGCTGCGCCGTGCCGCCGAGGCTTCGCTTGGCACGCTGGCCCTGCTGATTTCCGCCGTGGCCGGGATTGCGCTGGTGGTGGGTGGCATCGGGGTGATGAATATCATGCTGGTCTCCGTGACCGAGCGGATTTCCGAGATCGGCCTGCGGATGGCGGTCGGCGCGCGCAGGCTCGACATCATGGCGCAATTCCTGATCGAGGCGCTGGTGCTGTGCCTCGTGGGGGCGGCCGCCGGGATCGGGCTGGCGCTTGGCGCGGGTTGGATTTTGCGCGATATGGCGCCGCTGGTCTTCTCGCCTCAGGCCATTCTGACGGCGACGATTGCGGCAAGTGGGATCGGCCTGATTTTCGGCTTCTTCCCCGCCCGGAACGCCGCGCGCCTCGACCCGATCGAAGCCCTGAACCGGAGCTGACATGACAAAACCCCTTGCAAGCCTTCTGGTCAGCGCCCTTGCCCTCTCGGCCTGTGCTGTGCCGGTGGAATATAAGCGCCCGGATCTGCCCGGCACCCCCGGCTGGCCTGGGGCCGAGGCCTCGCGTCATGCCGGGCAGGACTGGTGGCGCGCCTTTGGCGATCCCGGGATTGATGCGCTGGTCCAGACCGCGCTTGCCGCCAACTCCGATATCCTGACTGCCAGCCTGCGGGCGCAGCGCGCCATGATCCAGGCCGGCGAGGCGCGGGCCGCGCTTTGGCCGCAGCTTTCCGGCTCGGTCGGGGCGAACAGGAGCGGTGGCACCGAAAGCTACTCCACCAGCCTTGGCGCGAGCTATGAGCTCGACCTGCGCGGCCGCCTGCTGGCGCAGAACAACCGCGCCGCGCTGGAGGCACGCGCCAGCATCGCCGATCTGGAAACCGCGCGGGTGACCGTGACCGCCAATGCCATCGAGGCCTGGTGGCGGCTTGCCGATGCCAATGCGCGGATCGCCGAGGCCGAGACGAACCTCGCCACCTTGCGCGAGACTGCGGCGCTGGTTGATCGCCAGGTCAGTTCCGGTGCGGCCTCGGATCTGGAACGCGCCCAGATGGATCAGTCCCTGGCCGAGGCCCGCGCCCAGATCCCCGATCTGATCCAGGCGCGGGATGTCTTGCGCAACAGCCTGGTGCAGATCCTCGCGGGCAGGGAATTCTCCGAACCGACGGCCCTGCGCGTACGGGCCGCGCTTTCGATTCCGGCGGGATTGCCCGCGGATCTGCTGTCGAACCGCCCCGATCTGCGGGCGGCAGAGCTGCGGCTGCGCGCCAGCCTGCGCGATGTCGATGCGGCCAGGGCGGCGCTTTACCCGCAGATCACCCTGACCGGCAGCCTCGGCACCAGCAGCACCGATCTGGGGCGGATCCTGCGCGATCCTGCGTCGACCCTTGGGGTGGGGGTGACGCTGCCATTCCTCAATCCCGGCGCGGGGCGCCGCGCGCTCCTCGTGTCCCAATTGCAGTACGAGGAGGCCGTCGTCGCCTTCCGCCAAAGCCTGCTTGCGGCCTTCGGCGATACCGATCTGGCGCTGAAATCACGCGAACGCATTGCCGAGCGGCAAGGCCAGCTGGCCCGCGCGCTGGCAGCCGCCCGGGAGGCGGAGCGTCTGACCGGGCTGCGATATGGTGCGGGCGCGATCCCCTTGCGCGATCTATTGCAGGCACAAGAGCGCCGACGCGCCGCGCAATCCGCGCTTAATACCGCCGATCTCGACCGCCGTCTGGCCGATCTGCAACTGCTGCGTAGCCTCGGGGCCAGCCCCGAGGTCAGTGGGTAACTCGATCCTGTCCCAATCGCACCGCCAAAGGGCCGGGGCAAAGCGTGCCTGATGCCGGTCACTGCCGGATTTCAGGCACTGTCGGGAGAGCCTGCCAGTGGCCTCCACATAAACTCCACGAAACCCCTGCATTTCGTGGATGCACTGATGCGATAGCGCGCCCTGTAAAAGTCAGGGACCATGACATGACGCGCCGCAGTCTTCTTCTCGTGCTGTTTCTTGCCATGCTGGCGGGAGCAGTCGCCCTCTTCATCCTTGCCCGGCCCCAGGTTGCTGCTGGCGGAGAGGAAGGACATGAGCCCGCTATCCAGCTTTCCGTCGAACCTATCCAGCCCGAGCGTGTGGTGCTGGAGGCGGAACTCTCAGGCCGGGTTGCCGCCTATCGCCGGGTCGAGATCCGGCCGCAGGTTGGCGGGCTGATCCTGGAGCGGCATGTCGAGGAGGGGGCGAGGGTTGCCAGTGGCGCTCTCTTGTTCCGCATCGATCCCGCGCCCTTGCAGGCGGATCTCGACGTGGCCGAGGCCGCGCTTGCCCGGGCCGTGGCGGCACAGGATCACGCCCGCGCCGTCGTGTCGCGTTCTGACGCGCTTCTTGACCGCAATGCCGTCAGCCGGGAGAAAAACGACACCGCCCGCAATGACCTGCTGCTGGCCACAGCGAGTGTGGCCGAGGCCCGCGCCGTAGTCGAACGCAAGCGACTTGATCTGGAGTTTTCCATGCTGCGATCGCCGGTTGACGGTTATGTGGCGGCAGGCCTTGCGGATATTGGTGGACTCGCGACGACCGGGAGTGAAAAGCCGCTGGCGGTACTCCAGGAACTGGACAAGGTCTATATCGACCTGCGGGTGCCTGCCGCAGACCTCGACGCCTTGCTCTTTGCCGCCGAAGAGGGGCTGGGTCCGGTCCGGATCAAATCCGAGCAACCGGGTGGCATCAGCGACCTCACAGGGCAGCTGAAATATTCGGATGTGATCGTGGATCCGGCCACCGGAAATGCCTCGATCCGGGTCGAGGTCGCGAACCCGACCCTTGCCTTGCTGCCCGGAATGTTCGTGCGCGCCACCTTGCCGCGCGGGCTGGAGGCCGGGGCGCTTCTGGTCCCCGAGGATGCCGTTTTGCGCAAAGGCGACGGCACTGCGCAGCTGGTGGTCGTCTCCGATCAGGGAGAGGCGCGGCGGTGCGATGTCCGGCTCGGCGACCGGCTCGGCACCAGGATCCTGGTCACCTCGGGACTTACAGCCGGAGAGCGGGTCGCGATCCGCGGTCAGGACCGTGTTCCTGATGGCAGCACGATACAGGTCACGATCCTTGCCGCACATGCTCCGGTGACGGATGCGGTGCCTTCTGTTCCTCAGCCCTGAAAGACCGGCCCATGTCGCAATTCTTCATCACCCGCCCGGTCTTTGCCTGGGTCATCGCGATCTTCATCTCGCTGGCCGGAGTTGTCGCGATCCCGCAGCTGCCGGTTGCGCGCTTTCCCGATATCGCGCCGCCCAGCGTCAGCATCTTCACCACCTATGCCGGGGCGGATGCGCAGACCGTCAGCGACAGCGTGATCCGCCCGATCGAAAAGGAACTCTCCAGCGTCAAGAACGTACTTTACTACGAATCCACCGTGGATTCGACGGGTGGTGCCAATATCTCGGTCACCTTCAAACCCGGCACCGATATCAACCTGGCGCAGGTCGATGTGCAAAACCGCCTGAAGAATGCCGAGGCGCTGCTGCCCGCCCCCGTGCGCCGCGCGGGCCTTGGGGTCGAGGCCGCGGATACCGGCTTTCTGATGGTGATCACGCTGCGCTCGCGCGAAGGAAAGACCGATGAGCTGACCCTTGGCGACTATCTGACCCGCAACCTCGCCGAAGAGCTGAAGCGCGTTCCCGGCGTCGGGCGGGTGCAGCAATTCGGGTCCGAGCGGGCGATGCGCGTCTGGGTGGAGCCTGCAAAACTGGCCGCCTACGGCCTCACCATGACGGATGTGACCGAGGCCATCCAGCGTGAAAATGCCCAGGCAGCTCCTGGGCAGGTTGGGCAAGAGCCGACGGTGCCCGGCACCCGCGTCTCCATCCCCCTGACCATCCGGGGCCAGCTGTCCTCGCCCGAGGCATTCGCCGCGATTCCGCTGCGCGCAAGCACCGATGGCGCGCGCCTGGTTCTGGGCGATGTGGCGCGGCTGGAAATCGGCGCGCAGACTATGGCCTTCAGCGTCAGCAGCAATGGCAAAGGGGCGGCGTCAGCGGCTATCCAGATGTCGCCGGGCGCCAATGCGGTGCGCACAGCCGACGCCATCGAGGCCAGACTGGCCGAGCTTCGCCTTGCCATGCCCGAGGATATGGAGGTCTCGATCTCTTATAATACCGCGCCTTTCGTGAAGGTCTCGATCACCAAGGTGATCCAGACGCTGCTTGAGGCCATGGCGCTGGTCGTCCTCGTGATCCTGCTGTTCCTGCAAAAGATCCGCTATACGCTGATCCCGACGATTGTGGCCCCGGTCGCGCTTCTGGGCACATTCGGGGTGATGTGGGCGGCGGGCTATTCGATCAACGTGCTGACCATGTTCGGCATGGTGCTGGCCATCGGTATCATCGTCGACGATGCCATTGTCGTCGTGGAGAATGTCGAGCGGATCATGACGCGCCAGGGCCTCTCGCCCCGGGCCGCGACACAGCAGGCCATGCGCGAGATTTCCGGCGCAATCATCGGCATCACGCTGGTTCTGGCGGCGGTCTTCATCCCGATGGGGCTGGCGGGCGGCTCGGTTGGCGCAATCTACCGGCAGTTCACGCTGTCCATGGCGGTGTCGATCCTGTTCTCGGCCTTCCTTGCGCTGACGCTGACGCCTGCGCTTTGTGCCACAATCCTGAAACCTGTCACCGCGCACGGGGAGGGCAAGGGCTTCTTTGGCTGGTTCAACCGCCGTTTCGACGCGCTGACCCGGCGCTACACCGGCTGGATCGGCTGGACGCTTCGGCGCGGCGGGCGGATGCTGGTGATCTATGCCGCGCTGATCGGGGCCATGGGCTATGGCTATCTGCGGATCCCGACCTCTTTCGTCCCTGAAGAAGACCAGGGCAACTTCATGGCCATGTTCGAGCTGCCCGCCGGTGCCACTGCCGAGCGTACCCGCGCCGTTATCGCGGCCTATGAGACCCATACCGCCACCCGCCCCGATATTACGGAAAACACCATAATCCTTGGCTTCGGCTTCTCGGGATCGGGTCCGAATGCGGCGATGTCCTTCACCAGCCTGAAAGACTGGAGCGATCGCAAGGTCAGCGTGGATGACGAGATTGCAGCCGCCGAGGCCGCGATGGCGGATATTCCCGAAGGCACGGCGATGATCATGAAACCGCCAGCAATTGAATCGCTCGGCTCGACCTCGGGCTTTTCGCTGCGGCTGGAGGATCGCGCCAATGCCGGGCCTGCCGCCCTGAAAGCCGCCGAGGATCGGTTGATCGCGATGGCGGCGACCAGCCCCCTGGTGTCGGGTGTCATGTCCGAGGGCCTGCCCGACGGCATGGCGATTGCGCTGAAGATCGACCGCGAAAAGGCCCATGCTTTTGGCCTGCGCTTTGACACGGTCAGCGACACGATCTCGACCGCGATCGGATCAACCTATGTCAATGACTTCCCCAATCAGGGGCGGCTGCAACAGGTTATCGTCCAGGCCGATGCGCCCGCGCGGATGCATGTCGAAGACGTGCTGAAGCTGGAGGTCCGCAGCATTGACGGTGCGATGGTGCCGCTGTCGCAGGTCGTGACCCCGGTCTGGGAAGATACCGCCCTGCAACTGACCCGCTATAACGGCTATCCGGCGGCGCGCATCTCGGGTTCTGCTGCCAGCGGGGTTTCCAGCGGGGCCGCCATGGCTGAAATGGAGCGGCTGGCGTCTGCGCTGCCCGGGGGCTTCGCCGTGGAATGGACCGGGCAATCCTTGCAGGAAAAGCAATCGGCCAGCCAGGCACCGATGCTGATGGCGGCCTCGATGCTGGTGGTCTTCCTGGTGCTGGCGGCGCTTTATGAAAGCTGGTCGGTGCCGTTTTCGGTGATGCTGGTGGTGCCGCTTGGCGTTCTGGGGGCGGTCGCGGCGGTGCTGCTGCGGGGTATGGATAACGACGTGTTCTTCAAGGTCGGGCTGATCACCATCATCGGCCTGTCTGCCAAGAATGCGATCCTGATGGTCGAATATGCCCGCCATCTGCGCGAAGGGGGCATGGGCCTTGGCCGCGCCACGCTGCAGGCCGCAAAGCTGAGGTTGCGCCCAATCATCATGACCTCGCTTGCCTTTATCCTCGGCGTAGTGCCGCTGATGTTGGCGCGCGGTGCCGGGTCCGAGATCCAGAACGCCATCGGCACGGGTGTCTTTGGTGGCATGGTCTCGGCAACGGTGCTGGCGATCTTCTTTGTGCCGGTGCTTTATGTAACGGTCAGCCGCCTGACGCGCAGGGCGTCTGACAACCAGACCGGAAAGGCCGAATTATGAGCGACGCCCTGATCCTGATCGTCGAGGACGAGCCCGAGATTGCCGAAATCCTCGAAAGCTATTTTGCGCGCGAGGGGTTTCGGGTGATCTCGGCCCGCGATGGCAACACCGGGCTCGCGCATCACCAGAGCCTGCGCCCCGATCTGGTGGTGCTCGATATCAAGCTGCCCGGCCAGGACGGCTATGAGGTGCTGGCCACGATCCGGCGGCGCGGCCAGACACCTGTGATCATGGTCACCGCGCTGGCCGAAGATCTCGATAAGCTCCAGGCGCTGCGGATCGGCGCGGATGATTATGTGGTCAAGCCCTTCAACCCTCTGGAGGTGGTCGCCCGCGCCCGCGCCATTTTGCGCCGCACGCGGGGGGTGGGGGCGGATCACCTGTTGCGGCTTGGCCCGCTGACTGTTGATCCGGATGCCTACCGCGCCATGATCGATGCCGGGCCCGCGCCAGTCATCCTTGACCTGACGCCGACCGAGTTCCGCATCCTCGCCCATATGGCGCGCTATCCCGGCCGTGCCTTCAGCCGGGGGGATCTGATCGATGCCTGCCTGCCCGAGAGTGCCGCGCTGGATCGCACCGTTGACAGCCATGTCAGCAATCTGCGCCGCAAACTTGCCACAGCAGGGGCCGGGGATGTGCTGGAAGGCGTGCGCGGGATCGGCTACCGCCTGGATGCACCTCATGGCCGCTAACCTGAATGCGCGCATCAGCCGTACGATTGTCGCGCTGACGCTGATTGCGGCGACCGTCGTCTATGTGGGCCTGATGGTCTATTTCTTCTTCATCTATGAATGGCTCTATCCCGACCCGGATTCTGAATCCCTGTGGCGGACCGCCGACACGGTCATGGTGCTGGTGCTGCTGGCCTTCGGGCTGCTGACCGCCTCGGGAATAGGCTGGCGGCTGGCGGTGCGGATCGTCACCCCCCTGAAATCGGTCGCGGGGGCCGCGCGTCAGATCGCCAGTGGCGATTTCTCGGCCCGCGCCGAACTGCCCCGGGGCAGTTTCCGCGAAGCAGCTGATCTGCTTGATGACTTCAACCTGATGGCAGAACGCCTGGAGCGCGCCGAGACCGAGCTGGCCTATTCCAATTCCGCCATCGCGCATGAGTTGCGCACGCCGCTGACCATCCTGCGCGGTCGTTTGCAGGGGCTGTCGGATGGTGTTTTTGACCCGACGCCGCAGCTCTACGACCGCCTGATCGCGCATGTCGACCACCTCTCGGCCATCGTCGAAGAGCTGCGCACCCTTGCGCTCAGCACTGCCGGGCAGCTGGAACTGAACTGCCGGCCCCTCGATCTCGCAGATGAGGTTACCGCCGCCCTGACCACCCAGGAGGCCGATCTGACGGCTGCCGGCATCCACCTCACCCGCAGCCTGGCATCCGCCCCGGTCGAGGCCGATCAGATGCGGCTCAGGCAGATTTTTGTCGCTGTGCTAGACAATTGCCGCCGATATGCCCCGCAAAGCGAGGTCCATGTCGAGACCCTGGCCGAAGCGGGTGCGGTGATCTTCCGCTGCTCAGATACCGGGCCGGGGCTGTCTGGCGAAAACCATGCCCGCGCCTTTGATCGCTTCTGGCGCGCGGATGAGTCGCGCGGCCGCAGCCTTGGCGGCTCGGGTCTTGGCCTGCCAATTGTGCGCGCTATCGCCCGCGCCCATGGCGGCGAAGCCCGGATCATACCGCGCGAAACCCCCGGCCTGACGGTCGAAATCCGCCTGCCGCGGCATTCTGCTACACTTGGAAAGCACCATGACTGACGATCTCAAGGATTATGACGACTTGGCCGCACGGCACGTCTCGATTGCCCGTGTGCTGAGCCTCTTCACCCCCTACGGCAAACGTCTTGCCGGGGTGGCGGTGCTGATGGTGCTGGCCTCGGCCATCGGGCTTGCCGGGCCATTCCTGCTGCGCGCCATCATCGACACCGCCCTGCCGCAGCAGAATCTGTCGCTGCTGGTCTGGCTGGCCGTGAGTATGATTGCGGCGGCGCTTGTCTCGGCGGGTATCGGTGCCTGGCAGGTCGTAATGAGCGCGCGCATCGGTCAGGCGATCCTGCATGATCTGCGTGTCCGGCTCTATGCCCACCTTCAGACGCTGTCGCTGCGCTTTTTCACCGGCACCCGCAGCGGCGAGGTGCAATCGCGGATCGCTGGCGACATTGCCGGGCTGCAATCGCTGATGACCGACACCGCGAACCAGCTTGGCCGTTCGCTGAGCTCGGTTCTGATGACGGCGGTGGCGATTTTCATTCTCGACTGGCGGTTGGCATTGTTCGTGCTGCTGATCGTGCCGGTGACGGTGTTGATCAGCGCCCGCGTCGCCCAGTTGCGCGAGGCCCTGACATTCGAGCAGCAAAAGCGCGCCGCCGACATGTCTGCCGCAGTGCAGGAGACGCTTTCGACCTCGGGCATTATCCTCGCCCGAACCATGGCGCGCGGCCCCTCGCTGACCGAGCGGTTTACCAGCATTTCCCGCGATCTGGCGCGGCTGGAGGTCAGATCGCATGCGGCGGGCGAATGGCAGTGGTCGCTGATCGGCTTTGCCCTGGCGACTCTGCCGGCGCTGACGTTGCTTGCCGGTGGTTTCCTCATGCTTGGGGACAATCCGGCCAGTATCGGCACGCTGGTGGCGATGATCGCCTTGCAGGAACAGCTGTTGTGGCCCTTCGAGCAATTGCTGGAAATCGGGCGTGATATGCGCAAGACCCGCGCGCTATTTGCCCGGATCTTTGAGTATATCGACAAGCCGGTCGAGATCACCGAGCGCTCCGAGCCTGTGACCGTCGCGCGGGATGCGATGCGGGGCGAGGTCCGGCTGGAGAATGTCCGTTTTTCCTATGCCGATGGTCGCGGCCCGGCGGTGAATGATGTCAGCCTGACCATTCCGGCAGGCAGCCATATCGCCATCGTGGGGCCGACGGGCTCGGGCAAGACCACGCTCGGCTATCTGCTGGCGCGGCTTTACGATGTGGATGCGGGCGCGATCCGGTTCGACGGGGTGGATCTGCGCGATCTGAGTTTTGATACGCTGTCTCAGATGCTGGGCGTGGTGTCACAGGAACCCTATCTGCTGCATGCCTCGGTCGCCGAAAACCTGCGTTTCGCCCGCCCCGACGCCACGGAGGCGGAGATGATCGCCGCCGCACGGGTGGCGCAGATCCACGACCATATCGCGTCCCTGCCGCAGGGCTATGATACGCTGGTCGGCGAGGGCGGCTATCGCTTTTCTGGTGGTGAAAAGCAGCGCCTCGCGCTGGCCCGCACCATCCTCCGCGATCCGCCGATCCTGCTGCTGGATGAGGCGACAAGCGCGCTGGATACCCAAACCGAACGCGCAATGTCACTTGCCCTTGAGGCTATGTCCAAAGGCCGCACGACCATCACGATTGCCCATCGGCTCTCGACCATCCGCGAAGCCGACCTGATCGTGGTGATGCAAAATGGCCGGGTGGTCGAGAGTGGAACCCACGAGACACTGGTGGCGCAAAGCGGCGTCTACGCCGGGCTGGTTGGCAGCGGGGGATAATTGCGCGGACAGGCGCGGGCTATAAGATCGTCCAGTCGTTTGATAGCTCGGGATCAGGAAGCGAATGGTTCCGGTTCGGGATGCGGCCTCCGCTCCCGCCACCGGGACCGACACCGCATCGGGCGAGGGATTTGTGGACAGCCGGGCGCGCCCGGCCCGGTTACGGCGAGAAAGAGAACCGGGTGAGCGCGCGCAGCAGCCATTCTAGCGGTCCATAGCGAAAGCGGGACAGCCAGAGTTTGCTCAGAACCAGTTGCAGGCCGAAGATCACGGCACCCACCAGTAGCACCTGAGCCAGTGAAAGCCGGTTGACCAGGCCCAGTCCATAACCATGAAACACCAGCGCAAGCAGCAGCGATTGCAGCAGATAGTTGGTCAGCGCCATGCGCCCCGCCGCAGCCAGCAGCGTATGCAGTCCGGTGGCGGCAGGGTGCCGCAGGATCTGCACCACCCCAAACACCATGGCGGCGGAAAGGAAGGGCGCGGTGACGATGGACAGCGCCAGCCCGGCGGTTTCAAAATAGCTTCCCGGCGCCAGCGTGGCACCCGCCGCATAGGCGAGAGCGCCGGGCAGGCCGAGAAGCAGGCCAGCCCACATCACCGTCCCCTTCCAGTTCTGCCGGAGGCTATCCAGATGGGCGAACAGCTCTCTTCGGCCCGCGACATAGCCCAGCAAAAACATGGCCAGCGCCGTCGGGGCCTGCAAAAGCAATAGCAGCGGCAGGAAATCCTGCAACGCGCCGATATGGGCCGCAACGATTTCGGCGGTCGTACCACGCCAGGTCACGGCCGCAGCAAGGATCCTGTCCCGCGCGATATCGGTCTGGTCGAGCGACGGCAGGCCGGCCTGCCATATGGCGATGCCCAGCCAGAACAGCGCCGTTGCCGCAATCAGCACCACCGCCAGCCCGATCAGAAGCCGGTCGCCGCGCTTGCGAAGCGCCAGAAGGATCAGGCCCAGAACCGCATAGGTGGTAAGAATATCGCCGTGAAACAGGACCACGGCATGCAGTGCCCCTATCACGAACAGACCCGCCTGCCGGCGCAGCATACGCGGCAGAAAGCCCGCTCCGGCGCGCGCGGCCGATTGCATCTGCAAGGTCACCGAATAGCCGAACAGGAACGAGAAGAGCAGATAGAATTTCAGCTCGAACAGTGCCGAGATCACGCCTTCGATCAGCTTGTCGAGGGTGCTTGCATCGGGTGAAGGCAGTCCGCTGCCATACCAGGTCGAGGCGAAGACCATGCTGTTGACGACAAGAATTCCGGCAAGGGCAAAGCCGCGCACGGCATCTATGGTGTCTATCCGTTCAGACATCGGTATCGTTCCTGAAGTTTTGTTGCAGCCTGGCCAGCAGGGCGTGAATGCTGGCCGTCATCATCTGGGGGGCAAATCCGGGATCGGTGGCCGCGCGGCTGAAGACACCGTCAATCCAGGTGGACAGCAGCGCCACCATTTGGCCCTGAGGCAGTGCGAATGGCGGATCCTGTCGGTCGATCAGCGCGGAAAGCGCCGCTCTCATGGCCCGGCCGGCCTCACCGCTGAGCTTTGCAATCGTCGCATCTCGCGCAGCGGCAGCGGAAATTTCAAGGACCAGGCGGCGGCCCTCGGTATCGGCAGCCGTCGCCACCACATCCGACAGCAGCTGCCGAAGGGCCAGGCCGGCATCCTGCTGGTCCCGCAGCGCCGTCAGCCATTCGATCGTGGCCGCAGTGTCAAGCGCCACTACCGCCTCGATCAGCGCCTGTTTGGTCGGGAAGTAGTGAAACAGCTTGCCCGAACTGGTCATTGCCTCACGGCGAACAGCCTCGGTGCTGGTACCGTCAAACCCGGACCGGGAGAAGCAGCGCCTTGCGGCGTCGATAAGATGGGCTCGCTGCGCGGCCTGACTGGCTGGATTGGGTTTTCGCATGTGATCTAAACCAGAGTATTTACTCTCATTTAGATCATATCCGCCCATAGTTCAATGGTTTGCACGCTGCAAGCTTTGCGTGCAGGGTTTACGAAGAGATTACAGGCGCAATGAAACATCATCGTAGGATCGTGCCCGCCGCGACGGCCATACCGTGCGCCACCATCTGCGCCTGGAGCCGGGAACACCCGAACTTGTTGCGCAGATCTCTCACGCGCTCTTCATAGCGTTCCTCGCCGACCGCCCGTTTCAAATCGCTTTCGTGAAAATATCGGTTGATGAACGGAGCTGGCGCCATCAGCTGCCGCATCTGGTTTTCCTGCGGCGTGATTGCTCTGCTGGCTTCGGAAACCGTGTCGGTTCGAGAAACGTCACAGCCTCGCCAATTCCGCATGAACCCCAACAAATACCCAGCAGGCACAGACTCATGGCCACGCCGGCGATTGAACTCCCGGAACCGCTCCCAGATATGCCGACTGTTTGCCGTACGGCAGGGCAGGGCGGCCTTGGCCTCCCTGATCAACCCCATCCATTGCGCTGTCACGTCCGGATTGTCTCGATCCACCATGATTGTTCCATGAAATACATTTTTGTTTGAATCTCTTATATAAGGCGAGATGTCAGCTGTGGTTGACATCTCATCGTCGAGATCCGGCTCATCGCAGCACCCGAACCGGAAGAGCCAGGGCGCGAACCTGCCCTTTCCTCGGCATCGCAGGAGGCGCAGCCCGGAAGCCGCCAGCTCCGTCAGCAGGCTGTGCAGATGCTGCCGCGAGACATCCATCCGTTCGGCGAGATCGCTCAGGGTGAAGGCGGCGGTGCCAAGGGGCAGGCCGTTGTAGCCTTCCTTCCAGGAGATGCCGTCGAGAATGAGTGTCGCAAGCTTGTGTGCGGCGCAGGAGAGGTCGGTGTTGGTGATGAGGCGAAGGATGGCGCCAGTGGTGAGTTCCATGGTCGTCGTCTCCGATACGACGCGCCAGGCCCACAGCAATACATCACCATCGCAAACAATAGAACATTATTGGTTGCGCAACCTCAAAGGATGGTCTAGAACACTCTGGCTAGGTGAGTGTTCTTTGAGGTTTTGGTGTTGGACCTTTGGTCTGGCGTCGTCTTCAAAAAGGGGATCGAACGTCCCCGACACAGAGAGCCGCCGGGGCCGCAATGCCCCGGCGGCTTTTCAATAGCGCACCTCTTCCGATCCATAGTTCCCGGCATGATCGCGCCAGTCCACGAAGACCGAGCGCCAGGAATAGCTGCCGCAATGCTCGGGCACCGCGAGGTCAGAGGCTTCTGGGACAGCGGCAACAGAGGATCTTGCCCAGCCATAGTCGCCTTGGGTGCCATAGGAGCCGAGACGGGTGGAATCGCTGCGGATACAGTCGCCATCGCGGTTCTGATGCTGACTGAACTGGATGTGGTAGACCCGGATGCTGCGCACGAAGTCGAAGGCATCGCCGGAGATGTCGATATCGGCCTGCTCCTGAGCTTGCGCGAGGATCAACCCGGGCACAGCCTCGGCAGGAGTGGGCCGAGCGTTTTCCTGCGGCTCCCGGAACGCAATGTCATAGAGCCGTTCCATCGGGCTGGGCGACGCAGCGCCGCCAAAGGATGCGCCCATCGGGCAGCGCCAGATTTGCAGGGGCGGCTCGACCGGCCAGGGCGTGATGCGGCGAATGAACTCGGCGCGGGCCCGCGCACAGGGGGCCGAGCCTGGCCATCCGCCAGCGAGGCACAGAAGGATGGCGCAGTCGATCTGGTAGGTCTGTGCCTGAACGGGGTCAGGGCTCGATACTGCGACGGTCAGGGCCAGAGAGGCTGTCAAAACGGTGGTTCGAAGGGCAGGGTACATGAAGGCGACTCACTCAGCTACCCCCTATCGCTACGATGCACCATTATTGAATGCAACATTCTTGCATTGCTTGTCATGTGGTTGGCGCGTCCGATCTTCGCCTCAGTGTCCCACCACGCTCTGGAAGCGACCATAGTCCTGACTGACCTCCTGCGCCTCTGAGAAGGCCCGGGCGCGCTCGGCATCAAGGCAACGAAAGTACTCCTGCACTGCGGAGATGTAGCCCTCGAAGTCCTCCCGGATCAGATCGGCATAGGCGCGTACGTCGGAGGGGTCGCTTGGCAACCATGGCCGTTCGGGAGGATCACATGATGCCGAGGCGGAGGAGCAACTCACCATGATCGCGACAACACAGGGTAGCAGGCGCATCTTCACCATGTTTCGGACGAAGCCCCGTCATTGCTTTGATTTGCCACAGTCTTGGGCTATCCACCCTTATGGAGCGATGATCTGCCGTCAATACGACAAATAATCATTGCTATCAACAATGGTGTAATGATACGGCTATGGTGATTTGATTCCCCATGGCTTGACCCATTCTATGGAGAGGAGCCGCGGGGAGACCATGCTAGAAGACGCCCCGAATGTGGTTACGGAAGACGGATTGCGACAGCTGCTGGCACAGGGCTATTCGGCCGAGGTGGTTTGCCGGACCGCAGCCGAGAAGCGCCTCAATGCCTGGTATGGCTCCTGGTATGTGCGGGCCATCGGGCCTGTGGGCGGCGATGAAAAGATCGTCGTCACCAGCCGCAATTACATCAAGGCCCGCGAGTTCAAGACCATCGCCGGGCTGGTCAGCTTCCTCTCGGATATCGGAATGCGCACGGCGCATATTCCGCTCGAAGAAGGGGGACGCTCTCTCCACCAACTGCCGGAGCCCGCGCCCGCCCAGCAGTGTTAAGGCTGCATCCCTCCTTCTGGCCCTTTGCGTCCTTGCCGGGTTCGCTCCGGCAGGGGCCAGGGCAGAGGGTTTTGTCTTCCGGGTGGCGCTGGATGGCCAACTGGCCTCGGTGTCAACCGATACTGGTTTCATGCGCCAGTTCGGCGCCGAGACGCCGGAGCGCCTCTTCCTCTTCACGTCGCCGCAGGATGCTGGTGCCAGTGCCGCAGCGCCTCGTCTTGTCTCCGCCAGTCCCGAGATCCTGCAAGGTATCGAAGACACCGCGCTGCGCTATGGTGGCCATGCCGCGCTGAGGCGGGTAGGGCTCTCTGTCACCGACTGGGCGCTCTTCTACCGCGCCAATATTGAAGTCGAGAGCGCCTATAACCCTTCCGCGCTCAGTCACGCCGGCGCGATCGGCCTTGGCCAACTGATGCCCGATACCGCCAACTTCCTCGGGGTCGATCCGAATGACTGGCGGCAGAATCTCGACGGATCGGCTCGTTATCTCCTGTTGATGCTCGAGACCTTCGGCACGCCGGAACTGGCGCTGGCCGCCTATAATGCCGGGCCCGAGGCCGTCAGCCGCCACGGTGGCATCCCCCCTTATGTTGAGACCCAGGGCCATGTAGCCCGTGTGCAGGCCGTTTTTGCGCGGCTGAAAGGAACGAGTTGATGAAGTCCCCCTCCGTCACGGCCGTCATGGCGATGGCCTTTGTGGTGCTGGCAGGTCCTGCGCTGGCACAGAGCATCGACCTCTCGCCGGTGCAGACACTGCTGCAAGGCATTGTCGATGCGATCACCGGCCCCCTGGGCATCGTGATCGGCACGCTGGCGCTGATCGGGGTGTTCCTGTCCTGGCTCTTCGGGATTCTCGATTTCCGCCAAGCGCTCTGGGTGCTGGTGGCAATCGCCGGCATTGCCGCCGCGCCGACCATCGTTGCCGCGATCTGGACCACCTGAGGCCAAGCACTGGGGGCAACGCATCATGGCGGAACAGTCGCGCGTTTTCATCGGCCTTTTGCGGCCCCCCAAACTGATGGGGTTGCCGATCATGTATGCCATGGTCTGGCTCTTTGGCTCGTCGATGCTGTTCCTCTGGGTGCAGAGCTGGATCATCGTCGTGGCGGCCGGGATTGCCTGGCCGCTCTTATGGAAAGCGGCAGATTGGGATCCGAACTTCCTCGACGTGCTGGTGATCACGCTGCAGGAAACCCCACCGACACGGAACCGCAAGCACCATGGGGGAGACAGCTATGCCCCATGATGCCGTGAACGCCGTAAAGGCAGAGGCAGGGCCTGCCTCCGATCCGATCGCGGTCCTGCCGGATTGGGCCGGGAAGGAGAAGCGGCTCGCACATATGCTGCCCTATGTCAGCCTTGTTGCCGGCAACACGATCCGCACCCGGGGCAATGAGTTGATGCAATGCATCCGGCTCGAAGGGGTGAACAGTACGACTTCCGAGGACAGCCATCTCGACCGGATCGGGGCACTGCTGGCCGGTGTGGTGGCGCAGGTCGGGACGGAGTTCTCGTTTTATCTGCACAAGGTCTCGAAGGCGGTGGACACCAGCCTGCCGCCGATACCGGGCGATGGGTTCGCGGCTGCGGTCGATGCGCGATGGCAGGGAAAGCTCTCGAAAGGCGGGCTGCGCGACAAGACGCTGACGCTTTCGATCCTGAAGCGCCCCGAGTCGGGAAGCCGCATTCCCTTCATCGCTGCTGCCTCGCGCGCCCGACTTGCCGCCGATACCACGCGGCGGCTGCGCAAGCTCGATGAGGTGGTGGGCTTCATACTCTCCAGCTTCTCCGATCTGAAGCCGCGCCTGCTTACGGCCGAGAATGGCGAGTTGCTCGGCTTCCTTGGCAGCCTGAACACTGGGGAGGAACACCCGCTCTTCCCGGCCTCGCGCCTCGGTATTCTTTCTGAGGATGTCGCCAATACCCGGGTGACCTTCCGCGGCGCAGAGATCCACCTGACCGACGGCGCCGTGGGCGAGAAGTTCGGCGCGATCTTCGCGATCAAGAACTACCCGCCCAAGACCGACAGCCTGATGCTTGATGAGCTGAACCTGCCGGTCGACATGGTGGTCACCCATTCCTTCGTGCCGACCAATTCGAACATCATGGGGGGTCGGATCAAACGCCAGCTTCGGCTGATGCAGGCCGCCAATGATGGTGCGGTCAGCCTCGCGCAAGAGCTGGAACTGGCGCAGGACGATCTGGAATCGAAGCGGCTGATCTTCGGCGAGCACCATATGACCGTGGCTGTCTATGCCCGGACCCGTGCTCATGTCGACGACATCTGCGCCGAGATCCGCAATATTTCCGCCAGCTCCGGCATCAACCTGATCTCGGAAGGCTTCGGGTCACGCGCGCATTACATGGCGCAGCACCCGGGAAACACCGGCGCGCGGAGCCGCAAGGCGGCAATCACGAACCACAACTTCGCGGATCTCGCGACCTTCCATCGCACCCCGCTCGGCAAGACCGGCGAGGAGCTGCCATGGGGCGTGCCGATCGCTCTGTTTCCGACACCAGAGCGCAGCGGGTTTCGCTTTAGTTTCCACGAACAGGGCTCGCCGGAGAAGGAGCCGACCGGCGGGCACACGCTGATCCTCGGGCGTCCCGGTTCCGGGAAGTCGGTGCTCGCCGCCTTTCTGATGACCATGGCCCGCCGAGCCGGGGCGCGACTCTTCATCTTCGATTACCGTGCCGGCATGGAAATGGCCGTCCGCGCTCTCGGCGGCAGCTATGCCACGGTCCGTGCGGGCAAGCCCACTGGGCTGAACCCGCTCCAGACCGAGATCGACAATCGCGGCCAGGCCTGGCTGGCTGATTGGCTGGCGACACTGCTGGAACGCCGCGACCGGCCGTTGACCCCGATACAGACCAACCGCCTGCAGGAGATCGTGCGCCAGAACGCCGGTGCCGATCACGCATCCTTACGCAACTGGTCGGACTTCGCTTCGCTGCTGGTCTCGACCGACGACGATGGCGATCTCTTCGAGCGAATGCAGGAATGGACCGAGACCGGCCGCTATGGCTGGATCTTCGGGGCCAACGCGCAGGACAGCTTTTCGCTCGGCGGTGAGGTCTCGGGCTTCGATCTGACCGGCATTCTCGATTCAGAGAGCGAGCGCGAGCGGATGGCTGTGCTGTCCTACCTCTTCCGCCGGGTCGAGCGGGTGATCGAGGATCGCCGCCCGACGGTGATCCTGATTGATGAAGCCTGGAAGGCGCTCGATAATGGCTATTTCGCGGACCGACTGAGCAACTGGCTCGTCACGGCCCGCAAACAGAACGCCGTCGTCGTGATGATGACGCAGTATGCGAGCCAGCTCGAACGCACCCGGACCGGCAAGACCATCGTCGAGGCAGTTCCAACCCAGATCCTTCTGCCGAACATCCGTGCCAGTGCGGCCGATTACGCGATGCTGGGCCTCAGCGAGAAGGAACTCGATGTCCTTCTTGGTGTGGGCACCTCTTCGCGCCTCGCGCTGGTTCGCGACGACCGTGGATCGGTCGTCATCGATGCCGATCTCTCAGCCCTCGGCCCTCTCGTGACCGTCCTTGGCGGGATGGAGAAGGGCGAGCAACTCGTGGGGGCGGATTACCGCGACCGCCCTGATTTCTGGAAGGTGTAGTGTGATGTCTCGTGTAAACGGTGTCCGGTTTATCCATCTTCCCCTTCTCGGCAGTCTCCTGCTCCTTGCCGCCTGTGCAGGCGGGCAGGCCCCACGAGCCAATTGCTTCAGCTTTACGGAGCGTCCCTCCGGCGTCACGGTCTCGACCATGGGCGGTGAGGTCTCGCGAGCGGCAGTCCCGTGCGCCTTTACCTTGATCGGCACGGCAGGCTGACGCCATGGCGCGGATCTTGCCACAGGTTATGATCGGCATTTCGCTCGCGCAGCCTTTGGGTGCGCAGGGAGTGCCGACCTTTGATGCTCAGGGCTTTGCCAGAACGGCGGCGACGATCGCCCAACGTGATCTCGATATCGCGCTGCAGCGCGACCGGCTGAGCCGTGCGGAGGAGTTGGCTGAGATCGAGCGCCAGCAATTGGCCTCGCTTGAAAGCATCCTCGGCGCAATGACTATCGGTGCCAATATGTCCATCGCGGGTACGGTCACAGCGCTGGAAGCCGGGAATGGGGAAGAGACGGCTGCATCGGCGCTCTATGCGACCGAAGACGGTAATCCAGCCGCCACCCGTATGTTTGGCGACGCCCGAGAGACAGTCGAGGAATTGATCATCCGCGGAGCCCGCGACACCTATTCTCTTTCCGGCGTGTCGCGTGCCGGGCTGACGCCGGTGCAATGGCGCTGCCTTCTTCAGGCGCTGATCTGGCAGGAAAGCCGCTTCCAGATCGGTGCTCAGTCCGGCGTCGGGGCCTTTGGTCTGACGCAAATCATGCCCGGCACCGCCGGCGATCTCGGCATCTATCCGGCCTATTATGATGATCCCTATCTGCAGGTGACCGGTGGCGCGCGTTACCTTGCGCAGATGCTCGGCATGTTCGATGGCGACATCATCCATGCGCTGGCCGCCTACAACGCAGGTCCGGGCCGCGTGCAGCAATACAGTGGTGTGCCGCCCTTTGCCGAGACCCAGAACTATGTCGTGGTCATTCCGGCGCAGTACAACCGCTACCTCGCGATGGTGGGCGGCCCCGATGCGCTCGGAACCATCGATCCGGTCCTGCTGGCCAATGCGAGTTTCAGCCTCTCGGCGCATGGATCCGGCGTCTATGGCAACTATTCCATGGTGTCGGTTCAGGCTGCCGCACAGCGCTTACATGACATAATAGAGCTTATCAGCCAAACGGAAGATGTGCAGGAATCCCTTGCCCTGAACACATACGCACGCGCCGAACTGGCCCGGATCGTCGCCATCCGCACCCGGCTGAAAGCTGCCCGCACCCAACCCCTGAGTGATGAACAGATCGCGATAGCTGCGGCCCAGGCCGCCGAGCGAAAGTTCATGGATTTCCGATTGAAGGATTTGCAATGAAACGGTTTTTGATCAGCACCGCGATCTGCCTGAGCCTCGTGAGCGGCGCATCAGCTCAGGGTGTGCCCACGGTCGATACCCAGAACATCGCCCAGGAAATCCGCCAGTTCCAGCAGATGCTGGAAGACTTCGGGATCCAGACCGACATTTTTGAGAATGCGCTGGACCAGCTTGACCTGCTTCAGCAGCAATTCGACCAGCTCGAGATCATGTATGCCTCGCTGACCGGTCCACGCGAAATCCTCGGCCTCATCATGGGCGGCGAGTTGGACCAGCTTCTCGAGGCCAAGTTTGAGGACATCCCCGGCCTGATCCGCGGTATCCAGCAAGGCGACTGGAGCAAGCTGATCGGCGCCACGGCCGGTCCGATGCGCACCCAGATGCAATCAGCACTGGCGAGCGCTGGTTTCGACGAAGACTCCCTGCGCGAAATCGCCACCAGCGGAAAGCCGGGCGCAGAGGGTGTTGCCACCCGGGCGACCACCGGTGCCGTGCTCTCGGCTGCCGCGCAGAACAGCCATGCGGAAGCCGCGCAGTCGCTGGCCCGGGTCGAGCGCCTGGTGTCGATGATCCCGGAAATGGAGGATCTGAAGGCCTCGATGGACCATAACACCCGCGTCACGGCGGAGCTGGCCATTGCCATGACCCGCATGTGGGAGTTGGAGGCGATCCAGACCATTGGTGCCGGGAATGCGGGCGTGGTGGATGCCGCGACCATCGCCGAAGAGCGGCGCTTCATGGATTTCACCATGCCGAGCCTCGAGTGAGGGTGGCGGATCCGGCAATGAGCATCAGGGAAGTGGTTGAAGAAGAGCTGGTCTACGGCGCGCTGCGCCGCGAGCGGCAATGGCGCGTAATGGGGATTGCAGGCGCGGGCTTCGGCGTTGTTGGCTGCCTTGCTGCGGCGGCCGTCGCAATCTTTGTCGAGCCCCCCCTGCCCGTCGTGGTGCCCTACGATCCCGAAAGTGGCCTCGCGCTGCCGAATGCCACAGTTCAGTCCGTGCGGCTTTCGGAACGACCAGCGGTGATCGAGGCGCAGGTCTATCGCTATATCCTTGATCGCGAGACCTATAATCAGCTCGACAATGATCTGCGGGTGAACCGGGTCCTGGCGCAATCAGCGGGCGCGGCCGAAGCCGGCATGCGGGCGATGTGGACCAGCGGGCAGGAGAATTTCCCGCCCGCGCGCTACGGCGCCACATCCGAGATGGCGGTCGAAATCGCCAGTATCACGTTGATCGGTGAAAACCGTGCTCAGGTCCGATTGCGAAAACGCCTGACCAGCCCGCAGGGCGGTCAGGTCGGACTCTTCACGGCCACCCTGATGTTCGAATTCCGGCCCGAGCGGGCCCGCAGCATCGATGATGTCTGGCAGAACCCCTTCGGCTTCACTGTCACCCAATATGCCATCAGATCGGACCGGCCCGAGTGAACCGCCTCATGACGCACCCCCTGCCCCGCTTTCTCTCCCCTGCCCGGCTCATTGCTGCGGCCCTCATCGTGGCTGCCATGCCCGCCTTCGCAGAAACCACGCCGCGCGCCGGGTCGCATGACAAGCGGGTGAGGATCGCCACCTGGATGGATGGTCAGGTCTACCGTGTCGTCACCAATCTGACCCGGGTGACCTCGGTCGAGTTTGGCGAGGGAGAGACCATCCGCTCGATCATCGCGGGCGATACCTCCGGCTTCCAGTTCGATGGTGTCCCAGGAGGGCGCGCTTTTGCGATCAAGCCCGTAGCCTCCGGCGTGGCGACCAATATCACAGTCTATACAAACCGCCGATCCTACTACTTCCACGTGGTCGAAGCGCGGGAGACCCCGCATTACGTGGTGCAGTTCCGCTACCCTGAGAGCCGCACGCCTGCGGCCAATGCCGTCGCAGCCGGCGCTCCGAACAGCAATTATGCGGTCAGCAGCCAGGCGGAGTTTGCGCCGGCTGCGGTCTGGGATGACGGCACCTTCACCTATCTCCGCTTCGGCAAAAACGCACCAATCCCCGCGATCTTCCGCTGGACCGGCGGGCGCGAGCGGACGGTCAATTCGGTGGCGCAGGAAGAGGGCATCATCCGCGTCTCCGGCGTGCACCGACAATGGGTCTTGCGCCTCGGCGAGGAGGTGATCTGCATTCAGGATATGTCGGATAGTACGACCGGGGCCGGGACATGACCGGCGAACCACAGGATCTCTCCACCCGGCTCGCTGCCCTTGAGGCGTCAACCGGAAAGCGGAAGGCCCGCGCCCGTCCTTCCCTCTTCACGGCTCTGCTCGGCAGTGCAGCCATTCTGACAATCGGCGGCTTTGCCTGGATGCTGATGCAGCCAAAGCCCGAGCCGGCAATGCCGACCGCGGCGGCAGAGGAGTTTCAGACCACTGGATCAGGTTTTGGGGAGTTTCCTGCCACGCCAGTTGCTGAACCCACACCTGCTGCGGAGCCGGTGCCCGAAGGGCCAAGCGCATCTGAGCTCGAGTTGCGAGAAGCCCTTGCCACCCTGCAGGCTGAACTGGCCGAGTTGCGTTCAAGGCCGGCAGAGGCCGGGGATCCGGCAGCGCAGGCGGCCATCACCGAATTGACGGCTCAAATGGCCGCGCTGGAAGCAGCCTCGGCGGAAGCGCGCAGCGCCCTTGAGCGGCAACTTGTTGAGCGCGAGCGTGAGTTGGAACGGATCGGCATGGACCTGGAGATTGCCCGCCTCGGCACACCCTCGGGGGGTGAGGAAGATGCACGGCTTGCGGAACTCGAGCGCCGCCGCGCCGCGGAGGCCGCCGCCCGCGAGGCGCGGGTGACCTCCCCCATGTTGGCCTGGTCAGGCATGGGAGGAGGAACGGATGGAGAAACCGAAGCCGAGGCTGCCCGCTTGAGTGATGATGAGGCATTTGTGCGCAGTGGCGCTGCCGCCGCACCCTCCACCCGGGCGGAAATCATCGTCAACCCGAGCCACACTGTGGTTCAGGGCACGATGATTCAGGCTGTCCTTGAAACCGCAATGGACAGCACGCTGCCCGGCGTGATCCGCGCCGTGGTTTCCGAGGATGTGCATTCCTTTGACGGCAGCCGGGTGCTCATCCCGCGTGGCGCGCAGTTGATCGGACGATACCGCTCCGAGGTCTCATTGGCGCAATCACGTGTTATGGTGGGCTGGGATCGCATCATCCTTCCTGACAACCAGACGGTTCAGATCAGTGCCTTCGGCGGCGACGAACTCGGCCGCTCCGGCGTCACCGGCGATGTCGATACCCGTTTTGGCCAGCGTTTTGGCTCGGCGGCCCTGATTTCACTGATCGGCGCCGTGCCCGCTGCTGCCGCAGCCAGTATCGACGATGAGACTACTTCGGACGCTGCCGGCGATGTCGCCTCCGATCTTCGCGATGCCAGCCGCAGTGTGATGCAGGATTACCTCTCGATCCGGCCGGTGATCCGGGTGCCGCAGGGTGCCAGGATCACAGTGATGGTTGACCGCGATCTGGAGATCCTCTGATGGCGGCAAGTTACCTCGAAGCCTCGCTGGCCCGACTGGGGGACCCTATCCGCAGCCCATATGTGATCGAGATCTGCATTAACCCCGATGGTCGGGTCTGGGGCGAGTTCCAGGGTGATCATTTCATGCGGGACCTGGGGCAGCCGCTTACGCAGATCGAGATCAGAGACCTCGGGAACCAGATTGCCTCGGCGGCGAACACGACGCTCAGCGCCCGCAAGCCCATCGTCTCGGTCAGCATCCTTTGGGGGGATCGGCCGATCCGAGCGCAGGTTATCCAGCCGCCGGCGGTCGAGGGCGGATTTTCCATCTCGCTTCGCTTTTTCTCGACGCTTCCCCTCGAACAGATCAGACTTGGATTTCTCTACGGGCGAGAACGCAGCCTCGAAGGGCTACGGAAAGAACGCAATCTTGCCCTTCGGAAAGTGGTGGCATCCGGTGAAATCGAGGCGGCGCTGCGCTTTTGTGTCGAGAACAAGTTGAACATGATCATCTCCGGAGGCACCTCCACCGGTAAAACCGTCGCCGCTCGCAAGATCCTCTCCCTCATCCCGGATCAGGAGCGCATCCTGACCATCGAAGAGGCTGCGGAACTCCGGCCTGAACAGCCAAATGTCGTGACGCTGATCTCTGACCGGGAATCTGAAGCACGCAGCGCTGATGCCCTCCTGACCTCGACGCTGCGGATGCGGCCAGACCGGATTGTGCTGGGCGAGGTGCGCGGCAAGGAAGCCCTCACCTTCCTCGAGGCAATCAACACCGGCCATGGCGGATCTCTGACCACGCTTCATGCCGAAACGCCGCAACTTGCCGTCCGCCGTCTTGCCATTGCTGCCCTGAAGACGGACCTTCCGATGACCTATGCCGACATGATCACCTACATCGAGGGTTCCATCGATGTGATCATTCAGGCCGGCCGCCATGAGGGGGCCAGAGGCATCACCGAATTTTATCTGCCCGGCATTGGTCAGGAAGAGGCTGAGGCCAGGATGGCTGCCGAATGACGAAGGGAAACCCCATGAGAATGCTCTGCCTTGCCGCAAGTCTTGCGACGATTGCCTGCCCGACGCTCGCCCAGACCCCGATCACCGGTGATTTGACCGTCACTATCGAGCCAGAGCGCTACCGGATCTGCAATGATCGGCCCGCGCGCCCGGCATGGGTCGAGGAGATCGCTCCGCGTGAAGCATACAAGGTTCTGACTTTGATGGGACTTTATGAATTGCGGTCCTGGGAGGCCATTCTGGCCAGCAAAGACTGCTCCTGCGAAACCCGCTTTCCCGAATGGGCTCTGGCTGAGGCAGAGTATACCGAGCGGTTCGCAGACATCTCAGCGCCGGAGCACACGCAAGCCCAGCAGGCGCTACGAGAACAGGCGGGTGAACTGCGCCAGGCCGTCAAAGCAATCTGCGAAGCGCAGGATAACTGGTAATGGGCGTCGTCAGCTGGATGGTCGGATCTGCCGATGGCTTCCTCGTCTCGGCTGCGGAATCGCAGTTTGGGGCCGTGGCTGGCAATATCGGCACGATCACCCTGCTGATGGTGACCCTTTCCCTTATCGGCCTCTGCATCAACATGGGTTTCCAGTATCGCAGCATGGATGGTGCGACCTTCTTTTGGTACCTGCTGAAGCTGACCCTGATCGGTTTCTTTGCCTTTAACTGGACCCATTTCAACGCCGTCGCCAACGCGGTGATCGGTGGGCTCGAATACATCGCAGGCGCGCTGGTCAGCTCCATTGGCGGCAGCGGAGCTGGCGCTTCCCATTTCGCGGGTGAGTTCGACAATCTGATAGGTCAGTTTACCGGCTATCTGAATGTTATTGGTGATAATCTTGGCTGGATGACCGGTGCGATCCTCGCGGGTATCGGCCTCATTCTCCTGAGCATTCTCGGCTTCATGACCGGGATCGTGCTGATCTTCGCAAAGATGATGCTCTCGCTGATGCTCGGTCTGGCGCCGGTGATGATCGCTCTGTCGCTCTTCGATGCAACCAGGGACTTCTTCCATCGTTGGGTCTCCACCACGGTCAGCTACGCCTTTTACCCGGTGGTGATAGCTGCCATGTTTTCGACGGTCGTCGGCATGGCCAATGCGCTGCTGGCCCAAATGGGAGACCCGGCTTCGGCGACCAATATCGGATCACTGGTTCCCTTCTTCGTCATCGTATTCCTTGCCAAGGGGTTCGTTGCGGCGACGCCGCTGATCGTGCGCGGGATCTCGGGGAATTTCATGGTGGTGGCCGGCCCTGCTGTAGCCGCGGGCACTGCCGCCATGACGCGGGGTATGATGAACACCCGAAGTGTCCAGTCCCGGGACAGGCTGGGCAACCTCAGCACCGGCGAAAGGGTCGGCCGCCAGATCGCGCAGAGCCCCCCCGTTGTGAAGTCCGCTGCACTGGCCGCCGGTGGCCAGATCGCCCGCGTCGCCGAGCGGGCCCGCCGCCTCGGCAAGTAACGCCAGGAGCGGCCTCCATGTCTAAGCTTGTATCGTAACGAGGAGAGAAGAGATGTTTTACACCCACGCTGAATTCCAGATTCAGGGATATGTCGGGCGCAGAACCGAGCTTGGGGGCGGCAAGGTGCTGAAGGTCAGCATCGCGGCCACAGACAGCTGGCGCGACAAAGACAGTGGCGAACTCCGCGAGCGCACAGACTGGAACACCGTGACCCTTTTTGAGCGCAGTACCGCAGGCTTCGCCTGGCTCAAGGAGCATCTGAAACCGGGCGATCTGGTGCATGTCCGGGGACGGATCGCCGAGAGCAACTATGAAAAAGACGGTCAGACGATCTATGAGACCTCGCTGACTGCCGACCGGTTTGCAGTGGTCCCAATCGGAAAGGATGTCTGAGGCCGGATAGCCAGGAAGTCTGGCCTTGCTGGCCCGCGTCCGGGATAACCTTTTGCATCGGGTTTGGCTCGCGGGCTATTCCAGCTATCGCCCGCCCGGCTGGCTGCGCTGGCTGTTGGCGAGATCAGACTGGCATCGCGCATGGCTGCTCGGGCATCTTGGGTTTTTCGTGGAGGCCGGCGTGGCCTATGGGCCCGCCAATCCTTATCCCGGTCCGCCGTTGCTCTTTGACCCAGATTGAGACGGCTCCTTCAGACGACATGATCCCGAGATTAAGCCGAAACGACAAAAGCCGTGAGCGACGAGGCTCACGGCTTTCTCAAACGACAAACAGGGCAGCGGGTCAGCGACCGATCAGCGCGATCTCACTACGGTGCAGGCCGATATCGCAGCAGAACGCAAAGCCAATTTCGACGCGATGATTGTCCAGATTCGACGTGCGGCATCGTCGGGGCATCTGCCGCCGGCTACCGATGCGCGAGCTGTCGCCACGATGTTCAACACATTTCTACTAGGAATCGCCATGTCCGCACGTGATGGAGCAAGCCGCGAAGAGTTGGAGGCTGCGATCGAACTTGCAATGAAAAGTTGGCCAGATCATCCTGATGCTTAATCCCGCTCGCGCGCCCACAGCCATGCAGTCATGGCCGGTACTTCGCTGCGGCGCGCGTCGAACGTCGGCATCCGGGGATCCGGCCATGCGGCAAAGATTGAGGCCGGCCGGCAGGTAAGGGCCGCATGTTTCGCTTCGGCTGAGGTTCTGGCGCAGGGGATATGAAAAGCCCCTGACGTCCGGGCGGAGATCGCAGACTCAATACATGGGGCTGCGGATCCCCAATACCTACGCAATCACTTCTGGCTCGATGCCTCATACACAGAGTCGCTGCCCAAATCGACCGATTTATCTCTAACCCACTATGTGCCGCTCAGCATCCTGCGCGACATGGAGGATACGGACGATCTCCAGCCAATCGCCCCGGTCGCGAAAGTATATAACATGCGAACCGGTGGTGCATTTTCGATAGCCGGGGCGAACATTCGTCGCGCGCCCGAGATTTCTGCCGGACGCCAGTGCGTGGCAGGCATGGCGGATTTCGTCGGTATAGAGTTCGGCCTGTTCCAGACCCCAATTCTCAGCGCTGTAATCCCAGATTGCCTCGATGTCAGCTTCCGCCAAAGGTGTGAAGGAAAGGGCCTTCATCTACCCTCATACTCCGCGCGCTTACGTGCTTTGAAAGCCTCGAAATCGAAGGGGCGGTGCGGACCAGAGTTTTCCCCTTCGATCAGGGACGCCTCCAGTAGCCTAACTTTTGCCTCGTGCTCCTGAAGGAGCCGCAACCCTGCCCGGACCACATCACTGGCCGATCCGTAACGACCTGCCTGTACCTGAGCATCAATGAAGGTTGTAAGGTGATCCCCAAGGGACACAGACGTATTACGGGCCATCGCGATCCCCCTCAAAGTTCTATACAGGGGTCAGAGTATACCAACAAGTACCAAAAGGCAATCTCATCATGTCCAGAGGGCAGGAGGGCCCGTTCCTACAAAAACTCAAATCGAGGGTTTCAGTAGCCCAACCACCGCAGGACATCTCCTGCATCGTAGCTCTCCAGATCACCGCAATCGAAGAGAAATTCCGCAATGTCTTCAGCGCGAAAAACCCCATGCCTTTGGAGCTCCAGCAGCGCCCGCGCCCTGGTAACGATCACACCCTCGGCGCTCTCTGAGTACGTCATCAGCTTCTCTCCCGGACCAGGCGATCAGCGGCCCATTCAGCAGCAGCTGCCCAGCTCGGTGCACCGCGCGTCAACTCCAGCGCCATGAGACGTCGCGCGGTGGCCGCATCGTTCATGACCATCCTTCGCAGTCGGCGTTCCTGGGGACGGACTGCTTCACTCAGGTACGAGCCATTTCCGAACTCCGATCCGGATCGGTACCTGTCAATCGGCATCCAAACGGGCCCCCTGATCGGCGTCCAAAAGTGACCCCTTTGGCGCGCGGGTGAGCAGGTGTTGAACGGCTTACAATAAGGACCCCGCTTCTGGGGTGATCGGCGTCCAAAAGGGACCCCACCGACCG
>NZ_JAEFCF010000039.1 GCF_016405985.1 Paracoccus sp. IB05
CCGGCGTGCCACATCTCTTCGGTGGCGAGGTCGAACTTCTGGCTGATCTCGAGGCTCGTCTCGAAAGGGCAGGGGTCTATTCGAAAAGCGCCATTGCCGAGACCCGGGGCGGTGCCTGGGCACTTGCCCGCCGTGGAGGGGGCGTGATCCCGGAATGCGGGTTGCTCTCTCGGCTCGGCCCGATGCCGGTGAGTGCGCTGCGGATTTACCCGGCATCTGTCGCAGTATGTCGGCGGCTTCGTCATCACCCAGGGAAGGTTGGACGAGCTCTGCCCGATCGAGAACGCCGCGATGGAGGATCGCACCGTCATCGAATGGGACAAGGACGATATCGACGCGCTTGGCCTCTTGAAGGTGGATATCCTCGCCCTTGGCATGCTGACCGCGATCCGTAAGGCATTCGGCCTGATCGACGATCACCGGCAGCAGTATCTGACGCTGGCGAACATCCCGCCCGAGGATGGTCGGGTCTACGACATGCTCTGCAAGGCAGATGCGATCGGTGTGTTCCAGGTCGAAAGCCGCGCGCAGCTGAATTTCCTGCCCCGGATGAAGCCCCGCAAATTCTACGACCTGGTCTGTGAGGTGGCTATCGTCCGGCCCGGGCCGATCCAGGGTGGCATGGTCCATCCATTCATCAATCGCCGGCAGGGCAGGGAGAAGGTCGAGGATCTCGGCCCCGCCATGACGGAGGTGCTGGGTCGCACCTATGGCGTGCCCCTCTTCCAGGAACAGGCGATGCAGATCGCGGTTGTAGCTGCAGGCTTCACGCCCTCCGAGGCTGACCGGCTGCGCCGATCACTCGCCACCTTCAAGCGCATGGGCACCATCGGCGGTTTCCAGGATCGCTTCGTCGGCGGTATGCTGGAGCGTGGCTATGATGCAGACTTCGCAGCGCGTTGCTTTGCTCAGATCGCGGGCTTTGGCTCCTATGGCTTCCCCGAAAGTCACGCGGCGAGTTTTGCCGGGCTGGTCTATGTTTCGGCCTGGCTGAAACGCCATCATCAGGCGATCTTCACCTGCGCGCTGCTGAATGCGCAACCGATGGGGTTCTACGCGCCCGCGCAACTGGTGCGCGATGCCCGCGATCACGGGGTCGAGGTGCGGCCAGTCTCGGTCAATGACTCGATCTGGGATTGTACGATCGAGCCCCGGGCTGATGGTTCGCACGCTCTGCGGCTTGGCTTCCGGCAAGTGAAGGGAATGCGCGAGGAGGATGCTGTCTGGATCAAGGCCGCACGCGGTAATGGCTACACGGATGTCGAGAGTGTATGGTGCCGCGCAGGGCTCAGGCCAGATGCTTTGGGCCGCCTTGCCGAAGCCGATGGCTTCGCAGGCCTCGGTCTCTCGCGGCGGGACGCGCTTTGGCAGGCCAAGTCATTGAAGGCGCCGAAGCCCTTGCCACTCTTCGGTATCGACGGGGAGGGCGAGCATGAGCCGTTGGTCGAGCTCCCCCGGATGACCCTAGGCCAGGAGGTCATCGAGGACTATCTGGCGCTGCGCTTGTCACTCCGTGCCCATCCGATGGAGATCCTGCGCCCGAACCTGCCAGAATGTCTGCCGGCGGAGCGCCTGGCAGCGTCAAACGGACGGGTGCTGCTGACCGGGCTGGTCATCACCCGGCAGCGCCCCGGCAGCGCCTCCGGCGTGGTCTTTCTCACGCTCGAAGACGAGACCGGCACCGCAAATGTGGTGGTCTGGAAGAGGGTCTATGAGGCGTTCCGCGCCGCCGTGGTCGCCGGGCGGCTTCTGCGGGTGAAGGGGCGGATCGAGCGCGACGGACAGGTCACCCATCTGATCGCGGAAGCTATCGAGGATCTGTCAGCGCGCCTCTCCACCATCGGGTATCAGCTGCGGATTGGGGCCGAGACCGAGAGGGCAGGGGAGACCGTCAGGCCGACCCGGGCAGCGGGCAGGGCGCGTAGTTTACTCCGGGCGGTTCAAAATGGCTGCAATTTCACGTGTGCCACTGACCTGCTCGATATTGAACGTTCCAGAGACGGAACCTCCGCCAATGAAATCAGCTGAAAAATTCCCGCTGAGCGCGAGACTGGTCCCGTCGTCCCTGACCGAGACACCAGTCATTTCAATCATGATATCGCGCGCCCTTTGTTCCTGACCGCGACCACCAGTCGCTGGTCGGAAACGCAGGCTTCTACCGCGATCCAGCAACGACAGGTCGTTCAGACCGAGCTGGAATTCCAACGCCACCTCGGCGGCCGGGCTTCGCGGGTCGGGGTTTTCGCTGGCGTCGATACTCACGAATATAGCGCCGGGGCCAAGCCCAGCGAGATCCGGTGCAATCCAGCTGGCGCTGTGGATCTCGCGGCCAGCCATACTCTCAAGAAAGGCTGCCGCGTCCGGGGTGGTGCCAACAGGGGCTTCCCGCGCGACAATGGTGCGGGAAAAGGTCACAAGGCCGAGGGCATCAGCATCATCAATGCTGATCTCGACGAAGCCGGTGATATGATCCCCCGGCATGCCCAGGCCCTCGGCTTGGGCAAATACAGGGGCGGTCGACGCGCCGAGAAACCCGGCGAACAGGATCGCGCGCAAAAGGCGGTGTTTGATCATTTACTGAGCCTCCATCATGACCCGGCGCTTCATGTTCAGACCGCCGCCCGCCCATTCCATCCCGCCGATCAGGGCGACGCTGTCGGGCGTCGTGTTCCAGACCATCAGCCGATAGGTAAAGGTCAACGGCACGCCGTCCGAAACTGTGTGTCCGCTGCCGATTAGGCGCGGCAAGCGGTTCACATCACAGCCAACAATCCCTGCCAGTTCATCTATGCTGACCTCGCCATCATCACCGCGCCAATCCGGCTCATCCGGGCCGACATAGCGGAAATTCACCGAAGGGCCGCCGCTTGCGTCCTGCAAGACCAGATCCTCGCCCATCAGCACGAAATTCACCGCATGGGATGAGTGATGCGAGGCACTTACGGATCGGACACCGTCGGTCAAGGTGCCGGGAAAGACCGAAAGCCGGTAATTTCCGACCAGATCCTCCAGCGGCGGCGAGGCGTCACATTCTGATGGGAACAGCTCGATTACATCGGCGCGCAGCGGTGCCCCAAACAGTGGCAGACCAATCAGAGCGGCAATCATCACGTGGCGCATCGTCAATCCTGCCCGCTCAAGGGCGTGTCGAAACTGCCGCTGATTTCATGGCAATCGTCAGGATCGGCCTCCTCGCCCGGCACATCGCTGCGGCAAAGCTGGCCGGTGAAGGTCGCACTGACATGCCCGGTTTCGCCATCAAAATAGAAACTGTCGAAGCGGAATGTCACATTGCTGCGGGTGTCGGGGCTCATTTCCCAGAGCGGCGGGGTGCTGCGGTTGGGATAATAGCTGACCGAGGAGCTTTGCCATATCACAGAGGCGGCGCCATCCTGCGGATGCTCGTCATAGTAGTGCGTCAGGTGTAGCGACCCGGCCTCGCGCCCGTCCACGATATGGGCGCCCGTGATCTGCAATACCCTGGCAGCGGGCAGACCCGGCGTGCCGCCGATGTCCCCGACCGTCGCCGTAGACATGGTTTTGCCGTCCCGCTCGGTGGCCATGGTATCGAAGCTCAGATCCTCGCCCTGAAAGCTGGCGCGGATCTCGCCGATGTGTTCGAAATCCTGCGCGAAGGCGGGGGCGGCGATCAGGGCCAGCAGGGCGGCGGGCAGAAATCTGTTCATGAAGGTCATCCGTTCAAGGGGCGGCCAGAAGGCCGTCAAAGGTCAGATTAATTTGGCGGAGGGCCGCCATATCGATGGTTCTGCCGTGATCGGTGGTCTGGCCCAATGGGCCAGAAAGGTTGCCGGACAAACAAACCATCCAGAACCGCCGCTTGAAGCATCAGCGTCAAGCAGCATAACCTGAAACCGATGAGCCCAAGCCACCCGCTACAGAACTAGGCCGCCTGTTCCAAATCATTCGATGACGGACAGAGTAGCTTAAATTCGGCAAGATCTTGTCCAAGAGATGGGGTGTAGCTCATCAACTCCGGATCCTGAGCGGTGTCACTCGCCACAATTTATCCGCAAGCTGGCATCCCCAATGATGCGCCAGCCAACTTCGTCGACAAGAGTGATGTGCGGTACTGATATGAACTCTCCTGAAGTCTCAACGGTGAACGGTTCTGACACATGCTGTCCCGCCTGCAATTGTCGATCCGAAGAGTCAAATGGTCCTTCTGATCCTATACTGATGGTCATTGAGTTTCCGGTGGAAGATAACTCAAAGTAGAAATTCTCACCGTCAGGTGCCGTCCCGGGGCCCATGATTTCGATATCCTCGAAGTTGTCCTCAAGAAAGATGCCACAAACGGTCGTCGTAAACTCATATGTACCGACGGGCGATTCAAGCACGCCTGTTTTACCGGGAGGTAAATCATCCAGTATCGGCGTTTCAGCAAAAACACTGCCAGCGACATGTAGCCCGATAAAGACAGTCAGAATTACAAGGCCAGGCGAAGGCGCGTTACGCATGTTTGGTTTGATGCCTCCAGTTGGCGCTTCTGTTCGCCGATTTCATGGATAGGACCAGCCATCATGTTCGACCCGGAAAATGCGTAAGGGCGCGTTCTGGCGCGTTGTGTCCGGACGGATATAGTAAACAACGCGTTGATTTCGGCCAAAGTTGGTGAAATCGACGTTGATGGTGATCATGCCGCGCAGCATGGGGGTGTCGGGATCAGGTGTCGGCTCTCCGATTGTGCCGTTGAAATCCTGCGCGCCGTAAATCGGATGTGCGCCGATCCGACCTGACGCAAACAGGGCCACGATATCGCTGGTAAAATAATGATTTGCCACGTCAGTGTCCAACACACTGGGCAGATTGCTGTTCTCGGACTGAAACTGACGTTCGTAGAGTTCACGCACCAGATCCACGGCCTGCGCGACCGGATCGAGCCCCGCTTGCGCGGTATAGGGTTCATGCTCGGGTTGCGGCGATGTTTCCGCAGCGGGTGCATATGTCTCGACTCCATCTGGGGTGATGAAGCGCTGCGCCACCCATCCGGCCTTGCTCATTGTCGCATCGCGCATCAGACACCAGCGCGCTGGCAAGGCTTCGATCTGGGCCTGGCTCATGCGGTGGTAATATTCTGCCGTGTAGAAAGGCACACAGGTCACCTGCTGCAATCCCCGCTCATTGTGACCAAAACTGTCGATCACCGGATAGCTCGTACCCGGCCCCATGCGGGCATTCAGGTGATCATTGGCCGAAACCCCGGTGACGCGCCAGGCGTCAGGGCCATGGCCGTCGATTTCAGCTACAGCAGTTACGGCTGTAAGTGTCAAAAGAACCGATGCGACGAAGACGGTTGAACGGGCCTCTGGGGTTGTCATGGCTGTACCTCGATGATTGATCGGCCAAGCACTTTTCTGTCAGTCAGGTCAAGAAAGCGCAGTTCATAGGTTCCGGGGCTGTCCGGCAGGGTCAGGTCAAGACTATTGCCTTCCACAGAACTCGTAGCGCTGATCCAGCTGAAGTCGGCCTGATCGGCGCGCGCCAGCGCCACGCGCTGATCGCGGCCGTCCTGGCTGGCGGTCCAGGTGACGGTGATTGTCTCGCCCGGTTTGGCGGTGGCGGGTGCCACAAGCCCCGCCCCATCGTCCAGCGCCGCATCTGCGGCCAGCACCTCAAACGGATGGCGCGCCATGACCCGGTTATCGATATCCAGGTGATAGCGGATTTCGTAAGCGCCCGGCTCTGTCGGCGCAGTCATCTTGACCTGCGTTGCGCTGTCGATCCGGCGATAATCGCCATATTCGCCCTCCGCAGTCCCGACCGGCACGATGGTGACATAGTCGCGCGGGTGGATCGCGCCGGTCCAGCTGATGGTCAAATCGCTGCTGGCCCGTAGACGATCCGGGCCGCTGACGGTGACGTTCCCCTCGACCACCTCGATCGGAGTGCGGGCCAGAACACGGCCAATCTGCTCCATCTGCAACCGAACCTCATAGAGGCCGGGCTCGGCGGGGGCGCGCAGACGACCCTCGGTCTGGCCTTCCATGCGGTTATAATCGGTATAGGCGCCGTCCTCGGCGCCCATCGGCACGATGGTGACATAATCGCGCGGATGCAGACCATCAGCCTCCCAGGTCACGGTGAAGGCCGATCCGACCGCAACCTGCGCGGGCGCGGAAACGCTCACCTCGACATCGACCACCTCGATCGAAGTGCGGGCCAGAACACGGCCAATCTGCTCCATCTGCAACCGAACCTCATAGAGGCCGGGCTCGGCGGGCGCGCGCAGACGACCCTCGGTCTGGCCTTCCATGCGGTCATAATCGGTATAGGCGCCATCCTCGGCGCCCATCGGCACGATGGTGACATAATCGCGCGGATGCAGACCATCAGCTTCCCAGGTCACGGTGAAGGCCGATCCGACCGCAACCTGCGCCGGGGCCGAAACAGTGACGGCGGCGTCAATCACCTCGACCGCGGTTGTCGCAAGCACCAACGAACCGCGCCCCTCGGTCTGAAGCCGCACCTCGTAAAGGCCCGGCTCGGCCGGGGCGCGCAGGCGGCCCTCGGACCGGCCTTCGAGGCGGTCGTAATTGGTATAGACGCCGGCCTCGGCGCCCGCAGGCACGATGGTGACATAGTCGCGCGGGTTCACATCGCCCTCGATGGTCCATGACACCGGGACAGCCGCGCCGACCACCACCTGCGCCGGGGCGCTCACGGTGACCGTGGGCAAGGGCGCCGCGGGCGTCTCGAACACCATGACATGGGTCAGGGCCTCACCCGCCGCCAGATCGAGATCCACGCTTTGCGCGCGTTCCAGAGCGGTATGATGGCCGGTGATGGTCCAGCCGCCGGGGCGAACCTCCATCACGCCGGGATTGCCGTCGAATTCAAAGCTGTCGCCGTCGCGGCTGAACTCCCAGGTGAATGGCGTGTCGATCAGCGGGCCGTCGGCGCTGTCCATCACCGCGCGCAGGGTCAGTTCGGCCAGCGCAGGTGCTGCGGGCGGGAACATCACATGCAGATTGCGCGGGCCTTCAGGGCCGAATGTGCCTTCGGTCTGGACCGGCTGGTCCCAGGCATGGGCGGTGACCGTCACCACATAATCACCAAAGGGCAGATCGAGCGTCAGCGGGTTGCCGGTGGCCTCGCTCACGAAGCTGAACTCATTGTCCGAGATCTGCCAAAACACCTCGCCCGCGACCAGCGGGGCGGAAGGCGGCTCATTCGGCCAGAAGAACACAGGCTCTGACCCCATCCGCTCGGGGCTTTGATGGGCGGTGAAGGTGAAGGGGCCAGCGGTCGGCGCGGCGACCTGTTCCAGCGCCGCAGTCAGCTCTGCGGCATTGTCGGCGGTGAGGAAGCGGCCGCCGGTCTCTTCGGCGATGCATTGCATTTGCATCAGCGCCTCGGCCTCGCCCTTGACGTCAAAGCCGATGACATGGGCGGTGAAATCAACGCCTGCTTCATTCAGCGCGCGGGCGGCGGCGCAGGGGTCGGGGTTGCAGGTCTCGATCCCGTCCGAGATCAGGATCACGGTCGCCGCCTGTTCGGTATGGCGCAGCGCCTGCGCGGCGGCGATCACGGCATCAGTCATCGGCGTCATGCCGCGCGGGTTCAGCCCGTCGACAATCCGGGCAATCTCCGCCCCGGTGCCGGGGGCGGGGTCTATCATCGTCTGGATGTCGGAACATTGCCCGCGCTCGCGGTGGCCATAGGTGACAAGGCCAAGGTTCAGATCCGCCGGGAAGGTGCCGACAAAATCGCGCACCACATCACGCGCGATGGTGATCTTGTTCACCCCGTCGATCTGCCCCCACATTGAGCCGGAGGCATCGAGGACGAGGATGGTGTTTGGGCGCTCTTGCGCCATCGCGGGCAGCGCCAACCCGAGGGCGAGCGTGGCGGCGGTCAGCCAGGATTTCATTGGGGGGCTCCTTTCGGTGCGCGGGCAAAACGGGTGCTGACACGCTCTTTCAATTTGCGGAAATGCGAGGAGATCTGTTCAAGCCGGGCATCCCATTCCGGGTCCGGGGTCTGCCCATCGGTGGCCTTGACCCAGACCTGCAACAGGCAGGCCACCGCAAAGGGCTCAAGGAAAGCGGCCTTCACGCTCCAGGCGAACAGCAGCGCAAAGACGAAACCGCCCGCAGACCAGGCGCCGGGCATGGCATAGACCAGAGCGGCTGCGGGCGCGAGCATGACTAGGAACACCACCGCCGCCAGCCCATAGGTGAACAGCGTCAGCCAGGCGGCGTTTTTCAGCATGACCTTCCAGTTCTGGCCATAAAGCACCAGCGCCTCACGCGCCGAACCCCAGGCATCGGTCGATCCGGTGCGGATCGCATGGGCGAGGATGATTTCATCCACAAAGCCGACCGCCACCCGCAAAAACGCCTGCACCACGCCCATCAACTGTTTGACATAGGGAATGGGCAGGATACCGAGGATCCCACGCACAATGCCGGTGACGGCGCGGATCACGCCCTTGACCAGTTGATCCAGCGCGAAAAGCAGCGAGGCCTGACCGAAACGCTCTTTCACGACTGTGGTGGCATGGGCGATCTGGCCGCGCCCTTCGGGCAGGGACTTACCGCCCATCAACTCGACCATGACGGCGATATGCCCGGCCTTGACGATATAAAGGATATATTCGCGCACCCAATACATCACCGCCCCGGTGATGCCGAAACCGATCATCCCGCCCCAGGCCATGCTCTGGGCGCGGAAATCATCGTCGCCAAAGGCACCGACGCCCCAGCCGATCCCGATCCCGGTGCCGGTTGCCAGCATATAGGCCAGCGTGATCCCGAAATAGACGCCGGCGCGCAGAGCCACAAAGGGCAGCGTGCGCATCATCAGGCCGATGGCCTGGCTGATACTGAAATCCCACATCCGGAAAATTGCTCCTACCCATTCGAATTGTGGCACCCTAACGGGCTTTCCGCGTCCCCGCCCCGTTCGTTCAGAGGGGGAAAAGTCGGAAAAGCTGTGGCAGTATGGACCTCAGGGGCTATTCTGCCCCGGTCTAATGGCAATTTTTCAGCGGAAACCCTCTTGTTCACCCATCGCATCATCGCCGCCACTCTGCTGATCCTGCCCTTTTCCGCCGCATCGCAGGCCCAAGACATCTACTATGAGCTTGATGGCGGGGTGGTTTCGGGCGAGCTCTATGCCGATGCGATCATGGAACTGCCGGTGCATGAGCTGTCCACCAGCACTGCTGTGACCGAAGGCATCCAGCATTTCGAGGGCCACCTGATGCGCGATGTGCTGGCCCTGTTGCGGCGGGAGGAGGGAGAGGTGGTCACCCTCGGCGCGCTGAATGGCTATGAGATCGACATCCCGATGCGGGATTTCCACCGCTTTGACGTCATCCTTGCCTGGCGCATGAACGGCCAGACCCTGCATCCGCGCGACAAGGGGCCATACTGGATCGTCTATCCACGCGACCAGCATCAGGAATTGCAGGATATCCGTTATGACATCCGCTGGATCTGGCAGTTGAACCGGATCGAGATCCGTTGACCAGGCGCCCGCGCCAACTGCTCGGGGTTGTCCTGCCGCTTTTGACAATCGCCGTCTTTGCGACGGTGCTGGCGTTTTCCTACCGGCAGCTTACGGTTGCGCAAAGCACGCTGCGGATCGAGATCACCCAGAATATGCTCTGGGTAATCTCCCGCGCCGAAGCCGCGCATCTGCGGTTGGCCGAGGCCACGGCCCATGCCGGCATGGGCGACAGGGCCGATCTGCACGAGAAGCTTGATATCTGGTTCAGCACGGCGCGGATCCTATTGGATGAGCCGCAGCGTTCGCGGATGCTGCATCTGGGGCTTGATGAAACACTGGTAGCGCTGGAGGACGCAGGACCACAGCTTGAGGCCGATATCGCCCAGCTGCTGCGGGGCGATGTTACGGCAAAAGATCGGCTGCAAGAGGTTCTCCAGCCACTGACGCGCCAGCTCGGGCGGGCGGCGAACCGGGCGATGGTGGCGGAATGGAACGATATCGGCGCCCAGTTGGACGAGACCGCCAGCCGGATGCGCCAGATCGGTTTCTCGCTCGGGGTGATTGCGCTGGCCGGCGCGGTGCTGATCCTGACGCTGGTGCTGACCGCCCGGTCCTCGAACCGCCGGGCCGCGCAATTGCAGGCCGAGCGGGCGTTTTCGCAACTGTTGGTCAGCGCCGGGGATCGCGGCGTGGTGGCTTTTGATGCGGCCGGGAAATGTTCCCTGTGGAATGAGGTGATGGAAAAGCTGCTCGGCATCCGCGCGGGTGATGCTCTTGCGCGGGTGCCGGACGAAATCAGCGGTCTTTTCGCCACCGAACATGTCGGGGCGCTGCTTTCCGACATCATGGGCGGGCGGGCGCGCGTGTCGCTGGATCAGCCGGTGTTCGGGCCGGATGGCGGCCCGCCCGCCTATGTCGACCTGATGGGCTTTCCGCTGCGGTCTGAGGATCAGGTGATCGGCGCGGTGCTGATCGCTTCCGATGTGACCGAACGCCACGATGCACAGCGTGAACTGGCCCGGCACCGCGACCATCTCGAGGCCGAGGTCACGCGCCGCACAGAAGAGCTGGACGCGGCCCTGACCCGCGAACGCGCCTCGCTTGAAATCTACCGCAACTTTGCAGCCATGGTCTCGCATCAGTTCCGCACGCCGCTGGCGGTGATCGATTCCGGTCTGCAACGCCTGATCCGGCGCGGCACCAGCGCCGATCCGGCTGAGATCAGCGAACGCGCCACCCGCGCCCGCGGTGCGGTGGCGCAACTGGTGCGGCTGGTGGAAAGTATCCTTGATGCCGCGCGCCTTGACGCGGGCCAGATGACCAACGATGCGCTCCAGCTCGATATTTCGGAGCTTGTGCAGGGCATTGTCGCACGTGAGGGCCAAAGCCTCTCTCCGGTCCAGATCGAAACCGGGGCCACGCCCGCCAATGTCACCGGAGATGCCACCCAGATCGAGCATATCCTGCTCAACCTTCTGACCAACGCCCGCAAGTATACCGGGGCGGGCCTGCCGATCCGCGTCACCATTCGCGCGCAGGACGGGCAAGTGCAGATCAAGGTCACAAACCGGGGCCGGATCGTCGCCAATGACCGGCCGCATGTCTTTGATCGCTACTATCGCGGCGGCGGGGTCGAGGGGATCGGCGGCATCGGCCTTGGCCTCTACATGGCGCGCAGCCTTGCGCGGATACAAGGCGGTGATCTGGCCTTGCTGGATCCGCCCGAGGATGAAGGCGCGGATGCGGTGGTCTTTGCGCTGACCCTGCCCGCAACCGACCCGGAAAGGAGCCACAATGCGAGGATCTGACGGTAAAGGGTTGATCCTTTGCATCGACGATGAGGTCGACCTGCTGCGTGATCTGGCCGAGGAACTGCGCGAGGCGGGCTATGGCGTGATCGAGGCCAGCACCGGGGCCGAGGCTCTGGATCAGCTCGAGCAGGTGCAGCCGGATCTGATCCTGTGCGATATCTCGATGCCGGGGATGGATGGCCATGAGTTGCTGCAAGCGGTGAAGGCTGCGGGCGGTAGCAATTCGGCGGCACCCTTTGTCTTCCTGACCGCGCTGGCGGAACGGGAACAGATCATCGAGGGCAAGCGCCTTGGTGCCGATGACTATCTGGTCAAACCGATCGACTATGACCTGATGCTGGCCACGGTCGAGACCCGCCTGCGCCAGATCCGCCTCTGGCCCAGGCAGACGGCGATCC
This sequence comes from Paracoccus sp. IB05, assembly GCF_016405985.1. Lineage (GTDB taxonomy): Bacteria > Pseudomonadota > Alphaproteobacteria > Rhodobacterales > Rhodobacteraceae > Pseudogemmobacter. The sequence goes on from NZ_JAEFCF010000039.1 coordinate 11,684, forward strand.
CCCTGCCATGGGCTGCTTCGGACCGGCCCGAGGCGCTGGCGGTTCTTGATCTGCTGGCGGTCGGCGTCATCCTGACCGATGCCGCGCGCCGGGTCCATTTCGTGAATGCGGTGGCCAGAGGCATCCTGCAAGATACGGGCGCGCTCATCACCGAAGGGGCGCTCAGCGCCGCCGACGACAGCGAAAACCGCAAGCTCGGATCATGGCTGCAGCAGATCGCGCAGGAGGGGTCGGACAGCGGCGCCAGCCCGCTCGCCCTGCCCTGCCCGGACGGTGCGCGGAGCCTCTCTCTGCTCGGAGTACCGTTTCAGGCGAATGGACACGCGGCCCGGATCGCGATCTTTCTCGGCGACCGCCAGAAGCCGCCGCTGCCGCGCGCCGAGACGCTTTCCGCGCTCTATGGCCTGACCCCGACCGAGGCCCGGATTGCGCTGCTTCTCGCCAGTGGGGACAAACCGGCGGCCATTGCGACCGCCCTCGGCGTCTCTGCAACCACCGTCGCCTTCCATCTGCGCAACATATTCGAGAAGACGGGTGCAGACCGGCAGGCGACGCTGGTCGGTATCCTCTTCGCTTGCCCGGCGATATCGGAAGCGTCATCGCTTCCTGTTGCCGAGGTCAATCGAACAGACCGCTGCGGCACCGAGTGAACGTCCGGACGTTTGCTCAATGTTTTCCTGCTCCTTCAAGCAGTTTCAGAAAAGCCTGCCTCACAACTTGCGGTAGCGCAAAATATGCCTTTAGAAGTCGAGCCCGTTCGCCTCTGCGCTGTGTGGATTCCGAGTCTGACAGCGACGCACAATCATCTTTGGACGTAGGCGGATTCAAAAGTGCAGGAGCGTCCATATCAAATAGCATCGCAATCTTGGCTAGACGTCTGGCGGAAAGGCTGTTTCGTCCTGCCTCGTATTTTTGCAGCTGCTGATAGCTGATGCCGCTCCCGGCCGCGACCTCAGGGAGTGACAGGCGGCGGCTGGTTCGCAGTTCCTTCAGTCTACGACCGAGGCGTTTGTCAAAGTTGTCGAATTCGTCGCCCGACTCGGCCTATCCTATACCGAACAGAAGCGAATGCTGCGGTGCGCCCCCGCAAACCATCCTTGTCACCCTGGTGATCGGGGAGGAAAACCGAACCTGTCCGGTCCCTATGATGGGGTGGACGCTCCCTCCCTCCCGCATTTCTATGTCGGGATCGAGCAGCACCAACTAGAGGATGGACCCGGCATGCCCACAGTGTGTACCATAGGCCTTGATATCGCAAAGAACGTATTTCAACTTCACGGAGCTGATGCGGCAGGCGGGGTAGTTTTCCGCAAGCAGCTTCGTCGCAGTAAGGTTCTCGATTTCTTCTCAACATGCCCTCCCTGCCTGGTCGCCTTGGAAGCATGCGGCGGCGCCCACTATTGGGCGCGTGAAATTACCCGGTTCGGTCATGATGTGCGGTTGATCCCGCCGGCCTATGTCAAACCTTTCGTCAAACGGCAGAAGACTGATGCGGCCGACGCCGAGGCAATCTGCGAGGCCGTTCAGCGGCCGACCATGCGGTTTGTGGCCATCAAGAGCGAGGCAGCGCAGGCCAGCGGGGTGGTGTTTCGCGCCCGAGATCTCCTCGTCCGGCAGAGGATCCAGATTATCAACGCATTGCGCGGACATTTGAGCGAGTTTGGGATTGTAGCACCAGAGGGGCCAGCCTATTTGGGGCGGCTTATCGAACAACTGGTGGACCCTGAAAGCGCAGTCCCTGATGCGGCGCGCGCGGTGCTGGCGATCATGGTGGACACGCTGCGTCTGCTGGAAGAGAAGATCGCCCTTTTCGATAAGGAGATCGTTCGGCGTGCTCGGGAAGACGAAGAGGCCCGACGGCTGACGACCATTCCGGGGGTCGGGCCAATTACTGCGACTGCCTTGGTCGCCCTTGCCCCCGCCGTCTCGCAATTTCGCCGAGGGCGTGACTTCGCCGCCTGGCTGGGTTTGACACCCAAGGAGCATTCGAGTGGGGGTAAGCAGCGATTTGGCGCCACATCGAAGATGGGCGAGCGAACGTTGCGCCGGTTGCTCATTATGGGTGCCTCGGCAGTTGTACAGCACTTCGGTCGACGTAAGCCGCCGACCGGCAGTTGGCTGGCGCAGATGCTATCGCGGAAACCGCGAATGCTCGTGATCGTCGCGTTGGCCAACAAGATGGCGCGTATCGTCTGGGCGATGATGGCGACTGGCAGTAACTACAGAACTTCGGCGGGAGCGGCATAGCCGACAACCGCTTCGAAGACGCAAAGAAGGTCGACGGATAGTATGGCGAAATAGTCAGAGAGACGGGATCGGAAAGCCCGGTAAAGGTCGAGCGTCTCGAGCGCGCCCCTGTGTTTTGGCTCCGATCCGCGAATCCCATACGGGCCCGCGGTCTGTTCGACCGCATGAAGAGGCCGGACAGATGACTGCACCCAACGACTATGATCGCCGAATTACTCGAAGATTTTCCTTGCGTTCTAGGGAGCGTCCACAGATGACCTTTAGCACCGGAGCGCCTGGACATACGTCACAGGCTCCCCGACCGCATGGTCAAGGAATCGGCGCCGTTTCGGCCGACGTCAATACCGACGGGTTCAGGGGTTTCCACGCCCCAGGGACGACGCGTGGCGTCCCTGAAAGGAGTGTATCGGTTTCAGGGGGTTGGGAGCAAGATGGCGCGTTGGCCACTTAGACGGGGGGCCGGTCAGGCTCCTGTGCCTTTGGTGGCCGGGGCTTCTGGTGCATCAGCGCCGTCCGTCTCACGCAGCCTTCGACCTGCAAGATTCCAGTTGTGCCTGGGCTCATCCCAGTTTTGCGTCGAGGTAAGCTGTTGGTCCACGTAGTCGCGGAACTCTTGTTCACCGACCCGGAGCTGGAATGAGTAGAGCCGATTGACGATTTCGCGCATCAATTCGCCCATCTCGTCATCGCTGATCCTGGAGACCTCCGACCATGGGAACTCCCGGCCGTTGGCATCGGTCACGATCACATCGGAATAGTCCCCGGTATGGCTGACGACGCCGGGACCCGCATGCAGGGTTTCAAGACAGGTATTGCGAACACAGATCAGCGCCATGGCCTTGGACATGACAGAGGCAATCTTGCGCTCAAGGTCGGTGGGCATGGCTTCCTCCTCTCGCAATGCGAGCGAGGGCCTGTCGTGCCCCGCCCTGTTGATCAGATCGCGAAATCTTCCAGCGATTTTCCTGTGGCCAGAGCCTCGCCGATCCAGCCCGGTTTGCGTCCGCGCCCGGACCAGGTCAGGTCCGGGTTTTCGGGATGGCGATACTTCGCGACCGAAGGAGAGCGCTTCCGGGTTGTTGCGGCTTCCGCGAGATCCTCGAAAGAATAGCCGAGTTCACGGGCCAGCTCGTCCACCTTAGCGCGCGCCTCAGCCTTGCGACGATCCTCAAAGGAGGAGATGGCCTTGGCCACCGATTTTTCTAATTGCTTCAGTTCGCTCAGCGAAAATGCATCGAGGTTGATTTCGGTCATCAAAGTCCCCTTTGTTCTGCAACATTGATAGGGCAGGGCGCGGTGACAGGCAATTCCCCAATGGGGGACATGGCCAGACATGGCTGTGTGGTCTAATGCTGCCGCATGAGCAGAAGAAGAGAGCCCCGGCCATTCACGCGTACCATTGCGCGACGATCAGCATCTGGACTTCGCAGACCAGGGGGCAGGCGCCACTGGTCTTTCCAAAGTCTGGCCGTTGTTGGTTGCGTGTTGTTGTTTGGCTTTATGGCGGTGGAGCGCTTTCCCGAGCATCTCGGGGCGCTGCCGGAATTGACCGCCATTCGTGTGGTTGAAGGTCCGGTCAGCCATATTCGCGACGGCGATACGATTGAGGTGGCGGGCACGCCTGTCCGGTTAGGATCCCTTGACTGTGCCGAGCGCCGAACAGTGCGAGGCGATGCGGCTACCAGACGGATGCGGGAGCTGGTTGCCGGGCAGCCCCTCACCTGCGCCCTAAATGGTCGCACCAGCTATGATCGCAGCATCGGGCGCTGCACCTTGCCCGACGGTCGCGATCTTGCCGCACAGATGATCCGGGAAGGGGTGTGCGGCCGCTACTGGTGACGGCCGTCCTCTCACATTGAGAGTGAGAGCGCGGCTGGTTTTGCCCGTGACGGGGCAGGGCTGGAGGAGAGGCCTCCGGCGGCCCGTCGCGGAGTGACTGTCATGAACACTATGCAAATTCTGGAACCCGCGCGCCCGGCGCGCGGCGGCTACAAGGTGGATGTCAGCCGGGGAGAGCGCAACGGCCGGGTGTCGTCCGAATGGTTCAACCGGCCCGACGACGAGCGCTATCTTTCGCTCGATGACCTCTGGGCTTCGGTCAAGGCGCGCTCGGAGCGCAGCACCTCCCGCATCGTCGAGACGGCCAAGATCCAGGTTGAAGCCAGCCGCGACAATGCCGAACGGCTGCAACTGATCCTGCCGAAGGCCGATGCGCCGTTGGCGCCGACCCATTGGGCGTTTGGTCAACTTGCCAGCCTGGTCGGTGCGCCGGCCTCCTATCTGCGGCAGTTGCCCGCACCTCTGGCCGGGATCAACCTGCAGTATGGTCTCTCGGGCCATCGGGCCGAGCAGATCAAGACGTTCGAGACCGAAGACGGCAGGACGGAGCTACGCGCGGTGACCGGTCCGGATTATGGCCGGATCTATGACCATGAGCTGGTCCAGGCCGTGCAGCGCATCGCGGGCAATGGCACCGGTGATACCCGTTGGAAGGTGCCGGGCACGCTCGACTGGTCGACCGGGGTCTATAACCCAGATGTGGACATCACCCGCGACACGACCACGCTCTATGCCTCGGACCGCGATGTGTTCCTCTTCCTCGTGGACGATCACAATCCGATCGAGGCAGGCAAGCTGCCCGACGGCTCGCCGGATCTCTACTTCCGCGGTTTCTACTGCTGGAACTCGGAGGTCGGTGCCAAGACCCTTGGGATTGCGAGCTTCTACCTGCGCGCAGTCTGCCAGAACCGAAACATCTGGGGGCAGGAGGAATTCCAGGAGATCACCATCCGCCACTCGAAATACGCTGCCTCACGGTTTGCGCATGAGGCAGCCCCGGCGCTTACGCGCTTTGCCAATTCCTCGCCCTCGGGGTTCATCAACGGGATCAAGGCGGCCCGCCAGCAGATTGTGGCCCGGACGGATGAGGACCGGGAAACCTTCCTGCGCAAGCGCGGTTTCTCGAAGCTCGAGGCGGGCAAGATCATCGACAAGGTTCTGGTGGAGGAGGGCCACCCGGCAGAGAGCATCTTTGACTTTGTTCAGGGGATCACGCGCCTCGCGCGGGACAAGACCCAGCAGGACACCCGCCTCGAGCTGGAGGGCAAGGCCAAGAAGCTGTTGGAACGCGCGGGCTGAAGCGAGTCGCACCTTCACAGCGCGGATCATCGCGCGGTGACCCGGCTACAGGTCTTGGGTCGCCGCCTCCTTTTCCATTCTCGACCCAAGCGCCTGCAGCCCCATAGGCGCGGGCGGTGGGTTCCTCATTCCGCGAGACCCCAGATGCAGACCTTCGACGAAAAAGTGGATACCGCTGTTTACGCCGCCTTCATGGCTCTTGGCCTTTCGGTGGCCACGAATATGGAGCTGGCGATCCGGCTCAACGACTTCATCACCCAGGAATTCCAATTCGTCGTGTCAGATGATGACGACAACGGAGACGCAAGGCTTGCCGGCGGGCCCGGAGGCCGGGCCGATGACTGAGCAGGAGCAAACCGTCATCCTTGAAGCGCGCGAGATTCTTGCGCGCTATTTCAACCAGAACCCGATGCTGACCTCCTGGCAGGCTGTGCTGGACTACTGTGCCCTGGCCGTCCGCGGCGAGGTCGAATGCTTTCACGTACTCTACCTGGACCGGAAAAACCGGCTGATTTCCGATGTTAGGGTCTCGGTCGGCACGGTCGATCATGTGCCGGTCTATCCGCGTGAGGTTCTGAAGCGCGCCCTGCTGATGAACGCGTCGGCACTGATCCTGGTCCACAATCACCCCAGTGGTGATCCCGAGCCTTCGGACGCTGACCTGAAAATGACGAAGGAGATCCAGAAGGGCTGCAAAACGCTGGGTCTTACCCTGCATGACCACATCATCGTGGGTGCTGGCAGGGAAATCAGCCTGCGGGCACGGGGGGATATCTGAGCATGCCCCGTCGGGCTGTAAAAAGAAAGCCCCGGCGGTACGCTTGGCAAGGACCTGCCGGGGGAACAATATTGCTATCCCTCGCGGCAAGGCACTGGTCAAGGGAATGCCACCGCCGGGCGCTTCCACGCGCATATCTCGCACGAGCGGGGCCAATTCTGCCGCGGTTCGATGTTGCCGAGGCATCCCGCCGTTTCCTCATCCCTTCGGCCGAGTATGAACCCGGCCTGTTCGGGTTCGTCGTCGATCCCGCGCGGTATCAAGACCTGACCGACGGCGATGATTGACTGTCGGTACTGGCGATCTCGGCCGCGCGCGCCTGGTGCGCGGCCCGGAGGGAGAGGCGGGGTCGGGGTAAGGCGACGGGTCATGAGGTGGGAGAGAGGCTTCCGCTGCCTGTCGTGGAGACACCGTGATGTCCTATTCTGACTCAGCTGAAGGGTTTCGATCCGCCGGGCGGGTGCTGATCAACGAGGCCGTGGCTCACCTTCGACTGGCGCAGCGCCACCCTCTGACGGTCACCTGTACCGGCGAGGCGCGCTATCTCGATCCGGATCTCGATCAGTGGGCATTTGTGCGCAGCGTCTCCATCGGCACCTGTGACAGCCTGGCGGCAGGGATGTCGCTGGTGTCAACGCGCCTTGGAAGCGGCGACATCGCCTGTAGCGATGATCCGGCACTCCGCTTTACCCCGCAGCTGATCGCGGTGCTTGATCCCGATCAGGGGCTGGTGCTGGCTGGTGAGGTTGCAAATGGTGGCGTGACCTGGCTTCAACCCGTCGCAAGCAATGCTGAAGCGCGGGCGGTGGTCACGCTGGCCTGCCGCCAGCGAGCTGAAGCGCAGCATCTTGCTGATTTGGGTAAACATGCCGAAGCCCGTCGCTTTCGCAGGCAGGCGACCGCGACCGAAGGCCGCTTGGTCGATCCGTTCTGGCGCGCCGCTGCGCAACTGGCGCTCCTGCAGCGGAGGGCGGCGTGACGCCGGCGATCATATCGAGATCAAGGTCTATCGCTTCGATGAACTGTCGGGGGCCGCAAAAGACAATGCCCGGGCATGGTACCGTAAAGGCGCCTTTAATCACGACTGGTACGAGGCGATCTATGAGGATTTCCAGCGCATTGCAGAAATCCGCTGGGTTTGGCCAGGTAACCAGGTCACTAAAACGCATGTCCCTTGAAGCAACGCGGCTGCCGGGTTGCCCGGTCCGTCAGATCGCTTCGTTCACGGCAGCCAGGAACTGTTGCGTCCGCTCGAATTGCGGGCTGCCGAACAGCTCCGAAGGTGCGCCCTGTTCTTCGATATTGCCCTGATGGAAAAAGCAGATGCGGTCCGAGATGTCGCGGGCAAAGCCCATCTGATGAGTGACCATCAGCATGGTCAGGTTGTGCTTGCCGACCAGTTTGCGGATCACTTCCGTCACCTCGCCGGTCACCTCGGGGTCCAGCGCCGAGGTGACCTCGTCGAACAGCATCACCTTGGGCCGCATCGCCAGCGCGCGGGCGATGGCCACGCGCTGGCGATGCCCGCCCGACAGCCGCGCCGGGAACTCGTCGCGCTTGTCGATCATGCCGACCATCTCCAGCAATTCCTCGGCCCGGGCGATGGCCGCCGCTTTGGTCAGGCCAAGCACATGGATCGGCCCCTCGGCGCAGTTATCCAGCGCGCTCATATGCGGGAACAGGTTGAAATGCTGGAAGCACATGCCGATATTGGCCCGCTGCCGCTGCCGCTGCCGCTGCCGCTGCCGCTGCCGGTGCAGGTGCAGGTGCAGGTGATGGCGGTCGGCCGGCACCAACACGCCGTTCTTTTCCATATGGGTCAGCGGCTGGCCGTCGACATAGATGACGCCGGCGTCGATGGTCTCCAGCGTCATCAGCATCCGCAGCACGGTGGTCTTGCCTGACCCGGACGGGCCGATGATCGTCACCATCTCGCCTTCGGCGACATCGAGGCAGAGGTTGTCCAGCACCTTGAGGTCGCCATAGCTTTTTGAGATACCGCGAAAGCTGACCATCGGGCGGTCGTTGCCGGTCAGTTCCAGCGGAAATTCGGACAGATCGGTCATGGTGCACCTCCAAGTGTGCGGCGCAGCCGGGCATCCAGCACCCGCACCGCCTAGGCCAGCGGCAGCGAAATGCACAGGAAGATCACCCCGACCAGCGTGACAGGTTCGCCGCGCTGACCCGGGTCGCTGACCTGCTGAACGCGGACACTGACGCCGCCCCGATCTGGATTCCCGAGCGGTGCTGCCAGACCCGCCAGGCTGAGCTATCAGACGTTCTTCTCAGACGATTGCCCTGTCCGGGTGATATGCCGCCGCGGCTCCGCCAATTTACATTGCCCGCTGTGGGGTTGTCCTCATCTGTAAGATGAATTTCGACCCGCGGCCGCGCAAGGTGGACAGTTTCAACAGCGTCGAAAACGGTCGACACCGCAGGCGGGAACTCACATCATCCGGAACAGTTCAGTGATTGGGAAGCAGCCCATCTAATCGACCCTTCGCGCCGTGAACGGTGTAACTGTCCGGCACTGCATGTTCTGGAGTATGGCCTGCGCTGCCGCATCGGCGAGGCCTGACGAAATATCATACTCAAAGACACTCGAGCCGGTTACTTCGGTTGGGCTCACCAGGGCCAGCTGCCAGACGACGCTCGCCCCTGTCGTGTCGGCACCGTCCGAGAGTCGCTCATCCACGAGAACGCCGCGCCATGAATGGTCTCCTGTGGAAGTCCAGCTCACGTGGCCGACGGCCCCTGACATCAGCGTGCTGGGCGAAAACCATCCGCCCCAATTGATCTGGCGGGTCTCGCCGCTCATCTGACCCGGCACGGCCTGACCTGTCATTGCAAACAGGGGGCAGGCCGATGCGTCGGTAGCCCCTGTCGTTATGCGCCACATGCCGTCTTCGGGAATGAGCGGTGCCTCCAGCTGGATCGGACAGGAACCCGGCCCGCCAAAGGACGCATCGATCTGTGCAGGGGTTTGAGCCCGCCAACTATACTCATTCTCATACACGACAAGTGTCATGTCGCCCGCTCCCGGTGGATTGGGAGCGCCAAGGATGATTTCGACATCGGAAAGCGCCGTGCCTGGCACATGGCAGCTACAGCCTCCCTCCATGCACATGGCGATCTGGACCATCTGTGCCTGGGCCGCAGGGATGACGCCGAACGACAGGACCAGGCCGAAAGTGGCGGATGCGAGCTTGTTTCTCATGATTTCAGTCCTCCGACCGGTTGTTGAACAGCGCGCGCAGGACCACCTCCGGATCGCGCCCGCCGAGATCGACCGGGATGATGGCGCCCGGATCCGCGAAAGTCGCCGGAGCGGTGGTCGGCTGAGTAACTGATGCCTGATCACTTGCAGCTATGATGAACAGATCGGTGAATTCCGGGACAGCCATCACCTCGACCGGCAGGGGGCAGGCGGTCACCGGACCGGAATTGCCTACGCCCATGCGGCACTCTACCGGGCCAACGCTGACCACCAGTGCAGCGCATGGCGACATCAGCATCGGCGGGGTGAGCGCCTGACCGGCGTCGCTATAGGCGTCGATTTCCAGCACCACAGGGTCACCGGGATTGAGCGCCGGCGTGACGGGTTGCCCGTTTGCCGTGGCGCTGATCGGCGCGAACAGCGTGAAGGCTTCGCCCGACGGGTTCGCAAGTTCGGTGTTCAGGAAACAGCCAGTTCCGAATTGCTCGGCGGGCCGAATGGTTAAACGGATCGCACCGGTCGTCTCGGGGTATCGGGGCGCGGCCACGCCGTCCGCGCCTGACGCCGCGACCTGAAGCGAAGACGCAATTCCCTCAAACCCGATCTCCGCACCCATCCCCTGTCCATTGACCATGCAGAGCTGATTTGCGCCGACAGACCGGCAAGGGCCATTCGACTCCATCCATTGACGGGGGTTCAACTCCACGCTGATGACAGCGCCGAAATCTTCCGCAAAGAAGGTGGCAGTTGGCAGATCGGCGCGCGCCCCGCCAGCGGTTTCGTAGAAATACGGCTCGCTCATGGACCAGTTGTTGGGCAGGGTCAGGGAGATACCGGTTGCGGCATGATTTACCACGCAACCCGACGGATTGTCAGTGCAGTGAAAGGCCACCGGGTCCTCAACGGTGTCGGCAAATGCGGCGAGCGGAATCTCGAAATCGTTGCCGCCTGCCGGATCAATCGTAATAGTTCCTGCAAGCCGGATTCCAGCCGCCTCATTGATCCCCTCGACCTCGTAGGTGCCCCCCGGAGCCAGCCGGGTCGTGAAGGTTGGCAAAAGATCGTGGCTGGCAACGGCAACATCCATTTCCCGGATATCGGAGCGGATGGCCGACCACTGCACCCCGACATCACCGATCTCCAACGGCGTACGTAGGCGCACTGGTATGGTCTCGGACACAGTCGGATCGGGCGTTTCAGCGGATGTGGGCGAGCCGGTCATATCAACGAAATCGGCGGGTGCCGGACCATGCACGGCCGCGCGCATTTCGGCCAGCGAAGGGGGCTCATAGCCGCCAGGCCACATAACGACGCTCATGCCTTGCGCCCCTGAGGACAGGGTGCCCGCATAGCCGATGCCAAAAGGTGTGAGGTAGAGCGTCATGGGCTCCGGGATCGGCTCTCCCACCGTGAAAGTCATGCGCAACACCTCGCCTTCCAGCGTTGCGGATGTAAAGGTTCCTTCCCGTCCGGCCGCGTGTGGCCCGGCAAGACGTTCCCCGACCGTCCAGCTTCCGCCGATCGGACCGTTGGGTTGCGCCTGTTCAAGCGCGAGGGTCAGCAATTGGTCAGCCTCCGCCTGCACCTGATAGGGCGGCACACCGATAATCTGCCACGGTCCGTCAAGTGTCGCCGCCGATGCCTCATCCTCGGATGCGTCGACCGGGGGGATGACGAAATTGTTGTCCTGCCCGGGGTAGATTTCCACCTCGGCGCTGAACTCAACTTCGCCCGGTCCCGTGGTCGTGACGCGATAGCGGCCGGGCTCGAACGCGCCTTCGCCAACGACCATCTCCGAGATGGGCGCCCAGGCCTCCGGGTTCATGTCGGGATCGAGCGGAACCGCCGACCACCAGAGCGGGATCTGCGGGAAGGTGTCGGGGATACGGAACCTTGCCTCCACCATCGGCATGGCGTCCTGGCCCGGCGCGGCTTGCGTGGCCGCTGCGGCCTGCGCTGCGAGATCGGCTGTGGTGGTGAGTTCGGTGTCCTCGAACGGCACGCCGACACCAAACTCGCGGGAGAACAAGATTTCCTGCTGGTTGCCGGAGATGTAGCGAAGTTCGTAAATGCCGGGCTCTGCCGGTGCCCGCAGGCCCATGCTTTGGCTCTGCCGGTTGCTGTAGGGATAGCCCCAGCTCTCGAAATAGTCACTGGGTGCGGCACCAAGTTGCGCGATCACGATGCGCTCGCCCACCTGATTTGGGCCGCGCCAGGTGAAGTCGAACCGCGCTTCGGGCTCGACCGAACCGATGGCATCGAAGCCGTTGGAAGGGGGCACGACCTCGATGGGCTGGCGGGCGATCTCGGTGCCGGTTGCCGATGAAATCAGGACCAGTTCGTAAAATCCCGGCTCGGCCGGCGCGACGCGGGTGACGGGATTGTGAGGGGCGGACGAGCTGCCGCCGATGGTGCCGAAGCTGCCAGAGCCGGGCGCCCTGCTTTCGCCCGGGATGACGAAACCCATATAGTCGGTATAGCCCGCCTCGCCGGTCCAGCGGATCGTGTAGTTGAACCCCGCCTCGGCCTTGTCGCCGATGTCGAAGGCCGCCTCGGGCTCGGGAACCGGTGCCGGAGCGGGTTCGACGGCGGCGATCTGGTCAAGCGCATCGGCCAGTTCCTGCCCGGTCTGCGGGGTCAGCAGCAGCCCGCCGGTGGCATCGGCCACGCAGGCCATCGCCGCCGCCTCTTGCGAGGTCAGGCCAAAGCCGACGACATGCGCGCGGATGGCGATCCCTTCCTGCGCCAGTTGCGCGGCCAGCGCGCAGGGGTCGGCTTCGCAGGTTTCCAACCCGTCGGTGACAAGGATGATATCCGCGGATTCCGCCGTGGGCGGGATCATCGACGCGGCCAGCGAGAGGGAATCCGTGATCGGGGTCATTCCGCGCGGGTTCAGGCGGTTGAGTTGCGCCGAAAGTTCGGAAGGATCGCGAACGCCGACATCGGCAATCACCTGGATGTCAGAGCAGTCGCCGCGCCGGTTGTGGCCATAGGCGATGACGCCCAGCGGAACGCTGGTGTCGCGGCTGGCGAAGAAATCACCGATCACCTCGCGCGCGACCTCGACCTTGGTGACCCCGCCGTCAAGCTGCCCCCACATCGACCCCGAGGCGTCATAGATCAGGATCGAGGCGGTATCGGCCTGCTGCGCCGCTGCCGGAGGCGCGACCCCCGCCAGGGCGCTGATAGCAGCAATACAGCCGATGCGTGCCAGCCCGGTCAGCCGGCCATTTGTCCCCTTGTGGTGCGATGTCACGGTGTCGATCCTTCCTCAGGCAATTGTCCGGCAGGGCCGGCACCGGGCGCACCGCGCCCGCCAATGGCCTTGTCCTTGATCTTGTTGAATTGCTTTGAGACGCTCGACAGTTTCGCGTCCCATTCGGGGTTGGGCTGCTGTCCCTCGATGGTCCTGAAATAGACTTCCATCATGCAGGTGACGGCAAAGGGCTCGATCAGCGCCGCCTTGACCGCCCAGGCAAAGATCAGCGCGAAGACGAACCCGCCCGCCGACCATTGGCCGGGAATGAGCCAGACCAGAGCGGCGGCCGGGGCCAGCATCAACAGGAAGACCAGGAACGACAGCCCATAGACGATGATCGTCAGCCAGGCCGCGTTCCTGAGCATGGGCTGGTAGTTCTGCCCGTAGAGGACGAGTGCGCTGCGCGCCGACTGCCACGGATTGGTCGATCCGGTGCGAATGGCATAGGCGAGGATAACCTCGTCGATGAAGCCCACGGAAATGTTGAGAAAAGCGCGCAAGATCCCTGTCATCTGCCGCAAGCCGGGGATCGGCAGGAACGAGGCGATACCCTGGATGAGACCTGTCACCACGCGCAGCACGCCCTTGACCAGTTGGTCTATGGCAAAGAGCACACTGGCCTCACCAAAGCGTTGCCTGACCACGGCGGCCCCATGGGCCACCTGCGACTTGCCGGATGGCATGCCGCGCCCGTCAAGCAGCTCGACCAGCACTGCGATATGCCCGGCCTTGACGACATAGAGGACATACTCGCGCAGGATGTAGAGGACTCCGGCGGTCAGGCCGAAGCCGATTGCGCCGCCCCAGAAGATCGCCCCGGCCCGAAACCCCTCGTCACCGAGCGCGCCGATGCCCCAGCCGATCCCGGCACCCGTGCCGGTGACAATGACATAGGCCGCCGCCATGCCGAAATAGACGGCCATGCGCAGCGCGATGAAGGGCATGGTGCGGCCCATGAGGCCGAGAGAGCGGGAAACCGAAAAATCCCACATCACGTTTTAAACTGATCGTGGTGCGGGCATTCCTCGTTGAATGGCTTTGGCTCCATATCCGAACTCTCACCTGTAAATATGGTTCACCCTCATCAGCAGGAAAGGTGCGCTCAGGGTGCAGAGTAAGCGGGCGGGAATAGCTCGTCTTGGGGAGAGCGGATGTGAAACACGGGGTGAGCGGAACAGACTTTGGAAGCCTGTTCAGCGCAAACTTGCGAGCGCGCGCACGTCCTTCGGCGTCATACCATAGACGCGACGGAAGCGGGTGTTGAACCAGGACAGATCGCCGAACCCTGCACTCATGGCGATCCCGGCGATGCTGCTGCCCAGATTGCGCGGATCGCTCAGCAACCTATGGGCCAACGCCAGTCGCCGTGTGGCCACGAAATCCCCGAACGAGGTGCCTTCGGCTTCGAACAGGGAGCGCAGATAACGCGGGCTGATCCCGTGGCGGCGCGCCACCCCGTCCGCCGTCAATTCCGGCGAGGTCAATTGGCGCTCGACGTCCACCTTGATGGCCTTCAGCCTTGCGACCCGCACGCCGCGACCGGCAGCGACTTCCGCGGCCTCTCGCGTCGCACCAAGCGCCATCAATGCCAGATCCTGTACATGCGTTGCGCATTGCGCGGCCTCGACGGGCGCCAGCATCGCCAGTTCCTGATGCAGGCTGCGTGTATAGTTGAAAAACAGGCGCCATTGCGGCGTCAGCGGCGCAGTGCCGCGCAGCATAGCATTGAGTCCCAAGGTCGCGGTTGAGAGATGAACGCGCGGGACAGAAACATAAAACCCCTCGGTGGGTTCACCGTGAAACCGAAGGACGCCGGGAACCTCGCCCGGATCGGCATAGACGAGCCCCGAGCGCAGCTCGGTTCGTTCACCGCCCCGCTGTTCTATGGAACAGCTCCCCGCCAGCGGAATGTGGAACATCACATTGTCGTCGGTATCTGCGGCGTGGTTGGCGGTGCGAACTGCTGTCGAGGCGGAATGCCGTCCGTATCCGACAACCAGGTCTTGCATGACGCCGATGGACGTCTCTGATGTGAAGGACCGTGGATCGTCGGGGACAAAGTCGACTTTGGTGATAGCCGCGATGACGTTCTGAAACTCCTCCACACGCTGGGAAATCTCAAAGTCCTGCGAGCGCAGGGACAATATCGTCATGCGCCCTCCGAAACCGGCACGATGGCCCTGAATCCACTTCTCCTTCTAGGCCGTCATAGAGGCACATATAGACCTTCATGTCGAGCACGGCGTTCCCCGGCGATGAGATGGCGCCTTTGGGGCAGGGATAGGACCATCTGTCTTCCGACCAGATGATCAGCCTCGGCTCCATCAAGAAGACCGGGAGCGAGGACCCCTGAGAGATCGCCGCACCTTAGATGTGCAAGCCACGAGCGTGCGCATCGCTTCCGAGCTTTGGGTAAACGGCGAGAATGCACCCTCGGACCGGATTGTGGTTGACCGGGCGAAGATCGGCGCTGCCTTGTCAAAGCGCTTGATCGATGGTCGGGCGCTATCTGCACCTGAAGCTGGAAAGTCCGAGCTTCGCGCATCCGATCTACGCCAACCTCTTCGATGACAAGGATGGCGAGGGCTTGAGCTTGATCTGGTCGCGGTACAACCGCCGCTCGGGGAGTAGCCTTCCTATCCAGGGCCTCGGTCGACAGGCCTGGGCTATTGGCACTATGTGAAAAAACTAGCAGCGATACGGACAAAGCTGCCTTCCGTGATCAGCGTCCCCGTCCATTTTCCGCCTCCTCCCCGACGCTCTTTTGCGCGACCACGACTGTGCCACCGTTGAAATGAGCGGCAATGACATGACCCAGGGCAACGGCGGCTACGCAGAGAATAACCGACAAGGCAACGTTCAAAGATGCGCGGATCATGGCCCCACTGCGCATCAGTTCCAAGGTCTGCAAGCTAAACGATGAAAAAGTTGTATAGCCACCGCAGAGTCCGATCATCACGAACAGTCTCGTACTCTCCGGAACTGGATATCGTCCATGGGCCAGTGTTAGCGTTCCAAAAAGTCCGATGATGAACGAGCCCGAGACATTGATGAGGATCGTTCCCCACGGAAGGCCACGACTGATCGGTAGAGAGAGCAGTGTTTAACCGAGTTGATTTTCCGGAGATGCACCGTCTTGTCGGGTTCCTGACCTCTGAATGCTGCGCCGGTGTTGCGGTGCGCTCGTCGGAGGATGCGGCGTGAGATGCACGTGCTCTTTTTCTTGCTCTGAAACAACTGCAATTCCGGAGATTTGGTGATGACTGACACAACCTTCCCGACACCCGGCCTCCGGTCCACGCTGCGCCACCTATGGCAAGACCAGCGGGTTTGGCTCGCCTCGACGCTGATCCTTGCGGCGCTGGCGGTCTTCGACGCGTCCCAAGCCGCCGACAGCGCGCTCTTCGCGGGCACCGCGCTCCTGAACACGGCGCCGTTCCTGATCCTGTCGATCGCCATCGCTGCCTGGTCCAATGCGACTGGGGCTGACAACCTGATCGCCAAGGCCTTCACCGGCGCGCCGCTGCTGATGATCGGGCTGGGCGCGCTGGCGGGGGGCATCTCGCCCTTCTGCTCCTGCGGGGTGATCCCGCTGATCGCCGCACTTCTGGCGATGGGCGTGCCGCTCTCGGCGGTGATGGCCTTCTGGCTTGCCTCGCCGATCATGGACCCGTCGATGTTCGTGCTGACGGCGGGCGTGCTGGACCTCGAATTTGCGGTGGCCAAGACCCTCGCTGCCCTCGGGCTGGGCGTGTTCGGCGGCACGGTGGTGCACCTGATGATGAAGAGCGGCGCCTTTGCCGATCCGCTGCGCGATGGCATCGGCAACGGCGGCTGCGGCGGCGCGAAGATCCGCGCGCCGAAGCCAGTGGTCTGGCGGTTCTGGGCCGACCCTGACCGCCGGGCGAAGTTTGGCAAGACGGCGCTGACCACCACGCTGTTCCTCGCCAAGTGGCTGACGTTGGCCTTCATTCTCGAGAGCCTGATGCTGGCGTGGATCCCGGCAGAAACCGTAGCCGCCGTGCTCGGGGGCGAGGGCCTCATGCCCATTGTGATCGCAACGCTGGTGGGCGTGCCCGCCTATCTCAACGGCTACGCCGCGCTGCCGCTGGTCGGTGGGCTGATCGAGCAGGGCATGGCGCCGGGGGCAGGAATGGCCTTTCTCGTCGCGGGTGGCGTCACCTCGATCCCCGCGGCCATGTCGGTCTGGGCGCTGGCGCGACCACAGGTCTTTGCGGTCTATATCGGCCTGTCCCTGATTGGTGCTTTCGCATCGGGGCTGCTGTTCCAGCTCTGGACGCAGGTGGCATGAACACCAGCGGCGAGGCGCGTTGTCTCGCCGCTCCCTTCCAGATCGAAGCCCCATCATGATCCCAAGACTGTCTCCGGTGCGGCGAGGACTGATTGTCGCTGCCCTCGGCTCTTCCCTCACCGTCAGCTGGGCTTCGAGCTACTACATCCCCGCCGTTCTGGCTGTGCCCATGGCCGAAGACCTCGGCCTCTCGCCGGTCTGGGTGTTCGGTGCGTTTTCCATGGCGATGGTGGTTTCGGCTATGGTCGGGCCCTGGGCAGGAGCGCGCATCGACGGCTTTGGTGGGCGCGGTGTGCTGATGCTGTCGAACCTTGTCTTTGCGGCGGGTCTCGGGTTGCTCGCCGTGGCACCGTCGCCCCTCGTCCTTTTTGCGGGCTGGGCTGTCATCGGGCTGGGCATGGGGATCGGGCTTTACGAGGCGGGGTTTGCCACGCTGGCCGGGATCTACGGCAAGGACGCGCGCGGCCCGATCACCGGCATCACCCTGATCGCCGGGTTCGCGAGCACCGTGGGCTGGCCACTGTCGGGGCTGATGCTGGCGACCTGGGGCTGGCGCGAGGCCTGCATCGGCTGGGCCCTAATCCACCTGGCCGTGGCCTTGCCGCTGAACGCATGGCTGCCCAAGGGCACCAGGACGGTCACCGCAGAGGCGGCGCCCGTCGAAGAGGGGCCGCCGCCATCCCGAATTGCGCTCTGGCTGCTGGCCTTCGTCTTCGCCGCGACCTGGTTCAACTCGACCGCTATGGCCGCGCACCTGCCGGGGTTGCTTCAAGCCGCAGGGGCGAGCACGGCGGTCGCTATCGCGGCAGGCGCGCTGATTGGCCCGGCGCAGGTCGCGGCCCGGGTCCTGGAGTTCGGGCTGTTGCGCAGGGTGCATCCCCTGATTTCGACGCGGATTGCCGCGGCGGCGCATCCGGTTGCGGCGGTGGCGCTGGTGGGCTTTGGCGCGCCTGCGGCCTATGCCTTCACGCTCCTGCACGGGGCGGGGAACGGCATCCTGACCATTGCCAAGGGAACACTGCCGCTCGCTCTGTTTGGACCAGCGGGATACGGGCGTCGGATCGGCTGGCTCAACGCGCCCGCCCGCATCTTGCAGGCGGCCGCCCCGCTGATCTTTGGCGCTGCCCTGACAGCATGGGGCCTGCACGCCATCTGGTTGACTGCAGCAGTTGGTCTGCTGGCAACGATTGCGCTGCTCGTGCTCAGACGGACCTGAGCCGCCGGGCGGCCAGCCAACTGGCCAAAGCCATCAGGCCGGCCGTGGCGAGGCACGCCGTAAGCCCACCGAACTTGTAGCTGAGGCCCGAGAGCAGCGTGCCGATCAGCCGACCCGCCGCATTGGCCATGTAGTAGAACCCCACGTCCCGTGTGATCCTTTCTGCCGATCCGAAAGCCAGGATCAGGTAGGAATGAACCGAAGAGTTGATCGCGAAGACGAAGCCGAAAACCAAAAGTCCCCCTATGAGCGTCGCCGTCAGCCATTCCGCTGGGTCGCCGGCTACCCAGGTTGCTGCAGCAAGAGCAAACGGGATCGGGACGAGCAGCCCTGCCCAAAGGATCGCCTTTCGGGTGGTCTCGGCCTCGGGCTGACCCTTGCCACCCAAAAGTCGGGGGGCAAAGGCCTGCACTGCGCCGTAGGCGATGATCCAGAGCGCGAGGAAACTGCCGATAAGAAAGAATGCCTCTCGCCGGCCTTCGGGTGTGCCATCGGACAGGACCGCTTGGAAATAGACCGGGATGCCGACCACGAACCACACGTCGCGGGCGCCGAACAGGAACATACGTGCCAGCGAAAGCCGATTCACGCGCGGGTCCTTTGACCGCCAGCCACCCCAGGCCTCTTCGGATTTCATCCGCCCTGGCAGGCCTGCGGGCAGAAACAGCACTACGGCGATCAGGATCACCGCCAGCACGGCCGCCATGCCCCAGACCGCCGCCTGAAATCCCGCCAGCGCGAGCAGCGCCGCGCCGAGGAAGAAGCCCAGCCCCTTTACCGCGTTCTTCGACCCTGTAAGGAGCGCCACCCAGCGGAACAATCCGCCGTCCTCTTTGGGGGCTAGAAGCTTGACAGCGGATTTCGAGGACATCTTGGCAAGGTCCTTGGCCACGCCCGACACGCCCTGAACGGCCATCACGAAGGCGACCGATGCGGCGACACCCCATGTCGGATCAAGCTGTGCCAGCGCCACCAAAGCCCCGATCTGCAACGCGAGCCCGCCGTAAAGCGTGGCCGCCAAGCCAAAGCGCGCCGCCAGCCAGCCCGCAGCCAGGTTGGTGACGATGCCCGCGACTTCGTAGAGCAGGAACAGCCAGGCAAGCTGGATCGGCGTGAAGCCTAGGCTGTTGAAGTGCAAAAGCACCAGCATCCGCAGCGCGCCGTCCGACAGCATGAAGGCCCAGTAAGCCGCTGTCACGGCGGCATAGGCGCGGAGAGGATTCGGCGGCGGGGCGACGGGGCTTGCGGCGTCCGTCACAGCGAGCCTGCGACCATCCGCGCGATATCTGCAAGTCGGCAGGCATAGCCCCATTCATTGTCATACCAGGCGTAGATCTTCACTTGGGTGCCATTGATGACCATGGTGGACGGCCCATCGACGATGGAGGAGCGCGGATCGTTGGTGAAGTCGCAGGACACCAAAGGACGGGTTTCGAACCCAAGGATCCCCTTCAACGGCCCGTCAGCCGCGGCGGCGAACAGGGCATTTACCTCCTCGGCCGTGGTCGCCCGCTCCACCTCGAACACGCAATCCGTGAGGGACGCATTCAAGAGCGGGACGCGCACGGCATGGCCGTTCAGGCGGCCCTTGAGTTCGGGATAGATCAGCGTGATTGCCGTGGCGCTGCCCGTTGTCGTCGGGATGAGGTTCATCAGCGCCGACCGCGCGCGGCGCATGTCCTTGGCCGGACGATCCACGATGGTCTGGGTGTTGGTCACATCATGGATCGTGGTAATCGACCCGTGCCGGATCCCAAGACTTTCGTGGATAACCTTGACCACCGGTGCAAGGCAGTTCGTCGTGCAAGACGCGGCGGTCACAAGGGTCTGCGTGCCGTCATAAAGGCGATGGTTCACCCCATAGACGAGGTTCAGCGCGCCCCCATCCTTGACCGGGGCCGAAACGACCACCTTCTTCGCCCCTGCGGCGTAGTAGGGCGCCACCTTCGCGGCTGTCTTGAAGACGCCCGTGCAGTCGATCACCAGATCGACGCCCAGTTCCGCCAAGGGCAGCGCTTCGATGGTCTTTTCATGCGTCAGACGGATGGTCTGGCCGTTCAGGATCAGTGCGCCATCGCCTGCCGCGACCGGCGTGCGCCAGCGGCCATGGACGCTGTCGAATTCCATCAGCAGCGCATGCTGATCAGCATCGCCGACGGGATCGTTCAGGAGAACGATCTCGCCACCCGCGCCGGTATCGATCAAATCTCGCAGGACAAGCTTTCCGATCCGGCCGAGGCCGTTAAGAGCGATACGGGTCATGAAGATCAGGCCTTTGCGTGTGCGTCAGCGCCGATAGAGTCGACACGGGATTGGAGGGACATCCGGCTCAGCGACTCGAATGGCAGCTCGACGAAAGTCATGATCCGCCGGCGCAACGCCGCGTAGGTCTGGGCGAAAACCAGAGCCTTCTCTGCATCTGTTCCTGTTGCTTTCACCGGGTCGGGCAAACCCCAATGGCCAGTGATGGGCTGGCCGGGCCAGGGCGGGCATTCCTCGGCCGCTGCCGTGTCGCAGACGGTGAAGACGAAATCCATCACGATGCTGCCCGGCTGCTGGAACTCCGAAATATGCTTGGACCGCAGACCGGCGATGTCATGTCCGTTTCGCTTCAGGATTTCCAAAGCGAAGGGGTTCAATTCGCTGTTGGGCCGAGTGCCAGCAGAGAAAGCCTGAAACTTGCCCTTGCCCAGATCGCGCAGAAGCGCTTCAGCAAAGATCGAACGGGCAGAATTGCCCGAACAGATGAAAAGCACGTCGAAGTCGGTGTCGGGGATATTCGGGTCCATTTGGGTGGCGTCCTTTGGGGCGGAGAGCAAGGGGGCAAGGAGATCGGGCCGCGCACGGCCCACATCGAGGGCGAGGTAGCCGATCAATCCTTCCGTCGTGTCGAGATCGACAGCGTAGTAGAGCGACCGACCGGCCCGTGTGACCTGGACAAGACCCGACGCCGCAAAGTCAGCGAGGTGATGCGACAGCGTGTTCTGTTTCAGACCCAAAGCCTCGGCGATCTCGGTCGGCCGCACGCCTTGCGGCGCAAAGCGCATCAGCAAGCGGAAGACCGCCATCCGGCCGGGGTGGCCGAGCGTGGCGAAAGCGTGGATGGCGCGATTCTGTTCCATATTTCCCGATTAACGGAAATAAAAAACTGCGTCCAATGAAGGTTTCATGACATCAGACGCTCAGGCACCTGCGCTGATTGATCCAGATCACGGCAGTGATCGCCCGCCCATGCGCAGATGCGCATGAAGTGGAGCGCCGCCGATGATCCTAGCCGTTCTGTCTGCCCTTGCCGAACCGACCCGTCTTGAAGCCATGCGCTTGCTGGCGGATGGGTCGGAACACTGTGTCTGCGAGCTGATGCGAAAGCTGGGAGCCACCCAAAGCCGGATGTCGCGGCACATGCAGGTGCTGAAGCAGGCGGGGCTGGCGCTGGACCGTCGCGACGCGCAATGGGTGCGCTACCGGATCAGCCCGGAACTGTCGCCATCCCTCGCCCGTCTGGTCGAAGCTGCGCTCGAGCGGCCAATCATGGTCACGGAACGGGCAGCATGAGCGTGTTTGGCTGGCTGAACGACCAACTGCTGCGGATGACCTGGCTCAACGATCTGGTCGGCGCGGGCGTGGCGGCCGTCGGGCTGGACCCCGCCTCGCGCATTGGCGGGTCGGTGCAGTTCTTCGTCTATGACGTGATCAAGATCTTCATCCTGCTCTCGGTGCTGATCTTTGCGATCTCCTATGTGCAAAGCCATTTTCCGCCCGAACGCACGCGCGCCATGCTGGGCGGACGGTCCGGCCTTGGCGCCAATACGCTCGCGGCCCTTCTGGGCACGCTGACGCCCTTCTGTTCCTGTTCGTCAATCCCCTTGTTCATCGGCTTCACCGCCGCGGGCCTGCCTCTGGCAGTGACGTTCTCTTTCCTGATCTCCTCGCCGCTGGTGGATCTGGCCTCGGTCATCCTGCTGGCCTCGATCTTCAGCTGGCCCATCGCCCTCGCCTATGTGGCGGTCGGGCTGGTGGTAGCCATCGTGGGCGGGACGATCATCGGACGCTTGGGTATGGAGGGTCAGGTCGCGGATTTCGTCCGCACGGTCCCTGTCTCGGGCGAGGTGGCGACCATGACGCGGGGCGAGCGCTTGGCCTATGCGCGCGATCAGGTGATGGAGATTGTCCATCGGGTTTGGCCCTATGTGCTTGTCGGTGTGGGCATTGGTGCCGCGATCCACAACTGGGTGCTCGCAGACGTCATTTCGGCCATGCTCGGGCAAGACAAGTGGTGGTCGGTCCCCGTGGCGGTGCTGGTGGGCATCCCCATGTATGCCGATATCTTCGGCACCTTGCCGATCGCCGAGGCGCTGGTCGGCAAGGGCGTGGGTCTTGGCACGGTGCTGGCCTTCATGATGGCGGTGACGGCCCTGTCGTTGCCCTCGCTCATCATGCTCAAGCGGGTGGTGAAGATGCCGCTCCTCGTCACCTTCACCGGCGTCGTCACCCTTGGCATCCTGTCCATCGGGCTGATCTTCAACGCGATTTCCAACTGGTTCGTCTGAGAAAGGACCGCATCATGATCATCAAGATACTTGGCTCGGGCTGCAAGAAATGCGTCACCTTGGGCGAAAACGCCAAAGCCGCTGCGGCGGCTGCGGGCAAGCAGGCCGAGATCGTTAAGGTCACCGATTTCGCTGAAATCGCCGCCTATGGGGTGATGTCGACGCCGGGGCTGGTGGTGGACGAGAAGGTCGTCTCGACCGGCAAGGTGCTGACGGTGGAAGAAATCGGACGGCTCATTTGATGGAATATCGCGTCCACGCCCGCCGGATCGATGCGCATGGGAGCCTCGCCGTGGCCAAGGAGGCCGAAGTCACGCTCGACACCGATTTGGCGGGGCGGCGCGATGCGATGAACCCCGTGGAATTGCTGCTGGCGGCGCTGGCCGCTTGCATGCTGAAGGGTATCGAGCGGGTGACGCCGATGCTTAACTTCCAGATCAATGGCGCAGAGATTGCGCTGGAGGCGATCCGGCAGGACGCCCCGCCCAAGCTGACGCTGATCCGCTATGAGATTACAGTCGACAGTGCCGAGACGGACCAGCGGCTGGACCTTCTTCATCGCAACATCCTCAAATACGGCACGATCTCGAACACGCTGTCCGGCGCAGTGCCGATGGAAGGGACGCTGACCCGGAAGGTCTGACATCATGGCCCACGACCACACCCAAGATCATCGCCCGCCCACGGACCTTGGCCCCGCGTTCCGCTGGGCCGTAGGCCTGAACACGGGCTACGTGATCGTGGAAGGTGCAGCGGGCTGGATCACCGGATCGCTGGCCCTGCTGGCGGATGCCGCGCACAACCTGACCGACGTAGCCGGTCTGCTGATCGCCTGGGGGGCAGCGGTGCTGGCCAAGCGGGCGGTGACGGCACGGCATACCTGGGGTCTGGGGCGGGCCACGATCCTTGCCGCGCTGTTCAACGCCATCGCCATTCTGGTGGGTGTCGGTGCGGTGACGTGGGAGGCGGTGCAGCGGCTTTCTGACCCAGTCGCCGTGCCCGGCCTGACGGTGATGTTGGTCGCGCTGGTCGGGATCGGGGTGAACACGGGCTCTGCGCTCTTGTTCATGTCTTCACGCAAGGGCGATCTGAACGCGAAGGGCGCGTTCCTGCACATGGCGGCAGATGCAGCGGTTTCGGGCGCGGTTGTTCTGGCGGCGGTGGGAATCATGGTCACTGGCTGGGATTGGCTTGACCCCGCCGTGGCCATCGCGGTCAGCCTGCTGATCGCCGTTACCGCCGCCGGATTATTCCGCGAGGCGCCGCACCTGAGCCTTGATGGTGTGCCGTTCGAGATTGATCGTGCTGCCATTGCAGACTGGCTGGAGAGACAGGATGGCGTGCAGGGCCTGCACGACCTGCACATCTGGCCGCTGTCCACGATGCGCACCGCGCTGGCTGTGCATCTGGTCTGGCAGGGGGCCGACCCCGACGCCTTCATCGACCGGGTGACCGATGCCTTGGCCGAGGCGCATGGCATCGCCAATGTCACGCTGCAACTAGAGCGCCGCCCCTGCGACAGGGCGGCTTGATTCTGTCGCGGTCGAAGGGTTCACCCGCTTCATCAGGGCCTCAGCGAATTCCTAGCGGTCGAAATATCGGCTGGGCCTTTCTCACCGCAACATCTTGAAATACTGGACCATCTCGAACACCCTGTCATGAGCCGTGCCGCTGGAGGGAAGCCTGCGCCGCAAGGTGTGACAGGTTCATTTGGGGGCAGGCATGGTCGGATGGCCGCGGATTGTATTGGCTGGCGCGATCGTTGGCATTGTTGGCGGGCTGATCGGGCTTGGCGGGGCAGAGTTCCGTCTTCCGCTCTTGATCGGCATGTTCGGATTTGCAGCCCTTGATGCGGTGATCCTGAACAAGGCGACCAGTCTGATCGTGGTGGCCACAGCGCTGCCGTTCCGGGCGGGGACCGTGCCCCTTGATCAGGTGCTGGCCGAATGGCCGATCATCCTGAACCTACTGGCGGGAAGCCTTCTTGGCGCATGGATCGGCGCGGGGCTGGCCGTGCGGATGAAGTCCCGTACCCTTTATCGAGTACTGGCCGGGCTTCTGGTGCTGATCGCGGCAGTCCTGGCGCTCAGCCACAGCATGAGCCTTGCGCCCGCTGCCCTTATCACCGGACCTGCGCAGATCGTCGCGGGCCTTGTCGCAGGGTTCGGCATCGGCATCGTGGCTTCACTGATGGGCGTCGCGGGGGGTGAATTGCTGATCCCCACGCTGGTCCTTCTGTTCGGGATCGACCTGAAACTCGCAGGCAGCCTGTCGCTGGCGATCAGCCTGCCCACCATGCTGGTCGGGTTCGCCCGATACAGTCGCGACGACAGCTTCACGGTTCTAGCGCGCAATCAGGGCTTCGTGCTGTTCATGGCCTTGGGGTCAGTGATCGGCGTCGCTATCGGCGGCCAGCTTCTGGGGATCGTATCCGAGGTCGTGCTGCTGCCGGTGCTGGTCTCCATCCTGCTGGTATCCTCGGTCAAAGTATGGCGTCACGGCTGAGTCAGGTCGCGGCAGACAGATTCACACGCTTCATCAAGGCCTCGGCGGATTCCTTGCGTTCGGAATAGCGGTCCACAAGGTAGTCAGCCCGGTCGCGCGTCAGCAGGGTGAACTTCATCAGTTCCTCCATCACGTCCACGATCCGGTCATACAGGGACGACGGACGCATCCGCCCGTATTCGTCGAACTCCTGAAACGCCTTCGGGATCGAGGACTGGTTGGGGATCGTCAGCATCCGCATCCAGCGGCCAAGGACGCGCATCTGGTTCACCGCGTTGAAGCTCTGCGATCCGCCCGAGACTTGCATGATGGCCAGCGTCTTGCCCTGCGTCGGCCGCACCGCGCCGTCGGAGAGCGGGATCCAGTCGATCTGCGTCTTCATCAGCCCGGTCATGGCGCCGTGGCGCTCTGGCGACGACCAGACCATCCCCTCGCACCAGGATGCAAGATTGCGCAGCTCCCGCACCTTCGGGTGGGTCGCATCGACCCCGTCATCGACCAGCGGCAGGCCAGAGGGATTGAAGAAACGCACCTCGGCTCCAAGCCGGGTCAGGATCCTGGCCGCCTCCTCGGCTGCCAGCCTTGAAAAGCTGCGGGTGCGCAGCGAGCCGTATAAGATCAGGATCTTCGGAGGGTGGGCGGCGATTGGAGGAGATAAAAGCCGATTGCCGTCGATGCCGGGGAACAGTGCGTCGTCTATGTTGGGTGTATCGGTCATGAAGGAAACCTGTTGCGTGTGCGGTTAGCGAAGGCGACCAGCGTCAGCATCACCGGCACCTCGACCAGCACGCCCACGACCGTGGCGAGCGCGGCGCCCGAGTTCAGACCAAAGAGGCCGATGGCCACAGCCACCGCCAGTTCGAAGAAGTTCGACGTGCCGATCAGGGCGCAGGGGGCTGCCACCTTGTGGGGCAGCTTCCAAGCAAAGGCCCAGGCATAGCCGAGTGCGAAGATGCCATAGGACTGGATGATGATCGGCACGGCAATGAGCGCGATCAGCAGAGGCTGCGCGATGATCACTTGGCCCTGGAAGCCGAAGAGCAGCACAACGGTCAGCAAGAGGCCGAAGACCGAGGCGAGCTTGATCCGCGCCGTGAAGTCCGACACCGCCACTTCACCCCCGCGCGCCATCAAGGCTCGCCGTGTCAGTGCCCCGGCGATCAGCGGGATCACGATGTAGAGCACGACCGACAGGATCAGCGTCTCCCATGGCACCGAGATGTCGGTAACGCCCAACAAGAAGGCGACGATCGGCGCGAAGGCCACGACCATGATCAGGTCGTTCACGCTGACCTGCACCAGCGTGTAGTTCGGATCGCCCTTGGTCAGCTGCGACCAGACGAAGACCATCGCCGTGCAGGGCGCGGCACCCAGCAGGATAAGCCCCGCGATGTATTCCGGTGCCTTGGTCGGATCGATCAGCCCCGCGAACAGGTGGTTGAAGAACAGCACCGCCAGCGCGGCCATCGTAAAGGGCTTGATCAGCCAGTTGATGACCAGCGTGATGATGAGGCCCTTCGGTCGCCGCCCCACATCCTTCAGCGAACCGAAGTCGATGGCGATCATCATCGGATAGACCATTGCCCAGATCAGCACGGCCACGACCAAATTGACCGAGGCATATTCCAGCCCTGCGAGCGCAGTGAACAGGCCGGGCATAAGGTTGCCAAGCACAAGCCCCACAAGGATGCAAAGGGCGACCCAGAGGGTCAGCCAGCGTTCGAACAGGCTCATGCAGATTTCTTCTTTCCAGGAATGCAGCAGGCCCCTTCGGGCGGAGGGGTGAGACCCATGATCAAATCGGCGAGCGGTGCCAATGACGCCGGGTTCAGCGCATAGCAAATCCGGGGTCCGTCGATCTCGCCAGTGATCACGCCCGCGGACTTGAGGATACGGAGGTGTTCCGACACTGTTGACTGAGCAAGGCCGACTGCGCCCACGATATCGCCTCCGATGCAGCCTGGCGTGGCCTGAAGCAATCGTAGGATCCGGATCCGCGCCGGATGTGCGAGGGCCTTTGCCAAGGCGGCCGTCGTTGTCTCGTCCGTTGCCATCTGCGCGCTTTCCAAACTGCTAAGATTCCGTATATCGTCGATTTACGATTTCATCCGCCATTGGACAAGCAAGTTTGTGGCGCTTGAGATCGTAGGCGGCGCGCGGGAGACGCGCCCCGGGAGGAAAAGGATGAAAAGCAGGCGTCGCGCTTTGCTGATGGGGCTGGCGGCCGCGGCCGCGCCCTTCGTCGTGACTCGAGGCTGGGCCCAGGGCCCGGCACCCTTCAGATTTGCTCTGACGCCAGTCTTTCTCGACAACGACGCGGCAGTCATTTCTGCCCTTCGCGCTGCTTTGGCCGAAGGCATGGGCCAAGACATCGAGCTCGTCCAGAGACGGACGTATCAGGAGATCTCGGGCGCGCTTCTCGACGGCTCCGTGGATGCCGCCTGGACATGCGGCTATCCCTATCTTCAGCACAAGACCGAACTTTCGCTGCTCGGCGTACCCGTCTGGCGAGGGCAGCCGCTTTACCAGTCCTATCTCATCGTCGCCCAGGATGATCCCGCGACCGCGCTATCGGACCTGCGTGGCGGCGCTCACGCCTTTTCGGACCCCGACAGCAACTCCGGTTTCCTCGTCACTGCGTCTGACCTCGCGCGGGATGGCCAAACCCCGGACCAGTTCTTTTCACGCGTCATCTTCACCTATGGCCACCGCAACGTGGTCCGGTCGGTGGCAGGCGGCCTGACGCGATCAGGCAGCGTGGATGGTTACGTCTGGGAGGCACTCAGTTCCGCGGAACCGGATCTGACAGCACGGACAAAGGTCATTGTGCGCTCGGAGTGGTTGCCCGGAAACCTTCTTCTCCGCGATCATGCTCGCTGCGACCGTCCTCTTCTGGCTATGAAACTCAATGAGTCTGGAACCTAATCAATGGGTCCTAACCATAGGCCGCCGATCGCAGCGATAGTTCGCAGTGAACACGACAAGGAGACTTTTGGCGCAACGGTCGCGGACAGATCAGGAGAACCAGATGTGCAACACGAACAATCGAGCTCGCGGCGTTGATTTGGACCTTACCGCGAACACCATGCGGGCTCGTAGCATCCGATAGCCACGCATCGCTCATGTGGTTTTCCGCAGGCTTCAGAGCTCCATGCGAACTCTCTTTCCCCCCGAAAGGAAGGAAAATCTCGCCAGAATTCTGCAGGTGTTCGGGTCATCCCAACCTTCTGTATTCGGCCCGGCCCGCTTCGCAGCGGGCCGAGGGGTATCAGGCCCGCACGACCAGTACGGGGATTGCGGAACGGGTGACAACCTCGGTTGCCTGACTGCCAAGCAACATCCGCTTTAGCCCGCGCCGCCCGTGAGAGGCCATACAGATGAGATCGCAACCAAGTGCCTCGGCGCGCTCTAAGATAGCATCAGCAGGCGTGGCATCGGGCACATGCAGGGCCGTTACAGAAACGCCCGCATGTCTCGCACGCTCTGCGGCGGCCTCAAGGATCCGCTCGGCCGTTTCACGCTGCGCCTGATCATAGCCCTCAAGCACCGCCACCGGCGTGTATGACCCGGCCCCCATCGCCGCTGCTACAATCGGAAAGGGTGGCGTCACTGTCAGGATCGTTACCGCAGCGCCGATGCAGGATGCCAATGTAAGGCCATGCTCAAGGCCAAGGCCCGCGTTCTCAGAGCCATCGGTGGTGATAAGGATGTGCTTATACATGAGAAACCTCTTGAGGTTGGGAGGAGGGATGCGAGGGCGCTTTTCGCGCCGCACCGAGATCATTGCGGATCGGATCAGCAAGGAGCCGTAAGCCGTTTAGGACCACGAGAACGGTGCCCCCCTCATGACCGATGACGGCAAGCGGCAAGGGTAGGTCGAAGAAGAGCGCTGAGATCACCAAAAGCACCATCATCGCCAGAGCAAAGCCAAGGTTCTGCCGGATGATCCGGCGTGTGCGCAAAGCGAGCTTCCGCGCGGCGGCAAGGCGCGTCATGTCCTCGGACAGCAGGGCGACATCCGCGGCCTGCAGCGCCACCTCGCTGCCCGCGACCCCCATAGCGACGCCGACATCCGCCCGGGCAAGGGCTGCGGCATCGTTCACCCCGTCGCCGACGAAGGCCGTTCGGCCTTTTTCCGCAAGCGCGGCAACCAGCCTCACTTTGTCCTCAGGCAAGAGCTCGGCGTTGATTTCCGCATCTGAAAAGCCAAGCTCCCGCCCGATCCGCTCGGCGACCGGGCGGCGATCCCCGGTCATCAGGGCCAGATGCGCCACCCCCGCCGCACGCAGTTGCGAAAGCCCGGCGGCAGAGCTTGGCCGCGGGCGGTCTGCCACCGTAACACCACCGATCAGCTGCGCGCCGCGGCCGATCCAGGTGACGGTTTGGGCAGTGGCCTTCAGCCGCTGAGCCCCGGCGGTATCGGCACGTGCCCCCATCCGCTCCAGCATCCGCTGGTTTCCGGCCCAGATCGGCCCCTCTTCGTCGATCCCGGTGATGCCTTCACTCGGATGGGTCACCACATCCCGAATGGCGGCGGGGGCAAGCCCCTCGGCCTCTGCCCGGCGCCGGATCGCGGCGGCGATCGGATGCTCGGACTGCGCCTCCAAACCCGAGAGCAGCGCCAGCATGCGCCCCTCGGGGATCTCTGAGGTGAGGTCGGTGACCTCTGCAACTCCGGTGGTCAGGGTGCCGGTTTTGTCAAAGGAAAAGCTCTTCACTTCTGCCAAGGCTTCAAGCGCCGCGCCACCTTTGAACAACACGCCGCCCCGTGCCGCAGCCGCCAGCGCCGACAGCATGGCGGCGGGCACCGAGATCACCACGGCGCAAGGGCTTGCCGCCACCAACAGCACCGCAGCGCGGTAGAGGGCGTCGGAGGCGGAAGCCCCCATCCCCCAGAGAACAACAAACGCCAGCGTGGCCCCCAAAAGCACGGCCACGGTGTAGCGCTGCCCGAACCAGGCGCTGAAGGTCTCGGACGGCGCGCGGGCGGCTTGGGCCTCGGTCACCATGTCGATCATCCGCGCCACGGTGCTGCTTTCGACGGTGGCGCTTGCGCGCATGGTCAGCACGGAATTGAGGTTGACCGTCGCCTCGAAAAGCTTCGCGCCGGGCGCTTTCGAGACGGGCATCGACTCTCCGGTGATCGTCGCCTCGTCGACCGTGCCTTCGCCGGTGACAAGCACGCCATCCACGGGCACGCGCGAGCCCGGACGCAGGACAAGCAAATCCCCCTCGCGAAGCGCCACGACGGGGATTTCCTCTGTCGCGCCCGTGGCGCTCAGCCGCAGCGCAGTCTCGGGGCGCAGCGCCATCAGCGCCTCGATCGCGCGGCGGGCGCGGCCCATAGCGCGATGCTCCAGCGTGCCCGAAATGCTGAAGAGCGTGAGGAGAACCGCCCCCTCCAGCGGGGCGCCGACGGCAAGCGCGGCCAAAGCCGCGATGATCATCAACAGGTCGATGTCGAGCACGCGGTCCTTGAAAAGTGCACCAAGCGCGCGCAGCCCCGTCGGAAGCCCGGCCGCAAGATAGACAAGTGCAAGCCCTGCCGTGAGCCAGATCCCCGGCAGCACGAAGGTGCCGAAGAAGGCGGCCGCCATGCCGAAACTCGCCGCGAGCGTGAGGGGAAGCATGAGGCGTTCTTCAAGACTTACAGGGGCGGTGCTGGGCATAGGAAGCTTCCTGTGTTGACACGCATGCGGCGGGTTCGGCGCATGAGGAGCCGATAATTCATTCCGTCCAACGTCGGCTATGACCCAGATCAATTGCAATGATCTGGGTCACCCTACATTGTTACCGGAAGTTTAAGGAAGTCGATGGCCTCGTAAGCGTTTCAATCCATCGAGCGCGGATGAGCGGTGAAGCCTTGGCGCGGCCTGGAATCTACAGGGTCAGATCGACAGTATGAAATTGGAGCGGGACGGCCATGACCTATCAGTCAGCCCATGAAGAAGTACATTTCGTCAACCGCAGCGGTTGGTTGCGGGCCGCGGTGCTCGGCGCCAACGATGGGATCGTCTCGATCTCGGCGCTCATCGTGGGCGTGGCGGTCGCCAATCCTTCCGCAGAAGCGGTGTTCATCGCAGGCGCCGCGGGATTGGCCGCCGGGGCGATGTCCATGGCGGCGGGGGAATATGTCTCGGTCAGCTCACAATCGGATATTGAAGGTGCTGACATCGCCCGTGAGGCGCAGGCTCTGCGCGAGACACCCGCGGAGGAGGAGGCGGAACTGGCTTCTATCTGGGAGAGCCGAGGTCTCTCGCCCGCGACGGCAGCGCTTGTCGCGCGCGAGTTGACCGAAGCTGACGCGCTTGGGGCCCATGTGCGCGATGAACTCGGCCTCTCTGAGGTGCATAGCGCCAATCCCTTACAGGCTGCCTTTGCCTCTGGGCTCACGTTCACTTTGGCCGGGGCTGTGCCGATGGTTGCTGCGCTCGTCTCACCCGCAGAAACTGTCGCCGTCGTGGTTACTGTGACAACGCTGCTCGCGCTTGCCGTTCTCGGGGCTCTCGGGGCTTGGGCCGGCGGAGCCAAGTTGTTGCGACCAACACTGCGTGTGGTCTTCTGGGGCGGTGCCGCGATGGCAGTGACCGCCGCTATCGGGAAACTATTTGGGGTCGCGGTTTAGGCAGGCAGGGGGGCTATCCCCCCTTCTTGGGGATCGGGGGAAAGGTATTTTAGAGTTCAAAAGGGCCCGGTTTAACGGCTCTGGCATTGTCGAAGATTTGGTTGATGAAACTGCTGCCTCTCTATCAGCGGCGGAGGTTTGGGGGATCGCCAGCCTGCGCAAGCCCATAGCTGAGGCCCTTGCCAATCCGGTGCGCGAGGCCTGACCAATTGCGGGCCGATCTATTGTGAGGTTAGCAGCCAGCACTTTATCAAAGAGGTCCAGCCATATTGGAAACATCTCAGCGCGTATGTCTCCTGCCTCTTTGTGAACGAACATGGGGTTTCCATGAGGCTTTGGATTGGGTCAGTCTGTTGGCACGCCTGACCGAGGCCAAGACCCGGCTGGTAAACACGATTTCCGCACGGTCCGACGCCGAACTCTACGGCGGGCCCTGGTATGGGAAATGGACGAAGGGCCGGATGATCCAGTTCAATACGTCTTCTCCCTACGCCAATGCGCGAGTCCGGATTCGGAAGTGGCTCAAGGAGAAGGGCTGAGAGCGATACAGCTCTCTGCTACAAGGGGAAACCTGTCCATGCAGCAGAGGCGCCTGGTCTGCCTGTGGCCTCACGCCTTCAGCGCGTCTTTCACGGCCTTGGCAGGCGTAAAGGCCAGTTTCTTTGAGGCAGCAATGGTCACGGTTGCGCCGGTGGCCGGGTTGCGGCCTTCGCGTTCGGCGGTTTCCTTGACCTTGAACTTGCCAAAACCGGGGATCGAGGTTTCTTCGCCGGCAATGGCGGCGTCGGTCACGGCTTTGAAGACCGCCTCGACGGCAGATTTGGCCTGAGCCTTGGTCAGGCCATTCTCTTCCGCGACTTTGGCGGCGATATCGTTGATCGTGGTCATATGGGTCAGCTTTAGCGCAGGATCGTAATCTTGAATTTCACGCAGCGTGGACGTTCAAGCCGTTTCCTGCTTCTTTACTGCTGACGGGGCTTCGGCGTGCACTCCCGCAGACGGTGCGTATTCACGCATGCGGCCTATGGTCTGCTGGCATGCCTCATCTGAGGCTTGCAGCGAGGTGCTCGCCAGTTGCCGGAGTGCGCCGATAGCCGCCTCCTTCGGTATCGGCTTTCCTGCCCCGAGGGCGATTGTTCCGATCGGCTCGTTCGTCTGCATGAACATTTCCAACCAGGGGCCAACATAATCCGTGCCATTGCCGAGCGGTGAAGCCGCCGTTGGCTCCAGTTCATAGACCATCACGCATTCATCGCTCTTACCGTCTACGGTCGCCTGATAGCTGCCGAATGGGCGGCGCTCCAACATCCAGGACAGCGCGATCATCGGTGCGTTTTCCAGCGCCGCCGGGAGCTCTTCGGCTCTGTTGATCTGCTGCGGCAGCAGATCGGTGTCGAGGCTCCGCCATTGGCTGGTGGTCCCGGAGTAATATGCAAGCAGATAGCGCATTGTCAGCATGCCCATATGTTCTTGTTGTCGCTGGCATCTTTGCCCGACCAGGAAGTAGGGAGCGCGTCTTCTGCTCGCAAGGATCTGCGGTGGACCTTGGGCGGGATGCCGCCCAAGGGTATGTCGTCTTGCCTGCACGTACGGCATTAACGCCGTGACAGCAGCCTGCCGAGCCATCCGCTTTTGCCGGTGGCATTGCGCACCTTTGACCGGGGCGACCTGGCAAGAACTTCGCGCCCCGCATCGGTCAGTTGGTAACGCTTTGCGCTTATGACCCTGAAGAGCCCGCGATCCGTCAGGCGCTCGGCGATCTGCTCTGTCTCCGCGTTCTCCTCCGACCCGATCAGCGACAGGATTCCCTCAGGCTTACCCTCCGCGTCGCACAGGAGGTCGAGCCATGAAGATGGCAGGTCATCGTCGGACAACGCAGGGCTCCGGAGATGGAGACGCGTCGGGCGCCGGGTCGATTTGCATCGCAGGCATCCCTGTCCGACCTCAGCGGACGACCAGCACCGGGACCGGGCTGTGTGCCAGAACTTCGGCGGTCTGGCTGCCGAGCAACAGACGACCAAGGCCACGCCGGCCGTGCGAGGACATGCAGATCAGGCTGCAATCCCGCACTTTCGCCGTCTCGACAATCGCCTCGGCAGGTTGGGCATTGGGGATATGCAGAACCTCGGCGACTACACCGATCTTGTCCGCAGCTTCCTTCGCAGTTCTCAGGATGCCATCGGCCAGTTCCTTCTGGCTTTCCTCGAACCCGCCGCTGACCTCGATGGGCGCGACCCATGCCCCGCCCGCGGCCGCTGCATAGATCGGGAAGGCTTCCGTGACGGTGACGATGGTCACCTTCGCGCCGAGGGTCTTGGCCAGCGTCAAGCCGTGGTCGAGTCCCTTGGCGGCGGTTTCCGATCCATCGGTGGAAATCAGGATGTGATGATACATGATCATTCCTTTTTGGCTGGCAGGGAAGATCTGGCGCATGGCGGGATCGTGTTATTGTTGCACAGGCTTGCCCCCTGGCCAAGGAAATCCGTTCCAGATCAATGCCCGAGATGGGCTGGGCCTTTGGCCGTTCGACCGTTTCCTTGCCGCCGGTCAGGAGAGGGAGAGGGGGGAGGGGTTTTCCATGACGGGTTGGTAGCCGGAGAGAGGGTCTCCCCGGCGCCCGTCCTCGGAGTATCTGACATGGCCACTGCCGTTCAGAAGATCACCCTGTCGTCCTCGCGCGACATCCCCTTCAACAAGCTGGTGCTGAGCCAGTCCAACGTCCGGCGCGTCAAGGCCGGCGTTTCGGTCGATGAACTGGCCGAGTCCATCGCCCGTCGCGGACTGATCCAGTCGCTGCATGTCCGCCCGGTTCTGGGCGAGGATGGTACCGAGACCGGCATGTTCGAGGTGCCCGCCGGCGGTCGCCGCTTCCGGGCGCTGGAGGTGCTGGTGAAGCAGAAGCGCCTCGCCAAAACCGCCCCGGTCCCCTGCATCGTGTCCGACGCAACCGACGACGTGCTGATCGACGAGGTGTCGCTGGCCGAGAATATCGAGCGCGCACCGCTGCATCCGGTCGACCAGTTCCGCGCCTTCCAGGCCATGCGCGAGAAGGGCATGACCGAGGAGGCCATTGCGGCCGCCTTCTTCGTTGATGCCAAAGTGGTGAAACAGCGCTTGCGGCTGGTCTCGGTCGCGCCCGCGCTGCTCGAGATCTATGCCGAGGACGGCATGACGCTGGAGCAGCTGATGGCCTTCACCATCTCTTCGGACCATGAGCGCCAGGTTCAGGTCTGGGAGGCGGTGAAGGACAGCTGGTCGAAGGAACCCTACAACATCCGCCGCCTGCTGACCGAGACCACGGTGCGGGCCTCCGACAAGCGCGTCACCTTTGTCGGCATCGAGGCCTATGAGGCGGCGGGCGGGTATGTGCTGCGCGACCTCTTCCAGCAGGACGATGGCGGCTGGCTGCAGGATCCGGTGCTGCTCGACCGGCTGGTGAACGAGAAGCTGAAGGCCGAGGCCGAGACCATCGCCGCCGAGGGCTGGAAATGGATCGAGGTCGCGGTCAGCTTCCCCTACAGCCACGCCTATGGCATGCGGCAGTTGATCGGCACCACGGTCGATCTGACCGAGGATGAGCGCGCCACCCGCGAGGCGCTGCGAGACGAATACGACCGGCTCGAGGCAGAGTATGCGCAAGCGGAAGAATACCCCGATGAGGTCGATGCCCGGCTGGGCGAGATCGAGAGGCTCCTCGGCGCCTTCGAGATGCGGCCGATGATCTACGAACCTGCGCAGATGGCGCGGGCAGGGGTCTTTGTCAGCCTCGATGTCGACGGCACGCTGCTGATCGAGCGTGGTTATGTCCGGGCCGAGGATGAAGCACCGCTGGAACCTGAGCCCGAGATCGTCGATCCCGAGACCGGCGAGGTTCTGCAGCGCGCCGAGCATGAAACCTACCACAAGCGCGCGGTGTTCACCCTCGAGGGCGAGCCTGCCACCGCACCCGAGGAGGAGGAAGACGAGGGCGAGGCGATCAAGCCGCTGCCGGAACGGCTGGTGATCGAGCTGACGGCGCATCGGACCCTCGCGCTGCGCGATGCCGTGGCGAACAACCCGCGTATTGCGATGACCGCGCTGCTGCACCGGCTGGTGCTCGACTGCTTTGGCATCCGCAGTTCGGGCAATGCGCTGCAGGCCCGTATCAACGAAGTGCATCTGTCGGTGCAGGCTCCGGATCTTGGCGACTCGATCCCGGCGCAGGCCATCGACGAGCGGCATGCGGCATGGCGAGCGGATATCCCGCTCGATGACGGCGATGACCGGCTCTGGGACTGGCTGCACGCTCTCGACGAGGCCAGCCGACAGGCTCTGCTGGCACATTGCCTGAGCTTCGGGGTCAACGCGCTCTATGAGCGTCCGAACCCCTACAGCGGCAATGGCATCAGCCAGCATGGCCTGGATCGCCGCATGCAGGAGGCAGATCGTCTCGCGCGCGTGACCGGTCTCGATCTGGTTGAGACGGGCTGGAAGCCGACGGTCGCCAATTACTTCGGCCGCGTGACCAAGGCGCGCATCCTTGAGGCCGTGCGCGAAGGTGTGGGCGAGCAGGCGGTTGAACTGATCGGCCATCTGAAGAAGGGCGAGATGGCGACGGAAGCCGAACGGCTGCTGGCAGGCAGTGGCTGGCTGCCGGAGCCACTGCGACTGGACGCCCAGGATGCCGGCGCAGATGCGGCGGATGCCGGTGGCGCGGAAGCGGAAACTTTGCCCGATTTCCTCACGGACGACAGCGAGGACGATGAGCCTTTGGAAGACGAGGAGCAGGTGCCGACGCAAAGTATCGCTGCCGAATGACCTTCACGCGGGGCGGCTCCGGCCGCCCTTTACCCTCTCAGTCCAGCCTGCCCGGTCCTCGTGACCGGGCTTTTCTTTTGGAGCACGTCCCCATGTCGCATTCGATCGACATAGATGCGATCTTCATCGAAGATCGCTGTAACCCGCCCACAGAACGGTGCTTGCCCTGGCGCGAGACCAAGAGCGGTATTTCCGTCGTCGTAGAGCCGAAGCCCCACTGGGCGGACGACTTGCGGGTGTTCCGTCTCGATCGGCGGGAATACTGCTTCTATGCAGACTGGCTGGCCTCTGGTAGTCGCGCCCGATTTTATGGTCACATAGATCCCAGTGGCGCTGACCTGCTGTTGCAAGCCCGAACGATGCTTGCGCGCGAGATCGCCGAGGGGCTGTGGGATGAAGTGGCTTGAAATGGTCACCCCGGCCGTTCGACCGGCCGTTTTGGTTGGCGTTTTTCCCCAGGGTCGTCATGAGCGCACAGGGCTCAGTCTTTCCCTCTTTCCGGCCTCTTCGATCAT
>NZ_JAEFCF010000003.1 GCF_016405985.1 Paracoccus sp. IB05
CGGTCGGTGGGGTCCCTTTTGGACGCCGATCACCCCAGAAGCGGGGTCCTTATTGCAAGCCGTTCAACACCTTGCTTTTGTAATCCTCCTTCGGGTCTGCGCCGAACAACGCCCTGACTCCCGCAAAGAGCGAGGACGCATTTTCCCAGATCTGTGCGCCTTCCGGGTCAAGACGCAACACCCGAAGCTTCGGATCATCCTGGCCGTCAAACCATGCGGCAACCATGCTGTTCCAGAGCCGGTCAATCGCCGCCGGATCCTGACTGATGCTGACCCGGCCATGGATCGTGGCGAAGAGATCATGGCCCTTCGAGACAAAGGCTGCCACAGCACGGCCACCACCAGCGGTCACAATTTCATTGTCGATGCTGGTGAAAAACCAGATCGGGCCCCGGTCCTCGCCTTCGATAATTGCGGTCATGGGGCGGGTATGACCATCGTCTTTGCCCACAAGGCCCAGCATCATCACACGATCCGAGCGCAATGCGCTCCAGAGTTTGCTCTCCAGTTCAGCTGCTGTCGACATATCACCCTCCTGTTGCCGTTGAGGTGTGAACAGGCGGCCCGAGATTCTGTTCCCGCAGTGCCGGGCCGGTTGCGGCAGGAATTGCGGAACATTCACGTGATCGGCTGGTTGTGGCCAATCGGAAGCGCGGTGTCGCGCAGCCTGTTCAACACCGGAGGATCGTCATGCACAGCATCATCTATCTCGTTGGCCTCGTCGTGGTCGTTCTCGCGATCTTGTCGCTTCTCGGCCTGCGCTGAGGAGAGATCGCAATGGAACACAGCGAAACGCAGATCGCCCCCGTCGCAACCGCACCCGTTACAACAGGCCCCCTTGTTGACTGGGCCGCTGTGATCGCCGGTGCGGTCGTGGCCGCCGCGACTGCCGGTCTCTTCATGACCTTCGGAGCCGCACTCGGGCTTTCGACAATTTCAGCAGAACCCGGCGAGGGATCCTTTAGCCTCTGGATCATCGTAACGGGATTGTGGCTCGTGATCACCCTGGTCGTCAGCTATCTGGCGGGCGGGTATATTGCCGGTCGCATGCGGCGCCGGGTCGAGACCCTCCCGGGCGACGAGACCGCCACGCGCGACGGGATCAACGGGCTGGTGGTCTGGGGCCTTGGCATGCTGGTGACGGCCTGGATGGCCGCAGGCGTCGTGACCACGGTTGCAACCACGGCGGGTGAGGTCGCCGGCAATGCGACACAGGCCGCAGCCACTGCGGTTGGCGGTGCGGCACAGGGCTTTGGCGCAGCACTGCCGCAAGATGCCGGCGCTGCCGCGCTTGGCCGGATCGGCGACACCCTCAGCCGCCCCTTGCTTTCCGACACAGCACCTTCCGTCGCCGGAACGCCTGCCGCGCCGGGAACCGCCGCCCCTGTTGCACCCTCGGAAGACCCATCCGAACTGGCCCGTCAAAGCGCATCGATCCTTGCCGGTGTCGCCCTGAGCGGCGAGATCACCGAAGCCGACCGCGCCTGGCTGACCGGCGCGACTGCAAGGCTGAGCGGCCTTGAGCAAAGTGTGGTCGAAGCCCGGGTAGAGGCCGCGATCAGCGCGGCGCAGGAACTGCGGGCGGAAGCTGTAAGAATGGCAGACGAGGCAGAGGCCGCCGCCCGCGATGCGGCAGAAACCGCCCGCATCAGCGCGATCCTGACGGCCTTCATCCTGACGGCGGCCGCGCTGGTCGCTGGCGCGGCCGCTCTTTCCGGTGCGGTTCGGGGCGGCAGGCATCGCGACGAGGGGCGCATCTTCGGCGGTCTCAGCTATCGGCTGTGAGGCCCGACATTCAGAGCGAACCGGGCGGCATCCCGCCTGGAAAGGCGAACAGGAGCTGCCCCACAGGAACTTTTCTCCTGCTGCCCGGTTCTCTATTCACAGAACAAGGAGCTACGAAATGGCTGACGCTTTCGAAGACATCCGCACAAGCCTGGAAAAACAGATCGGGGATCTGAAGACCGAAATGGCGCGGATCAGCAAATCCCTTGCATCACATGCCTCAGATGCGGTGCAGGAGGCTGAAGACGCTTATGAAACCGGCAAAGGGCGGGCACGCGCTGTCGCAAGCCGGGTCCGTGACCAGGCGCATGTGGCGGCGGATGTCGCGCGGGAGAACCCGGTCACGACTTCCACAGTTCTGGTCGGCGTCGGTCTTCTTGGCATCGCCATGGGCTATTTGCTCAGCGGCAGCGCCGATGGCAATCGCCGCCGCTGAAATATGATCCGGACGGGGTTTCCCTCCTCCTCCGGGTCATTGCGCGACCCGCACCGATGCTTGTGCGGGTCGCAGCATGTCTCGGCCTGTCCGGACGGTTCAAAGCAGGTTCAGACCACGAGCATCTGCGCGCCCATGTTTTCTTCGCCAGAGGTTACGGATGGCCACACGATCCCGAAGTCATGACGCCCAGACCCGCAAGGACGATCTGCGGATCGGCAAACCGATCTGGCTGACGACCCCGCATTCCACGGTGCCCGCTGCGAAGAAACTCCCGCGCGGGCGCTTCGACGTGATCGTGATCGGGGCCGGTATCTCCGGCGCATTGATGGCGGAGGCGCTGACCCGGGCCGGAAAGTCGGTGCTTATCCTTGATCGCCGCCCGGCGGTGCGCGGGTCCACCCCGGCCTCGACCGCAATGATCCAGCATGAGATTGACATTCCCCTGACACGGCTGAGCCGCAAGATCGGCCCGGATCACGCCGGACGCGCCTGGGTGCGCTCGGTCGCGGCGGTGGCGGATCTGGTGGCGCTCTCTGCCCGGCTGGGGCTGGATTGTGGAATGGGCCCCAAGCCCGCGCTTTATCTCGCCGGAGATGAGATGGGCGCGCGGGCGCTGCGCAATGAGGCAGAGGCGCGCCACGGGGTCGGAATAAAAGCCGACTATCTGAAACGCGCAGACCTGATAGAGCGTTTTGGTATCGACCGCCCGGCGGCGATCCTGTCGCAGGATTCAGCCTCGGAGAACCCCGCGCAGGTGACGGCAGGGCTTTTGCGGGCCGTGCTGTCCAGAAAGGCGCAGCTCGTCTCGCCGGTTGAGATCACCGATATGGCGGAACTGCCCTCGGGAATCGCGCTCGCGACGCGGAACGGAGAGGTGCTGGTCGCCGAATATGCCTTTTTCTGCACCGGCTATGAATATCTGCCGCAGATGAAAACGGCATCGCATCATGTCACCTCGACCTGGGCGCTTGCCTCCCGGCCAATGCCACATCTGCCGGGCTGGATGCGGGACATGATCGTCTGGGAAGCCGCAGACCCCTATCTCTATTTCCGCAGTGATGAGGCAGGGCGCATCATCGCAGGCGGCGAGGATGAAGAGGCCGCCGACAGCAATTCCGACCCGGAAAAGCTGGCGAAAAAGGCTGGCATCATCGCCCGGAAACTGCACGATCTGACCGGGGTAAATATCGGCAAGCCAGCTTACACCTGGTCGGCGCCCTTCAGCGTGACAGATGACGGGCTGCCGATCATCGCCCGCGTGCCGGGCTATGTGCGATGCTTCGCCGCGATGGGATATGGCGGCAATGGCATCACATTTTCGGTCATCGCAGCGCAGATCGTGGCCGCAGCCATCGCGGGCAGCGACGACCCGGATGCAGCGATTTTTCGCTACCGCTGACTGCGGCACCGCGCCCCTCCGAGAATTCTCTGCGGCCCGCCTGCCCTTGCCATAAGCGAAGATCCGCCCCCGTTGTTTGCAACTGCAGCAAACTCTGTCCAGGATTGCGGCCATGACCACGGAAAACCGACAGGCTTCCCCCGCGGCTCAGAAGGTTCTGACACCGCTTCCCCCACATCAGACGAGGCCCCCGACAGCCGGGGAGGGAAGAGAGAGGGACCCCGCCCTGCCCGATCTGGCTGGCACGGCGCTGTTCCTGGACCTCGATGGCACGCTGCTGGACCTGGCCGCGACCCCTGATGAGGTAGTGCCGGAACCTGGACTTGCCGAGCTGCTGGCGTGGCTTGAGGATCACGTCTCCGGGGCGCTTGCTCTGGTGACAGGGCGGCGGGTTGGCTTTGTCGACAGCCTTTTCCCGCAACATCGCTTTACTGTGGCCGGTCTGCATGGGGCGGAAATCCGTCCCGGTGCGGTGGTGATGGAGCGCCCTGCCACAACCGCACCGCAAGGCGATACCGCAGCCTTCCGGGCGGCCTTTGATTTTATGCGCGCCAAAGCGGCGGACCATCCCGGACTTCTGATCGAGGATAAAGGCGCGGCCTTTGCCCTGCATTACCGTCTGGCACCCGATCTTCGCGGCATTGTCGAAGGGATCATGGCCGAGGCCCTTGTGATTGCCGGACCGGCCTGGCGCTTGCGGGACGGAAAATGTGTCGTCGAGCTTGGCCCTGCCGGAGTTGACAAAGGCGCGGCGCTTCGGAACCTTATGGCCTCGCCCCCGTTTATTGGCCGCCTGCCGCTCGCGGCCGGCGACGATCTGACGGATGAGGCGATGTTTCAGGCGGTCAACAGCATGGGCGGCCTGTCGATCCGTATCGGCGACCAGGACAGCCCCAGTGCCGCCATTCAACGCATCACAACGCCGGGGGCCTTCCGGTCCTGGCTCCACCAACTGGCGGGACCGTCCCGTCCAGGAGACTGAATTCATGACGAATACCCCCTGCCGCTCCCTGCCCGACCTTGATCGCGGCATCATCGGCAATGCAAGCCTTGCCGCCCTGATCGACCGGGATGGCAGGCTCGACTGGATGTGCGTGCCGCGCATGGATGGCGACCCGGTCTTCTGCGGCCTGCTCGGCGGAGGCCCGGAGGGCGGAGCGGATACAGGCGAAGGGGCCTGGTCCTTCCGGCTTGACCACCAGACCGGCAGCCACCAGCGCTATCTGCGCAATACCGCCATCCTTGAGACCATCCTCACCGATAAAGAGGGCAACGAGGCAAGGATCATCGACTTTGCGCCGCGCTTCCTGCGCAACGGGCGGATGTTTCGCGGCTATTCCGTGCAGCGCATCATCGAGCCGGTCAAGGGCACGCCCCGACTGACCGTCTCGCTGCGGCTCCGCTCGGACTATGGGGCCAACGCGCCCGGGATCACGCGCGGCACCAACCATCTGCGCTATATCCTTGGCC
The DNA here is from genome assembly GCF_016405985.1 of Paracoccus sp. IB05. Classification (GTDB taxonomy): domain Bacteria; phylum Pseudomonadota; class Alphaproteobacteria; order Rhodobacterales; family Rhodobacteraceae; genus Pseudogemmobacter. The sequence goes on from NZ_JAEFCF010000003.1 coordinate 5,094, forward strand.
CCGAGGTGCTACGCCTGACCACCGATGCTCCGGTCGATTACATCCTGTCCGGGACGCCTTTCCTGCTGGAACGCCCGCAGGCCTTCATCCTTGGCCCCGATGAGAGCCTTTCGGATCATCCGATGGCCATTGCGCGCCATTTCCTGCGCGAGACGACCGATTACTGGCGCAACTGGGTGCGCAGCCTCGCCCTGCCCGCTGACTTCCAGGATGTGGTGATCCGCTCAGCCATCACGCTGAAGCTGTGTTCGAACGAGGAAACCGGCGCGATTGTCGCCGCGCTCACCACCTCGGTCCCGGAATTCGGCGCCAGCGGGCGGACCTGGGATTACCGCTTCTGCTGGCTCCGCGACAGCTATTTTACCGTCCAGGCGCTGAACAGCCTGAACGCGACGCGCACAATGGAACATTACCTCACCTATGTCTCGAATATCGCGGCGGGGTCTGACAGCGGCTATATGCAGCCCCTTTTCGGCCTGGGGCTGGAGCGGGTTTTGGATGAGCATATCGTGCCCGCTTTGCCCGGCTATCGCGGCTTTGGCCCGGTGCGGCGCGGCAATGCGGCTTTCAACCAGGTGCAGAATGACGGCTATGGATCGGTCATCCTGGCTGCGATCCAGTGTTTCTTTGACGAACGCCTGCCCGATATGGGCGATGAGGCCCTGTTCCGCAGGCTTGAGCGGCTGGGGGCCGAGGCCGAGGCCTGCTGGGATCAGCCCGATGCCGGTCTGTGGGAGTTCCGCACCCGTGAAGAGGTCCATACCCATTCCGCGCTGATGTGCTGGGCGGCCTGTGACCGGCTGGCGCGGATCGCGCGCAAGCTGGGCCTTGTGCCGGAAACCGAACGCTGGGTGGCCAGCGCCGCAAAGATCCGCGCGGCAATTTTTGAACGCGGCTGGAACGCCGAGCGCGGCTGCTTTGTGGCCTCTTTTGGCGGCGACGAAGTCGATGCAAGCCTGCTTCTGATGGCGCAGACCGGCTTTATCGCGCCGCAGGATCCGCGCTTTCTGGCCACCGTTGCAGCCTGCGAGGCGGATCTGCGTTTTGGAAACCACCTCTACCGCTACCGCCGCCCCGATGATTTCGGCGCGCCCGAGACCGCCTTCACCGCCTGCACCTTTTGGCTGATCGACGCGCTGGTGCGCACCGGCCGCAAGGAGGAGGCCCGCGAGATCTTTGACGATGTGCTGTCGCGGCGAAACCCGCTGGGGCTCTTGTCAGAAGGCGTCCATGTCGAAAGCGGCGAGCTTTGGGGCAATTTCCCGCAGACCTATTCCATGGTCGGGCTGATAAATGCCGCCATGGCGCTGTCGTGCCCCTGGGAGGAAGTGTTGTGAGCCGCCTGATCGTCGTCTCAAACCGGGTGCCCGCGCCCGACCGGCCGCCCCAGGGCGGGCTTGCGGTGGCTGTGCGCGCCGCCCTGTCCGAGCGGGGCGGGATCTGGATGGGCTGGTCCGGAGGCTCCTCGGGCGCGGAAGAGCCCGGCCCCCTCTCGCTGCATGAAGACGGCGCGATCACCTATGCGCTGAGCGATCTGTCAGAGCGGGATCTGTCGGAATATTACAACGGTTTCGCGAACAGCGTGCTCTGGCCGATCTGCCATTATCGCATCGATCTGACCGATTACAGCCGCCGCGATGCCGAAGGCTATTTCCGCGTGAACCGCTTTTTCGCGCAGCGGCTTGCGCCGCTGATCCGGCCCGATGACCTGATCTGGATCCATGATTACCACCTGATCCCGCTGGCCGCCGAGCTGCGCCAGCTCGGGTTCCGGAACCGGATCGGCTTTTTCATGCATATCCCCTGGCCTGCGCCGGATGTCTTCCTGACGCTGCCGGGCGGCGAAACGCTTTTGCGCACGATGACCAGCTTTGATCTGCTGGGCTTCCAGACTGAACCGGATGCCACGAATTTCGGCCTTTGCCTCAGCCGCAGCGGGCTTGCGCAGCCGGTGGCGGGCGAGCCCGGGGTTTATGCCGCGCAGGAGCGGCGCTTTCGGGTGGGGGCCTTCCCGATCAGCATCGACACCGGCGCTATCGGCCGCAGCGCGGGGAATGCGGTCCGCAATGTCGCCATGCGCAAATTCCGCGCCTCGCTGGAAGGGCGCAGCCTGATCATGGGCGTCGACCGGCTTGATTACACCAAGGGCCTGCCGCAGCGGATCCAGGCGTTTGGCCGTTTTCTGGAAACCAGCCCGGAATGGCTGGGGCGGGTGACCTATCTGCAGATCACACCGAACACCCGCGAAGGGGTCGCCGAATATGACGCGCTCCGCCAGGAGGTGGCCGGGCTTGCGGGCCAGATCAATGGCAGGCACAGCCGCCTCGACTGGATGCCTGTGCGCTATGTGAACCGCGCCTTCAGCCAGCAGACGCTGGCCGGTCTTTACCGGATCGCGCGGGTCGGGCTGGTGACGCCGCTCCGCGACGGGATGAATCTGGTCGCCAAGGAATATGTCGCGGCGCAGGATCCGGAAGATCCCGGCACCCTCATCCTGTCACGTTTCGCAGGGGCCGCCGCCGAGCTGGGCGAAGGCGCGCTGCTCGTGAACCCCTATGACGAGGAAACCATCACGCGCGCGGTCGCGCAGGCGGTCGCCATGCCGCGCGAGGAACGCAAGGCGCGCCATGCCGCGATGGCGGCTGTGCTGGCGGATCATGACGTCTTCGGCTGGTGCCGGGACTTCCTCCGGCACCTTGACCAGTTTCAGCCCCGGCTGCCGCCGGAGCTGGCCCCCGGTGATCCCGGGGACGTCCTGCAGACCCGACTGGAGGTTTAGGCCTTACGCAATATAAACGCCTGTGCCTGGCGGCGGATATATTGCGCAATAGGCCAGGTCCATCCAATCTCGCGTGACCGCGTCGGGCGCAGCCAGATCCAGTTCAGCAGCCCTGCCGGGACGCCCAGCAGAACCCCTGCAAAGGCGGCGATGACAAAGGTCGCCGGGTCGTAATAGCCAAGGGCCAGACCTGCGATCACCACGGTTCCCGCGATACAGGCGGCCCAGAGATGGACGAGCATTACGCGAAGCCAGGGAAACATCTTCTCCTCCTTTCATACCATGTCTCAGGTGCCCGAAGCCGCGGGCACCTGATCGGTCATGTGATCGGTCATGGGCCGGTCTGGCGGCGCAATTCGCGCAGCTGGTCTGCGGTGATATAGCCACTCGCGCGCAAGCCTTCGTCCCGCTGCCAGGCGGCAATGGCGCGGCGGCTGTTCTGCCCCAGCACCCCGTCTGTGCCCCCCGTCCTGTAGCCAAGCGCCGTCAGACGGCGCTGAATGTCACGGCGCTCGGAGACGGTAAGCCCCAGAAGACGCTCCTCGCTCCGGTCATCCGTGGCAGTATCATCGACCGGAGGTGCCACCCCTCCTGCCTGCTCCCGGATCTGGCGGACCTGGCGTTCGGTCACATAGCCGCTGGCTGTCGCGCCATTGGCCGATTGCCAGCCTCTGATCGCCTCGCGGGTCTTGCGTCCCCAAAGACCATCCGCCACCCCGGCATCATATCCCAGCGAGGTCAACTGGCTCTGGATCTGGCGACGCTGCTCGCGGCTGAGGGCCAGAGCCGCCTCGGTGGCACTTGCGCTGTCCGCCGGGGCAGGCGCAGGAGCGGGTTCGGTCGGACGCACCGAACCGCCCAGCCTTGCGATCTCGCGCTCGGCCTCGCTGCGGTGGGCACCGTTCGGAAATCTCGTCAGATAGGCACGCCAGCCGGTCAGCGTTCCGGCCCGCCGGGCTTCGGCTGCGGCCTGACGGTCGAGTTCCTGCACCAGCAGGCTCTGCGCGACACCCGAAACAATATCCTCCAGATTGCCCTGTGCCATGACCGGGGATTGCCCGCCGAGACAAAGGCACATCGCGATAGCGGAAACTGTCCTTCTCATCTGCTTGCTCCTTTCTTCAGGGGTCTAGCATCCCATCAATGAACGGGCGGGCGCATAGCCCCACCCGCAGCTTTCAGGAGGATGCAACCGGATCCTCCGGCGCATCGGGCGAGGGGATCGGATCTCCGACATCGGGAAGGTTCGGAATGTCAGGCCCCCGCCGCCCCGGAGCAGGATCCTGCAAGGGCGGATCGGGGGGATCTTGCGGCACGTCCGGCGCGGCGGGCGGAACCGGGATGACGGGCAGATCGGGGTCTTCGCCTCCATGTGGCATCACTTTTCCTCCGGTTGGTTGGCTGGCCGGGAGATGGCCAGGCATGTGCAAACAACTTCTGATCGCGGCTCATGTTCCCACGCAGACTGCGCTCCCGGCGTTTCTTTGCCCGGCCCGCACAAGATGTTCCTCGCGAGATCTCTGCGGAACAAACCCCCGGCTCACATGTTTCTTAATCCTGACTGCGAAGAACCGGCTCCGTTGGCGGGAAAACCGACAGGAAATTCATGTCCCTCAGCGGCACCGGGCGAATGGGAGGATTGCTATGCCAGCCCCAAACATGGCCGTGACAACCCGGCTTTTCAAAGACTATGCCGATGCGATGCGCGCCGTTGAACATCTTGAGGCGCTTTCCCTCCCCTCGGTCGAGCCGTCGATCCTCGGCGACGGCTCGCTGCGTGACTATCGCGACATGCAAAAGGCCTATGATCCTGACACGGGGGAGGAGGTCCAGATCCCGGATCCTGCGGCGGCCACCGCAGCCGGGGGTGTGCTCGGCGCAGCAGTGGGCGGCAGCGCCGGTCTCCTGGCCGGGCTCGGGCTGATCGCGGTTCCAGGCCTTGGGCCGGTTGCCGCAGCGGGCTGGCTTGTAACCGCCCTGACGGGTGCAGCGGGCGGCGCGCTTGCCGGTGCCACTTTCGGAGCGCTGATTGATCTCGGCATTCCTGAAGGCGATGCCGAGATCTACCGTGAGGGGTTCCGGCGCGGCAGCGTCGCCGTCTCGGTGCGTTTCCCGGAGGACTATCGTCAGGCGGTCGAAGAGGCCCTGTCCGCGACCGGTGCCCTTTCGCTTCCCGATCTGCGCAGACAGCTTCAGGCGGAGACCTGGCGCCATTGAGATGCACAGGGCCAGGATCTGCGATTTTCGCCGTTGTCTCACCCGACGGCGCCAGGACTTTGACGCATGGGAGAGAGTGTCATGGATGAGACAGGCAGACCGGAAACAATCCCCTGGTGTGGGCCAGCACCAGACCCGGCTGCGATCCTCGGCAGCTGGAACTTTCATCCGCTGCTTGTTCTGGCGCTGATTGCGCTGCTGATCCCTGGAATCGCACGGGCACAGAACCGCGTGATGTTCTGCGTGGCCTGGGCCGCGCTCGTCATCGCCTTTGTCTCACCGCTTTGCGCGCTGACCACGGCGCTTTTCAGCGCGCGGGCGCTGCATCATTTGCTGCTGGTCAGCTTTGCCGCGCCCCTGTTCGCGCTCGCCCTGCCGCTGCGCAGTATGCGCTTGTCCGGGGCGCTGGCGCCGGTATCGCTGCTGCTGACCGCTGGCGCATTGACACTCTGGCATCTGCCCGCCGTTTACAGCGCCGCCTGGGACAGCGCCCTGGTCTATTGGCTGATGCAGGCCGCGCTGCTGCTGCCCGCCTGGGCCTTCTGGTCGGCGGTATTCACCCCGGACCACCGTGACGCTGGCACGGTTCTGGTCAATGCAGCGCTAGTCGGCTCATTTGCCGGGGTGATGGGGCTGATCGGCGCGGTGCTGACCTTCTCGACCCGGCTGCTTTACACGCAGCATATGACCGGCCCGCTCGCCTGGGGGATCGAACCGCTGGCGGATCAGCAGACCGCCGGGCTGATCATGTGGGTTCCCGGCCTTGTGCCGCTGGCGCTGGTCGCGGGCGTCATGGCAAGGCGCGCCTGGCGGCTGGGAGAGGCCGCATGATCGCCGCGCTGAAATTCCTCCATGTCGCCGCGCTGGCCTGCTGGTGTGCGAGCCTGATCGCGCTGCCGCTTCTGATGCGCGCCCATGGCGGGGCGATGAGCCAGCGGCAATATGCGCGGTTCCGCCTGATCACCCATATCGGCTATATCGGCATCGCCACCCCGGCGGCGCTGGTGACGATCATGGCGGGCACCGGGCTGATCTTTGCCGCGCAGGTCTTCGCGCCATGGCTGCTGGTCAAACTGGCTTTTGTCGCCGCGATGGTGATGGTCCATGTCTGGTTCGGCCATCTGATCCAGCGCTCGGGCGAAGAACGGCGCAGCCAGTGGCAGGGCGCGCCGCTGGCCGGGCTGCTGATCGTGCTGCCGCTGATGGCCGCCGTTCTCGCGCTGGTCCTGGCCAAACCCGACCTTGCGCCCTTCCGCGCGCTGATCCCCGATCAGTTCCTGTCCCCACGCGCGGGGTCATCATGATCGTTCTGGGTGCCGAGACCATAGTCAAACACCAGCTTGCCACCGTGCCAGCCGGTCATCGCGGTCATGCCAGCCGCCAGCAGCGAGGCGAGGAAGCCCCAGGGCAGCACCGCCCCCGCAGGATCCCCGATCCGCATCCCCCAATTGGCGCCCAGCACCGACAAAAGCATTACAGCGAGGATGAAATGCGTCCAGCTGGCGGCACGGATGCGGATGCCCGGCACAAGCAGCAATTCAGCCGTCCCGGCAATCCCGGCGAGGATCCCCATCACAAATCCCACCCCCGCCGCCCAGAGCGCGGCGCGCGGCCAGAAGGGATCGCCCGTCCACCAGTAAAGCGCATCCGCGCCGAGTGTGCTGACACAAAGCGCGATGGGGAAGGCCACCAGCATGGCATGGATCGGGTGTCCTGCGACCGCGATTTTCGATTCCGTGCGGTGGAAGCTGCGATGCTCGTGGATCGGGTCGCGAAGCCTGCGGCGGGTTGGTCTGGCCTGTGCCATCTGCGTCTGTCCTTCTCTGTGTCCTTCCCAAAACCAGCGGTGGCGCTGATGGTTCCGGCGCTTGCCGGCTGTGGCGGGCCTCTCTCGACCCTTGCGCCCCAGGGGCCGGCGGCGGCGGATATCGCCACGCTCTTGTGGGCGATGCTGGCAGGGGCGGCGCTGATCACGGTTTTGGTGCTGGGGCTGATCTGGCACGGCTTTGCCCGCAGGAACCCCCGCGCCCCGGGAGAAGCCTTCTGGATCAAGGGCATGGGCCTCGGTTTCAGCTTTGCTGTGTTATTCGCAGTTGTCGGTTCCGGGATCTGGGTGGGCGAGCGGATCCAGGCCCGCCCCGGCGCGGATGTGGTCCGCGTCGAGGCGGTTGCCCGGCAATGGAGCTGGCGTTTCGGCCAACCGGGGCCAGAGGACGAGATCGTCTGGACCGAAGGCAGGCTGCACATCCCCGCCGGAACGCCGGTCGATGTCGTGATCCGGTCGGAAGACGTGATCCACGCCTTCTGGGTGCCGCAGCTCGCGGGCAAGATGGACGCCCTGCCCGGCCGCGATAATATCCTGCGGATCGAGGCGTCAAAGCCCGGCCTCTACCACGGAACCTCGGCTGAATTCTCCGGCACCGGCTATGCCGGGATGCGGTTCGAGGTGCTGGCCTATGATCCTGCCGCCCCGCCCGCCTTCTCCGATCTTACGACCCGCGAGGCCCCATGATCACGCCCAATCCGCCCCAACGCGCCCTGCGCCTGCACCGCGAGCTTGACCGGGTCTGGGGCCGTCCCGCCGGATGGCGCGGCATCCTCACCTCGGTCAATCACAGCGAGCTTGGCCTGCGCTTCATGGTCACGGCTTTCGTGTTCTTCGCCATTGCGGGCTGCCTTGCCATGCTGATCCGCGCCCAGCTGGCGACACCCGGCGGGGCCTTTCTGGACACCGCGCTTTATAACCAGTTCTTCACCATGCATGGCAGCCTGATGATGTTCCTCTTCGCCATACCGATGCTGGAAGGGCTGGGGATGTATCTGCTTCCCAAGATGCTCGGGTCGCGCGATCTGGCATTTCCCCGACTCTCGGCGCTTGGCTGGTGGTGCTATCTCTTCGGAGGGCTGATCATTTTGTCGGCGCTGGTCGCCGGTGTCGCCCCGGATGGCGGCTGGTTCATGTATACGCCTTTGTCGTCAAAGACCTACAGCCCGGGGATCAATGCCGATGTCTGGCTTCTGGGCGTCACCTTTGTCGAGATTTCCGCGCTGGCGGCTGCAGTCGAGATCACGGTGACGATCCTCAGGATGCGCGCGCCGAGGATGAAGCTCACGGAAATGCCCCTCTTCGCCTGGTATATGCTCGGGACCAGCGCGATGATGCTGGTGGGCTTTCCGCCGCTGATCCTCGCGTCAATGCTGCTCGAGATCGAACGCGCCTTTGACTGGCCGTTTTTCGACGTGACGCGCGGCGGTGATCCGCTTTTGTGGCAGCACCTCTTCTGGCTGTTTGGTCACCCGGAGGTCTATATCATCTTCCTGCCCGCCGCCGGCGCGATCTCCACCATCCTGCCGGTGATGTGCCGCACAAAGATCATGGGCTACGGCGCGATTGTCGCGGCCGTTCTGGGGCTGGTGTTTTTGTCCTTCGGCCTCTGGGTGCATCACATGTTCACCGTGGGCATCCCGCATATGGCGCTGGCCTTCTTTTCGGCGGCCTCGGCGCTGGTGGCGGTGCCGACTGCGGTGCAGATCTTCGCCTGGATCGGCACGATCTGGCAGGGGCGGCCCGAGATGCGGCTGCCGATGCTGCATCTGATGGGGTTCTTCTCGACCTTCGTGATGGGCGGTCTGACCGGTGTCATGCTGGCCATCGTGCCCTTCAACTGGCAGGCGCATGACACGGCCTTCGTCACCGCGCATCTGCATTATGTGCTGATCGGCGGCTTTGTCTTTCCGATGATGGCGGCGGCGGTCTACTGGATGCCGCTGTTTACCGGGCGGGCGGCGGTGCGTGGCCTTGGGCCAACGGCCTTCTGGCTGATCCTGATCGGCTTTCACGGCACCTTTTTCATTATGCATCTGACCGGCCTTCTGGGAATGCCGCGCCGGATTGATGTCTATCCTGACAACTCGGAATGGATATGGACCAATCTTGTAAGTTCCTTCTTCGGCTTTGTCATGGCGGCGGGTTTCGCGCTCTTCGCGCTGGATCTGCTGTTGCAGATCCTGTTCGGGGAAAGGACGCGGCGGGATCCGTGGCAGGCGGACACGCTGGAATGGGCGATGCCGATGCCCGCCCCCAGTTACAACATCGCCTCCCTGCCTTTTCCCGGCCAAAGCGCACTACAGCTTGCCCGGGGAGAGGGTCTTTTGCCCGGCGCCCCTCGCGGGCGGCGCGAGACGCTGGTGGTCGATGCGATCAGCGGCGCGCCGCGTCATATCGCGGTCCTGCCCGGTAACTCGGCCCTGCCAATTGTCACCGCCGCCGTGATCGGAGGCTTTGTGCTCCTGATGTTGTTCGGGTTCTATCCGCTGGCCCCCTTCGGCCTCGCGGCCATCGGGGTGACGGTGTGGCAATGGCATAAGTTCATGGGCAGCCAGAGTGACGAGCCGCCCATCGAGGCCGCACCGGGGGTAAGCCTGCCCGTAAACCACAGTGTTCCTGACGGTCTGGCGCGCACCGGACTAACCTGCCTTCTGATCGCGAATGGCACCTTCTTTACCTGTTACCTGTTCGCGGTTGGCTTCCTGTCGGTGATCGCGCCGGGCTGGCCTGCGCCGGAGAGCACTATCGGCACCCTGCCTGCGGGCACTCTGGCAGCCGTTCTGATCCTGATCCTGATTGCCGCCTCCGGGCTTGCGCGCTTTCCACTGGCCACCGGTTCAACGGTCGCCCTGCCCCTGCTGCTGCTCGGCCTCGGGGTGACCGGCGGGCTGGCCATGCTGCTCGATGATCCGACACGGCACGCGCGCGATGCGCTCCGGGCGGCGGGGCTGGGCTATGTCGCGCTGCATTGCGCAATTGCGGCGCTCTTTGCCCTGCTCTGTCTGGTGCAACGCCGGGACGGCAGACTGGCCGAGGGCCGTGTCGCCGCCTGGCCGATCTGGCGGGCCTGGCAGGATTTCACGCTCGCGACTACCCTGATCCTTGTCCTGCTAATCGCGGCACAGGAGATTTTGTGATGAGCTGGCCACTGCGCGCCCTTCTCGGCCCCACCCTCTGGGCCGTGGCTTTCGCGGTGATCTATGCCGCCCATGGTATCGGCTGCGCCCGGGGCTGGCCCGCCTATCAAGCCCCCGTCGGTGACCTGCATCACTTCACGATGATCCTGCTTTGGTTGCTGGCGGTCGGGGCGGCGAGCGCGATCCTGTGGCGCGCGCCACGCGGCAATGACACAAGCGACAGGATTATCCGGGCCGGAGGCTGGATCGGGCTCGCAGCCACGATCCTGACCCTCTTCCCGGTTCTGGGTCTGACCTCCTGTGGCGCGACCGGTTAAAGCCGCACGGCTGGCAGCATTTCCAGCTGATGCACCGTAAGCGCGGTTCCCAGCATGATCGCGCCATTCTCTTCGCGCCCGATCTCCATATCCCCGGCGACCAGTTCGATGGTCCTGCCATCGAGACAGAGGATGCCGCCCAGATCCACGAAGATGGTCGCGGATGAACCGCTGCCATGGACATCGCTCACGCAGCCGACAGGCTCATTGTTCGACGCAAAAACATGTTTGCCGACCAGCAGCGCGCGCGTGATCTCAGCCGGTTGCAAAGGCGTCATCATTCCTCATCCTCCACCCGGTCCGGCAATCCGTCATGAGGGGTGGAGGCGAGATCTTCCAGCTCTGCCTCGGTCATGCTGTCGAACATCTCTTTCGAGGCCCCGACCAGATCCTTGCGCGCCGTTTCACCCCGCTTTGCCGACAGGGCCGCACCTGCCGCTTTTTGCTGGGCCTTTGATTTAGCAGGCATAGCTCTCTCCTTTTATGTCAGTTTTGCTGATCCGGCGTAGCGCCCTCGCCGTTTTTCGCGATGCGCTGCGACACCCGCCGCAACAGCCAGAGCACAAGGATCGCAAGCACCGTCGCCATGATGGCAAGCGGCAGCAACCCGCTGCCACTTGCCAGCCCGATGGCCCCCGCCATCCACATGCCCGCCCCGGTCGTCAGCCCCTTCACCCTGCCGCCCGAGGTGATGATCGACCCGGCGGCAAGGAACGCCACGCCTGCGGTCACCGCCTCGATCAGGCGCAAGGGATCGGTCTGGATCTGGCTCACCTCCCGGAACTCCTGCGCCATGATCTCGGCCGCAATGATGGTGAAAAGGCAGGCGGCCATTGAAACGATCATATGGGTGCGCAGACCCGCCGCAGAGGCATGCAGCTCGCGCTCGAACCCGATTGCCGCGCCAAGGATGGCGGCGAACATCAGACGCAGCAGCGCCGCCTCTGCACTGACCGCCAGAAAGGGATTGCGGAATTCGGCGCTCAGGAGGGTGGCAAAGCTCTCGATCATATATGTCCTCGTCTGTGATGCGCGCCGCTCTGCACCTCTGACAAGCCGCAGGTGACAGGCAATGAAGCAGAACCATTCGCAACTCCGGGAGTTCCCGCCCGCAAACTTTCGCCGCGAGAACCCGCCGTCCCTTTCGCCCCCTTGCGGCAGGGAGCCGCCGAAAAAGGGCTGAACAGGAGCCCCCCACGACTGCCGGGGAACAAGCCAGGGGGCGGGAGGTTTATCCCCGGGAAGATGCCGTTTCGCATGTCAACCGGGCGCAAGGGTAAGAAGAATGCGATGGTTTTCCCGGTTTCCCATCGCAGCCAACGCATTGGCAGACGAGCTTCTGTCCCCTTTGCAGCGGCATCTTCACCGCATTTCCGTGCGGGAAACCGCCGCACGGACAACCCGCGATATCCAGAGGAGAAACTCATGGACCACAGCAGACACACGCCCCTGACCCATTCGGAACTGACCGAAGCCGTCCTGACCAGCGCCCCGATCTATGGGGTTGATGATCGCAAGGTCGGGACCATCTCGCATGTGCATGGCAGCGGGGCGGCAACCCAGGTTGTTGTTGATGTCGGCGGATTTCTGGGGATCGGGTCTAAGCCGGTGCTTCTCAGTGTCGATCAGCTGAACCTGATGCGCGATGAGAATGGCGAGGTTCATGGCAAAACCGCCTGGACCAAAGAGCAGCTGAAAGAGCTGCCTGAACATCAGCACTGATACCCCGCCAGCGGGGCGCCCGGATCCGGTTCGGGCGCCCTGTTTGTTCGTGTGCCCTGTTTGTCGGGGGGGCTTTTGCAGACAGGACATGCCGAAGTCTTACCGCTCACAGCATCGCCCCGCCGATCCAGCGCGCCATCCAGATCAAAGCGCCAAGACAGAGAGCAGCCAGTAGCAGCAAGGCGCCATCCCTCGTCAGCACAGCCGCCGCCACAAGCGCAATGAACCCCGATGCGACCGTTCCTGTGCCCGGGATCAGCTCCATGAAAGGCATCACAAGCGTGAGCGTGAGAATCAGAAAAAGCCACAGGTAAAGGAAGGGCTTCTCGGTCAGGAAGCTGAGCCTTGGTCGCAGGACATGATCAATTGCAGCGATCGGTCTGCGCAGCCAAGACACTGCGGAACGCAGGCGCGCGCCCGCGATTTCACGTTCAGATACCATATCTGGCAGCCAGACATGGCGTCTGCCGGCAATCATCTGCGCCACCAACAGGAATTCCAGCACCGCAACCAGACTTGTCACACCCGGCACAATGCTGGCCGGAGACACGGCAATCAGCGCGAAAATCAGCATGAGCGTCGCGAAGGAGCGTGTCCCGCTGGCCTCAACAATCGCGCCAACACTGACAGTCTCGGCCTCGCCCACTTCATTAAGCTGATCCAGCACCGCACAGAGCACATCAGTGTTTTCAGGCATATCCTGACCAGCCTCATTGATCCTACGGCATGGTGAAACTCCTGTACGGCGGGACTGTTCCGGATTCGCAGGAACAATCTGAGCCTGCGCCGGTTCAGGTTTCCCAGAGCATCCCGGATGCCGCTTCCAGCCCCGTTCACAGCCAGGGAAACGACATGACCGCCCCACCACAGAACCCCAAGCCGCATTTCCCCCTCAGCCACCCGGGTCGCCGGCAATTCCTCAGGGTATCCGCTGCCAGCTTTGCTGCGGCCGGTCTTTGGCCGTCCACCGTAGCTGCGCAGGATATGCCGCCTCTCAAAGACTATCCCCGCGCCTGGCTGACGGAAAACGAATGGGTGTTTGTCCTTGCTGCGGTCGCGCGCCTGATCCCGTCCGACGGTGAGGGTCCGGGTGCCATCGAGGCGCGGGTGCCGGTGTTTATCGACCGCGAGCTGGCGGGCGATTTTGGTGCGGCGACGGACTGGTATATGGAAGGCCCGCATCAGCCCGATGCACCACCGGAACTGGGCTGGCAATCCCCGCTTTCGCCCGCAGACATCTACCGCGCGGCTATTCCGCTTTTCGATGAATGGTGCGTCTCCCGCCATGGCACGGCTTTTGCCGATCTGGACGCGGCGATGCAGGACGAGGCGCTGACGGCACTTGAAGGCGGCGATGTCCCATTGCCGCCAGAGCTGCGCGATTTCTTTGACATCCTGCTCACCAATACCAAAGAGGGCTATTTTTCGGACCCGATCCATGGCGGCAATCACGGCATGGCCGCCTGGGTCCATATCGGCTTTCCCGGCGCGCGGGCGCATTACAGGGAATGGGTGGGGCGGCACAATATCCCCTACCCGCTCGGTCCGGTATCGATCTCGGGCGAGAGGGCCTGAGCCATGGCGAGACAGGATCCGAAGAAAGAAGTGGTGATCGTGGGCCTTGGCTGGACCGGCGCGATCATGGGGATGGAACTGGCCGAAGAAGGGCTGGAAATTCTCGCGCTGGAGCGCGGCCCCGACCGGCGCACCGTGCCGGAGATGAAATATCCTGAGATGATCGACGAGTTGTCGCAGGGCGAGCGGCACAAGATGATGCAGCGTCCCTCGCAGTCGACCATCACCATCCGGCGTGATCTGCATGAAACCGCGCTGCCGATGCGCAAATGGGGCTCGTTCCTGCTGGGGAATGGTGTCGGCGGTTCCGGCGTGCATTGGAACGGTCAGAACTGGCGGCCGCAGCCGGTGGAAATGGGACTGCGCAGTTATGTCACTGACCGCTGGGGTGCCGCGATCATCCCCGAAGACATGACCATCGGCGACTACCCCGTCACCTATGATAACCTGGAGCCGTTTTTCGACCGTTTTGAATATGTGGCCGGGATTTCCGGCATCGCGGGAAATCTCAACGGCGAGATCCGCGAAGGCGGCAATCCGTTCGAGGGCTGGCGGTCGCGCGATTACCCGATGCCCGCGCTGCCCGTCACATATAACGGCGCGAAATTCGCCGAGGCCGCGCGGGCCATGGGCTATCACCCTTTTCCGCGCCCGGGCGGCAATGCCTCGACCTCTTATGTCAATGAATACGGCATGCAGATGGGGGCCTGCAATTTCTGCGGCTTTTGCGAGCGCTATGGCTGTTATCAGTATTCGAAATCATCCCCCCAGACGACGATCCTTGCGGCGCTCTTTCGTAAGCCGAATTTCAGCTACCGCACCGGGGCCGAAGTCCTGCGCGTCGAGATGGCAGCGGACGGCCTGACCGCGACCGGCGTGACATATTTCGACGAAGATACCGGCGAAGAGGTGTTCCAGCCCGCCGATATCGTCATCCTCGCCGCCTATCAGATCGAGAATGTTCGGCTGATGCTGATCTCTGGCATCGGCCAGCCCTATGATCCGGCCACCGGCAAAGGTGTAACGGGGAAGAATTACGGCTATCAGATCACCGGCTCGACCTCGATGTTCTTCAGGGATGAGCATTTCAATCCCTTTGTGGGGTCCGGAATCAATGGCGTCTGCATTGATGATTTCGGCATGAATGCGATTGATTTCGGGGCCGAGGGGTTCATTGGCGGCGCCTATATCTCTTCAGCCCAGACCAATGGTCAGCCGATCCGCTCGATGCCTTTGCCCGAGAATACACCGGAGTGGGGCGCCGGCTGGAAATCGGCGATTGCCGAATGGTATGGCCATGAGATGAGCATCTCGCATCATGCCTCGGTCATGTCTTACCGGGGCCATTACTGCGATCTGGATCCGACCTACCGCGACCGCCATGGCCGCCCCCTGATGCGGATCACCTTTGACTGGCATCCCAATGAGCTGCGGCTGAACGCCTTTCTGCAGGAAAAGATCGAGGCTCTGGCGCGCACGATGCAGCCCGATCTGATGAAATCCAGCTATAAGGATTTCGACAGCCGCTATGATGTGCGGCCCTATCAGACCACCCATAACACTGGCGGCGCGATCATGTCACAGACGCCGGAGGGCGGCCCGCTGAACCGCTATCTCCAGGCCTGGGACAAGCACAATGTCTTTGTGACCGGCGCGGGGGCCTTTGTGCAGAACACGCAGTATAACCCGACCGGCCTCGTGGGCGGCCTCGCCTATTGGGCGGCAGATGCGATCCGGCGCCAATATCTGCGCAATCCCGGCCCGCTGGTCTGAGGGGGGTATGAGATGAAAACCGTCCTTCGCCTCTTCACGGCCCTTGCCCTGGTCGCGGTCCTGTTCATCGCGGGCCTGATCTGGATCCCGGTCAGCCGCACCCCCGCCTCCGAGGCCTTGCCCGCTGATTGGGCACCTGAACCCGGCGCGGGTGAATATGCCATGCGGGCGGGCGATTGCATGGCCTGCCATACCGCCGAGGGTGGCGCGGATTTCGCAGGCGGGCGGGCGATCCACAGCCCGCTCGGCACGATCTATACCGCGAACATCACCCCAGACCCGGAAACCGGCATCGGCGGCTGGACCCTTGATCAATTTCGCGCAGCCCTGGTCGACGGGCTCAGTGCCGATGGCAGCCATCTTTATCCGGCCATGCCCTATGAGAATTACCGCCTGCTGACCGAAGGCGACATCCGCGCGCTTCACACCTATTTCATGGAAGAGGTGCAGCCGGTCCGCATTGATGTGCCCGAACCCGATCTGCCCTTCCCCTTCAACCAGCGTTGGGGCATCCGCGCGCTGAACTGGCTAATCCTTACCCATGACAGCGGGTTCAACGGGATCATGGGCGACAAGGTGCTGGATCGCGGCCAGTATCTGGTCGAAGGACCGGGCCATTGCGCCGCCTGCCACAGCCCGCGCACCGCCTATATGGGCCAGGACGGGATCACGGCGGATCAGCCCGCCTTCCTGACCGGCGGTTACATCGACGGCCAGCAAGCGCCCGCCCTGCGGGGGCCGGGAAGCGTGATCCGCGACTGGCCTACCCCGGAGCTGACCGCCTTCCTTGCCACCGGGCGCAACTTCGCCGCGACTGCCAATGGCGAGATGGGCCTCGTGGTCGAGCATTCACTGCAATATCTGACCGATGCGGATATCATCGCCATGGCGCGTTTTCTGAAGGCGCTTGACGGCCAGCCCCATGACCCGCCGGAAATGACCGTGCCCCGGGGGCCCCTCGCCCGCCCTGCCGCTCAGGCGGATGCGCGGGGCGAGGCCACGGCCCGGATGCTGACCGAGTCCTCCCCGGACATGCCTTTAGGGGCAAGGGTCTTCATGGACAATTGCGCGCAATGCCATTTCGTCACCGGCCGCGGCTCGCCTGAGATCTTCCCGGCCTTGCAGGACAATAGCCTAGTTCTCTCCGATGAGATCACGCCGCTGGTGTCGATCATCCTCTGGGGTGCCACGGTCGAGGGCACGGCGCAGCGACCGATGCCGCTGGTGATGCAGGGCTATGAGGCGCGTCTCAGTGACGACGACATTGCCGCCCTGACCAGTTTTCTGCGCGAGGCCTGGGGCAATGACGCAGCCCCCGTCTCTCCGGAAGCGGTCCGCGACATCCGCGATGATGGCCCGCCGGAGGCGCGACAGGACGATGGCGCGCTCATGGACTGACCGCTCTGGAACAATCCGGGTTTCTACACCCATATCAAAGGATCAACCGATGAAACCGCTAACCATTGGCCTCTTTTGCGCAGCGCTTGCCCTGCCCTCCACCGCTTTTGCCCAAGAGGCCCAGACGAGCTTTGTCAGCCTCGACGGGGTCGAGACCGGCACCGCCACCCTGACCGAAACCCGGGGCGGCGTGCTGATTGACCTGGAGCTGGGTGGCCTTCCAGCCAATGCCTGGCTTGGGTTCCACATCCATGAGACCGGCAGCTGCGACCCCCATAGCGGACACGACTCCGCCGGTGGCCATTTCAACCCCGGCAATGTGGAACATGGCGTGCTGTCGGAAACCGGCCCCCATGCCGGGGACATGCCGAACATCCACAGCGATGCGGATGGCTTTGCCCGGGTGCAGGTACTGAACCCGAACGTGACCCTCGGCGAAGGCAATAATTCCATCCGGGGTCGCGCCCTGATGGTCCATGCCGGGGCGGATGATCACCGCAGTCAGCCGACCGGAAATGCAGGGGACCGCCTGGCCTGCGCCGTCATCGACCAGGCCGCACCCTGAACAGGAACAAAGTCCAGGACCCCGCGGTTCATCAGAGACCGGCGCAGAGCCGGGCAACCGAGGAGGAGAGACCAATGGCAAATCGGCGCTATGATGAGAGCCAGGACGCACAGCGGGACCGCGCCCGTTTCGAGAGAGATGGGGGTGGCCGGGACGAACATACGACCGCCTGGCGCCCGCGCGCCTATGACCAGCCGCGCTCCCGCGAAGACGAGGCCGAAACCCGTTTCCGGACTGGATCAGAATGGGACCGGGACCGGCGGGACAGTGAGCGCGCGCCGGGACGGGCGCATGACGATTATGGCCGCCAGGACTATGGGCGCGGCGAATATGAGCGGCAGGATTACGGTCGGCCGGATCGGGGCCAACAGGACAGCGGCCATGCCTATGGCTTTGCCCGCCATGAACGCCGCTACGATGAAGAGGGCCGGAACCGCAGCGAAGACGCAGGCTGGACTCGCGAAAGCCAGGGTGGGTTTCGCGAAAGCGCAGGGTCGCCGCCCTATGTCGCGGGTTTCCCGCCCCGCAGCTATGATGCCGGCATGTATGCCGCCTTCCAGGGTCAGGGCCGGGATGAGCCGCGGGGATTTCGCGGCCATGGACCGAAAGACTACAAGCGCAGCGACGAACGGATGCGGGAAGATGTCTGTGACCGGCTGGCCGATGCCGATGCTGTAGACGCCCGGGGAATCTCGGTCGAGGTGGCGAATGGAGAGGTCACACTCAGCGGGCATGTCTCGTCCCGCCAGGCCAAGCGCGCCGCCGAGGATGCGGTCGAGAACTGCTCGGGCATCGTGCATGTCCAGAACAATCTGCGGATCCGCGACCGGCAGGACGAGGCCTCGCCAGCCGCGATCCCCGCCATGGCTGCTGAAACCGGGAAGCCCGGTTCCAAACCAGGCTGATCCCCGGCAGGACTGCTGAACCCGCCGCTGCGGCCCGCGAAAAAGCGGGCCGCAGTTGCATGAGAAGCCTCCGCTTTCGAAGAGGGATCGACGGCGGAAAAAGCGTCATTCAGGACAACGCGATGTTCCCGGACTCCCTAATCCAGCGGCAATGCCCGAGGTGCGATGACTTGCTGCCCCGGCACTGTCAGGTGCCAGGGCCGCTGATCTTTGGCCCGCTAGGTCGCGAGCCGAGTCAGATTTTGAGATGTGACCGCCCGTTACTCTGTCGGCTGGCCTTCGGGCGCATTGGGGTCAGGCGGGCTTTCACGCGTTGTCGGCTCGCTCGCCGGGCTGTTGGTTGTGCCGGACTGGGCATCCGGCTCGACGACCTCGGCAGGGATGGTCGAGGTGGCCGGCTCGTTGACGGTTCCGGCATCAAGGCCCGCCGGGGGCTGCGGGTCGGCGTCGGAGACCTCTTCTCCCAACCAGTAAACGATGATCCCCACCCCGAACAGGGCGGCCAAAGCGATGCCGAGCAGCGGGGCCCAGTGGCGCCTTGTTTGCTTTTCCAGATTGGTTTGTGGCGCGGACATGGCGAACTCCTTTCAGGGTCTGTCTGACAGGGTTTCAATCCGGGACGCGCCAATAATGTTCCCGGCGGCATGCGGGCCGGGGGGCGACCCTCCGCCGCCGCACAAAGAGGATCGCGGCGGCCCGGAACAATCTGCGCCCCTGCCGGTTCGAGCAACTGAACCCTACCAACCCGCACAGGAGCGAAGCCATGAAAGCGAAGACCCTTGATGATCTGTTTCTCGACCTGCTGAAAGACGTCTATTACGCCGAGCGAAAAATCCTGAAAGCCTTGCCGAAAATGGCCCGCGCCGCGCAGTCGGCAGAGCTGGGCACGGCCTTTGAGAAACACCATGACGAAACCCAGGTGCATGTCGAACGGCTCCAGCAGGTGTTCGAAATTCTGGGGAAACCCGCGCGCGGCAAGACCTGCCCGGCGATTGAAGGCATCCTTGACGAAGGCGAAGAGGTGATCGACGGCTTCAAAGGCTCACCCGCGCTGGATGCCGGTCTAATCGCCTCTGCCCAGGCGGTCGAGCACTATGAAATGGCACGCTACGGCACGCTCAGAAACTGGGCAAAGCTGATGGGTCAGCCCGAGATCGCAAAGATCCTGCAAAGCACGCTTGCCGAAGAAGAGGCGACCGACAGCACGCTGTCGAAGCTTGCCGAGGGATCCGTCAACCAGGCCGCGCTCGCCGCCGCCTGAGGCCGCGACCGCCGCCCGCTCCCGGTGGCGGTCGCGGCAGGGCTGGCTCTGACACGATCAGAGCCAGCCCCCCTTTTGAGAGGTAACCAGCCATGACCTGTGTCCTTGTCACATCCGTCTGCAGCCATCATGGGCGCCATCTCGTGCGGGCGCTGCGGGAACGGGGCCATGAGGTCATCGGTCTTGATGGCCGACTGCATGGCCATTCCGACAGCAGCCCCGGCGCCGCCACTCTGACAATTCCTGCGGATCTCGACCTGATCATGTCCTGGCCCGCCGACCAGGACAGTCTTGCTTTGGCGCTCACGCGGGCCGATGCCATTATCCATCTGATCCCCCCGGTGCATCCAATGGACCTAGATCTGTTGAAGCGGCCGCCCGCATCCCCCTCGGCCGCCCTGACAGAGATGATCGCGCTTTTGCGGGCTGCAGCTACAGCGGGCATCAGGCGATTTGTCCTGCAATCAAGCCTGATGGTCTATGGTGAGGGCCACTATATCGACGAAGATGGTCAGCCCCAGCCTGCCCGCCGCATGGTTGAAGACCTGCAAGCGGGGATCTGGCAGGCCAAAGGATTGCGGGGCCAGCCCATCGCCGCGATGCCGACCCCGGAAGATGCGCCGACCTCTCCCCTGAACGAGGCGGCAAAGCTCTGCCTGCTCCGCGAGCGGATGGTCAGGATCTGGGCACGTGCCACCGGGGCGGATGTCGCCGTTTTGCGCATGGGGCGTCTTTACGGCACCCCGATGGCTGGCGACATAACGGTCGGCGGTGAGATCGGCCTTATGGCGGCGGCTGTTCTTCGCGGAGAGCCGCCCGTGCTTTTGGAAGATGGCGGGCAGACGGATGACTGGCTGCATGTCGGGGACGCCGCTCACGCGATGTGCCTGGCCCTTACCGCTTGTAACCGAGACCTCCCTTCGCTCAACATTACATCGGGTATCGGACACACTGCGACCGAGGTGGCCGAGCTGATCGCCCGGGAAGCTTTCGGACAGGCCGGACAGGTCAGGCCGCTTGAGATGGCTTGCATAGGGACCGGCCGCCATCTCATCGGAGCGCCGGGGGCCGCCGAAAACCTGATCGGTTTTCTGCCGCAGCATTCATTTGTCGCCGGCCTCAGCGATCTGATCCACTGGACAAGGCAGGCTGTAATCCCTGAACAGGCCCTCGATCTGATGCAACACTTACAGGATGCCGCCGATCTGATCGGGCCAGGAAAACGCAGTCCGACGGGTGCTTTCAGCGAAATGCGCGGCCACCTTCATTGAGGGTATGACGTTCAGCTTACACGCGGCCGGTCCGGATGCCCCGCTTCGGACCTTGAGATATCCCTTTCCCCCCGTCTGATCCGGGAGCCGCTCATCCCCCCCGGCGGCCCGAAAAAATATTCTTGATCGGGGTTTTGAAAAATACAAACATCCCGGCTCATGCACATCTGTCTAACGTGACTAAAAGAGCGGGCTTATCATCGTGGAAACCGGACATGATCGGGTGATTGGTGATCAGGTGCGTCGGTTCGACTGGGGACGGACCCCGCTCGGCCCGCGTGACGCATGGCCAGTTGCGCTGAAGATCACTGCCGATCTGATCCTGCGCTCCGATTTCCCCAAATGCCTGTGCTGGGGGCCGGAGATGATCACCATCTACAATGACGCCTTCGTGCCGATCCTCGGTCAGAAAGCCCCCTGCCTTGGCCAGCCCTTCAGCGTGATCTGGGCCGAGGCCTGGCATGAAATCGGACCGATCGCGGATCGCGCCCTCTCCGGGCAATCAACCTTCATCCGGCATTATGAGCTGCAGATCGAGCGCGGCAACGGGCCGGAGACCGGCTGGTTCACTTTCTGCTACAGCCCGGTCGCGGATGAGACCGGCAGGATCTGCGGCTTTATGAACACCGTGATCGAGACCACGGGCGAGGTTCTGACCGCCCGCCGCAGCCGCATTCTGAACGGCGAATTGCGGCACAGGATCAAGAATGCCTATGCGAAGGCGGTGGCGATCCTGCGCCTGACCTTCCGACATGCCGCATCGCCCGAGGCTGCGCTGGATGCCGCGATCCGCCGCCTGAGCCAGCTGGATCAGGCGCAGCGCGCGCTGTTGGAGGATATTGACGGGACGCTGGATATTCGCGCGCTGATCGCGGGCGCGCTTGCCGGCACCCTGCCGGAAAACCGGCTCGTCACGCGCGGCCCGCCGGTGATGATCGAGGCGGACCAGGTCTTCGCACTGAGCCTCGCGCTTGGCGAGCTGGCCACCAATGCGCAGAAATACGGGGCCTGGTCGGATGGCAATGGCCGGGTCACCATCGAATGGACCCAGCGACGCGGCCAGTTCGCGCTGTTCTGGCGCGAGGAAGGCGGCCCGCCGGTGCAGGAACCAGCGGTAAGCGGCTTCGGGCGCGAGCTGATCGAGGCCGCGCTGCGCCACGAATTTCACGGAGATGCCGTCCTGGCCTTTGAGCCACAGGGCGTTGTGTTCTCGCTGCGCTCCCCTTCCGCCACCGAACCGCGCGAGGATCAGATCAACGGCTTGCCGCCGGTCACCGCCACTGTCGCCCCCGAGATATAGCTCGACATCGGTTCAGCCAGCATCACATAGGCCGAGGCCAGCTCGACCGGCTGCGCCGGGCGTTTCATCGGGTAATTCTCGCCGAACTTCGCTACCTTATCGGCGGACATGCTGGCCGGGATAAGCGGGGTCCAGACCGGGCCGGGCGCCACACAATTCACCCTGATGCCTTTCTCCGCCAGCATCTGCGCCAACCCGCCGGTGAAATTCTGGATCGCCCCCTTTGTGGTGGCATAGGCCAGCAGCGCCGGGTTCGGCATGTCCGCATTGATTGAGGCGGTGTTGATGATCGCGCTGCCCGGTCGCATATGCGGCACCGCAGCCTTGCACAGCCAGAAGACCGCATGGATATTCACGGCAAAGGTATGCGCCCATTCCTCGTCGGAAATGGCATCCAGATCGTCAAACGTGTCCTGATGCGCGGCATTGTTCACGAGGATGTCAATCCGGCCAAATTCTGCGACTGCCTTGCCGATAAGGGCGCGGCACTGCGCCGGATCCGCGATGTCTGCCGCCAGAGGCAGGCACCGCCTGCCGGCTTGTTCGATCAACCGCGCGGTATCCGCCGCGTCTGCGGTCTCATTCAGATAGGCAAGCACAATATCAGCGCCCTCGCGCGCGTAGGCAATTGCCACCGCACGCCCGATTCCGCTGTCAGCCCCGGTGATCACCGCGATCATCCCGTCGAGCCGCCCCGCGCCGCGCCAGCTTTCCTCGCCATGATCCGGGCGGGGCTGCATCATCTGAAAACTTCCGGGCAAACCTTGGGTCTGCCCGCGGAAGGGCGGCTTGGGATAGTCGCGGTAAAACGGCGAGTCTCCGGTCTTTTCCTGCCCCTTATGGCCCGGGGCGGTGGCGATGATCACAGGAGGGGTGTTTTCATCTTCGAAAGCTGACATAGCCGCATCTCCGCTTTTGTATCCCCTGTGAACCGGCATCTGCCGCGCATGTTCCCTGTCCCTATGCGGGAACTTTGCTTAGCTGCCCCTGTTCATACTCCATGTTCCGCGGAATGATGCAGCATCAGCACAGGGTCGTGCCCCCGGAAAGGAGGTAAAGCATGACAGAACGAAAACTGGCCGCCTTCCTGCCGGACCTTGGCGGAAAACGGGTGATGATCGTCGAGGATGAATATCTTCTGGCGGCCGATCTGGCGCGTTTCCTCGATCAGGCCGGGGCGCTGGTCATTGGTCCTTTCCCAACCGTTCACGAGGCGCTGGATCACCTTTCCCTCGACCCGACGCCCGATTTCGCGATGCTGGATGTGAACTTGCGCGGCGATATGGTTTTTGCGGTCGCTGATTTTCTGATTGCCGCCGGAATACCGTTCCTGTTCATTACCGGATATGACACCGGCGTATTGCCGCCAGCATATGCCGCTATGCCCAGGCTGGAAAAGCCGATTGACCTCTGAACGGCTGAATTGGCCCAATCCCCGGCAAAGACCAGGCGGTTATCCGCAGATTCGCAGATCGGAAAAATCAACCCGTTGAAATAATGTCATTTTGCACAATGATCACCCAGGTTGCGTCATTCTGATCTTCGTTCATAGTGAAAGAGTGCAAAACCCGAACCGCGCCGGGTCAGCTGCCTCAATGATGACCGACCTCGACGCGAGACGGAAACAAGATGCAGACCCTGACTGGCCAGAACATTATGATCGTCGAAGACGATTATTTCGTCGCGAATGAACTCGCCGATCATTTTCGTGCCGCAAAGGCCCGGGTCCTGGGCCCTTTTCCTACAGTCAACGACGCCGCTGATTTCGTGGGTGATGCAGATCTGGCGGTTCTTGACCTGAACCTGCGCGACCAGAAAGTCTATCCGCTTGCTGATCGCCTGATGGAAGCCGCCATCCCTTTCGTGTTCTATTCGGGCCAGAGCATCGCCGGTATTCCAGGGCGCTTCGCTCATATAACCCATCTGCCAAAACCCTGCCTGGCTGGCGAAGCCGTGGCCCTTCTGGAACGCGCAGCCCGGAGCCATACGCGTGACCTCGTGTCCCTGCTGCCAAGGCTGCGGCTTTCAGCGCGGCTGATCCTGACCGATCCGATTGCCGCCGACCGGCTGGTCGAGGCCACTTTTGAGCTGGCCTTGCAGGAACAATCGGCGCTGACCGCTGTTCCTCCGCTGGAACAATGGCTGCAACAGCTGATGGAGCGCGCGCTGGCTGAACGGGGACGCGATCTGTTGAACTGAACCCGCTGTCGCTGAACCGCGCATCGGGCTAAGGTCACAGGCGCCTTCGTGATCCGCGCCAGGACCTTGCATGATCAAGTCACTCGAGAATGGCCCGGCACAGGGGTCCGAGAACCTTCCCGATGAGATCGCCGCCATCATCGGTATCGGCGTGGCGACGGAGTCGCTTGCCTCGCTGACCGGCATCTTCGCTGCCATCGAGCCGGGGCTCGGCGGCGCCTATCTGGTCGTTGTCGGCGGGATGGATCCGCCCTCACTGGCGAGCGTGGTGGATCAGTTGGCCGCCGCCTCGGCCCTGACGGTACTCGCTGTGGATGACGGCACGCCACTGCATCCCGAACACGTCTATATCGCCGATTCCAACCATCTGCTGACCCTGGAGTCCGGTCTGCTCTCCCTGCGCGAGCGGCAATCCGACAAGACTGCCGGGGCTGTCGATACCATGTTGGAATCCGTCGCGCGCCATGCGGGACGGTGCTCGGTCGCGGTGATCCTGAACGGGCTGCATGATGAGGGCGCGGTCGGGCTGCGCGCCACCAAGGAATGCGGCGGGCTTTCCATCGGGGAATGGGATCCCGGCGATGCCGATGGGTCCGAGACCGCCGGGCCTTCGGGTGTTCTCGACCTCCGTGGCACCCCGAGCCGGATCGCCGCCGAGATAGACCTTTATATCGGCAATATAGCGGTTCTGCCGGAGGCCAGCATCCGCCTGACCGCCGAGGCGGTTGAGGCGCAGATCGCGGATATCGTCGCAGCCCTGCGTCGGGTCACCGGCAATGATTTTCACGGCTACAAGCGCGGCACCTTTATCCGCCGCGTGCAACGCCGTCTGCAGGTGCTGCAACTGCCCGACATTGCCGCCTATGTCGCACTTTTGCGCGAGAACCGCGAAGAGGTGCAGCGCCTGTTCCAGGATCTGCTGATCGGTGTGACGCAGTTCTTCCGCGACGCACAGGAATTCGACCTTCTGGAACGCGAGATCCCCGCGCTGTTTCGCGATAAACGGCCCGAGGATACCATCCGCATCTGGGTTTTGGGCTGTGCGACCGGCGAAGAGGCCTATTCCATCGCCATGCTGCTGAAGGAACATGCGGCCACGCTGGAATTCCCGCCGCGCATCCAGATCTTCGCCACCGACCTCGATGCCCGCGCGCTCGGCCTCGCCCGGGCGGCCCGCTATGCGCCGACGATTGCCGATCACATCCGCCCCGACCGGCTGGAGCGTTGGTTCACGCGTGAGGGCGACACTTACAGCGTGGTGAAAGAGCTGCGCGAGATCTGCATTTTCTCGCCGCATAACCTGGTCAAGGACGCGCCCTTTTCGCGCATTGACCTGCTGTCCTGCCGTAACCTGCTGATCTATCTGAATATCGAGGTTCAGGACCGCGCCATTCCGCTGTTCCACTTTGCCCTGCGCAGTGGCGGGCTTCTGATGCTGGGCTCATCGGAAAATGTCACGCGTCACCAGACGCTGTTCACCCCCATTGACCGCAAGAGCCGCCTCTTCCGCCGGCTGGAAACCGCGACCAGGGTGATCCCTGACTTCCCGCCCTCGGTCCGGAAACAGGCCAGCCGCGGCGCGGCGCCGGCGTCAGATCCGCTGCCGCTGTCGCGCCTGTCGGATACTGTCAGCCGCCAGGCCGATGCCGTCGCCGAGCGCTTTGCCCCCGGCTATGTCGTCGTCGATACCCAGTTCGAGGTGCTGCATTTCTCGGGCCGGATCGGCCGGTTTCTGGAACCCCTTACCGGAACCGCCTCGCTCAATCTGATCAACCTTGTTCACCGTGACCTGCGGGTCGAGCTGCGCTCGGCGCTGTATCGCGCGGTCACCGAAGGCGTCCGGGTCGACCTGCCCCGCCAGCTGCTGCGCCAGGACGATCAGGCGGTCTGCGTGAATATCGTGATTGAGCCGCTCAGCCGCGACCATATCACCTCGCTTGTGGTGGTGTTCCAGCATGTCGGCATCGCAAAAGAAGATACCGAGCCCGCCGTTCCGGCCGAATCCGATGATCACGTGCAAAGGCTGGAAAACGAGTTGCGGGTCACCCGCGAGCGCCTTCAGGCCACGATTGAGGAGCTGGAATCCACCAATGAAGAGCTGCGGTCCTCGAATGAGGAATACCAGTCGGTCAATGAAGAACTGCAATCCACCAATGAGGAGCTGGAAACCTCAAAGGAAGAACTGCAATCGGTGAATGAAGAGCTGCAGACCGTCAATCTCGAACTTGGCCACCAGATCCACGAACTGGCGCGCAGCAATTCCGATATCAAGAACCTGCTGGAAGCCAGCCAGATTGCCACGATCTTTCTGGACAATGACCTGCGGTTGCGCAGCTTCACCGCCTCGGCCACCGAAGTTTTCCACCTGCTCGACACCGATATCGGGCGGCCGCTGGATCATGTGGTGACCCGGATCAGCTATCCGGAAATCCAGGACGATGTGAAAGCGGTGCTGCAAAGCCTGATGCCGGTCGAACGGCTGGTGGCGGATCCGGCGCGGGACCGGCATTACGCGGTGCGCGTTCTGCCCTATCGCAGCATCGACAATTTCATCGGCGGCACGGTGCTGACCTTTACCGACCTGACTGCCACCCGCAACGCCGAGCGCGCTTTGCGCGACAGCGAAGAGCGGCTCCACCGCCTGCTCGACGGTCTGCCGCAGCTGATCTGGCGGGCAGGCCAGCCTGGCATCTGGACCTGGGCCAGCCCGCAATGGACGGCCTATACCGGCCAATCCTCCGAAGAAGCGCTTGGCTCCGGCTGGCTCGACGCGGTTCACCCGGATGACCGCGACAACGCCCGGGCGGCCTGGGCCGCAGCCGAGGCGGAAGGTTTCGAGGTCGAATTCCGGCTGAAATCAGATGCAGACGGTCTCTGGCGCTGGTTCAAGACCCGCGCCACGCCGGTGCGCGACAGCGCGGGGCGAATCATCGAATGGCTGGGCACCTCGACCGATATCGACGAATTGCACAGCCTTCAGGAACGCCAGCGGGTGCTGGTCGCCGAGCTGCAACACCGCACCCGCAACCTCTTATCAGTGGTGCGCCAGGTCGCGCAGCGCACCTTGCAATCGGCAAAGGATCTCGCGGATTTCGGGCCGCGCTTCCGCGACCGGCTTGAGATGCTGGCGCGGGTGCAGGGGCTTTTGTCCAGCCTTGATGAGAATGACAGGCTCAGCTTTGACGAGCTGGTGAAAAGCGCGCTTTCGGCAGTGGGGACCGACCCCGGCAATCGCGTCCGACTCGATGGCCCCTCCGATGTGCCACTGCGCCCGCTTGCGGTGCAGATGCTTGCCATGGCCCTGCATGAGCTTGCCACCAATGCGGTCAAACATGGTGCGCTTGGGCAGGCCGGGGGTAAGCTGCTGATCGCCTGGCGGATTGAGGCGGCGGAGCGCCCCCTTCTCCAGATCGAATGGCGCGAAACGGGAGTAACGCTGCCGGATACCGCGCCACGCCTTGGTCAGGGGCGCGAACTGATCGAAAAGGCCCTTCCCTATCAGCTGGATGCGGTAACGACATTCAGCCTCGACGCGGACGGGGCGCGCTGCACCATCGCTTTGCCGCTCTGATTCTGCATCCCATTGCGCCGCACCAGGGAACATCGGCCCGGCTTGCCGATTGAAGGGATATGCAAAGCTCGGAGGGACGTCTGATGAGGAAAGCGACAGGAAAGCCGACAGCTGGCGATGCTGGAGCTGATACTGTGCCCGCCGAGAACCCCGTCCCCGAAGTGCCGGTTTTCGACCGCGCCACCGACGATCTGCCCTGGCCGCAGGATGAAACGCTGCCCGCAGATGACGAGGGCAACATCCTGCCGGGCAATGATCCATTGGACGAAGACCCGAATGACAATGGTGATGAGGAGCAGTTCGACCCCGAAGATCGGCACCAGCGCCGGAACCCTGAAGCGGGGATCTGAGGACACCGTATCGCGCGGCTGCGCCCGACGCGGCTGAGGTCAGCACTGCGCCGGGCCTTACCCTATGATCAGAAATTCACGGCAATAAGATCGCTGAGGCGCTTCACGCCCAGTTCCTCCAGCAGCATCTGGCGGCCACGGCTTACCCGGCTTTTCACCGTCCCGATGGCGCAGTCACAGATCCGGGCAACATCCTGATAGCTCTCGCCCACCACAAAGACGAGGATCAGCGCCTCGCGAAACTGCGGCGGGAGGCGGTCAATTGCCTGGAACACACGATTGCCGGTGATCTGCGTATCATGTCGCGGAAAGCAGATGACATTGCCAGACACGCAATCCGCCTGGCCCACAGGTTCGCGGGCCCGTTTGTTGACGCGGGTGAGAAACGAATTACGCATGATGGTAAAAAGCCAGGCACGGAGGTTGGTTCCTGGCTGAAAGCGCGCCACATTCGCGATCGCTTTCATCAGCGTTTCCTGGACCAGATCATCAACCTCGTCCCCGCCCCGCGTCAGATTGCGCGCGTAAATCCGAAGCCTGGGGATCAGCGCGATCAGCTCGTCCGAAGTCGTCCTGGTCTGGTTGCCCACATTGTCTGGGCTACGGGTATTGCTCTGGCTGTCGGTGTGGTCCGGCGTCAACATGGCGTCTCTCCCTCATCCTCTGCACGGGAAGACAACCAGACGGAGAGCCTTGGGTTCCGCTGCCCGATCAGGGCCAGCGGTATTCCGCCAAAGGGTCAGAGCGTCCGGTCGGTCTCATCACCCGGCGCAGAGAATTCGCTGCGCCGCAGATCCAGTGCCCTGCCCAGCTCTGCCGCGAGGACCTGCAACCTGTCAGGGACAGGCTGCGCCGTAACCGCCTGCAACAGATCCTGCGCTGCGGCCCGAGCAAATTTGTCTTCCTCTGAGGACGTCTGCGCGCCCTGCCCGGGGAAGGGAATAACCGAATTCACCATCGATCAGATCCAGCCTGTGTTATCCGCGATCTTAGTCTACTCAAAAAAATCCAGCCAGAATACAGGTCTTTGCATCCGGCCGGGTAAATCTCTCGTGCCCCCTCTTTTGACCTGACGCGGGGCATCGGCTGTCACATCCCTCAAGAACCGGCGCCGGCCTGCACTCTCAGGTTGTTCTGAACGTAATTCACGCCCCGGCATCTCTCGGCAATATCCTCGGCAAGACGTTTTGCCTGGCGCGATGGCACCGTGCCCGCCAGCGTGATCTCGCCCTGCGATACCGTGACCGAGATGCCCGCGGCATCCAGCGCGTCATCCTCGGTCAGCCCCTCGCAGACATCCTCAAGAACGCGTGTTTCAGACCGGGAATAGCCTTTCGGCCCAAGCCCCGTGAATCCGCAAGCAGCCCTGGGCGGAAGATCAGCCTTCGGTGAGCTGAGGCCGGAGCCAGGCCCGCGTTCGTGATCGAGCCCGCCATAATTGCCGGGGTCCCACTCCCGCCGAGACGGGCGTCTTTCCGCGCCATAGAACGCAACTGAACGCCGCTCTTCAGTCGCCTGATCCCTGTCCTTCCAGTCACCTGTCATAACGATATCTCTCCTCCACGGGCGGCACAGACATGCCGGGATCACGCTTCAACCAATGGCCTCGCCAGATGTTCCGCACACGCACTGCAATGGCTCAGAACGTGGTGACGGGAACAATTCGCCCATCGGTCGGTTCTGGACTGCACCCGGCGACACATACGCCGCTCATCCAGGAGGACAAGATGACACACCATGGCTTTGCATTCGTGCTGATCGCAGCCCTGGCGGCACCGTCAATGACGCTGGCGCAGGAAGCAACCGATCCGCCTGCCGAAGACGGCACTGTCGCCGTTCCGGAAGCCGCCGACACAATGGGCAAAGTGGATTGCGACAGCGATTTCAGCGCGCTCGATGTGGATGGCGATGGCTATATCAGCCAGACCGAATCTGCCCGTGATACCGCCCGGGCCACGATTGATGGCGTTACACCCGCGACCGAGGGGCTGAGCCGTGACCAGTTCCTCGCCATCTGCGGATCGGAGACCTGGTCCCAGACCACGCCTGAAGCCGGAGCCCCCTTCGAGGGAGCGAACAGTTTCACCGAGGAACAGGCCCGTGATCGTGCTGTTGCGTGGAATGTCACCGATGTCTCGGCACTGGTGAAAGACGACCAGGGCATCTGGCGCGGCACCGGCAAGGTCGGCGCCGAGGCCGTAGCCATCGCCATCGACTATAAGGGCAATGTCGTCACCACACCTGCTGTACAATAAGGGGGCTATGAAATGTCAGTTTTAACCAGAGTTTACGACGACTTCGCCACGGCGGAACGGGCGCGTGAATCTGTCCGGGCGCTTGGTCACACCGATGTGGAGGTTTCGGTTCTGGGCAACGAAACCCTGCGCGGGCACTACCGCGATACGGATACGGTGCCAGATGATGCGACCGGCGCCGCGACCGGTGCCGGGGTCGGCGCTGTGGCGGGCGGGGGTGCGGGGCTTCTCGCCGGGCTCGGCATTATCGCCATTCCCGGGATCGGGCCGCTGGTCGCCGCGGGCTGGCTTGCGGCAACAGCAGTCGGCGCCGTCGGAGGCGCGGTTCTCGGCGGTGCCGTCGGCGCGCTTGCCGATCTCGGGATCAGTGATACCGATGCTCCGATCTTCCACGAGGCGATGCGGCGCGGCAATGTCGCCCTGACCGTTCGTTTCCCGGAAGAGCGGCGCGCCGATGTGACTGCGGCTCTTGACCAGGTGCCGGCGACTGGCTTTCGTGACCTCAGATCACGCTTCGAGGCCGATGGCTGGCTTTACGATACCGCTGAGGCTGAGCGTCAGGAACGGCTTCGCAACCCGGACACCACGCGCTTTCCACCGCTCTGAGTGATACGCGCGCCCCGCGCCCTCTCACGGGCGTGGGGACCATCCTAGGACTCCGCAGCTCTTCACGATCAGAAATCGACGGTATCGGGAGGGGAGCCCTCTGGCGCGACCTGAGGAATCCCGCCAGAGGGTGCCCTGTGTTTCAGGCTTGTAACTAACTGGGGAACAAGGATCCAACGCAGGCTGATCTTCGGTGAAGACTGAGCTTTGTCGCGAATTTCGGTCCATTACAGTCCTGTCGCCCCGCACCTGAATGGCAGGGCCCGAGGCAGCCGACCCGCCCGCCCCCGTGGCCCTCCCCTGTGGCGGGTTAACTACGTGCGACCGGCGCGCGTCCAGTCGTGACTAGGTCGCCTGGGTTTTACTTTGCTGGCCGTCAGCCTGATGATCTATTGGACCTCGCACCCGGCGTGCGGGGTTGAAGGCAGCTTCAGGCTTAGCTTCATCGGCGACAGGTGGCCATGGCACCCAGGGCCCGGTTTTTTGATCAGGTTCGCTTTGTGGCAAGATTGTTCCTCCGGAACAAACGGCGGCGAGGATCATCCCCGCCGCCGATGCAAAAGTCAGGACTTGTCAGCGTTGCTGCGGTTGACGCGGCTTGTCATGGTCAGGCTGTTTCTGCCCGGGGTTCTGCTGTTCCTGCTGTTTGCCCGGCTTGCGATCATCCTCGCGTGCCGGATCAGTCGTCTGCGGATTTGCAGGTTTGGTCGGGTTCGGATTGTTCGGATTGGCCATCGTAGTTCCTCCCAGAGATTGATGGATAAGGCCGGGCAGTTTGTCCGGCTGTCATTCAACTGCCCTGCGCACCGGATGTTCCCGCCGGATCGAGAACTGCATTCCAAACTGGGCCTACCATCGTCCTCAGACCGATCAGAGGCTCACAAGCATGTGATGCTGTTCGCCCGCACGATACGATGAGCAACGTGTTCGCTGCGCCGCGCACTTCGGTGCGATTTTGGGGACTCTCTGCGGGTTCAGTGCCGTACCATACACAGACGGCTTTCCGCCCGTTTGGTCGATCTGGCCCGAAGCGGGGCTCTTTCCGTCGCAACATTAGCGAAGGACGCCTTTGTACCGCATAGCTACCGACCTGGCAGGATGTTTGCTGCGAAGCAAGATGAACGGCAGCTTGCACGAATGCGGCAAAGCAGCATAAGTCGAGGCCGACCGGCGGCTATGGGCCGGTCTCGCCTGTCGTGGGGAGAGGCACGCCCGACCGCGCCAAACCTGCCTATTGCTGTGTCGCGGCATGTTGCTCGGAGCCTTTTACCGACATTCTCGTATTGGCGTATTTCCCTAGTAAATTGGCGTAATGTGCCAATGATGTGGCGGAAGACGCGAAGTAAGTTGTCATCATTGCAAACGCACAGGTGCAACATGAACAGCAACATCCAACCAACCGCCCTCGTCACCGGAGCTTCTTCGGGCATGGGCAAGAGCATTGCCAAGCGACTGATTGCCGATGGCTATCTGGTCTATGTGGCGGCGCGCAGCGTCGACAAGATGGCTGATCTGGCGGCACTAGGTGCGGTGCCACTGGCGATGGACATCTCGAAGGATGCCGAGATCGTCGCGACGGTCGCCACTATCACCGAACGCTCGGGCGGGGTCGATGTGCTGGTGAACAACGCGGGCTATGGCCTTTATGGTCCGGTCGAGGAAATCGAGCTGGACGACGCCCGCTATCAGTTCGAGGTCAATGTCTTTGGTCCGGCCCGGCTGACCCAGCTATTGCTGCCCGCGATGCGGGCAAACGGCAAGGGCACCATCGTCAACATCACCTCGATGGGCGGCAAGATCTATACTGTTCTGGGTGCCTGGTATCATGCGACCAAACATGCGCTGGAAGGCTGGTCCGACAGCCTGCGGCTGGAGCTCGAGCCCTTCGGCATCCGCGTGGTTGTGATCGAACCGGGCCTGATCGAGACCGGCTTTGGCGCCGCAGCCTCGCGGGGGGTTCTGGATCGTTCGGCCAATGGTGCCTATGCCAAAGTGGCGCAAAGCGTGGCCGGTTCGATAGAGCGCAGCTATGGCCATGGTCAGGGCACCGATCCCAGCGTGATCGCCGATGTGGTGGGCGATGCCGTGAAATCCGTCCGCCCAAAAACCCGCTATGCCGCCGGAAAATATGCCAAGATGATGATCTGGGTGCGCAAATGGCTGGGCGACCGCGCCTTTGACCGGCTGATCAAGAGCCAGATGTAGGGGGTTGCGATGAACAGGGATACCAGCGACCGCTGCCGTTTGCCGCAGGCCTTCTGGCGGGCGGCAGAGCGGTTCGGCCTTCCGGCACCCGCCCTCTTGCGGCAGGCGCAACTGCCAGCGGCGCTGCATGTCACACCGGATGCCTGGCTGACCACGGCGCAGTATTTTGCGCTGTGGCACGCGGTCGAGGCTCTGTCGAATGATCCCGCCATCGGGCTACGGATGACGGTCGAGACCGATACCTCGGTTCATCCGCCCGCCACCATGTCGGCCTTTTTTGCGCGCGACTACCGCGACGGGCTGGGCAGGCTGGCCCGGTTCAAGCGCCTCTGCACGCCCGAGGAACTGACGCTGGCGGATAGCAGCGCTGAATGCAGGATCGCCTTGCGCTGGCTGTTCAGTTCCGAGGGCGAGCCGGATGCGGCGGCGGATGTGACTTTTGCCGCCATTCTGGAGCTTGGTCGGCGCGGTACAGGGCGACAGATCCGGCCCTTGCGGGTTGAAATGACCAGATCCAGCCCACCCAGCCCGATGCATCACAGCTATTTTGACGCGCCGATCCGCACGGGTTGCGCCGGGAATGCGCTGGTCCTGCGCAGCTCCGATCTGGACCTGCTGTTCGCGGGGCACAACCCGGATCTGCTGGCCATCCTAGACCCCTCGCTGACCGCTTCACTGGGCGAGATCGAGGCGCAATCCTCGCTGCCCGAACAGGTCAAGATCCTGATCAAGCGCCGCATCGCCAGCGGCAAGCCGGAAATCGGCGACGTGGCGCGCGAGCTGGGGATGAGCGAGCGGACCCTGCAACGCCGCATCACCCAGCACGGGGCCAGCTATCGCAGCCTTCTGGACGAAGCCCGGCGGGAGTTGGGTCGCGTGCTTCTGGCAGACGGGCAGAACGGTATCGATGAGGTGGCTTTCCTGCTGGGATTTCAGGACACCAGCTCATTCTACCGTGCTTTCCGGGGCTGGGAGGGCGTCACCCCCGCAGCCTGGCGCAACATGAACTGAAAGAGCGAACGGCAGCTTCCGGGAATGCGGCAAAGCCGCATTTGACTGGGTAGAACGGCTGTTAAGGGCCGCGCTCGCCTGCCGGGGGCGGCGGGACCGCTGATGGCGCCGAACCTGAAAGTTGCTGTGTAGCAGCATGTTGCTCGGAGCTCCATTGCGGGCACTCCGAGTTGACACTGCGAAATGTTGGAGTATGCCAGCCTGGTAATGCGGGCGTGCAGAATTCTCGGAGTTTGACGCTGGGCAAATGAGTAACCTGCTCAGAAGCCATTCAGGAAATGGATTGCGGCCCGGAAGCCTGAGGCTTCGGGCCGCGTCACTCGTCCAGAACTGAACTATAGCACTGGTTACTTACATCGCGGGAAGGATGGCGATGTCGCGGACATTCGCGCCTTCGATCCTGCCGACCTCCGTGGTTGCTCCGGTCTCGAGGTTGACGGAATGGAAGCCACCCTCGACCACCAGCCAGGCCGCATTGCCGCCTTTGCCGTCCGAGGCGATGTCGAACCCGGCCTCGGCCGGTTTCACACCGATCTCGCCCACCGGGTTCAGCTTGCCATCATTCGGCGGATCCTGGAGGACCAGCCAGCCGGCAGCACCGTCGATGTTGAAAAGCTGGGTCTTTTCAGTGCCCTTGTAGGAATTGGTATAGGCCCCTGCGATGATGTTCGGGGCGGTGCCATCCTCGTAGGAGTGGCTGCCATCGGTCACCACTTCACCCGTCTCAACCGTCACCCGCAGGCTGGTGCCATCGCTGCCCATCACACGCAACTTGTCGGCAACCGGGTTGAAATCTACCGTGGCGGAAACGCCATCGGCCAGCTTGGTGGCAAGCGTGCTGACCTTGGTCGCCACACCGGTCATCGGGTCGATGCTCGCAAGCGTGCCATCGGCAAAGACGCCATAAAGCAGGCCATCGGCCGGGCGCACGTCGATACCGAGGAGACGCCCTTCAACGCCGGTTACATTCACGCCGCCGGTGCGGGTCCAGGTCTCGGTATCAAGCCAGTGCAGCTCATTCTCGCCCGAGAGACCCACAACAGTCGCGGCCATGGCCGGTGCAGCAAGTGCCGAGAGGAGGAGTCCTGCAGTAACCGATTTGATCGCATTCATGGGAAATTTCCTTCTTTGGTTTGGGTTTGCCGGGTAGCCCGGCGATAACGGGCCATATCCGTGCGGGAGGGAGAGACCGCGCGAGACCTGGCCCGGGCCGTGACAGCCCTGATCTGGCCGGAGGGATCAGCCCGCCGGCAGCAGAACCTTGTCGATGACATGGATGACGCCGTTCGACTGCACGACATCGGCGATGGTGACGGTTGCGACGCCGCCGGTCTCATCGGTCAGGGTAACCATGCCGTCTTTGGCCTCGGCGGTGATCTTGCAGCCGCCCAGCGTCTCGATCACATGCTTGCCGCCATCATCTGCGACCATCTTCTGCACATCGGCGGCCATAGCCTTGGCACCGACAACGTGGCAGGTCAGGATCTTGACCATCGTTTCTTTGTTTTCGGGTTTCAGCAGGGTCTCGACCGTGCCTGCGGGCAGCGCTTCAAAGGCCGCATTGGTGGGCGCGAAAACCGTGAACGGCCCTTCGCCCTGCAGGGTTTCGGCCAGACCGGCGGCCTGGACTGCGGCCACCAGGGTGGTGTGATCGGCCGAGTTCATCGCGTTTTCGACGATGTTCTTATCGGCGAACATTGCAGCGCCGCCGACCATGGGATTGTCCTGCGCCAGTGCTGCCCCTGCGGTGGTCAGCGCAAAACAGCCTGCGAAGAGAGCTTTGGTAAAGGTCTTCATGTGACTTCCTCCCGGAAATGTCTGCCCCGTTGATCGGGGGACAGGAGAAGACACGGATGGTGGTTTCAGAAAGTTTCAGGCCCCTGCGATTTTTTTTCGCAGGGGCCTGTTTTTTCCCGGGCGTCAGACCCGGCATCAGATGTCGAGCAGATCGCCCACCGCCAGAACCGGCCCTGTCGGCAGGCCGGTGGGCGAGCCACCGGGCGGCTCCAGGCTGATCGCCATATGGGCGGCGGTGGTCATCAGCGCGCGGATCTGATCGCTGGTGACAGGAACCCGGGTCGAGACGCCGGCCGGGATCACCCCAAGCGAAACGGGAGCCTCGGCGCCGCGCGCGATCCAGAGCTGGAAGTCGTGCCCCTCGACCGGATCGCCGCTCATATGCGCAAGGCTGACGCTGCCGGTGGCACTGTCGTAGAGGACCAGATAGGTGACGCTGCTGCCCTCGGCAGTCAGCGATGCTGCGAGGCGGTCTGTCGGCACCGCAGGCTTCAGACCGTGCAAGGCCATGGCCAGCACAAAGGCCAGGGTGGCCGCGCCTGCAAGCCCCCGCCAGAGCGCGAGGCTTGACCAGAAACCGGGCCGCGCCTGAGCGGCCCCGAAAAGCCGCAGATCCAGCGCGCGTTTGACCGCAGGCGGCAGATCAGCCGGCAGGAAGCCCTCGGACAGCGGGGCAAGGCGGTCCTCCCATTCCCCCACAAGCCTGGCGAAGGCCGCATCGGTTTCAACCCGGCGGGCCAGGGCATCCTGTTCATCGTCCGACAAAACTCCAAGCGCGAATTCCGCTGCGAGGATGTCATCGCCGTCAGGCACATGATCCATATCGGTGTCGCTCATCTTTGCAGACACTCCTTCAACCGCATCAGGCTACGCCTGAGCCAGGTTCGCATCGTATTCAGCGGCACAGCATGGCGGACCGCAAGATCGGCATAGCTGTCGCCATCCAGATAAGCCGCGCGCACCGCAGCGGCGCGACCGGCGTCCAGTTCACCAAGGCAGCCCTCAAGCGCGCGGCGCTCTCCAGCGGCAACCGCCTGAGATTCGGGTCCGGGCGCAGAGTCGCGGACCTCCATGGCGTCATCGTCCAGCGCCGAGAGTACTCCGCGCCGCATCCGCAGCCGGTCGATCGCCCGGTTGCGGGCAATCGCGATCAGCCAGGACATCGGGCTTTGCCCGGTCAGCGCAAAGCGGTCCGCCTTCAGCCAGATCCCGATGAACACCTCTTGCACCACGTCCTCAGCCTCCGCTCTGTCTTTCAAGACACGCAGACAGGTGCCGAAAAGTTTCGCCGACGTGGCCGCATAGAGCCGATCAAAGGCTACACGGTCCCGAAGGGCAACCCTGAGGATGAGATCGGTGATCTCTGGCCGAACAGCATCCGGTGTCATCTGACCCTCCCATATGACGCGGGCGACTGGCGCAGTGCCAGCACCGAGACCAGCAGCACCCCTGCACCACAGATGCCGGTCACCACCGGATTGAGCGGATCGACGTTCGCCGCGATCACCCCGATCAGCGCCCAGATGAGCGCAGGTGCAAAGGTCCAGTCGCTCTGCGGGCGCGTAAGGATCACGACCGCAACCGCCAGAACTGCCAACAGCATCAGAACTGCAGCCGTCCTGGCGGGCAGGAGGCCGTAACCGGTCAACGCCGCCGAAAAGGCCACCCCGGTGGCCGCCGTCAGCCATCCCGCATAGAGGCCAAGCGGCAGGTGCTGCCAGATCGCGGGCCCACTGCGCAGCCAGGCCAGAATGGCAAAGCCCGCCATGACCATGATCATCGCGGTCGCCAGCAGTGGCACATGATTGGCTGCCGCGATCCAGAACACGCCAACCGACAGACTAATGCCAAGCGGTCCTGCCGCCTGCGTCCAGTCCGGGCCACCACGTAAGACACCAATCACAGCGGCAACGATCAGCGCGAGATAGATCAGACCCCAGATCGAGAACGCCCATCCCGCTGGTTGCGCGGGCCAGGCATCGGTGACGGGAAACTGCTCCGGCCTGAAGCCCCCGGAAAGCAGCGGCGCGGCGGCAAAGGCCAGCGCCAGCAGCAGAACCAGGATCGAAAGCGTTTTTTGTGGCATCGGATCACCCTTTCTTCGCGCAGAGCCTGTCAATTGTCGTGGTTGAACCGCTCCAGCGCGGCAAGGGCGCGGCTGCGGCCATTGGCCAGCAGGGGCGCAGTGTCTGCGCTTCTCCATCTGGCGGGACTGTTCCAGGACGCGGGCAAGGTGGCAGCATAGGCCCGCGCGCCCTCGCCTTGCAGCCAGTGGTCGCGGTAGCGGCTTTCGGGGTCAAAGGTTGCGGCCTGCTTTTCCGGATTAAAGATGCGGAAAAACGGCGAGGCATCCGGGCCACAGCCGGCCACCCATTGCCAGTTCATCGCATTGGCCGCAGGGTCCCAGTCAGTCAGACTGTCCGCGAAATGGTGCAGCCCGATGCGCCAGTCGGTCATGAGATGCTTGGTGAGCCAGCTTGCCGCCACCATCCGCACGCGGTTGTGCATCCGCCCGGTCACCCGCATTTCGCGCAGACCTGCATCGACCAGTGCGATGCCCGTCTCTGCCCGGGCCCAGGCGGTGGCGGCAGGGCTTTCGCCTGCCCAGGGGAAGGCCGCCCATTCGGGACGCCAGGGCGCCTCCGGCATCTGCGGGAACGCCAGCAGCAGATGCCAGGCAAACTCGCGCCACAAAACCTCAGAAAGGAATTTCTCGCTGCCTGTGGCCAGGGATGGCTCGACCTCACCCCGCAGACTTGCCGTGGCCCAGATGCGGCGCGGGCTGATCTCCCCCAAAGCGAGATGCTCGGAAAGCCCCGAGGTTGCTTCGATATCGGGGCGGTCGCGATGGGTGGGGTAGTCCCTGGCGCGGTCAAAGAAATCATCCAGCCGCCCGAATGCAGCAGCCTCGCCTGCGGGCAGCGCTTGTTCTGCCAGCACGGCCGCGCCGCGATACATATCCGGCGCGAGGTTCAGGGTCTCCGCGCGCAGTTCCCCGATGGCTGGGAGTGCTGTCAGATGCCCGGGCGCCGCCAGCGGGCGATCCGGCCCGGCCTGCCGCACGGCACGGGCGAAGGGAGTATAGACCTTGTAACTGCCGCCCGCGCCGGTGCGGATCCGGGAGGGGTGGATCAGGAGGTGCCCAGAATGCAGGTGAAGCCGAACCGGCCCACTGCCGAGCGCATCACGCAAAGCCGCCTGCACCCTTTGCTGCGCAGGCGCGGGCCAGTCATTCTGATGAATGCCCGTCGCGCCGAGGCGGGCAGCGAGGGCGGGCAGCAGCGCTGCCGCCTCACCCTCCAACACGGTGATATGCTCGCCGGTCCGCGCCGCCCAGGCGGCATCAAAGGCGGCAAGCGCCCGCCCCAGCCGCCAGCGGCTGGCCGAACCTTGCGCCCGTGTCGCCGCATCCAGAATGAAGACCGGCAGGACAGGGCCGTCAGCGCAGGCCGCCGACAGTGCCGCGTTGTCATCAAAGCGGAAGTCGCGGCTCAGCCAGAGGATTGCAGGCATCGTCATGCCGCCATCGCCATATCATCGGCATGGCTGTATTCCACCTGCACCACATCCGTCCGCCCCGTCGCGAAAGTCGCGGCGCAGCCCTCGAGGTAATAGCGCCAGCCGCGCAGGAAGGCCGCATCATAGCCAAAACGGTGGATGCGCGGCGCGGCCTCGGCCATGCGGGCGGCCCAGATCCGGCAGGTGCGGGCATAGTCCTGCCCAAAGGAGAAACTGTGGCGCAGCGCCAGCCCGGCCATTGCGCCCTGATGCGAAAGGATCGCGGGACTGGGCAACATGCCGCCGGGGAAGATATGCTGGCGGATGAAGTCGGACCTTTTACGATAGACCGAGAATTCCGCGTCCGAGACGGTGATCGCCTGCAGGACCGCCCGGCCTCCGGGCGCGAGGCGGGCTTTCAGCGTGGCGAAATAGGCGGGCCAGTAGCGTTCGCCCACCGCCTCGATCATCTCGACCGAGACGATATTGTCGTATTGCCCGCTGGCATGACGATAGTCCTGCAGCCGGATCTCGGCGCGCCCGTCCAGCCGCGCATCGGCATAGCCCTTTTGCGAAGGGGACAGCGTCAGCCCGGTGACATGGCGGCCGGTATTGGCAGCAGCCTCGGCAAAACCACCCCAGCCGCAGCCGATTTCGAGGATCCGCTCGCCGGGCGCAAGGCGCGACAGGATACGGTCATTCTTGCGGGCCTGCGCGGTCTCCAGATCATCCGTGCCGTCAAACAACGCCGAGGAATAGCTCATGCCGGGGTCGAGCCAGAGCTGGTAGAACTCATTCCCGACATCGTAATGCGCGCGAATGTTGCGCGACGAGCCGGTCAGCGAATTCGCGCGCAGCCGGTCGGTCAGGCGAAAGCGCAGACCGGAAAGCAGCCCCTGCCGGGCCTGCCCGCCAAGGTGGTCAAGGTTGCGGATCGCGAGCACCAGGAGCGCCTCGAGATCCGGGCTGTCCCAATGACCGGCGATATGGCTCTCGCCAAATCCGACATCGCCGCGCTGCGCCAGCGCGGACAGCATGGCCCAGTCGGTGATATGGATCGCGGCTTCGGGGCCATCGGATCCAAACTGGTGGCGGTGGCCTTCGGGGGTGGTCAGGGCAAGACGCCCGTGGCGGATGCCCTCAAGCGAGGCGAGAAAGCGGTTTCTAAGCAGGCTCATCAGCTGATTTCCTCATCCGGGGGCACGGGCAGGCGGCGATAGGTGGCGCCCTTCAGTCGCAGGCGCAGGGCCTGCCAGTAGATCAGAACGACGATCCGCAGCGCCCCTCCCGGACGGCGCAAGGCGGCGCCAAGCAGCGCGGGCTGGCGCAGGGGGCGGGGTATCGCTTGCAGGGTTGCGAGCAGACCCTCCGCGCCGTTGATCTGCCGGATCAAAATCGCAAACCTGTCGTTGGTCACTGTGAAGCGGAACTCGTATCCGCCCGCAACATCCTGAAAAGGCGAGACATGGAACAGCTTTGCAGTGCTCAGCCGGTCTTCGGGGCGGATCGGAGCGAAATCTTCCAGGTGGCACAGATAGGAATGACGCTGGCCGAAGGTATTGTTGACCTCGGCAATGACGGCCAGCAGATCCGGGCCGCGCAGGACCATCCAGAAGCTGACCGGATTGAACCAGAAGCCGAGAAAACGTGGCTGCGCCATCAGCGCGAGGGTCATTGTGCCATCGCGTGTCAGCGCAGCCTGTTCCAGCGCCGCCCATGCCCAGGCCGCCCCGGCGCCCGCCTTGCGCCTGCCGCCATGGTCGGGCTGATGAAAGCTGAATAGCCCCAGTCGGCCCAGCCGGAACAGGCCCTGCGGGCGGACAGCCTCGGGCGAGAGCAGCAGATAATCCACGCGGTAGCGGAAGGCGTGGCGCAGCGCACCACGTCTGGCATGGCTGACATCTGCCGTCAGGTGCAGCACCTCTCCCCCCCTGAGGGTGGATGCGAGATCACCCATCCCTCAAACCCTCGCGGGCGAAAGCTGGTGGGCGATCCGCATGGCGCTGGCAAATCCATCCTCGTGGAAGCCATTGCGCAGCCAGGCACCGGCAAACCAGGTCTGCCGCTGGCCCTGCATCCCCCGCAAAGCGGTCTGGGCATTCAGCGCGGCATGGTCGAAAACCGGATGGCGATAGACCGTCTCTTCATAGATCAGCGCCGGGTCGATGGTCGTGCCGGGGTTGAGGGAGACGAAAAGCGGATCCTCCTCGGGCAGCGATTGCAGCCGGTTCATCCAATAGGTGACGCCAACAGCCTTGCCCGCAGCCGGGTCGTCATCGCGGTAGATCCACGAGCTCCAGCATTTGCGGCAGGTTGGCATCACTTGCGGATCGGCATGCAGCACGGAGCGGTTGTCCTGGAACCGCACCGCGCCCAGGGCGGCAGTCTCAGCCCCCGACGGGTCACTCAACAAGGCCAGCGCCTGATCGGCATGGCAGGCCATAACCACGTGGTCGAAGCTCTCTGCCGTGCCGTCGGTCTGAACGACCACCCCGGTATCGCTGCGCGTGATCGCACGGACCGGGGTCGCTGGCCGCAGGCTGACCCCTGCCGCCGCCAGCCGATCCCTGAGCAGGGTCACATAGCTGATGCTGCCTCCCGAAACCGTCCACCACTGATGCTGACCGCCACGCGACATCAGCGCATGATTGGACATGAAGCGCAAAAGTGCTTCTGCCGGGAAGGCACCGATCTGGCGCGCAGGTGTCGACCAGATCGCGCCGCAGATCGGATAAAGATACTGGTCGCGAAACCGCGCGCCGAGGCCCAAGTCCCGGATCAACTGGTCAATGGTCAGTTCGGGGCGGCCCCGCGCGGACGCCTCGGCCTGCGCGTTGAAGCGCAGGATGTCACGGATCATCCGGTGAAAGCGGGGGCGCAACAGGTTCCGGCGCTGCGCGAAAACCGCATCCAGCGAGCGCAGCGCATATTCCAGGCGGCCATGATCCAGCGAAACACCAAAGCTCATGTCGCTGCGCTGCACCGGCACATCCAGATCGCGAAACATCGCCGTCAGATGCGGGTAATTGGCGTAATTGAAGACGATAAAGCCGGTATCGACCGCCACATCGCCACGCCGCCCGGCCATCACGGTACGGGCATGGCCGCCCAAGCGCGGGGCCGCCTCATAGAGCGTGACTTGATGGTGGCGCGACAGCAGCCAGGCCGAAGACAGGCCGGAAATGCCGCCGCCGATAATGGCGATCTTCTGCGGTGCGCCGCGGGATGCGTCAAAGGGCAAGGCGGTCTCCTTCGGTCCTGTCCGAGAGGAATACGCAACCCCCAGGGTAACAGATCATCACCCGACGTAAAAATCTCCTGCACCGGCAAATTCTGTGACGCGGTGATCTGATCCGTGAGCTGCAGCGTATTCCATTCCATGATGCAAGATGACCGCAGCAGCCAGAATGTGATAGCGCCGCCCGAGAGCAGGGGCGCAATGCATCATGGCGATGCGCGACCGGCATCCGAGGAGAACGGCTTTTTGTCCAATGACAAGACCAGCCCGACGCAGCCAACCCTATGGCTGCTTGCCGTGCGCGACCGCCGCGACCGCACGGCCTTTTTGCAGCTTTTCGACCATTTCGGCCCAAGGCTGAAGGCCATGCTGATCCGGGGCGGATTACGTGACGGCAGCGCCGAGGATGTTGTCCAGGATGTCATGCTGACGGTCTGGCACAAGGCCGCGCAGTTCGATGCGCACCGCGCCGAAGCCAGCGCCTGGATCTACCGCATCGCCCGCAATCGCCGCATCGATCTTGCCCGCCGCAAGCCGCCGCCCGAACCCGATCCGCTGGCAGAACCCGAAGGATCGGAGCCCGATGCGCCGCAGATCCTGGCGCTCGGGCAAGAGGCATCGATGCTGCGCCGCGCGCTGGAAGCACTGTCGCCCGATCAGGCGAAGGTACTGGAACAGGCC
The DNA here is from genome assembly GCF_016405985.1 of Paracoccus sp. IB05. GTDB lineage: Bacteria > Pseudomonadota > Alphaproteobacteria > Rhodobacterales > Rhodobacteraceae > Pseudogemmobacter. The sequence goes on from NZ_JAEFCF010000003.1 coordinate 48,553, forward strand.
TATTTCGAGGATCTGCCGCACAGCCGCATCAGCGAGATGACCGGCCTTCCGCTGGGCACGATCAAATCCCGGATCCGCCTGGGGCTGGAACGACTGCGGCGCGACCTGAAAGATCTGAGGCAGCCATGACCGAGATCACGCATCACATTTCTGACCACCTGCTGGACGCCTATGTCACCGGCAATCTGCCGCATGCGTTTTCGGTTGTCGTCGCGGCGCATCTGTCGCTTTGCGACGCTTGCCGGGCACGTGCCGAGGCGGCCGAGATACTGGGTGGCGCGCTACTCGACCGCGTAGCACCGAGCGCCATGAGCTCCGGCGCGAAGGAACGGCTGCTTGCCGCGCTGGAGGATACGTCTCCGCCAAGCGCACCGATTGCACGCTCGGGCATCTTTCCTGCACCGGTGATGCAGGCGCTGGGCGGCCAGCCACCGAAATGGCGGATGCTGGGCGGCGGCATCCGCCAGCAGATCCTTTCGGCGGATCGGGAGGGGTCGTTGCGCCTCCTTTACATCCCGGCAGGCCGGGCTGTGCCCGAGCACAGTCATGGCGGGCTGGAGTTGACGCTGGTGCTGCAGGGCAGTTTCTCGGACAGCGAGGGGCGCTTTGGCGTGGGTGATGTTGAGACCGCTGGCGATGAGATCGACCATCAGCCCATGGCCGGGATGGAAGGCCCCTGCATCTGTCTGGCCGCAACCGATGCGCCTTTGCGGTTCCGCGCGATGATCCCGCGCCTGCTGCAACCGCTGTTCCGGATCTGAGCCGATGGGGCTCAGCGGCAAAACCGTCTGGATCATCGGGGCGAGCGAGGGGATCGGCGCGGCCCTCGCCCGCGCCTTTACACAAGAGGGCGCGACGCTGATCCTGTCGGCGCGCAACGCGATCGCGCTTGAAGCACTCGCTGCAGGCTGTGGCGGGGCACAGGTTCTGCCTCTCGACCTTGCGACGCCGGGCGCGCTTGATGTGGCCTGTGCCGGCATCACGCCGGGCAGTCTCGATGCGGTGATCTGCACTGCGGCGCTTTACGATCCCGGCCTGATTGCCGACCTCGACCCCGAGGCGACTGCGCGGCTGGTGACGGTGAACCTCCTCGGCAGCCTTGATGTCGCCCGCCTGACCCCGCCGCTGATCTGTGATGGGGGCCAGCTGGTTCTGTTCGGATCTGTCGCGGGCTATCTGGGATTGCCGGCAGGCCAGCCCTACAGCGCAACCAAGGCGGCGGTGAACAACCTCGCTGAAAGCCTCCGGGTCGAGTTGGCCCCGCGCGTCGATGTACGGCTGGTCTGTCCGGGTTTCGTCAGCACAAGGCTGACCGACAAGAACGCATTCAACATGCCCGCCATTGTCACGCCCCAGGAAGCGGCGCAGGCCGTAATCCGGGGGCTGCAGACCCGCGCGTTCGAACTACATTTCCCGAAGCGCTTTACGCTTGCGATGAAGTTGCTGAGATTGCTGCCCTATGCGCTGTCGCTGCGTCTGACCGCGCGCCTTGCGGTCAGGAAACCCGACCGCTAAGCGCTGCCACCCCCGCCCAGGCGGCAAATCCGGTCAGGGATGTGCCCCAAAGCCCGTCCACTACAACCTGCTTCCAGGACCAGTCAGCCAGGGTGGCATAATTCGTCATCTCATAGGTGCCATAGCACATCGCGCCAAGGAGCGCCCCATACCAAAGCGCCTGCATTGGCGCCCCTGCCTTCAACGCGGGCCAGGAGACGAACAGCAAAAGCCCGGCGACATAGAACAGGTAGAACACCGCCGCCGGTCCCAGCCGCAAGGGCGAGGCGAACAGATGTCCGACATGCGGCTCGAACACCGGGCGCACGATGTAGCGGATGCCCAGCATGTCGAGCCCCAGGAAGACTGTCGCCGTCACCGTGTAGAGCAAAATCACATTCAGCATGGGGAACCTTTCATGTTGCGGCTCAGTAGCGCGTGGCAGGGTGAAGGTGCTCGGCTTCGCGCTGGCGGGCTCTGGGTGTTTCTGCGCGTCGGATTCTTATCTTGGTTATCTTATACGCCTGAACCCGCGCGCCGGATCAGTCTGGCGTGAACAAACTCTGGCAAGGTCATAGGATGTGCTACCTCGCGGCACCTTCACCTGTCACAATCACTGCGGCAAGGTGATCAGAAGCAGCAGAACGCCGGTCACCAGGACCGACAAGGAAAGCGGCCTGCCGAACAGAAGCAGAAACACCGTTGGTGCGCGATCCACAACTTGGCCCAATACTGTTGCCTCCTCCGTCGCCAGCCTGCGACCGGGCGACTGGAGGAATGGTCGCTTGCCCGCCCTATCAACATGCCTGGCACGGCCGTTGCCAGCACCATAGAACCCCTGATCGTCATGGTAGCGGCCGATCAGGGTTAGCCTGCCTTCCTGTTTTTGCAGTGCGCGAACAAATGGATCGAGAATGTGTGGTCGCTATCCTCGAGGGCGCGGCATCAGGCAGCGTCGAGTCCAAGGCGATCTGGCCGTCCAGCTGCAACCTGTCACCGAAAGCCCGCATATGTGTTGATTTCATCGCCTCTCAACTGGTGATCGCACCTGCTGGAGAGTGACCAGATCAACGGCAGAAGTGTTCCACAGACCTGCGATCTTGGCCGCGATTTCGCTGCGGTGCTAGTCGAATGTCGGCTTCCAGAAATGCGGCCATGCAGCATCGGCAGGGGCCGAGCTTGCCAAACTCTGGCCGCCCCCTGCGTCCAGTGATCCCTGCTGGTCGCTGCAGTGCAGCATGTTTCTCCGGGCCATAGCTGACGGTCGTAGGTTTGTGCGACGCGTTGATCCAGAATATCCGTTCCATGAGCCGTAACTTCAGCTCTTTCTTCAGCCCGGTATCGTCGAAAAAGTTCGGGGCGTTCAACGCCCTTCCGCAGCTCATCCAGTATTTCCTTGGAGATCGTCCACCATGCTTATTTTCGATGAAGCATAGACCGGATCAGCCATACACAAAGACCGAACACTCTCACTGAATACGTTGAGCCGCGCCCTAACAGCAGTCAGATACTCTCGAACAAGCGTCCGAGGACGATGACAACAATCAGCAGGCCGACAGACAAGAGGGCGCAACAGAAACCAAAGCGGTTCAGCCTCTCTTCCACCGATGCGGCCCCACCGAGCTTCCTGAGCTTTTTGCTACGGAGAATGGCCAGGGCGGCGGCGGCCCATTCCCATAAAGCTGACTGCCGAAGCGAGGAGAGTTGCCAGTAGTGCCATAGCTTCTCCTCTATATTTCAGGTCAACCGGCACGGCGAGCATAATGCGGCATCCGGTCAAGGCCATGCGCAGATTACCCCCTTCACGACCAGCTTAGCCCCATCAGATAGGCTATCTTGAAGCTCAATGACCGCTTCGCCCCGCATCGCTGCGATCGAGGCCGTCTTCTCCGTGAGCACATCCCCGATGCCTGTGGAGGTGCAGCTTCTGGCAACAGCGCCTCAGCGGACCTCGTCCTGAAAGCCCGCCTCCCGTCGCTGCCTTTTCGTCAAGCGGCGCATCTCTGCAGCCAGACCAGGTTGTCCCAAAGCTCAGCTGATGTGCCATCCGGGCCTTTTCCGAAGCGCGAGACCTTCTCGGCCTTCCGAATGACCCAATCCTCTGGCGCATCAGCGATTACCTCCAATTCCTCTTCCACCGTTGGGAAGGGGTCGGCCTTCGCCAGCATCTCTGCACTCGCCCAGGGTGGCGGCGCGGCATGTGATACGATCAGAAGATAGCCGCCAGGCGCGACGCGTCCGGCTGCCTCCCGCAGCACCCGAGCGCGCGGCAGATCGACATGGCTTTGAAAATAAAGCGCAGTGATCAAATCGAAGGAGCCGTCCGGCAGGCCCTGCCCCAGATCCCGCGCCTCGAACCGGGCGTGGCCCTGCAGCTCAAGCGAGGCCGCGCGGGCCGTTGCGCGGTCGCAGGCGACGCCCGAGATGTCGACCCCGAGCGCCTGCCAGCCCTGCGTCGCAAGCCAGACGACATCGTCGCCATTCGACGAGCCGAGATCGAGAGATCGCCCCGGGGTCAGCCCCTCCGTAATCTGCACCAGCAGCTTGCTCGGCTGTCCCGACGACGTGCTGCGCTTCGTGCAGTAGATCTCATCCCAATGCGCGCGGGGATCGGCGTCGGTCATGGTAGCCTCCTTGAATATCGAACCTGCGAAATCACAGCGATCAGCCTTCCGGCCAGACGAACGAGCGGTGGAGCTGCGCGCCCGCCCAGGCGCCATCGCCCACCGCCAGCGACACCGAATGCGGCACTCGGGCCGCATCGCCGCAGGCGAAGACGCCGGCCAGATCGGTCTCCTTCGCCTCTCCGGTCGCGATCTGCAGGCCCATCGGTGTCTCGATCAGCCTGAAGCCCATCTTTGCCGCCAGATCGCTGGCCGGCGCGCAGCGTGGCGCGGTGAACAGACCCGCGAAGTTCAGGCGGCGCCCGTCGGTCAGCACCACCTCTGCCTCCGCTTCGATCCCGGTGATCGGCTGCCGCTCGACTGTGACTCCGCGACGGCCCAGATCCGCTTCCGCCCCGGCATCAAGGGGTGTGACGCCGTTGGTGAACAGGGTCGTCTCACCCCATTCCGGCAGCAGTTGCGCCTGGTGGACCGACATCGGTCCCGTGCCGATGACTCCGATGCGGCCCTGGTTCAGCTCGTAGCCATGGCAATAGGGACAATGATACACAGACCGCCCCCAGCGATCCGCCAGCCCCGGGATCGCGGGTAGCTCATCCCGCACCCCGGTCGCGAACAGCAGGCGGCGCCCGCGATGCTGGCTCCCCCCAGCCGTCTCCACCATGAAATCGTCCTTCCGGCCCGAGGCGGCGATTACCCTGCCCTCCATCCATTCCAGCGTCGCATAGGCCGTCAGCTGATTGCGGGCATTCGCATGGATGACCGCCGGATCGACCCCGTCCTGCCCCAGAAAACCATGTGAATGGCTGGCAAACCGGTTGCGCCGCTCGCCGGCGTCGATGATCAGCACTTTGCGCCGGGCACGCAGAAGCTGCAGGGCGGCTGCCATTCCGGCGTAGCTGCCCCCGATCACGATCACGTCCTGCATCTGGTCTAATCCTTGCTTGCGCGCCTTTCCGCATGCCGCCGCGCGAAATCGGCGGCCAGATCGGCGAGGGTTACATCGGCGAAGCGGTCGAGCAGCAGCGCCTCCGCCTCGAGGAAGGCCTTGTCGAGCGCGGCATTCACCGCCTGCTCCACAAGGCATTCCGGGGTTTCGTTGCGGTTGCCGATCGCGAAGATCGCGGGCTCGCCCAGTGCCGCATGCAACTGGCGCAAGTTGACGGTCTTCAGATCGGCGCTGATGCGCCAGCCACCCGCATGCCCCCGCTCGGCCGAGACCAGCCCCGCCTCGCGCAAGAGCCCCATCGTACGGCGCACGACGACGGGATTGGCCCCGAGGCACTTCCCCAGGGCCTCAGAAGTCATCGGCCCCTCATGCTCTGCCATATGCAGCAAAGCATGGAGGACGGAGGAGAGACGGCTGTCACGCTTCATGTAACTATACATGTTACGATTCGGGACGAAGGTCAAGCCTGAGGCCGAAGCTTTGCTGCACCAACCTCCGGTGCTGACTTGCGGAACAAGGCTTTATGTCCACCAGGTCGCAGAGCCGCTCCAGCTCTCGTCACTCTGTGTCGCCCGGCACTTGCTACCGTCAGCCTGTGGTTCCCAGAGCCTGCTCAAGCGCCGCACGCCCACTTCCCGCGAGCCAGGAACGCAGGCTGAGCAGTTCCGGGTTGATCTCGCGCATGGCATCAAGGTCAACCCCTTCTGAAAGTGGGCCGTCTTCCAGGCTCTTCGCCATATGCGCGAGGTCCGCGTTTGCGGAGAGAACATCATCTTGGAAGCGCTCATAGGTGATCTGACGACCCGCAGCCTCAGAGAACGCCAGTTCCAGTTCGCGTCCTGTCACGCGGTCGCTGGCGATCTTCATGGTCTTACCGCCGAAACGAGCCCTGTCGGCAAACACGGCGGCAGCAAATTTGCCGATATCTTCCACCGCGGTCAGGTGGATCGCCTGATCCCGCCGGATCAGCGACACCAGCCGGCCCTGATCCAGTCCGAAGCCCGGCCGCACCAGCATCTCCATGAAGATCATCGGCCGGATGATGGTGACCGTGATGGGAAGGGCGCGGACATGCGCCTCGATGCGGGGCTTGGCGTCGAAGCGCGGCACGCCCGTCAGCACATCTCCCGCGCTGGCTCCCGAGGAGTAGAGGAGATGCTCGATGCCGGTTTCGGCTGCGATATCCGCAATCGCGATCCCATAGCGAACTTCGTCTTCAGCGGCCAGGTTCCCCGGCAATACGCTGAAGACACCATAGGCATCTTTCATGGCAGAGCGGATGACATCCTTGTCCTCGAATGAGCCCTGGATAAGATCAACGCCTGCATCCCGCAGCGTCAGAGATGCGGTACCCGTGGCGTCCAGGACAAGCGCTCGAACAGGCCGCCCTGCCCTCAGCAATGCCCTGGCGGCGGATCCTCCCTGCCGCCCGGTGGCGCCGAAAACCAGAATGGGTCTTTTATCATTGGTCATGGGATACCCTCGCATGGAACAAGGGCTATCCATATATACCGACGTAAACCCGCCGGAAGACGGCACATTTTACTGCATCAGGCACAAGAATGATACCCTTGGACGAACAGATTCATGCCGACGCGCCGCGAGGGTCCGGGGATAGCCGGGTGTTTCGACCCGTTGCATCAAACGGGGTCTGTGCGCTGCTGAGTGACAAGTGGACTGTTCCGGTGCTCTGGCGGCTTTCACTCGCAGAGGGACATCGGCTCCGCTTCTCAACGCTGAAGAAGGAAGTCGCTGGCGTGACGCAGCGTATGCTGACACTCACGCTGCGCAACCTTGAGCGCGATGGGCTGGTTGCCCGGTATTATTTCCCGGAAGTACCGCCACGCGTCGAATATGAACTGACCGACATGGGTATCGGCGCCTTGCGCGCCCTTGAGGGGTTCAACTTCTGGGTCCGTGACAACCTGCAGACCATAAGGGAACACCGCCGCGCTTACGACGAAGTGGGTTCGTAAGCCTTTATCATTCAAACCCTTTACGAGAAACTACGCCCCCTCGCCGCGCTTGAGCAAACGACCACTTCAAAGAACGACGCTATGCGGCATCAATGGCTCTCGACCGGGCTCTTGAGGCCGAGCAGGACGCGTCCTTCCTCAGACCGGCACATCCTCGGGCACCAACCGAGAGACCGACATCGCATATTGTCCCGGCGGCTGACCGACCTCGCGGGCAAAAGCCGTGTTGAATGCGCTGGCCGAGCCATAACCCAGGGCCGCGCCGATCTCCGCCAGACTGCCGTCCCCTCGCCGCAGCCGGTCCTTGGCGAGGCTCATCCGCCAGCCGGTCAAATAGGCCATCGGGGCAAGCCCGAGCTCGCGCTCGAACCGAGTAAAGAAGGCGGAACGTGACAGGCCCGCAGAGCGGGCCAGTTCCGCCACCGTCCAGGATCGCGCCGGATCGGAGTGCATGGCGCGCAAGGCGGTGGACAGATGCGGATCACCAAGCCCCCGCAACAGGCCTGGCGGGGCCGTGATGCCTCTGGATGCGCGGAAAGCCTCGATCAGCAGAACTTCCAGCAGCCGTTCCAGCACCACCTCGCGGCCCGGCCGCACCGCCCGCGCCTCATCGGCAACCAAGCGGATCAGCATCGCGAGCCGCGCCTCGCCACGGATCACAACCAGATCGGGGAGCAGCGTCAGCAGCAGCGCGGCATCCCGCGCGCCAAAGGTGCAGTGGCCGACAAGCTGCTGCGTCGTGACAGGCAGATCAGGATCACCGATGCGCACCTGCCCGGGCGCAAGCAGCACAGGCACGGAGAACTGCCCCTTCGGCAGGACGGGATCAGGGCTTGAGATCGTGAAGCGCTTGGCGGCCGGGATCAGCGCAAAGTCGCCCTCCTCAAGAAGGATCGGCGGGCGCCCGTCCACTTCAAGCAGCGCCCGCCCCGCAAGGGTCAGGTTGTAGAAGACGATGCTGTCCTCATCCCGGCGCACCCGCCAGGCACCAGAAGCGCTGGCGATCTTGGCATAGGGCGCGCCGGGACGCAGCAAGGTCACGATCTGGGTCAGCGGATCGGTCATGGCGAGCTCAGTGTGGACTTTCGATAAATCATCCAGGACTTCGGATTATAGGTCGTCGACTACGGGATGGCTAGATCGGGAGGGCAACAGAGAAAGGACTTCCCCATGCCCACCATTCTGATCACCGGCTGCTCCTCGGGCTTCGGCCTGGAAACCGCTCGGCACTTCCTGACAGAAGGCTGGAAAGTCATCGCCACGATGCGGACGCCGAATGCTGATCTTCTTCCTGCCTCCGACCGGCTGACGATCCTGCCACTGGACGTCACCGACGCCGCAAGCATCGCCTCAGCGGTGGCAGCCGCAGGCGAGATCGACGTGCTGGTGAACAATGCCGGTATCGGCTGGCTGAACGCGGTTGAAGGCACACCGATCCACGTCGTGCGCGACATCTTTGAGACCAACACCTTCAGCACCATCGCCATGATCCAGGCCGTGTTGCCGCAGTTCCGCACACGCCGCGCGGGGGTGATCATCAACGTGACCTCCAGCGTGACGCTGAAGAATTACGACCTGCTGTCGGTCTATACCGCCAGCAAGGCGGCCGTGAATGCGCTGACCGCGGTGATGGCGCTGGAGCTCGCTCCGTTCGGGATCCGCGCCCATGTCGTGTTGCCGGGCCAGGCGCCGGGCACCGCCTTTGGCGCCAATGCCCGCGAACGCCTGACGCAGGCTGGCGGCTTCCCGGAACCCTATGCCGAGATGGTTCAGGCGGTCTTTGCGCGGCTGGCCGGCGGGTCAGAAGATGAGCTGACCAGAGCGGAAGATGTGGCTGCGGCGATCTGGCGCGTCGCGACCGACCCGACCGCACCCATGCGCGTACCCGCAGGCGCCGATGCCGTGGCCTTGTTCAAAGGCTGAGGCCGGACAGGGCGCGCGCTTAAGTCTTAACGCGGCACGGCGTCGAAGTTACTTCCGGAGCGGCGCAGATGCAGAATCTGCGCCGTCAACCCGACGACGAGCAGGACGAGCAGCGTGCCGAGCGCGCCCAACAGGATCGGCGATTCCGGTCCCTTCGCGATGGGATTGCCATTTGGCACCCGGGTCAGGGTCTCGTTGACCGACGGCACCAGCAACAGGAAGACTGTCAAACTCAGAAAGATGGTCTCAAGGTAGCGAGCGGCGCGGCCAAGTGCCGATACGTGCCCGACCGTATAGCCTGCGACAAGCAGCACCAGGGTCACGATGCCAACCCCGATGCTGACCGGCTGTTTTGCGATCAGAAAGACCGTCAGCCCGCCGATCGCCATGAAGATGAACCAGGCCACACCCGCACCGGATCGGGGCACGATCCTCCCGTGGCGGGCAAGCATCCAAATCGCAAGCGGAATGGCCGGCAGGCTGCCAAGCGTGTGCAGCCAGCCCAGGGGAGAGATACCGAACATGGTGTTTTCCTGAGATGATGTTGGTTGAAGGCCACCGCCGATGTCTGGCGGGCGAGGCGACAGCCGGGCTGCGGCTGTCGCGGATACGTCGGGGACTTCTGCTCAGACCAGGGTCAGACCGACCTCGACATTGTTGCGGGTGGCGTTGGAATAGGGACAGGTCTGATGCGCGGCCTCGACCAGCTTTTGCGCTTCTTCGCGCGCAATGCCCGGCAGGCTGACCTCCAGATCCGCCGTGATGCCGAACCCGCCTTCGCTGCGCGGCCCGATCCCGACACTGGCCGTGATCGCTGCGCCAGCGGGAAGCTTCACCTTGTGCTGCCCCGCCACGACTTTCAGTGCGCCGAGGAAGCAGGCGGCATAGCCTGCTGCGAAGAGTTGTTCGGGATTGGTGCCCGGGCCGCCGGCACCGCCGAGTTCCTTCGGCGTCGACAGCACAACCTCGAGCCTGCCGTCTTCACTGCGGGCCTGCCCCTCACGGCCGCCGGTTGCGGTGGCTTTGGTGCGATAGAGAACCTGGACTGACATGGTCGCCCTTCTTTCTATTTCTCGATAATATTTATTGTGATAATATTCACTAGGTCACGCGCCCGACCCTGTCCAGCTTTTTGTTGTCGCGATAACGAATTTCGTGATAATCAGCCTCATGGCCCATGATCTGACCCTCGAAGACCAGCTCTGTTTCTCGCTCTATGCGACCTCCATGGCGATCAACCGGCTCTACAAGCCGCTGCTCGACCAGCTGCGGATCACCTATCCGCAATATCTGGTGCTGAGCGTGCTTTGGGAGGAGGACGGCCGCGGCGTCGGCGCGATTGCGGCGCGACTGGATCTGGAGCCGAGCACGATCACGCCGCTGGTCAAGCGGCTGGAGGCAGCCGGTCTGGTCACCCGCACCCGCCGCCCGGATGACGAGCGCAGTGTCTCGGTCGCGCTGACCCCGCGCGGGGCAGCGTTGAAGAGCGAGAGCCGTTGCCTTGGTGAAGCCCTGTTTACAAAGGCGGGCATGGCCGCAGAAGAGATGATCGCGCTCAACCGCAAGGTTCGGGATTTGCACGACGCCCTGACGGGCAGAACCAGCAAAATATAAGCTCTCCGAGGGCGACCGATCCCTCCGCGCTGACACGTGTGCCCGCAGGCGCTGAGGCTATAGCCCTGTTCAAAGGTTGTGCTCGGCCTCCGGGCGCAGAAGACATCGTCGTCCTACGCCCCTCATCCTCCTCTTTCCTTGCGGGCACCCGCTCTCATGCTCCTATCGACGCACGTCGCGGACGAAGACTCGTCATCCTTTAGTCAGATTCCAATCTAACTCAGGGTCGAGAACTGCGCTGCATCCCGCCAGACCACGAAATTCTGCGATCAAAGCATGAACATGAATTGCACACGATAGAGATCAACATACTGATTTAAAAAAGAAAAACATCCAATCCATCATAGGGGCGACAGATAGCCGGTGACTGCCGTAAACGCCTGATTTATCGATAATTTTTGGCATTTTTTCAGTCATACGCATCTTCTCATTTTTTGCCTGCTCAGGCCTGTTTTTGCCCATTTCGGAATGCTGCATGACACGGAGTCATACGGAAAACGCCTGGTGTCCTGCATGGTGACGATTGTGGGACGCCCCAGGAAGGACGTTACAACTGCGTATGTAGCGCAGATCACAAGGCGGGGCCACGGCGTCCAGGAAACGCGCTCTTTCGACCGGAGGATAACCGCGAAAGCCCTGGCGAAGAAAACCGAAGTCGAAATTGACGATGTGATCGCCGAAGGTCTTAAGCTGAAGACCACGCGGATACAGCGGAAGACTCTCGGGGATGCCATAGCCAGGTATGTCGAGCAATCCGTGAAGGTTATCGGGAAGACAAAGACCCAGGTTCTGCGCACGATCCGCAAAGACTGCCACATCGCAGATAAGCGGCGCGATCAGATCGACTCCGTCGAAATCGTCTGGTTCGCGCAGGAACTCCGCAACAGGCCCGGGCTGGCTTCACCCGTAAGCGTATTGAACTATCTCTCACATCTCCCGGCCGCATTCACCCGCGCCCCGGCGCTGTGGGGGTTCGATCCGGACCCACGCGAGATGGAGAAGGCAATGGTCCGGAACACGGGCGATCTGTGCAAAAGAGCGCAATTACAGGGGCACTGGCAGCAAGGATATTTGCGCCCTTGGCGCGCGCCCAAAGCAATCTGACATTTTTCAGTTGTGACTTGACAAAAATCAGCAGGCACGAAAAAACAGGCTCAGGACGGGGCCGGCAGCTTTGCAGCCCGCCGTCCGGAGGAGACCAGCTCAGTCCGAAATCCGGCCGGACCGCGCAGCCTGCGCGGGGCAAGGAGACGGCCTGGCTGCGAACGGAAAACGGGATCAGATATGCAACGCTTCCTCAACAACCCCGACGATATCGTCGATGAAACCGTCGCGGGATTTGTCCGTGCACATCGCGATCTTGTGCGGCTTGATCCCGACAATCCGCGTGTGGTCGTCTCGACGGCGGCACCGCAGCCGGGCCGTGTCGGCATCGTGACCGGCGGCGGATCGGGGCATGAGCCGGCCTTTATCGGCTATACCGGCCGCAATCTGGTCGATGCGGTGGCGGTGGGAGAGCTCTTCTCCTCGCCGACCGCCAAAAGCTTTGCCGACGCGATCCGCGCAGCCGATGGCGGCGCCGGGGTCGCGGTGCTCTACGGCAATTATGCCGGCGACAATATGAATGTGCGCATGGCGAAAGAGATGGTGACCCCGGACGGGATCGAGGTCGCCACGGTCGTTGCCAATGACGATGTTTGCTCGGCACCGCTGGCCGAGCGTGAGCGCCGGCGCGGCGTCGCGGGCGAGATCTTCATGTGGAAGATCGGCGGCGCGAAAGCGGCGAAAGGCGGCTCGCTTTCCGAGGTGATCCAGGCCGCACAAAAGGCAATCGATGCCTGCCGCTCGGTTGGTGTCGGCCTTGGACCCTGCACCCTGCCCGCTGTCGGCCATCCGAATTTCAAAATCGAGCCCGGCACGATGGAGGTCGGGATCGGCCATCACGGCGAGCCCGGCGTCCGGGTCGAGGCGCTGAAAACCGCCGATGCGGTGGCCGATGACATGCTGGAGATCGTGCTGGGCGATCACGGGCTGCAGGAGGGCGCCGAGGTCTCGGTGCTGCTTTCGGGCCTTGGCGCGACGCCGATCAATGAGCTTTACGTGCTCTATGACCGGATCGAGAGCCAATTGGATGCCAAGGGCATCCATGTTCACAAGGCTTTCGTCGGCAATTACTTCACCTCGCTTGAGATGGTCGGGGCGACGCTGACGGTGATGGCGCTGGATGGTGAACTGAAAGAGCTCCTCGATCTCGCAGCAGATGCGCCCGGCATGGCCACCGGTGCGGTGGCCGCGCCGAAAAACGCAGGGGTGGCCCATGGTCGCCATGCGGCCAGTGCCACGACCACCACCGCCACGGTCGCAAAGAATGTCACCCTCACCGGCGCATCCGTGCCGGTGGCGGGCAGCGCCGGGATCGTCCGCGAGATCGCCGCGGTGATCGTCGCCAACAAAGCGCATCTGTCGGAGATCGACGGGCTGATCGGCGATGGCGACCATGGGATCAATATGGCCAAGGGCTTTGGCCGCGCCGCAGACCGGATCCCGGAGGATGCCAGCTTTGATCAGGCGCTGCGGATCCTTTCGGATGTGCTGATGAGCGAGATCGGCGGCTCGATGGGCCCGCTTTATGGCTTCATGTTCCAGGGGATGGCCGATGAGGTTGCGGGCCGCCCGGGTCTTGATGCCGATGGCTTTGCGGATGTGCTGAATGCCGCCCTTGCGGGGGTGCGCCGGACCGGTTCGGCCCAGGTCGGTGACAAGACCCTGATCGATTGCCTTGTGCCCGCAGTCGAAGCCTTTGACGCGGCGAAAGCTCAGGGCCTTGCCCCCGCACTTTCCGCCATGTCTGACGCTGCGATCAAAGGCCGCGATTCCACCGTCGATCTGGTGGCAAAGATCGGCCGCGCCAGCCGGCTGGGCGAACGGTCTCGCGGGGTGCCGGATGCCGGCGCGACCTCTTGCTGCCTGATCCTGACCACGCTGGCGGATGCCGCGCTGAAACGCCTGGCCTGAAATGACCGATCTGAGCGCCGCAGATGTGACCGACCTGTTCCGCACCGTCTCGCTGCGGATCGGCGAGGCACGCGCGGCGCTTGGAGCACTTGATGGCGCCATCGGCGATGGCGACCACGGCAATTCCATGGCCGAAGGCTTTGCCGCCCTGACCCGGGCGCTCGTCTCCGCAACCCGCGAGGGCAAGGGCGCGGGCGAGCTGTTCCCCATCGCCGCCGAGAGCTTTCTCGACGCGGTGGGCGCCACCACCGGGCCGCTTTACGCCTCGGCCTTCCTGAGCGCCGGGCAGCTTTTCAGCGGCATGGACAGCATTCCCGCCGCCCGCATCCCCGAACTGGTCACCGCCTTCCATGACGGAATCGCACGGCGCGGCAAGGCGGGCGTCGGCGACAAGACCATGCTCGACGCCTGGCGGCCTGCTGCGCGTGCAGTTGCCGCCGCCGGCCCCGACCCGCTGGCCGCCCTTGCCGCCGCCGAAGCCGCAGCAAGCGAGGGCCGTGATGCCACCCGCGCCATGGTTGCAGCCCTTGGCCGTGCCGCGCGGCTTGGCAGCCGGACACTGGGCCATATCGACCCCGGCGCGGCCTCGGCCGTGATCATCCTCCAGGGCCTGCGCGAAGGCCTCACCGCTCGCCTGGCACGGGGGGCAAGCTGATGGCGGTCAAACCCGAAAGCGGCGTGCTGGCGGAAATGCCGATGCGCTTTGGCGACGATGCGCTCCTCTGGGCCGCCTGGCTTTATTACGAGGACGGGCTGACCCAGAGCGATATCGCGCAGAAGATGGGCCTGTCGCGCGCCTCGGTGAACACCTGGCTGGCCGATGCCCGCGCGCGCGGTCTCGTCAATATCGAGATCCAGCCCGAGCACTTTCGGGCGGTCTCTGTTGCGCGCGGTCTGAAGGACCATTTCGGCCTGCATGACTGCCTTGTGATCCCGTCGGAAGGCGACGGAAAGCCGCTGATCGAACGGCTTGGGCAGGCCGGTGCAATGGTGCTGAAACGGCTGGTGCGGTCGGGCGACACGCTGGCGGTGACCTGGGGGCGGTCGGTGCTGGCGCTGGCTTCGGCGCTGGATCATCCCGGGCTTGCCGATATCCGCGTGGTTCAGGCCACCGGCTCGACCACGGCACGCATCGCCTGGACGCCCGAAGCCTGCGCCTCGCGCCTTGCCTCGGCGCTTGGTGCGCGCTGGATCCCGCTGGCAGTGCCCGCGATCGTCTCATCACCCGCGATGCGCGCCATGCTGATGGAAGAGCCGGTGCTGGCGGAACAGCTTCAGGTTCTCTCCGAGGCCAATCGCATCATCATGGGCATCTCGTCGATGCGACCCGAAAGCACGATCCACAGCTCGGGGTTCCTCGAAGGCGTCGACCGTCACGCCCATTACCAGGACGCGGTCGGCAGCCTGTTGGGCCGGTTCATCTCGGCCAGGGGCGAGCTGGTCTCGGGGCCGGTCAATGACCGTACCATCGGGCTGGATCTCGACGGGCTGCGCCGCGTGCCGCAAAAGATCGCGGTGGCGGGCGGTATCGACAAGGTGGCCGCAATCCTTGCGGCATTGCGCGGCGGGCTGATCGATGTGCTGGTGACCGATGCCGCCACCGCCCGCGGCGTGCTGACCGCCGATGGCTGGCAGGAAAGCAGCCGCCGTCCGGCCCCTGCTGCGACTGTCCCCACAGCCACCCGCAGCCACGGCAAAAAACTGATAAATGAGGCGCGGAACGCCGTTGATGAAAGCCTCGCCGGCGCGCTGATGGCGCATGAGGCGCTGATCAGCCTTGTCCCCGGCACCAGCCGCGCCGTGATGGCGAAGCACGGCCCGCGCCCGGGCAAAGTCGGCATCGTGATCGGCGGCGGCGCCGGGCATGAGCCGGGCTTCTGGGGCTATGTCGGCCAGGGCCTCGCCGATGCGGCGGTGGTGGGGAATATCTTTGCCGCCCCGCCGCCCGGCCCGATCCTGGCCGCCAGCCGCGCCGTCGATGGCGGTGCCGGGCTTTTGTATATCTTCGGCAATTTCTCGGGCGATGTGATGAATTTCGAGATGGCGCGCGAGATGGCCGAGGCCGGCGGCATCCCGGTGCGCCAGATCATCACCACCGATGACATTGCCTCGTCAGAACCCGACAGCCGTGGCTCGCGCCGGGGCGTTGCGGGCAATGTCTTTGTCTTTCGCATCGCGGGCGCGGCCGCGGATCTTGGCGCCTCGCTTGAGGCCTGCGAGGCGGTGACGCGGCGCGCGGCGCAGCGCGTCTATACGATGGGCCTCGCGCTGGAACCCGCCCGCCTGCCCGATACCGGCCGCCCCGGCTACGAGCTGGGCGCGGATGAGATGGAGATCGGCGTCGGTGTCCATGGCGAGCCCGGGGTGGAGCGGCAGCAGCTGGTCTCTGCCGATGATGCCGCCGATCTGCTGCTGGACCGGATCCTCTCTGAGATGGCGCCGTCGCGCGGTGACCGGGTGGCGGTGCTGGTCAATTCGCTGGGCGGGACGCCCGCGATGGAGCTTTACATTCTCACCCGCCGCATCCGGCAGCGCCTGACGGCGCATGGCATCACTGTCAGCCACATGCTGGTCGGCCCCTATTACACCTCGCTGGATATGGCGGGCGTCTCGCTCTCGGTCCTGCATCTCGATGATGAGCTGGCGGCGCTGATGGACCATCCCTGCGACGCGCCGGCGCTGATGAGCAAAGGGGGCCGCGCATGAGCCGCTGCCGCGCCGGAAACCGGATCAGAAAACTGGCCACACAACAGGCCACACAACAGGCCCATGACATACGACAGCAAGCATTGACATTTGTCACGGGCCAGTGTCGATATACAGAACCGGATCAGGGCGCGCCGTCTGCCCCTGCCCCGGCGGGAGGAAGACCGTGATCAAGACCGCTGACCGCCAGACCGTGTTTCTGGCCCTGATCAATGTGATTGTGCTGGTGGCAGGCGCCCTGCTGGCCGGGGCGAATTTCGTTGACAGCTATAATCTGCAGGTGATGGCCGCGCAGGTGCCGGAACTGGGCCTGCTGGCGCTTGGCGTCGCGCTGGCGATGATTTCCGGCAATGGCGGCATCGACCTTTCCGGGATCGCGCTGGCGAACCTTGCCGGCATCACCGCCTTTCTGGTCGCAAGCCGCATCCTGCCCCCGGGCGATGCGCCTATGGCTTTCTCCTGGACTTTCGCCGGCATCGCGCTTTGCGTCGGTCTGGCCGGCGGGCTGATCAACGGGCTGATGATCGCCTATACCGGGCTGACGCCGCTGATCGCGACGCTTGGCACCCAGCTTCTGTTCACCGGGATCGCGGTCTGGCTGACCAATGGCTCTTCTGTGAGCCTCGGCTATATCCCGCCGCTGGATGATTTCGGCAATCTGCCGGTGCTGGGTGTGCCGCTGTGTTTCGCGCTGTTCGTGCTGATCGCGGGGCTGATCGGCTATCTGCTGCGCTTCACCCCCTTCGGCGTCAAGCTGATGCTGCTGGGATCGAATGAGAAAGCCGCCCGCTATGGCGGTATCCCGGTGAAGCGGATGATCGTCATCACCTATGCGATCTGCGGCATCCTCGCCTCGGTCGCGGGCATCGTGATCGCATCGCGCGCGGGCTCGGTGAAATGGGATTACGGCAGCTCTTACGTGCTGATCGCCATCCTGATCGCGGTCTTGGGCGGTGTTAAACCCGAAGGCGGATATGGCCGCGTCCTGTGCGTCCTGCTGGCCGCCACCGCATTGCAGATGCTGTCGAGCCTTTTCAACTTCCTCGGCATCTCGAACTTCTTCCGCGATCTGGCCTGGGGGGTGCTGCTTCTGGCGCTGCTGGCCTCGGCGCGGGTGGATCTGTCGTACTGGTTCCGACCGGCGCGATAACGGATGCGGCGCCGGCCCCGCAGGGCAGGCCGGATCGCTGCAAGACAAATGCCCCTGAAAACCGGAGGAGGACTACCATGAAAACACTCGCGAAACTGGCCGGAAGCGCCATGATCGCCGGTGCGATGGTCGCAGGCGCGGCCATGGCCCAGGACAAGCAGTCGATCACCACCGTGGTCAAGATCACCGGCGAAGGCTGGTTCGTGCGGATGGATGAAGGCGTGAAAGCGTTTGACGCCGACAATGAGGCCATCGACGCGGTTCAGGTCGGCCCGGCTCAGGCCGATGCCGCACAACAGGCCCGCATCATCGAAGACCTCGTGGCCAAAGGCGTCTCGGCCATCGCGGTCGTGCCGATGGACCCGGCGGCTCTTGAAGGCGTGCTGCGGCGTGCCCAGGCCCGTGGCATCAAGGTCATCGCGCATGAAGGCGACAGCATCGTCAACGCCGATGCCGATATCGAAGCCTTCGACAACGCAGCCTTCGGCCGCAAGATCAATGACGGCCTTGCGGAATGCATGGGCGGTGAGGGCAAATGGACGAGCTTTGTCGGCTCGCTCGGCAGCCTGACCCATAACATCTGGGCCGATGCCGGTGCTGAAAGCGCCGCAGCAAACCACCCGGGCATGGAGCTGGTCGCAGCCAAGAACGAGTCGTTCAACGACGCGAACAAGGCCTATGACAAGGCAAAAGAAATCCTGCGTGCCTATCCGGATATCAAAGGCTTCCAGGGTTCGTCGGCCATCGATGTGATCGGCATCGGCCGTGCGGTTGAAGAGGCCGGCCTTGTCGGCAAGGTCTGCGTCTATGGCCTCGGCCTTCCGAAAGACACCGGCCCCTATCTCGAATCCGGTGCGGTCAACCGCATCTATTTCTGGGATCCGAAAGATGCGGGCTATGTCATGAATGTCGTCGCCGCCAAAGTGCTGGCCGGCGAGGAAATCGCCGATGGCGCCGATCTCGGCGTGCCGGGCTATAACGCCGTCACCGTGACGCAGGGCCCGGGCAAGGGCATCATCATCCAGGGCGCTGCCTGGGTTGATGTCGGCAAAGACGAATACAAGAACTACCCGTTCTGATCTGCCCTCCCTGACCGGACAACCAGGCGAAGGCGCGGCATTCTGCCCGCGCCTTCGCATTCCCAAGCTAAGGACGACCGCGATGCAATCGCAGCCAGGCCAGACCAACCAATCCACCGGCCAGAAGCCCTTTCTGGAAATCCGCAACCTGCGGAAATCCTTCGGCGGCGTGCAGGCGCTGAAAGATGTCAGCCTCACGCTGGAGGCGGGCCAGATTTACCATCTGATGGGCGAGAATGGCTGCGGCAAATCCACCCTGATCAAGATCGTCTCGGGCGCACAGAATGCGACCTCGGGGCAGATCTTCATCGATGGCGAGGCCACCGGCCCGCTGGCCGGCGATATCGGGGCCATTGGTGCGCTGAAGGCCGGGATCGAGACCGTCTACCAGGATCTCTCCCTGTTGCCGAACCTGTCGGTGGCGGAAAATATCGCGCTGACCGGCCAGCTGGTCGCGGCGGGCGGGCGTCTGGCGCGGCGGCTGAAACGGGCGGAGCTTTTCGCCACTGCCGCCAAAGCCCTGGCCGAGGTGCATCTGCCGACCGACCCTGCCTTCCTCACACGCCGCACCGATACTTTGCCGCTCGCGACCCGCCAGCTCGTGGCCATTGCCCGCGCCATCGCGGCCTCGGCGCGGCTGGTCATCATGGATGAACCCACCACCTCGCTGACCCGGCAGGAGGTCGAGAACCTGCTTTCCGTGGTGCGCCGCCTTCTTGACCAGGGCGTGACGGTGCTCTTCGTGACCCATAAGCTCGACGAGGTGAAATCGCTGGGCGGGCACGCGATCATCATGCGCGACGGCCTGAAAGTGGCGGAACGCGAGGTCGCCACCACCAATAAATCCGAGATCAGTCAGCTGATGACCGGCCGCGAGATTTCCGAGGCGCGCTACCGGACCGAACCAAAAATCGGCGAGGGGCTGCTGGAGGTCGAGACCCTCACACAGACAAACGCCTTCCGGAACCTGTCGCTGAGCCTGCGCAAGGGCGAGATCCTCGGCATCACCGGGCTTCTCGATTCCGGCCGCAATGAACTGGCACTGGCGCTGTCGGGTGTGCGCCCGGCAAGCAGCGGCGCGATCCGGCTGGAAGGCAAATCCGTCTGGCCGAAAACCCCCGGCGAGGCGATCCGGGACGGCATCGGCTATGTCCCCGAAGACCGCCTGACCGAAGGGCTGTTTCTGGAAAAACCGATCCAGGACAATGTGACCCTGCCGGTGCTTGACCGGCTGAAAAACGCAATCGGCATGATCAGCCCGAAACGCGCGCGCAAACTGGCCGAAGACCAGATTGCCGGCCTCCAGGTCGTGGCACCGAATGTCGCGGCCCCGGTGCAGTCGCTCTCGGGTGGCAATCAGCAGCGCGTGCTGATCGGGCGCTGGCTGACGATTGAACCACGCCTTCTGATCCTGCACGGCCCGACGGTCGGTGTCGATGTCGGGTCGAAAGACACCATCTTCCGCATCATCCAGCGCCTTGCGGATGAGGGGATGGGCGTCATCATCATCTCGGATGACCTGCCCGAGCTTTTGCAGAATTGCGACCGCATCGCCGTGATGCGCCAGGGCGCGATTGCCGCAACCTATGACGCGGCGACCACCAGCGAAGATCGCCTCTATCAGACAATGGCCGGCGCAGCGCCCGCCGTCACAGACCTGGAAATGCCAGCATGACCGACGTCCCCGCTTCCGCCGCAACCCCGGGTCTGCCCGCGCGCCTCTGGGATCTGATGGGCCGCCGGCCCGAGCTCTTCACCCTTGCCCTGATCGTGGTGACGGTGATCGGCGTGGCCATTGCGAACCCGAATTTCTTCGCGATGAACAATGTCTTCGACATTCTGCGCGCCTCGGTGGTGCGGGGGATCTTTGCGATGGGCGTGCTTGTGGTGCTGGCCGCAGGCGGCATCGACGTCTCCTTCACTGCCATCGCGGCCTTTGTGATGTATGCGCTGACCATGCTGGTCACCAATATCTTTCCGGGCATGCCGCTTTGGGTGATCCTGCCGCTGGCGGCCCTGGGCGGCGCGGTCTTTGGCGTGATCAACGGGCTTTTGGTGCATTCCCTGCGCGCACCCTCGCTGATCGTCACCATCGGCACGCAATATATCATCCGCTCGGCGCTTCTGACCTTTGTCGGGACAGCGCTGTTCATGAACCTGCCCGCCTCGATGGAGGCCTTCGGCAAGGCCTCCCTCATCACCTGGACCGGCGGTACCGGGGTGATCTCGACCCTGCCTGCGACCGTTCTGGTGCTGGTCGTGGTTGCCTTCGCCACCTGGTTCATCCTTGAACGCACCCTGATGGGCCGCGCGATCTTTGCCTCGGGCGGCAATCCGGGGATCGCAGAACGCCTTGGCTTCAACCTCTTCCATATCCGGCTGTTCGTGTTCGGCTGGGCGGGACTGCTGGCTGGTATCGCGGGCATCGTGCATGTTGCCTCGAACCGTCTCGCGAACCCCTTTGACCTTGCCGGGATGGAGCTGGAGATCATCGCAGCCGTGGTGCTTGGCGGCGCGCGGATCACCGGCGGCTCGGGGACCGTGATCGGCACGCTGCTCGGTGTGCTGCTGATCACGCTGGTGAGCAATGTTCTGGTCTTCGTGGGCATCCCCTCGACGCTGCAGCTTGCCATTGTCGGCATCTTCATCCTGATCGCCGGCACCATTTTCGCGCTGCGCCAACGCAACTGAGCAAGGCGCGGCTGAACAACCTTCCGGGAGGAACCACCATGAGCCATGATGTTTCGGTCATCGGCCTTTATATCCTTGACGTGCTGGGGCGGCCGGTCGATGCGATCCCGCCCGGCGGCTCGGTCGCCTTTATCGACGAAATCCGCCTGACCGTGGCCGGTACCGCCGGCGGTACCGTGGTCGATCTGGCGAAACACGGGCTGAACTGCCTTGCGGTCGGTGCGGTTGGTGACGACGAAAAGGCCGATTTCGTGCTGGCGACGCTGGCGCGGTTCGGGGTCGACACGACCCAGATGCAGCGCCTTGCGGGCGTGCCAACCTCGGCCTCGATCCTGAATATCCGCCGGAATGGCGAGCGCCCTGCCCTGCATCAGCGCGGCGCGTCGGATCATTTCGACATCATCCCCGAAACGCTGGATGCGGTGCTGGCCGCCCCGATCATCCATCTCGGCGGCACCGGTCTGCTGGCGAAACTCGATGGGGAGCCGAGCGCGAAGCTTCTGGCCGAGGCCAAGCGGCGCGGGCGGACGACCACCTTTGACCTCCTTGGCGCGGATGACAATACGATCAGCCTCGTCGCGCCGCTGTTCCCGCATATCGATTACTTCATGCCCTCGGTCGAAGAAGCCCAGGCGATTTCCGGCGCGACGACGGTCGAGGGCGCGGGGCGCTTCTTCCTCGATCGCGGGGTGAAACAATGCGTCTTTACGCTTGGCGGGGATGGCGTCTGTTTCATGGATAACAAGGGCGCCGTGGTTCGCCAGCCGGCATTTGAGATTGAGGTGGTCGATACCACCGGCTGCGGCGATGCCTTCGACGCGGGCTTCATCACCGCGCTGCATCATAAAATGGATCTGAAAACCGCGCTGAATTTCGCCCAGGCGACGGCGGCGCTGGTGGCGACCGGGCTCGGGTCAGATGCGGGTGTGCAGTCGTTCGACCATACGCTTGAGTTCATGAATACGGCGAAAGTCAAGGGCTGACGGCAGCGCCCTTTGGCTGGCCCCGGAGGGGTTTTGCACCCCTCCGGACCCCCCCGCAGAGTATTTTGATCAAGCGGAAATGGACAAAGAAACAGGTCAGGCGTTCAGAAGCGCCGCGGCTGTTTCGGTGTCGGTTACCAGATGGCTGACATAGCCGCCCTTCAGAGTGGCGCGCAGCGCGGCGATCTTTCCTGGGCCACCGGCGACGCAGACCCGGCGGGGGATGGCCCGCAGCTCTTCAAGTTCGATCCCCATCATACGGCTGTCAAAATCACGGCGGATCTGCCGGCCTTCAGCATCGAGGAAACGGCAGATCAGCACCGCTTCGGCGCCATCTGCGGCATAGGCGTCGATCTCATCCGTGCCGGCAATGCCGGCGATCCGCATCGTGCTGTCCGGCCCGAGACCGCCGAGACCGAAAACGATGGTGCGCGCCTTGCGGATCAGCGCGAATTGCTCGGAAAGCGCCGGCTCCTCGCGCAAGGCGGTGCAGAGCGCGGCACTCGACAGCACCGCCGGTGCATGCATCACCATGCTCAGCGCGCCGAGATTGCGCGCCATGATCGCGGTGCAGAGCTCGGCGGAGAAATCGCGCCGCCCCATGGCTGCGCCGGTGACCTGGACCACGCTCAGCCCCTCGACGGGCTGCGAGATCGCATCGGCCACCGCCAGCACGGTGCGGCCCCAGGAGATGCAGAGCGTCTCACCCGGGGTCAGCATCCGCTCAAGCTGCCGCGCCCCGGCGGCGCCAAGGGCTGCCAGTCGCGTCGCCGCATCGTCTCCGGGCTGCACCGGCACCACCAGCGCCTCTTCGAGGCCAAAGCGCGCGGCGAGGGCCAGCGACAGCGAATGCCGCGCCATAACACCCGCATCCATGCTGATCCGCACCGCGCCGCGTTCGCGCGCTTCCTGGAGATAATTGACCACGCTGGCGCGCGAGACGCCGAGCCGCGCGGCGATATCGCTCTGGTTCAGGCTTTCTTCATAATAGAGCCAGGCGGCCCAGATCACGATATCGTCGAATTCTGCCGGCACGGCCCCCCGCCCGCGTATCTGCGCCTCTGCCGACATCAGTCCCCCTGCCCGTCACGCCCTGTCCTGCCATCAGCTTTGCCACGAAACCCAGGCCTTGGCGAGGCTTTCACCGATCTCTTTCGTACTCGCATTGACATTTGACACCAATAACTGTCATTTGACATAAACTCAGACCTGAATGTCCAAGGAGAAGATCCGATGCAATCCCTGTGGTCCGATGCGGATTTCGAAAAAACCGTTGCCGCCTATGTTGCGGCCGGTGTGAACCGCGATGTGGCGATCCGCACCTGGACGACGCGGCTGCTGGGCCAGGTGCCGCAGCTGGTGCTGCATGGCGGCGGCAATACATCGGTGAAAACCGTGATCAATGACCATGACGGCACGCCGGTCGAGGTGCTCTGCGTCAAGGGGTCGGGCTGGGATATGGGCCAGATCGAGCCTGCGGGCCTGCCGGCGCTGCGTCTGGCCGAGCTGAAGGCGATGGTGAATTACGAGGTGCTGTCGGATGACGATATGGTCATGCTGCAGCGCCGCCTCTTGCTGGATCCGGCCTCGCCCAATCCTTCGGTCGAGGCGATCCTGCATGCGATCCTGCCCTTCCGCCATGTCGATCACACCCATGCCAATGCGATTGTCGCGCTGACCAATCAGCCGAATGGCGAGGCGCTGATCCGCGCGCTTTACCCCGAATATATCGTCATTCCCTATGTGATGCCGGGCTTTGACCTCTCGAAGGTTTGTCTGAAAGCATATAATGAGCGCCCCGATGCGCCCGGGATGATCCTGATCAAACACGGGATCTTCACCTGGTCCGACGATCCGCGTGTCGCCTATGAGGCGATGATCGAGGCGATCACCCGCGCCGAAAACCGCATCGCGGAGGGCAATCCGAAACCCTTCGGCACCGCGCCTGTGCTGAGCGGGCTTGCAGACGCGGCAAAGATCGCGCCGATCCTGCGCGGCGCCATCGCATTGCCGGGCGCGCAGGAAGGCCTGCCCCGCCGTTTCGTGATCGAACATCGCGTCAACCAGGATATCCTGGACTTCTGCGGCGCGGAAAATGTCGAAAGCCTGACCCGGCGTGGCAATGCGACACCCGAACATGTCATCCATATCAAGCGCTTCGGCCTGGCACTGCCCGCGCCAAAAGCGGGTGATCTGAAGTCCTGGGCGGCGCTGGTCCGCGAGAAGATCGCGGGCTATATCGCGGATTACACTGATTATTTCACCCGCAACAATGCGCGGGCGGGCGGCATCAAGACCATGCTCGACCCGATGCCCCGCGTCTTCTACGTCGAAGGCGTCGGCGTCTTTGCCGCCGGCCCGACCGCGAAAGCCGCCCGGATCGGGGCCGATGTCGCCGAGGCGACGATCCAGGTGATCCGCGGCGCCGAAGGGATCGACGCTTTCGAAGCGCTGCCCGAGGCAGACCTTTTTGATCTGGAATACTGGTCGCTGGAACAGGTGAAGCTCAAGAAGGTCGCGGAAAAGCCGCTGACCCGCCAGGTCGCGGTGATCACCGGCGGTGCCGGTGGTCTGGGCCTTGTCATGGCCGAGGCCCTGCGCGCCGAAGGTGCCGAGATTGCACTGCTGGATATTGACGCCGACAAGGCCGCAGAGGCGGCGAAGCGGCTGGGCGGCATCGGCATCGGCTGCGATCTGACCGATGCGGTTGCGGTCGATGCGGCGATTGCGCAGGTGGCGCTGCGCTTTGGCGGCGTTGACATCCTCGTCTCGAATGCCGGGGCGGCCTGGCAGGGCGCGCTTCTCGACGTGTCGGATGATGATTTCCGCGCTGCGTTCGAGCTGAATTTCTGGGGTCACCACTATGTCGCCCGCGCGGTGGTGCGGGTGATGCAGGCCCAGGGCACCGGCGGTGCGCTCTTGTTCAACGTCTCGAAACAGGCGGTGAACCCGGGTCCGGACTTCGGCCCCTATGGCACGTCGAAAGCCGCGCTGATGGCCTTGATGAAGCAATATGCGGTGGAACATGCGGCGGATGGCATCACCTCGAATGCGGTCAATCCGGACCGGATCCGCACCGGGCTGATGACCGACCAGATGATCGAGGAACGTGCCCGCGCCCGGGGCGTCACGCCCGAGGTCTATATGCGTGGCAACCTGCTGCATCGCGAAGTCACGGCAGAAGATGTGGCCCAGGCCGCGCTCGCACTGATCCGGGCGCGCACCTCGACCGGGGCGGTGATCACCGTCGATGGCGGCAATACCGCTGCAATGCTGCGCTGAGGCGGCCCGACCTGCCCTTTCGCCTGACGCCGGCGGCACGATGTCGCCGGCGCTTTCGTCTGTGCCACACCTGCGGTCCCCCGGGCCGCAGGATCAGCACCGCCGGTTCAGGCAGTCCCTCTGCTGCTGCCTGAACCGGATCAAGTCGGGTCGCAGACCGGAACGCTGCGCGGGAAGCAGTGTTATCCTTCTGTGGCTGACGGGCCGTCATTCTCCCGATCACTGGTCATTGCCAGCCTTCGCCGCAACAACGGCCCTTATCCCGCTGCGGCGGCCTGTTCCGGCGTCGCGCCGGACGG
The DNA here is from genome assembly GCF_016405985.1 of Paracoccus sp. IB05. GTDB lineage: Bacteria > Pseudomonadota > Alphaproteobacteria > Rhodobacterales > Rhodobacteraceae > Pseudogemmobacter. The sequence goes on from NZ_JAEFCF010000003.1 coordinate 74,338, forward strand.
CAGCGGCGGTCCTCAGCGCCCCTGCCAGCGGTCGGCGAAGACCATGTCTTCCAGACGGTGACGCTGCCCCCAGCCCCTGACCTCGAGCTCCGGCCGGTCATAGAGATCGCGCACATGACCAAGACACAGGAGCGCCACCGGCACCACATCATCGGGCAGATGCAGGATGCGCTTCAGATCACCTTCGCGGAAGATGCTGACCCAGCCGACACCGATCCCCTCGGCCCGCGCGGCGAGCCAGAGGTTCTGCACCGCGCAAACCGTGGAATAGAGGTCGGTCGCGGCATCATGGGTGCGGCCCAGCACCACAGGACCGCCACGTGTGCGGTCGCAGGTGACGCAAAGGCACAGCGGCGCCTCGGAGATCCCCTGGAGCTTGAGCTGCGAATAAAGCGCGCGCCGCCCCTCGCCGAACATCGCCGCCGCCTCGGTATTGGCGGCCTCGAAAGCGGCACGGATCTCGGCTCGCACGCCGCCATCGCGGATCAGGATGAAATTCCACGGCTGAGAGAGACCGACCGAAGGCGCGGCATGAGCCGCCGCCAGGAGCCGGAGCAGCAGATCCTCGCTGAGCGGATCGGGGAGGAACTGTCCCCGCACATCGCGCCGCTCAAAGATCGCGCGGTAGACGGCGGCACGTTCCTCTGCCGAAAAGGCAGCGGCGGTGCCGGGCGCGCGCAGGTCAGGGCCAGAAGTGCCCGGAGCTGAGCCATACGGATCGGAAGAAAGCTGTTCGCGAGGAGCGTGATCGCAACGGGCCGCGGGCGGCAGTTTTATCGGCATGACATTTCCCCTGTCAGGCAAACCGGCGCCCCTGCTGCCGTCCGCGCAGCCGGGGCCGTTCTGGTCTGGCCGGTCTTCTGGCTCGGTTTCATCCCGAAACGGCGCCTTCCCGGCCAAAGCCAGTGGCATCTGCCGCCCGGTCCGCAACAGCGGTCCACCTTACAGCGTTGGGCACGCGGCGGATTTGCACCGCCTTCCCGATTATCCCTCCGGCCAGGAGCGGCACAGGGCCTGCGCCCTTGCCCGGGCCGGAGAGCACCAGACAGCCGCACTATCAGAGAAGTCCGGCCAGAACGCAACCGCGCCGCCCCCTGATTCGCGGCGACAGGATGCGCCCTGCGATCCGCCCCCGACCGGCAACGCCGCCCGCAGCGGACAGGAGGCCCCGCCCCAAAAGAGCGCGTCTCTCTGTTTCACGCGCCTTTTCACCGGCTTTAGGATGCCGGAAGGATGCCGGACGCCGCCCCGTCCCGTCGTGATCATTGAGTTTCGGCAGAAAACCGGCTTTCCCCGGCCTCGCCGGTCGCAGTCCACTTGACCCTCGCGCCGCAATTCCGCCTTATCGCCCTCGAGACGCTTTCAGAAAGATCCCCCATGTTCTCGAAAACTGCCGCTCCGAATGGCGAGCCCGGACAGGCTGGCTCCCAGGCGACCACGCCTTCCGCCGGCGCCAGCCGCAGCAATGCGACCCGCTCTGTGCTTGGCTCTGACCTGAAGATCACCGGCGAGATCAGCTCGACCGGCGCGCTTGAGGTTCTGGGCGAGGTCGATGGCAATATCACCGCCGACGCGCTGGCGGTCGGGCAGCATGGCCGCATCTCCGGCTCGGTCAGCGCGAAATCGGTCGAGGTGCATGGCCGGCTCGACGGCAAGGTCGACAGCCAGCATTTCATCATGCGCGCCACCGCCCAGGTGACCGCCGATATCACTTATGACACCCTGGTGATCGAGAGCGGCGCGACGATCGAAGGCCGCTTCACCCGCGGTCGCGGCTGATCACCCGCATCTGAAATGGCCGCTCTGAACCGGCCCCGGTCGGCAGTGCGGATCGGGGAGTTCAGATCGGGCCGGTTGCGCAAAACGCGTCAGCGCAGGCCGATCTCGGCCAAAGCGCGTTCCAGGTCCGGCGGCAGGCTGTCATCGCCGGCCCGGCTCAGCGTCAGATCGCGCGGCACGTCCTCCGGACCGATATAGCGCCAGCCCTGAAACGGGCGGCGCGGCGCGGGTTCGGTGCGGATGATCTCGCGGTCCATCACGATGGCGCAGCGGCTGATGCCATCACCGGTCTCGACCCGTTCCAGCGCGGTGATGCGCTGCCGGCAGAGGATCACCCCCTTGATCACCCAGTAAAGCGAGCCGCCTGCCAGCACCTCGGCCTCGCGTTTGGGCCACATGCGGGTGACATGCACCGCCTGCCCCGCCGGCCAGCGTGCCGCATTTTCCTCTTGCCAGGTCGCAAGATCCCCGATGCTTTCGGCACCGACGCAAAGCTTGAGTATGTTCACGAATCCCATGGCCGGATCATAGGCGCCTGCCCCGCCACCGCAAGATTGACCGAAGGCCTCCGCCCCCCTATCCTGTGGGTCTGGCCGGATCCGGCGCAAAAGCTGGCCCATTCCTCGCGCCGCTGACGGCCCTCTTTGCCGGAGGGTCTGCGCCTTGCCCGATACTGCACCCGATACTGCCGCCGCCGACCGCCTGACCGGCCCCGCCGATCAGACCGGTTCTGTCGCGCAGGCCGGCTTTGCCATGCCCGTCGCGGCCCGGATCTGGGATATGAAATACCGGCTGAAAGACGCGGATGGCACGCCCATCGACCTGACGGTCGCCGACAGCTGGCGTCGCGTCGCCCGCGCCCTTGCGGTGGACGAGCCTGACCCTGCCGCCGCCGAGGCCCGGTTCATGGCGGCGCTGGAAGGATTCCACTTTCTGCCCGCCGGTCGCATCCTGGCCGGAGCCGGCACCGGTCGCGCCGTCACGCTGTTCAACTGTTTCGTCATGGGCACGATCCCCGATTCCATGGAAGGGATTTTCCAGGCCCTGAAAGAGGCTGCGCTGACGCTGCAACAGGGCGGCGGCATCGGCTATGATTTCTCGACCATCCGGCCGAAAGGCGCATTGGTAGCGTCTGTGGCGGCGGATGCTTCGGGGCCTTTGTCCTTCATGGATGTCTGGGATGCGATGTGCCGCACCATCATGTCCGCCGGCGCGCGGCGCGGCGCGATGATGGCCACACTGCGCTGCGATCACCCTGATATCCTTGACTTTATCAGTGCCAAACAGGATGCGGCGCGGCTGAGGATGTTCAATCTCTCGGTGCTGATCACCGATGCGTTCATGGCAGCGGTGAACGCGGATCAAAACTGGGATCTGGTCTTTGGCGGCAGGGTTTATCACAGCCTGCCCGCCCGCGCGCTCTGGGACCGGATCATGCGCGCGACCTATGATTATGCCGAGCCGGGCGTGATCTTCATCGACCGCATCAACCGGATGAACAACCTCCATTATGCCGAGCTGATCAGCGCCACCAACCCTTGCGGCGAACAGCCCCTGCCGCCCTATGGCGCCTGCCTGCTCGGGTCGGTCAACCTGGCCGCGCTGGTTCGTGACCCTTTCACCGAAACGGCCCGGATCGCGGGCGACGAGCTTGCCGACCTGGTCACGACCGCCGTGCGGATGCTGGATAATGTGATCGACCAGTCGCGTTTTCCCCTGCCCGAACAGGAGGCCGAGGCCCGGGCCAAGCGGCGGATCGGCCTTGGCGTCACCGGGCTTGCCGATGCGCTGTTGATGTGCGGGCTGCGCTATGGCGCGGATGAAGCGGTGGCCCAGACCGATGCCTGGCTCAAAGCGCTGTCACGGGCGGCTTACCTCGCCTCGGTCGATCTCGCGAAAGAGCGCGGCCCCTTCCCTCTGTTCGAGGCTGAGGCCTTTCTCAAAGGCGGCACCATGGCGGCGATGGACAAGGATATCCGCGACGCCATCCGCAGCCATGGCATCCGCAATGCGCTGGTGACCTCCATCGCGCCCACGGGAACGATCTCGCTTTATGCGGGCAATGTGTCGTCGGGGATCGAGCCGGTCTTCGCCTGGAGCACAAGGCGCAGGGTATTGCAAAAGGATGGCAGCGCGCGCGAGGAGGAGGTCGGGGATTACGCGCTGATGCGCTGGCGTGCGCTTTATGGTGACGCGCCCCTGCCAGCGCATTTCGTAACCGCGCAGGAGCTGGCGCCAATGGACCATCTGCGGATGCAGGCGGCGGCGCAGCGCCATATCGACAGCTCGATCTCGAAAACGATCAACTGCCCGGCGGATATCCCGTTCGAGGCCTTCCGCGATGTCTACCTTGCCGCCTGGGATATGGGTTGCAAGGGTTGCACCACATACCGGCCCAATGCGGTCACAGGATCGGTGCTGAGCGTCGCGCCCGCCCCCGGGGACAGCGATACGCCCCGGGATGCGCCGCTGCCGCGCCCCGCCACGCTTTCGGGCGAGACCTATAAGATCCGCTGGCCGGGTTCGGAACATGCGCTTTACATCACCGTGAATGATATCGTCTCGGCCGGGCGCCGCCGCCCCTTCGAGGTCTTCATCAACTCGAAAAACATGGAGCATTTTGCCTGGACGGTGGCGCTGACGCGAATGATCTCGGCGGTGTTCCGGCGGGGGGGCGATGTGTCTTTCGTGGTGGGCGAACTCAAGGCGGTGTTCGACCCGAGGGGGGGCGCCTGGATTGACGGACGCTACATCCCCTCGATCCTTGCGGCGATCGGCGGTGTGATCGAACGCCACCTGATCGCGACCGGCTTCATCGCGGGCGAAGGAATGGGGCTGAACTCCGACCCCGGCGCCCCGCCGCCGGGCGAGGCCCCCGGGTGCGGAACGGGAACCGGGTCCGGAGAGCCCGGACCGCAGGCCATCTGCCCCAGTTGCGGATCCTTTGATCTGCGCAGGGAAGAGGGCTGCCTGATCTGCGCCAGTTGCGGCTTTTCACAATGCAGCTGAGGCGCGTCCTCAGCCCTGCCGGTATTTCCAGAGCGCCGGCAGCGCCATCGCCAGCAACAGGCATCCCAGCGGCAGCGAGAACCCGAACCCGACCCGCGCATAGCCAAGCGCCCCGGTCACCCCGCCCAGAAAGAAGGTGAAAACCAGCTGCGCCATCAGCCGCATCCGGTGCCAGTCGACCCTGTGGACCGCGTCGGGCGCATGGCGGCGATACAGGGCGCGGCCGAGACCAATGCCAATATCGGTGATCATCGCCGTGGCATGGGTGGCGCGCAGCCTGCCGCCTGAGATTTTGGTCACGGTGGCGTTCTGCATCCCCATGGTGAAACAGAGACACGCCATGCACCAGAGCCGCCAGGCCACGCCCTCATACCAGCCGCCGGTGGCGAACAGCATCAGGCAAACGCCCTGCACCGCCACGCTCACCGCATATTGGCGCCCCGGCAGATGCAGCCGCGCCCAGTGGATCAGGGCCGAACAAAAGGCGGCGCCACTGACAAAGGCGCCGATGGCGATCACGGCGACAAGGCAGATCCACCACTCAGCCACCACCAGGTGATCGGCCAGCTGCGACAGATAGCCGGTCACATGCGAGGTATATTGACCAAGCGCGAAAAACCCGCCCGCATTGGCGGCGCCGGCGGTGAAGGCGATGACCGTGGCCAGCAGCAGATCCGCCCCGGCAGATCGCCGATGCCCCAGAATGACCCGCGCCGATTGCAGCGGATGCAGAATATGACGGTGCCGTTTCACAGCAATGCCTTTCGGGAATGCCTCTCTGGCAATTTGCCCGCCGGGACCGGATCAGGCTCCGGGGCGAGGCCTCACTGCCATAGCGCGGCTGCTCTGGCGGGAAAAGCCTTGGCAATACCGTAACGGATACCGGCCGCCCGGCGCCGGCGCATGCATGCCGGTATCTGAACGGCGATTATGGTGAAAACCGCCATAATCGCAGCCGCGATGCCGATCCTTATGACCCTCGGTAAAGGTGCCCGGGCTGAAAACGGGGGGAAGGTGCAGGTTTCTGTTGCCAGGTACCTGCGAACCCCGCCTTACGCGGCTAAGCGCAAGGACTTAGGTTTGGTATTGAGAGCTGCTTACGCAGCCATCGCCACCGGAGCACTGTTGTCATTGGCAACTGTGATCATGGACCGATAACGGTGGTACCTTACCGAGCGAAAGCTGGCCTCTTTGAACGTCCGTCGATCCTGTTTCGGCCCCACACGCCCGCAATGAACGGGAGATTTGGTGGAGCCGCCGGGTACCGCCCCCGGGTCCGAGCCGCCTATTACAGGTGCGTTTATCGCCATAGTCCGGGTTGCCCCGGACAAGAAGGAATATAGGACCACACCCGACCGGGCGCAAGCGGCGGCAGAGACCGGTGCGATGAAATCCCGGACCCCCGGCATTTATGACCCGGACCTGTCTTTTATCCGGGCTTTATGGCCCGGCACGCGACGATCCGAAGCCTCAGCCTGTGGCGCGTAGGACATTCCGGATCTGCCCGGCGGCTGAGGTCTTTCCGGCACAGGCGGCGGACATTTCAAATTCGGCGGTTCGCAGGACGCCCGCGGGCGAGCCGCCTGCTTTCCGGCACAAACCAGGACCTCAGCCCGTCAATTTCAGCCCCCTGTTAAGGGCCTGGCGCCTTAAAGGTGGCAGGCAAGAAACCTGTTGCCGATTACATACCAAACGGTATGTAATTGCCGGTATGACCGCAGCCCCACCCTCGCCTTCCCCACCCTCGCCTTCCCCGGCCTCGCTTTCGCCGCCCGAGCTTTCCCCGGCGTCGCCCCGTCGCCGCCAGCCCGAGATTCTGCGGCGCCGGCTGCTTGATGCGGCTGCGGCGCTGGCGGTCGCAGGCGGGCTCCAGGCGATGACCATCGCGGCGGTGGCCCGGGCCGCCGGGGTGACCAAGGGCGGGCTTTTTCACCATTTCCCCGATAAAGAGGCGCTGATCACCGCGCTGTTGCGCGATCTCCTCGATCATTTCGATGCGGCCATCGACCTCGGCATGGCGGCTGATCCCGAGCCGCAGGGCAGTTTTACCCGCGCCTGGATTGCCGCCACGCTTGACCCCCGGCTGGCGGCTTCGGCGCCGCTGAACGCGGTCCTGCTGATGAATCCCGGGATGCGCGGCCTCTGGTCAGACTGGCTGCGGGCCCGGCTTTCGTGCCATGCCGCAACCGATTCCGGCCCCTGGTACGAGATCCTGCGCCACGCGGCGGATGGCTTCTGGCTTGCCGATCTCTGGCAGGTCGAACCCGATCTGCGCCAGCCGATGGCAGACTTATGCGCAACATTGCTTGACCTGACCCGAAGGAATCCCGGCTGATGAACCCCACGCTGACAACCTATGTCACGCTCCTCCTCGCGGTCTCGCTGGAGGTGATGGCGACCTCGCTTCTGCCCCAGACACGGCAATTCACCAAAGCGGTGCCGACCATCCTCATGCTCTGCCTCTATGGCGGCGCCTTTTTCTTCCTGTCGCAGGCGCTTAAGACCCTGCCGGTGGGGATCGCCTATGCGATCTGGTCAGGATTTGGCATCGTGCTGATCTCGATGATCGGCTGGATCTGGCTGAAACAATCGCTTGATCTCGCGGCGGTGATCGGGATTGGGCTGATCCTTGCCGGTGTGCTGGTGATCAACCTGTTTTCCCAGGCCGCTCCGCATTGATTTCCGTCACCGGAGCGTCATGCTTCCGTTACGCTCTGCTGCCATTGAGATCCTGAACTCCCCTCACGCGCGACGGATGCCATGAACGAACAGACCCCGATGGACTGGCTGGAAGCCGAACTCTCGGATTCCTTCGACGAGGATTATGAGCTTGAGCTGGAAGATGCCGAGCTGTCCGAAGAAATCGCAAAGATCTACAAGAAACGCCACGGGCCCGGGATGGAGCGCCGCGAATACCTGCGCGCGCTGATCCGCCTTCAGGCCGAGCTGATCCGGCTGCAATCCTGGGTGCAATATCACAAGGAACGCGTGGTCGTGATCTTCGAGGGCCGCGATTCCGCCGGCAAAGGCGGCGCGATCAAGCGCATCACCCAGCGGCTGAACCCGCGTGTCGCGCGCACCGTGGCACTGCCGGCCCCCTCGGACCGCGAGAAAACCCAGTGGTATTTCCAGCGCTATGTGCCGCATCTGCCGGCCGGCGGCGAAATGGTGCTGTTTGACCGCTCCTGGTACAACCGTGCCGGGGTCGAGCGGGTGATGGGCTTTGCCTCGGAAGACCAGGTGGAACAGTTCTTCCAGGACGTGCCGGAATTCGAGCGGATGCTGGTGCGCTCGGGCATCAAAGTGGTGAAATACTGGTTTTCGATCACCGATGAAGAACAGCAGATGCGCTTCCTGATGCGGATCCATGATCCGATGAAACAGTGGAAGCTTTCGCCGATGGATCTGCAAAGCCGGGTGCGGTGGGAGCAATATACCAAGGCGAAGGAAGAGATGCTGGCGCGCACCAATATCCCCGAGGCGCCCTGGTATATTGTCGAGGGCACCGACAAGAAACGCGCCCGGCTGAACTGCATCGACCATCTCCTCAGCCTCTTCCCCTATGAGGATGTGCCGCATGAGGACATCCAGCTGCCCGAACGCGTCTTCAACCCCGATTATGAGCGTGCCGTTCTGCCGCCCGAGCTCTACGTGCCGCTGAAATACTGAGGCATCTGTTGTTCCGGCGTCTTGCGACGCCGGAATGCCTCCGGCGGGGATATTTAAGGACAGAAAATATTGGGGGTATGATGGGGAGCCGCTGAGCCGGGATGATCGGCTGGCGACCAGAGGCGCCCTGCGCGGCGGTCATTTCCCGCCGCTTCCGGGTGCTGTTCGATATTCCATTTGCCTTTCGGGAGGATCAGCCGGAGCATGAGCGCAGACCGCAACCTGAGATCCGGAGGAGCAGATCATGGCAAAGCAGTCTCCCGGCTATATTGATGGTTTTCTGATCCCGGTCCGCAATGAGGATCGTGAGACCTACCGCGCCCATGAGGCGAAATGGTGGGGCGCGTTCAGGGCGCTCGGGGCGCTGACCCTGGTCGTGGGCTGGGGGGATGACGTGCCGCCCGGAAAGCAGACCGACTTTTTGCGCGCGGTGGATCTTCAGGACGGCGAAAGCGTGGTGTTTTGCTGGATGACCTGGCCCGACAAGGCGACCCGTGACAAGGCCTATGCTGCCATGGAGGCGCGGTCAGAAAGCGATCCCGAAATGAAGCCCGAAGCCATGCCCTTTGACGGCAAGCGCATGATCTATGGCGGCTTCGTGCCGCTTTTGGTCGAAGAATGAGGATCTGAGCCATGACATTGCAAGGAACCCCCTGCTGGTACGAGCTCTGCACCATGGATGCCGGGGCGGCGCGCGGCTTTTACGGCCCATTGCTGGGCTGGACCTTCCAGGATGCCGGAATGGAGGGGTTTGACTATGGTCTTGCCACCAAAGACGGGGCGATGATTGCCGGGTTGATGACGCCCGACAGCCCGATGCCGGAATTCTGGATGGTCTATTTCGCGGTTGACCATTGCGATCACCTGGTCGCGAAAGCCAAGGCGCTCGGGGCCAATGTGCATCGCGCGCCCGAGGACATCCCCGGCACCGGCCGTTTCGCGATCCTGGCCGATCCTCAGGGCGCCGCCTTTGGCCTGTTGCAGCCCGAAGACGGCACTCCGGGCCATGCCTTTGATCAGGCCAGAACCGGTCATGGCAACTGGCTTGAGCTGCACTCTTCGGACCCCGAGGCCGGGTTCCAGTTCTACGCCGCCCTGTTCGGCTGGAGCGCGACCGATGCGATGGATATGGGGCCGGATGGCAAATACCAGCTTTTTGCCCATGATGGCCGCGATATCGGTGGCATGATGGGGATGCTGGGCGTGGAAGGCGCGCCGCCGCACTGGCTGCCCTATTTCGGCGTGCCGGGCATTGACGCGGCAACGGCCGGGATCACTTCGCTGGGGGGCAAGGTGCTGCATGGCCCTGTCGAAGTGCCGGGCGGCGCCTGGATCACCATGGCAAGCGACCCGCGCGGCGCGGGTTTTGCGGTGGTCGGGCCGCGGTGAGACAGCCTTCACGCCGCAGCTGACGGGATGAGACAAAGACCAAAGCCGCGCTTTTCAGCGCGGCTTTGTCGTTTAAGTCAGACCCTTATCCGGGCAAGTCAGACCTTTTTCCGGGTCGGGCGTCTCAGCCCGCATTGCGCAGCAGCGGTGTGATCAGCCGCACGAGCACCCGGCGATTGGAGCGTTCTGCCGCTTCGGTCCGGATCTTCAGCTCGGCCTCGCCATAGCCCTGCACCACCAGGTTTTCCGGCGGAACGCCGAAATATTCGGTCAGCGCCAGCGCGAGGCTCTCTGCCCGACGGTCCGACAACAGCAGGTTGGAACTTGCCGAGCCCACCGCGTCGGTATGGCCTTCGATCAGGAAGACATGACCCGGGTTCGATGCCAGCAGCTGCTGCATGAGCCGGCCAAGATCGGCGAGCTTCTTCGCTTCGGTCGCATTGATCACCGAAGAGCCTGTGTCAAAGGTGATACTGTCCACCTCGACCGTGGCCGCCAGCGCCCGCACCTGCGGAATGTCACGCACCTGGCGCAGACTGAACTTGCGGCCAAGGCCCTCGACCTCCAGCGCCGCCATTTCCGCCTTCAGCGCCGCGTTCTGGTCTGAGGTTGAGATCACCACCCGGTCCGGGCGCGGCTTGGGCAGCTGCGTCACGATGATCGGCTGTTCCGGCTCCAGATCGTTGATCAGAAGCATCTCCTGGCCATATTGGTCATAGGCGGCGCGGCGCAGCACCCTGCCGGAGGCGTCGCGGATCGTCACCACCTGGGTGCCATCGGCGCGGCTGACCACCGTGCGGGTCGAGCCGTCATTAAAGCTCTCGGTCTGGGTGCGCACGCCGGGACGGCGCAGCACGGCATCGTCATCCTTATAGACGACGTAAGAGCCATCCGCATTCTCGACCACCACCCGGTCGCCGGAATTGCTGACAACGCGGCGTTCATCTTTTTTGCCGCCATTGATGATCGTGCCCACCGCCAGCGCCCCAAGCGCCAGCAACCCGACTTTCTCGAGGTCCGAGAGGCCGGATTTCTTGCCTTTGCCGACCGCGACCGGGGCGGCGGCAAATTCATTGACCGAGGTCCGGGTATTGGCTTCGGTGATGATCGTATCAACCACCGAGACCGGTGCAACACCCGTCCCAGGAGTGGTCGCTTCCCCTGCGCCCGGCGCAGCAGTTGCCGTGTCCGTGCCGGTTGCCAGGCCGGGGACATCGACCCCGCCCGGGACGCCTTCAAGGAAGGACGCCGCCGCCACAGCGGGCACCGCAAGGACTGTCGCATCCGCATTCGTGCCGGCCTCGGATTCCGCACCCGCACCCGCACCCGCATCGGCCTGGGCCTCCGGCATTCCCAGAATATCCGCGAGGCTGCTGACCGCCTCCTCTTCCGGCACCGGGACATCGATCGCATTGGCGAGGTCCTCGGGGGAGACCTCTGCCGCAACGGCATCGGCTGGCTCAAGCGCATCCGCGACATCCGCCGGCACAGCAGGGTCAGGCGTTTCGATATCCGAGGTCGCGGCGTCCGCTGCTGCGGCTTCCGCGGCTGCGGCGCTGGCGGCTGCGGCTTCGGCCGCAGCTGTCTCGGCCGCCGCTGCGGCCGCTGCCGCCTGCGCCGCGGCATCCGCAGTTGCCTGAGCGTCTGCCTCAGCTGCCGCATCCGCTTTCGTGGCCGCCGCCTGAGCTTCCGCCGCCGCCTGAGCTTCCGCTGCCGCCTGAGCCTCCGCTGCCGCCTGAGCCTCCGCTGCGGCCTGAGCCTCCGCTGCCGCCTGAGCTTCCGCTGCGGCCTGAGCTTCCGCTGCCGCCTGAGCCTCTGCCGCTGCCTGAGCTTCCTCTGCCGCCTGAGCTTCCGCTGCGGCCTGAGCTTCTGCTGCCGCCTGAGCCTCCGCTGCTGCCTGAGCTTCCGCTGCGGCCTGAGCTTCTATCTCAGCCTGTGTCTCTGTCCCATTTTCCTGCGCATAGACCGGCAGCGTGTGAAACGAGCTCAGCGCGACCGAGAGTGCGGTCGAGGAGATGAGTAATTTGCGCATTGGTCTTCCTCTGAGATCCTGGCCGTGATTCTGACGCCGCGTCCCGGGGTGCTTGCGGGCCTCTTCGCCCGCGCAAGGCCCGGAACACTTCTCCGGTTACTGCTGCGGGCAATGCCCCGAACAAGGTCCGGGAATCGCGGTGTCTTCAGCCCCTGACCCTGCACCGGACAGGGCGTGCTATGCGATAGCAACGCAGATCCCGGAGCGGGGTTCCGCCTGTCATCGGATATCAGTCGCCCCGGCAACGGCTCCCGGCCCCTCGCCCGCGCCGCCCCCCGCAGCCAGCCAGCGGCGAAACGAGGTGAGCGGCGCGCGTTCCGGGCGCGTGGCGGGCCAGACCAGGTAATAGGCGCCCGAGGCCGCGACCGCGCCGCCCCAGGCCGGCACAAGCCGCCCCGAGGCGAGATCCCCCGCCGCAAGAAAGGTTGGCAACAGCGCCACCCCCATCCCATGCACCGCCGCCTGGGCCATGGTGGCGAACTGGTCGAACAGCATCGCGGGCGGGCGCTGACCCGGCAGATCATGGCTGGCGAACCAGCGCCCCCAGTCGCCCATCCGGCTTTCCAGCTGCAAAAGCGGCAGCGCCAGCAGATCCGCCGCCCCGGTCAGCGGGCGTGTGAGCAGCGCAGGCGCCGCCAGCGCGATCACCTCTTCCTCCATGAGTTTCATGTAATTCACCCCGGGCCAGTCCTCGCGGCCATAATGGATGGCGGCATCGAAAGAGGTGCCGTCGAAATCAAAGGGCCGGAGCCGGGTCGAGAGGTTCACCGTCACCTCCGGATGCCCCGCTGCAAACCCTGCGAGGCGCGGCGCCAGCCAATGCATGCCAAAGGCCGGCAGGATCGACAGATGCAGCGTGCCGCCCGATGGGTTTGCCCTGAGCGTCAGCGAGGCATCTGACAGCAATTTCATAGCCTTGCGAACCTCTGCCACATAATCTCGCGCGGCAGGTGTCAAAACCAGCCGCTGACGTTCGCGCGTGACAAGGGGGGCGCCCAGCTGCCCTTCAAGCAGCTGGATCTGCCGCGAGACCGCGCCCTGGGTCAGCGACAGCTCTGCCGCCGCCGCCGAGGCGGTGCCCAGCCGCTCCAGCGCCTCAAGCGCGGTGAGCGAAGCGATCGACGGCAGATAACGACGCGGCAGCATATGAGTTTTCCTCATGATCCGGTGACAGAGTTTCGATACCCTGGCCGTGCCCTTCCATGCAATATGGCGACAGATGATTCCGGAGGATCAGCCCATGTCAGATGCCAGCAGCAGCCGCCCGAAACTGAAAGCCAAGGACGCCCCCGACCTTTCGCGCTTTGACTGGGAGGATCCCTTCCGCCTGGAAGACCAGCTTTCGGAGGAAGAACGCGCGATCCGCGACGCCGCCCGCGCCTATGCCGAAGGCAAGCTGCAGCCCCGCGTGATTGAAGCCTTCCGCAATGAAGAAACCGACCCGTCGATCTTCCGCGAAATGGGCGAGATGGGCCTTCTCGGTGTCACCATTCCCGAGGAATATGGCGGGCTTGGCGCCTCTTATGTGTCCTATGGTCTGGTCGCGCGCGAGGTCGAGCGCGTCGACAGCGGCTATCGTTCGATGATGTCGGTGCAGTCGAGCCTCGTCATGTACCCGATCTACGCTTACGGGTCCGAAGAGCAGCGCCGGAAATACCTGCCGAAACTGGCCTCGGGCGAATGGATCGGCTGTTTCGGCCTGACCGAGCCCGATGCCGGGTCCGACCCCGCCGGGATGAAGACCACCGCCAAGAAAACCGCGAATGGCTATGTGCTGCATGGGTCCAAAATGTGGATCTCGAACGCGCCGATTGCTGATGTTTTCGTGGTCTGGGCGAAATCCGAGGCGCATGGCGGCAAGATCCGGGGCTTCGTGCTCGACAAGGGCGCCAAAGGCCTGACGGCGCCGAAGGTGGGCGGCAAGATCAGCCTGCGCGCCTCGATCACCGGTGAGATCGTGATGGATCAGGTCGAGGTCGGTGAAGATGCTTTGCTGCCGCATGTCGAGGGTCTGAAAGGGCCGTTCGGCTGTCTCAACCGCGCGCGCTATGGCATTTCCTGGGGCGTTCTGGGCGCGGCAGAATTCTGTCTCCATGCCTCGCGCCAATATGGTCTGGACCGTAAGCAATTCGGCAAGCCCCTTGCCCAGACCCAGCTTTATCAGCTGAAACTGGCGAATATGCTGACGCAGATCAGCCTTGGCCTTCAGGCCAGCCTGCGCGTCGGGCGGCTTTTGGATGAGGCCAATGCCGCGCCCGAGATGATCTCGCTGATCAAGCGCAACAATTGCGGCATCGCGCTGGAGGCCGCCCGCCACGCCCGCGACATGCATGGCGGCAATGGCATTTCCGAGGAATTTCAGGTCATCCGCCATATGGTGAACCTTGAAACCGTCAACACCTATGAGGGCACGCATGACATCCATGCGCTGATCCTTGGCCGCGCCATCACCGGACTACAGGCGTTTTTCTGATCCCGGCGCGGGCGCGTCGGTGACATCAAAGGGCGGATCCTGACGGATCTGCCCTTTTCATTTGCCTTTTCCCGGCGCGACAGGACCTGCCCTGCGCCTTGCGCGCCACATTGCGCACCCGTCCGATAACAGATTGTTCACGAATGCAGAGTTCACATTCCGGCGTGATCCCTTGCAGCAGCCGTCCCGACTGCCGATACTGGACAGCACGTGGTTCGCTGCGATGCCAGCGGCGTCGCAATGGCCTGCCCATTCGCCGGACCTGACCCCGATATCCAGGCCAGAGCCCGACAAAATGAAGCTTAATGCTTACAGGAGTGACAATGTCCTTCCCCGACAGTGCCGATCACCTTCCGGCACATCCCGGCACCGAATGGCTGGCGGCGATGGAGAGTGTCGCCGACGAGGATGGCTATCTTGATCCGCTTGGCCCGAACCACTGGGCGTTTTTTGCCGAAACCGGCACGACACTGCTGGTGACCTTTGAACGTGCCGAACAGATCGAGGCCAATGACGGCAATATGCCAGGCGCCTGGGATCTCGCAAAGCGCAATGGCTGGTCGCTGCTGTGTCTGATCGCGCGCGGCGAGACCTTCTGGCGCGCGCCCGAGGTCTGGGGCTATTTCGACCGCCTCGTCGATGACGCCTTTTTTGACGATTTCGACCAGGTGCTGTTTTACGGCTCGGGCCCGGCAGGCTATGCCGCCGCCTCGTATGTCGTGGCGGCCCCCGGGGCCCGGGCGCTTTTGCTGGCGCCGCGCGCCACACTCGCGCCCGCCATCGCCGGCTGGGACCGCCGTCACCTGGCGCAGCGGCGGCTCGATTTCTCCAGCCGCTATGGCTACGCCCCCGACATGACCGAGGGCGCCGACCATGTCTGGCTGATCCATGATCCGCTTTCGCCCGGCGATAACGCCCATGCGGCGCTGTTCCGGCGCGACTGGACCACCATGCTCCACACCCGCTGGGGCGGCGAGCAGCCCGAGCGCAGCATGCCCGCCACAGTCCTCGATCAGGTGATCCAGGCGGCGATGGCCGGCACCCTGACCCCTGCCGGTTTCGCCGCCCTGTGGCGCGCGCGCCGCCGGTCTCCGGCCTGGGTACGCTCCCTCCTGACCGCTATATCGGTCAAGGGCAATCGCCAGCGGCAGATCCGCGTATTGCGTCAGGTGCTGTCCGAACAGCCGATCCCGCGATTCGAGCGGCGCCTCGCCGCGCTCCTCGCACAGGACGAGCCAGAGGGTACGGCCGAAGACTGAGCCAAAGACCTCAGAACGGGCAGCTCAGATCGGGCTGCCGCATACCCCGGACCACTGCCAAATACCCCGGACCACTGCCAAACCCGGTCAGTGCTCGCCATATTCGATCAGCCCTTCGAGATCTTCGGTCCTCGCCTCGGTCAGCCGCGCCTTGCAGCCATAGACGAGCAGCGGCTCTGCACTGCCGCCACGCATCGCGTAGCCCTCGGCGGCACAGGCGGCATCGCGATAGGTGATCCAGGCGCGCTGCGCCGCGCGCAGCTCCGCCGGCCCGCCCTTCAGCGCCGCAGGCAGATCCGCGTCCCAGGTCTGCAACAGCGTCATCGCCTCTTTATAGCGCTGGTTCAGCAGCGCATCCGCCGCCTCCCAGTCCGCAGCGGCGCATTCGTTCAGATCGGCCTGCACCATGGCATTCGCGCAATCGGCATCCTGCGCCGCCGCCTGCCCGGCCTGCCCCGCCAGAGCCATCAGAACAATCAGTGCAAATCGTGTCATCGGGAAGCTCCATCCACCAGTTTCGCCCGCGCCGCCAGCGCATGGCCATCCACCCCGTCGAGGCAGCGCGCATTGACCGCCACAATCTCGCTGCCATCCGGCATCGCGCCGAGGGAATAGCTCTGCACCCCGCAGGTCTTACAAAAGTAATGCCGGATGACATGATCATGGAAAAGATATTCCGTGCTGGCGCCGGCGCCCTTTTCCAGCGTGAACCCGGCCGCCGGCGCGAACACCAGCACCGACCCGATCCGGCTGCACCGCGAGCAATTGCAGATCAGCGGCGCCTCCAGTGAGACATCGACACTGTAGCGCACGGCCCCGCACTGACATCCGCCCATATGGCTGGCCATCGGATTCTCTCCTCTACGATGCAGCCTGATCCTGGCGGAAGTCTCTGGCAAAGACACGCGGTTTCGGCTAGCTGCGGGGTATGGAAAACAGCTTTGAGATCCGCCGCCCCGACGACTGGCATCTGCATCTGCGCGATGGCGCGATGCTGGAAGGCGTATTGCCCGAATCTGCGCGCGATTTCGCCCGCGCGATCATCATGCCCAACCTGGTGCCGCCGGTTGTGACCGCGAAAGACGCGCGCGCTTACCGCGACCGCATCCTGAGCGCCCTGCCCGAAGGCATGGCGTTCGAGCCGCTGATGACCCTTTACCTGACCGAGGAAACCGACCCCGCCGATGTGGCGCAGGCGGCGGCTTCGGGGCTGGTCAAAGCGGTCAAGCTTTACCCTGCGGGCGCCACGACCAATTCCCATTCCGGGGTGCGGGATTTCGACAAGGTTATGCCGGTGCTCGAGAAAATGGCCGAGATCGGCCTGCCGCTCTGCACCCATGGCGAGGTGACGACAGCCGAGGTCGATATTTTCGACCGCGAGGCGGTGTTCATTGACACGGTGCTCGATCCGCTGCGCAAACGTCTGCCGGGGCTGCGGGTGGTGATGGAACATATCACCACCGAAGAAGGTGTCGCCTATGCGGGTGAAGGCGGCGAGACGCTGGCGGCGACAATCACCACGCATCACCTGATCATCAATCGCAACCATATCCTCGTCGGCGGTATCAAACCGCATTACTACTGCCTGCCGGTTGCCAAGCGCGAGAAGCACCGCCTCGCCCTGCGCCGTGCCGCCACATCCGGCAGCCCGCGCTATTTCCTTGGCACCGACTCGGCACCCCATATCGACGCGCTGAAAGAACATGCCTGCGGCTGCGCCGGCTGCTTCACCGCGACGAATACGATGCCGCTCCTGGCGCATGTCTTCGAGGAAGAGGAGGCGCTCGACCGGCTCGAGGCCTTCACCTCGCTGAATGGCCCCGCCTTCTACCGGCTGCCGGTCAATGAGGCGAAGCTGCGCCTCGTCAAACGCGCAGCCGCCACCGCTTTCCCGGAAAAAATCGAGACCGGCGCTGGCCCGGTTACCGTCTTCAACCCCGGCTTTCCCGTCCATTGGTCGGTCGAAAGCTGATTTCCTCTTGACTTAAATACTCCCGCCGGAGGCTCCTTTGGCCAGCCGGGGACGCCTCCGGCGGGAGTATTTTTCTCAAGAGGAAGCTGCAAAGGAGCACAGAATGATCCCCGCCGCCTTCCCGTCAAAAGAAGAGATCGCCCGTCTCACCGCCCGCGCCTTCCTTGAGATTGGCGCGGTGCATTTCAACGCGCGCGAGCCCTTCACGCTGGCGTCCGGCCTGCCTTCGCCAACCTATATCGATTGCCGCAAGCTGATCTCTTATCCGCGCATCCGCTCGATGCTGATGGATTTCATGGCGGTGACCGTAATGCGCGAGGCCGGGTTCGAAGCCTTCGACAATATCGCAGGCGGCGAGACGGCGGGTATTCCTTTCGCAGCACTGGTGGCCGAGCGGCTCGCTTTGCCGATGACCTATGTGCGCAAGAAGCCGAAGGGGTATGGGCGCAATGCCCGCATTGAAGGCACCATGACCGAGGGCCAGCGCGTGCTGCTGGTCGAAGACCTGACCACCGATGGCGGATCAAAACTCAGCTTTGTCGATGCGATCCGCGAGACCGGCGCCACCTGCAACCATACGACCGTGATCTTCTATTACGGTATTTTCAAAGAGACCGAGGCGCGGCTGGCTGATCATGGCGTGAGCCTCTCTTACCTCTGCACCTGGTGGGATATGCTGGCAGAGGCGAAGACTCAGGGGATTTTTGACGCCGAAACGCTGACCGGAGTCGAGGAGTTCCTCAACGACCCACGCGGCTGGCAGGCGGCCCGCGCGAAGTAAGGCGGGAAACCGCCGGTTGGACAGGCGGCCGGTCGGGGGAGTGGAGAAACTTTCACCACTCTTCCCCTTCTCCCCGGTGCAAGTCTGGGCACGAATCGCGAATTCAGCGCATCCGTCTGACAAAATCCGCAAGATATGGTATCCTCTGCATCCTGGACCCCAGGCCGCGTGACCAGAACCGGCTTATCCATTCACTTTTCCACAGACCTGTGCAGCGGTTGCTCTGAGGCACTCTGACAGGCTAAAGCTGATCCCTTGATGGGGCGCAGGTGAGCATGAACGAAGTCGCGAAAATCCGCAGCGATCTGCCGGCGCCGGCCGTGACCGAGGCGCTGCCGCAAAATATCGAAGCCGAACAGCAATTGCTGGGCGCGATTCTGGTCAATAATGACATCTATGACCGCATCGCCAGCGTGGTGAAGACCGAGCATTTCTATGACCCGGTGCATCGCCGCATCTTCGATATTGCGGCCTCGAGGATCCAGCGCAACGCGCTGGCCTCGCCGGTGACACTGAAGGCGTTTCTCGAAGAGGACGAAGGGCTGAAGGAGCTCGGCGGCGCCGCCTATCTGGTGCGTCTGGCGGGCGCGGCGATCTCGGCCTTTGCCGCGCGCGACTATGCGCAGATGATCTATGATCTGGCGGTGCGGCGCGAGCTGATCCAGCTGGGCAAAGACATCGCCGACCGCGCCGGCAAGGTCGATATCGATTCGGAACCGCGCGCCCAGATCACCGAGGCCGAACAGAGGCTTTACAAACTGGGCGAGCAGGGCGTGGCCGAGCGCGGCTTCCAGAGCTTCCTCAAGGCCGCAACTGATGCGGTTAATGTGGCGAATGCGGCCTATCAGCGCGGTGGCGGTCTGGCAGGGATTTCGACCGGGCTGGTCGATCTCGACAAGAAGATGGGCGGGCTGCATGAGAGCGACCTGATCATCCTTGCCGGGCGCCCCTCGATGGGGAAGACCTCGCTCGCGACCAATATCGCCTTCAACGTGGCCAAGGCCTATAAACGCGGCCGCAAGCCCGACGGGCATGAGGGCGCGGTCGAGGGGGGCGTGGTCGGGTTCTTCTCGCTTGAGATGTCGGCCGAGCAGCTGGCGGCGCGGATCCTGTCCGAGGCCTCCGAGGTGCCATCCGAGCAGATCCGGCGCGGCGATATGACCGAGCCCGAGTTCCGCCGCTTTGTTGATGCTGCGAAATCGCTGGAGAGCTGCCCGCTTTATATCGACGACACGCCGGCGCTTCCGATCAGCCAGGTCGCAGCGCGGGCGCGGCGGCTGAAGCGGACGCATGGGCTGGATGTGCTGATGATCGACTACCTTCAGCTCCTGAAAGGCTCGTCGAAAAGCTCAGAGGCAAACCGGGTCCAGGAGGTCTCCGAGATCACGCAAGGCCTGAAGGCCATCGCGAAAGAGCTGAACGTGCCGGTGATCGCGCTGTCGCAGCTGTCGCGCCAGGTCGAAAGCCGGGAAGACAAGCGGCCGCAGCTTTCGGATCTGCGCGAATCGGGATCGATTGAGCAGGACGCGGACGTGGTGATGTTCGTCTATCGCGAGGAATATTACAAAGAACGCGAAAAGCCCGGCGATCACGAGCTGGAGAAAATGGCGGCCTGGCAGCAGATCATGGAACAATGCCATGGCAAGGCCGAGGTGATCCTCGGCAAGCAGCGTCACGGGCCAATCGGTTCGGTAGAGCTTTCCTTCGAGGGCCGCTTCACCCGCTTTGGCAACCTCGCGCGGCCCTGGGATGGCGGTGCAGGACCCGATGGCGGTTTTTGATGGCTGATGTCGCAAAGGGGGCTCTGCCCCCTCACCCCCGGGATATTTAGAGACAGAAAATGAAGGGAGAGGCGCTTCCTCATTTTCTGTCTCTAAATATCCCCGCCGGAGGCAGCCGACATTACCACGCTCACGACAATTCTCCCTTGACCCCAGATTTCCAGATGCCAGGAAGTTGCTATCATGGCCACATCGTCCCTTACCATTGACCTCGACGCCATCGCTGCCAACTGGCGGGCGCTGGACCGTCTTTCCGCGCCCGAAGTGCAGACCGCTGCGGTGGTCAAGGCGGATGCCTATGGGCTGGGGGCCGGCAAAGTGGCGCGGGCTTTGGCCTGGGCCGGGGCACGGCGGTTTTTTGTTGCAGCCGCCGAAGAGGGCGCGGCGGTGCGGCAGGCGCTTGGGCCCGGGCCGCAGATCAATATCCTTTCGGGCCATATGGCCGGCGATACTGAGATGCTCAATGATCTTGAGCTGACGCCGATGCTCAACAGCCTCGAGCAGATCACCCGCCATCTGGAGGCCCTGCCGGGCCATCCG
Organism: Paracoccus sp. IB05; assembly: GCF_016405985.1. Lineage (GTDB taxonomy): Bacteria > Pseudomonadota > Alphaproteobacteria > Rhodobacterales > Rhodobacteraceae > Pseudogemmobacter. Next base: position 95,022 of record NZ_JAEFCF010000003.1, read on the forward strand.
TTCGGGGTGCAGCTTGATACCGGGATGAACCGGCTCGGCGTTGAGCCGGTGGAATGGCAGGCGGTGGCGCCGATCATCATCGAGGCCGGCCCGGTGATGCTGATGAGCCATCTCGCCTGCGCCGACGAGCCGGACCATCCCATGAACCAGGAGCAGTTGCAGGCCTTCCATGAGATGACCGATGGCACCGGCCTGCCGCGCAGCTTTGCCGCCACGGGGGGCATCCTGCTGGGGCCGAAATATCATTTCGACCTGACCCGCGCCGGGATCGGGCTTTATGGCGGGCGGCCGTTTGAGATGGCCGAGCGCGTTGTCACCCTGTCTTTGCCGGTGATCCAGACCCGCGACGTGATGCCCGGCGAAGTGGTCGGCTATGCCGCGTCATGGGAGCCGGACGCGCCCTCGGTCATCGCCACGGTGGCTGCCGGCTATGCCGACGGGCTGCCGCGCACGCTTTCGAACAATGCGGTCTTGTGGGATGGCGATACGCCCTGCCCGCTGATCGGCCGGGTCTCGATGGATCTGATCACCGTCGATGTCACCCATCTGAAAGAGATCCCGAAAAGCCTCGACATTCTCGGGCCGCATCAGACGGTGGATGATCTGGCCGATGCGGCCGGCACCATCGGCTATGAGATCCTCACCGGGCTCGGCAAGCGCTACAGCCGCCGTTATCTCGAGACGCGCGGGTGACGGGGATGCTGAACGGACGGCCAGTGGCTTTTCTGGCGGCACTCGGGCGGCCGGTGCTGGAACTGCTCGCGGCGATCGGGCGGGTGGCGCTTTTCGCGATGGTGGCGGTGAGCCATATCTTCCGGCCGCCGTTTTACTGGCGCGAATTCGGCCAGGCGGTGATGCAGATCGGCTGGTTCTCGCTGCCGGTTGTGGGCATGACCGCGATTTTCACCGGTGGCGCGCTGGCGCTTCAGATCTATGCCGGCGGCAACCGTTTCGGGGCCGAGGCGGTGGTGCCGCAAATTGTCGCCATCGGCATGGCGCGCGAGCTTGGGCCGGTCCTGGGCGGGCTGATGGTGGCGGCGCGGGTGGCGTCTTCTATTGCCGCCGAGATCGGCACGATGAAAGTGACCGAGCAGATCGACGCGCTGACCACGCTTTCGACCGATCCGATGAAATATCTGACCGTGCCGCGCCTGCTGGCTGCGGTGCTGACGTTGCCGGTGCTGGTCGCGGTCGGCGATTCCATCGGGATCATGGGCGGCTGGCTTGTGGGCGTGACGCGGCTTGATTTCAACTCGGCCACCTATATCAGGAACACGGTCGATTTCCTCCAGGTCTGGGATATCGGCTCGGGCCTGGTGAAGGGCGCGGCCTTTGGCTTCATCGTCGCGCTGATGGGCTGCTGGCATGGGATGAATTCCGGGCGTGGCGCCCAGGGCGTGGGGGCGGCGACCAAATCTGCCGTGGTCTCGGCCTCGGTGCTGATCCTTGCCGCCAATTACCTGCTTACAGAGGCCTTCTTCTCGGCATGATAGAGCTCAGCGGCGTATATAAGGCCTTTGGCAGCAATCAGGTGCTGAACGGCGTCGGTCTGAGCATCGCGCGCGGCGAGAGCATGGTGATCATTGGCGGGTCCGGCACCGGCAAATCGGTGATGCTGAAATCGGTGCTGGGGCTGGTGACGCCGGATCGCGGCACGATCACGCTCGACGGCCAGGATGTGGCGCGTCACGAGCGCGACGCTTTTCTGGCCCGGTTCGGGATGCTGTTCCAGGGCGCGGCTTTGTTCGATTCGATGCCGGTCTGGGAGAATGTCGCCTTCCGCCTGCTGCGCGGCCGCCTGAAACGCCCCAAACACGAGGCGCGGGAAATCGCGGTCGAAAAACTGCGCCGCGTGGGTCTCGGCCCCCAGGTCGCCGACCTCTTCCCGGCCGAGCTTTCGGGGGGCATGCAAAAGCGTGTCGGCCTCGCCCGCGCCATCGCCGCCAATCCGGAGATCATCTTCTTCGATGAGCCGACCACTGGCCTCGACCCGATCATGGCAGGCGTCATCAATGAGTTGATCCGCGAGATCGTGACCGAAATGGGCGCGACCGCAATGACGATCACCCATGATATGACCAGCGTGCGCGCCATTGCCGACAAGGTTGCGATGCTGCATGGAGGCATCGTGCGCTGGACAGGGACTGTCACCGAAATGGATGAGACATCAGACCCTTACGTGCAACAGTTCATCCATGGTCGCGCCGAAGGCCCGATCCCTTCCGTGCGCTGAGGCTGTGATGGAAAGCGATTTTCTCAACCGGCTCCTGACGCCGTCGCCAGTGATGCAATGGCTCTTGCTGCTTTTCCCGGCGGTGGTTCTGGTGGCCGGGCTGACGGGGATACGGCGGCGCCATAACGGCGCGTTCCGCCTGACGGGGCTTGCGCTGATCACGCTGGTCTGGCTGGCGCTGCCACTGCAGTTCGCTGATCCGTCGGGCCATGCCATATCGGTGCTGGTCTCGACCCTGCTATGGGTCTCGGTGCTGGCCGCCTGGGGTGCCCATGTCTGGAACCGCTGGCCCAGCCCGGTCTGGGCACATGGCTGGGTGGTGTCGCATCTGGTGACCCTCATGATCGCCTGTGCGGTGGCGCTGGTGCGCGCGCTGTCGCACTGAGCCAGTTACAACCACACCGCGCAGAACGTTGACAGGATGGAAACAGTCCCGGCTTTCCACAGGATTCAGTTTCTCACTCGCCCGTAAATTCTGGTTTTTCCTTGCAAATTTAAGATGTTCAGCCTTTGCCTGAAAAGGCCGTAACGGGGGTTGGGCATGTTTTCAGATGATCGCGCAGCTTTGCGCAGGGTTTTTGCTGCCGGCCAGGTCTGTGCCCATGCCGTGATTTTCGGGGCCAGCCTGATCCTTATGGGCGCCAGTCTTTTCGCAGCCCTCGGCTGGAGCTCCTGGCCGGAAATCGGACTGTCGCTGGGCGGGGTGCCAGTCGCGAATGCAGGCATGTGGCTGCAGATCGGCCTGACCGCGCTGCTGGCGATGCTGGTCTTCTGGTTGCCCGCAAACAGCCGCATGGCGCGGCTCGAGGCCGGGCATCGCAGCTTTGCGATGGGCGTCTCGGATGTCGCCCGCGCCTCTCGGATGTCGCATGAGGCCGACCGTACCGGGCTCTTCGGTCTGTCCGCGGAATTCGACTCGATCCGCGAGCGGATGGAAGAGCTGCGCCGCCACCCCGATTTCGCCGGGCTGGAGCCGGAGCTGCTGCAACTTGCGGCACAGATGAGCCATGAAACCCGCGCCCTGGCCCAGACCTATTCCGATGCGAAAGTGGCGCGGGCCAAAGGCTTCCTGGAACAGCGCCAGCAAGAGATCGACGCGCTGAACGAGCGCCTGCGGCTCGCGCGCGGCATCTGCGACGAAATGCGCCGCTGGCTTGCCGCCATCGAGGCCGAGGAACAGCACGCCCGGATCCAGCTCAAACGGCTTGAGGCCGATCTGCGCGAGATCCTGCCCGGGCTCGGTTATGCCGTCGATATCGAAGACCGCAACGAGCCCGAAGGCAATGTCGTTCCCCTGCCGAAACCCGGCCCCCTCCGGCCAGATCCCCGCAGCCAGACGCCCCTGGCTGATTGAGGAAGCCTCCGGCGGGGATATTTAAAAGACAGAAAATATGCGGGACCGCGCCCGCTTTCTGCCCCCGAAAGCCTCCCGGGCTGAGACCAAGAAAGGCCCGGGCAGCCGCGCCCTCCTCGCGGCGCTGCCCCTTGACCCGGGGCTGTCAGGGTGCCAGCAGTCGCCTCATGCGCTGGCTCAATCTCTCGCTCCTGATCCTGTTTCCCGTCGCCTGGTTTGCGCCCCTGATGCGGGCCGCCCTGCTCCCGCTTTTCGGGATGGATGAGATTTCGGTCATCAGCGGGCTGCAATCCCTCTGGGGCACCGATCCCGGACTTGCGCTGCTGGTCACCTTCCTCGCCGTCTTCGCGCCCTATCTGAAAACGATTGGCCTTGCCTTGCTGCAATTCGGGCTGCTGGCACCGTCGGTCCTGCCGGTGCTGCAGTTCCTTGGCAAGCTGGCCATGGCAGATGTTTTCCTGATCGCGCTCTCTATCCTGGTCGCCAAAGGCGCCGGCTGGGTCACAATAGAAACCGCCTGGGGCCTCTGGCTTTTCACCCTTTGCGTGCTTACCTCGATCCTGATCGCCTGGGATGCCGGGCGCCGTCCCGGCAAGGAGCGACCTGCAAATGACTGATAATATTACACTTTCTCTTCTTGATCTTGTCCGGGTGCGCGAGGGGTTTGATGCAGCCAATGCGCTGTCCGAGGCCCAGAGTATTGCGACGGTTGCCGACCGGCTGGGCTATCATCGCTATTGGGTGGCCGAGCATCACAATATGGAAAGCATTGCCTCGGCCGCGACCGCGGTGGTGCTGGCCCATGCCGGGCAGCACACAAAGCGGATCCGGATCGGATCGGGCGGCATCATGTTGCCCAATCACTCGCCCTATATCATCGCCGAGCAATTCGGCACGCTGGCCTCGCTTTTCCCCGGCCGCGTCGATCTGGGCCTTGGCCGCGCGCCGGGAACCGATCAGGCGACCTTGCGCGCCATCCGCACCCCGGTCGGAGCCGCCGAACGCTTCCCGCAAGAGGTGATGGAGCTGATGCACTGGTTCGCACCTGCCGATGAGCCGGGCTATATCCGCGCCTGGCCCGCCGCCGGAACCGAGGTGGATTTCTGGATCCTCGGCTCGTCGGAATTCGGTGCCATGCTGGCGGCAAAACTGGGCCTGCCTTATGGCTTCGCCTCGCATTTCGCGCCCGATTACCTTGATGAGGCGCTGCATATCTACCGCTCGCGTTTCAAACCCTCGGCGCAACGGAACACGCCCTGGGCCATGGTCGGCGTCAATGTGATCTGCGCCGAGACCTCCGCCGAAGCCCGCCGCCTCTTCACCACCGCTCAGATGAGCTTTACCGGCATCTTCCGCGGCGCACGCGGCCTCTCCCAGCCGCCGATCGACGATATTTCAACCTATTGGAACATCCGCGAAGAAAGCCAGGTCTCCCGCATGCTTGGCTGCGCTGTCGTCGGCACTCCGGATGAGGTCAAAGCCGGGCTGAAGGCCTTGCAACTGCGGACACTGGCCGATGAATTCATCATCGTCTCCGATATCTGGGACCCTGCGGCCCGCCGGCGCTCGCTGGAACTGACCGCTCAGGCCTGGGGGCTGTCTGCGGCCTGACCGGTCAGCCGGTCTCCTCTGGCACCCCGGCGGAAGCCTCCGGCGGGGATATTTAAAAGACAGAAAATGAGCCTCTCTTCTGCTCTCATTTTCTGTCCCTCAAATATCCCGGGGGTGAGGCCCTGAAAGGGCCGAGGGGGCTGGCCCCCTCTTGCCCCCTCTTGCCCCCGCCTGCCCCGCCATGCGAGGTCAGAGCATGAGCAAATCCGCCCCCTCTTTCACCTGCACCGCCTGCGGCGCGAGTTCGCGCAAATGGGCCGGACGCTGCGATGCCTGTGGCGCCTGGAATTCGATCATCGAGGAGGCGCCGCTCTCCTCGGGTCCGAAACCGCTGGGCCCCAGGGGCAAGCAGGTCGCGCTGACGGATCTTGCGACAGAAGAAGCGCCGCCGCCCCGCGCCACCTCGGGCATATCCGAGCTGGATCTCGTGCTGGGGGGGGGCCTCGTGCCGGCCTCGGCCATTCTGGTCGGCGGCGATCCGGGGATCGGGAAATCGACCCTTCTGTTGCAGGCCGCCGCCAGTTTCGCAAAGACCGGGCTGAAATGCATTTATATCTCCGGCGAGGAGGCGGCAGCCCAGGTCCGGATGCGGGCACAGCGCCTTGGCCTCACCGATGCGCCGGTCATGCTCGGCACCGAGACCAGCCTGAGGGATATCCTCACCACGCTGGATGCCGAGCGCCCGGGCCTTGCCATCATCGATTCGATCCAGACCATGTGGCTCGACACGGTCGCGGCGGCGCCAGGCTCGGTCTCTCAGGTCCGTGCCGCCGCGCATGAGCTGGTGAACTTCGCCAAACGGTGCGGCGTCGCCATCATCATCGTGGGCCATGTCACCAAAGAGGGCCAGATCGCCGGCCCGCGTGTGGTCGAGCATATGGTCGATACCGTGCTGTATTTCGAAGGCGAGCGTGGCCATCAGTTCCGTATCTTACGCGCCGTCAAGAACCGCTTTGGCGCCTCGGACGAGATCGGCGTTTTCGAGATGACCGGCCGGGGGCTTTCCGAGGTCACCAACCCTTCGGCGCTGTTTCTCGCGAACCGCGATGCGCCCGCCCCCGGTTCCGCCGTCTTCGCCGGGATCGAGGGCACAAGGCCGGTCCTGACCGAAATCCAGGCCCTTGTCGCGCCCTCGCCTCTGGGCACGCCGCGGCGCACGGTGGTCGGGCTTGATTCGGGCAGGCTCTCGACCATTCTCGCCGTGCTGGAGGCGCGGGTCGGCATCCCTTTCACCGGGCTTGATGTTTTCCTCAATGTCGCGGGCGGCATGCGCGTGACCGAGCCCGCCGCCGATCTGGCCGTTGCCGCCGCGCTTTTGTCGGCGCGCGAAGATGTGGCGATCCCGCGTGACATGGTGCTTTTCGGGGAAATCTCGCTTTCGGGCGCGTTGCGTCCGGTGTCCCAGACCGAAAACAGGTTGAAAGAAGCGGCGAAACTTGGTTTCACACAGGCGGCACTGCCCAAGGGATCGAAACCCGGCGCGCAGGGTGGGTTGAAACTGCGCGAAATGGCCGATCTCACGGCCTTTACGGGCGAGATGTTCGGGGCGGGCTGAGGCGCGTCCGGCAGGAGAGAGCGGAATGGACAATTTCACCTGGGTCGATGGCGGCGCGGCCCTGATCATCCTGCTCTCGGCGGTTCTCGCCTATTCGCGCGGCCTTGTCCGCGAAGGCATGGCGATTGTCGGCTGGATCGGCGCGGCCATCGTGGCCTTCATCTTCGCTCCCTCGGCCATGCCCATCGTGCGCGAGATCCCGATGGTCGGCCAGTTCCTCGCCGACAGCTGCGAGCTTTCGGTCGTCGCCTCCTTTGCAGCGGTCTTTGCCATCGGGCTGATCGTGGCGGCTTTGTTCACGCCCCTGTTCTCGTCGATTGTGCAGCGCTCGGCGCTTGGCGGCATCGACCAGGCGCTTGGCTTCGTCTTCGGCGTGGCGCGCGGCGTGCTGCTGATCGCAGTCGCCTTCATCGTCTATGACCGCGCTTTGGCGAATCACTCGGTCGCGGCGATCGACAATTCCCGCACGGCGAAGGTCTTCGCGAATTTCCAGGCCTCGATCGACAATGCGATCCCCACCGATGCGCCTGGCTGGATCGTGGCACGCTATAATGACCTGACCAATGTCTGTTCGGCCGAAACCGCCCAGCCAGTGAGCCCGCCGCCCGCAAATGGCGAAACCGCGCCCGCACAAGACCCGGCAGCGGCGCCCATTCCCGCTCCGGCGCCCTGATCCGCGCCGGCTGTGCATTTGCGCAGCGCCCGACCTGCAACATATGCATGACAACGGGGGGTGACTCTGGCACTCTCAGCGACTACATCAGCCGCGAAGAAGCAGCCGGATCGGAGGCCACATGCGCCGTTTTCCCGCCCACCCGTTTGAACCCCTGAATGACGGGGACAAGCTGAAGGAAGAATGCGGGATTTTCGGGGTGATCGGCCTCGCCGATGCCGCGAATTTCGTGGCGCTCGGGCTGCATGCCCTGCAGCACCGCGGCCAGGAGGCCGGTGGCATCGTCACCTATGAGGCCGAAACCGGATTCCATTCCGAGCGCCGTTTCGGCTATGTGCGCGACAAATTCACCTCTTCCGCCGTGATGAAGCTGCTGCCCGGCGATCTGGGCATCGGCCATGTGCGCTATTCCACCGCCGGATCGAAAGGCACCGCCCAGATCCGCGATGTGCAGCCCTTCTTCGGCGAATTTGCCATTGGTGGCTGCGCCATTGCCCATAACGGCAACCTGACCAATGCGGCGCGGCTGCGAAAAGACCTGATCGCGCGCGGCGCCATCTTCCAGTCTTCCTCTGATTCGGAATGCATCATCCATCTGATGGCGCGCTCCCTGCAGAAAACCCAGGCCGAACGTCTGAAAGACGCGCTGCGTCTGGTCGAAGGCGCCTTTTCCGTCATCGCCATGACCCGCACGAAACTGATGGGCGTGCGCGACGCGCTTGGCGTCCGCCCGCTGGTCCTTGGCCGTCTGGGCGAAGGCTATGTGCTGGCGTCAGAGACCTGCGCGCTCGACATTATCGGCGCTGAGTTCATCCGCGAGATCGAGCCGGGTGAAATGGTCGTGATCGAGAACGGCAAGATCGAAAGCTCGCGCCCCTTCCCGCATGCCAAGGGCCGCTCCTGCATCTTTGAACAGGTCTATTTCTCGCGCCCCGACTCGATCGTCGGCGGCCGCTCGGTCTATGAGACCCGCCGCCAGATCGGTGTTGAACTCGCGCTGGAATCTCCGGTCGATGCCGATCTCGTCTGCCCGGTCCCGGATTCTGGCACCCCCGCCGCCATCGGCTTCGCGGCGCAATCGGGCATTCCCTTCGGCCTCGGCATCACCCGCAACCAGTATATGGGCCGCACTTTCATCGAGCCGACCGAGCAGATCCGCAATATGGGCGTGCGCCTCAAGCTCAATGTAAACCGCGCCCTGATCCGCGGCAAACGCGTGATCCTCGTCGACGATTCGGTCGTGCGCGGCACCACGTCGCGCAAGATCAAAGACATGATCATCGATGCAGGCGCGGCCGAAGTTCACTTCCGCATCGCGTCCCCCCCCACCGCCTGGCCCTGTTTCTACGGCGTAGACACGCCCGAGCGCTCGAAGCTTCTCGCCGCCACCATGACCGAAGATGAGATGCGCGACTGGATCGGCGTCGACAGTCTGAAATTCATCTCGCTGGACGGGCTCTACCGCGCGGCAGGCGAGGCGAAGGGCCGCGACAACCGCAGCCCGCAATATTGCGACGCCTGCTTCTCCGGCGAATATCCCGTCATCCCCGCCGACAAGCTGGATGAAGGGTTCGAGATGAAAACCGCCGCCGAATAAACGCGCGCCCCAGAGGCGCCCCACAGGCGCCCCGTTTCGGGCCGTGCGCTGGCCTCTTTCATTTTCTGTCCATAAATATCCTCTGGGGGTCCGGGGGGCGAAGCGCCCCCGGCTTACCGCCATCAGCCATCGGAGCCAGCTCATGTCCAGAACAGCCCTTGTGACAGGTGCCTCCCGCGGTCTTGGTGCCGGCCTCGCCGAACAGCTGGCGCTGCGCGGCTGGCATGTCGTCGCGGTCGCGCGCACCACCGGCGGGCTGGAAGATCTCGATGACCGGGTCAAGGCCCAGGGCCTGCCCGGCGCAGGCAGCCTGACGCTGGCGCCGATGGATGTCACCAATGAAGACGCGATGCGCCATCTGACCGACTCGATCGCCGCCCGCTGGGGCAGTCTCGGCTTCTGGGCCCATACCGCGATCCATGCGACCGCCCTTGCCCCGGCCTCCTCGGTCGATCTGAAAGACCTCGATAAATCCATCGCCACCAATCTGCGCGCGACCTCGCAGCTGATCACCCTGGTCGAGCCGCTGTTGCGCGCGGGCAAGGGCACTGCCCTGATCCCCGATGACCCCTTCCCCGGCACGGCCAATTCCGCCGCTTACGGCGCCACCAAAGCCGCACAGCTGGCGCTCGCCCGCGCCTGGGCGGCCGAGACACAGCGCATCGGCCCGAAAGTGGTGATCGCCGCCCCTGCCCCGATGCCGACCGCTTTGCGCGCCCGCTTCCATCCCGGCGAAGACCGCGCACCCCTTGCCGACCCGAAGGCCGAGGCCGCGCGCCTCCTCGATCTCGCGCTCAGCTGACCGAAGCCATAGCCCGTGCGATCTTCTGGATCCCCTCGGGGATCCGCGCCGGCTGGATCGAGGAATAAGCCAGCCGGTAGTAATTCCGCGCCACACGTTCCGGGTCGAAAAAGCTCTGCCCCGGCTCGATCAGCACGCCCTCCTTGCGCAGATCCTGCGCCACCCGGGCGGTATCTACTCCCGCGCCCGCGCGCATCCAGAACGAAGATCCGCCATAGCCGCCCTGGCCCGCAATGGTCAGCCCCTCGGCCTGGATCGCCTCTTCCATCCCCTGGCGGCGGCGGCGGAACGCAGAGCGCATCCGGTTGATCAGCGCATCATAATGGCCCTCGGCCAGGAAATAGGCGACGGTGCGCTGAATGTGACCCGGCGGATGTTTCAGCGCCATCGACCGCAAAGCCCGCGCCTCGGCGATAAACCCCGGCGGTGCCACCAGATATCCCAGCCGCATCCCCGGAAAAATCGACTTGGAAAACGAGCCCGCATAGATCACCCGCCCCGCCTTGTCCAAAGACTTCAGCGCCGGTGAAACCGGCTTCAGAAAGCTCATCTCGAATTCGTAATCATCTTCGATGATGATGAAATCCTCGCGGCTCGCAGCCTCCAGCAGCTTCAGCCGCCGCTCCAGCGCCATGGTCGCATTGGTCGGCGCCTGGTGCGAGGGCGTGACATAGACCACATCGCCGCGCCGCACCTGACCACCGGGCGAAAAGCCCGCCAAAGGCAGCCCGCCCTCATCGACATCAAGCGAGACCACCTCGGCGCCCGAGACCTCCAGCACCCGACGGATCCCCTGATAACACGGGTTCTCGATCACGGCGCGATGGCCCCGCGCGGGCTCGCCCAGCAAGATCTCGGTCGCGATCCAGAGCGCGTTCTGCGCCCCCATTGTCAGCAGCACCTCATCCGGCCCCGCTGCGATGCCGCGCCGTGGCAGGATCACCCGCAGGACCTGTTCGATCAGCGCAGGATCGTCACGCTCATAGAAATCCGAGGTGAGGGTCGAAAAATCCCGCCGCCCCAAAGCCCGCAACGCGCAGGCCCGCCAGTTCTGATGGTCAAACAGCGTGGGATCGGTCTGGCCATAGATAAAGGGCCAGGGATAGCGCTCCCAGTCATCCGGGCGCTCGACACCCTGCATCGCGCGGGTAAAGCGCCCGCCCGAAAACGCATGATAATCAACCTCTTCGGCAGGGCGGGCGGGGCTTGGAAAATCCGGCGCGCGGGGGGCATTGTCCGAAACATAATAGCCCGAGCGCCCGCGGGAGGTGAGGTAATCGGAGGACACCAGATCGCCATAGGCCAGGGTGACGGTGATACGCGAGATCCCCAGATGTGCCGCAAGCCCGCGCGAGGAGGGCATCTTCTGCCCCGGCCGGAAGCGCCCCGAAAGGATTCCCTCGGTCACCATGGCCCGGATCCGGCTTTGCAGCGTCCCCGCCGCGCCGGAAGCCAGAAAGAATGCCTCAACCGGAATCGCCATCTGACACCCCTGCGACTGGACCGAAACCCACGACAGGACTGGCCATATACGACACGGGTTACAATGAAAAGTGGCTTGCCCCGGACCCGGGTTACGAGGGGGCGCGGCCCCCGTCCGCCGTCCCGGCGGCCTCCCTTGGAATATTTAAGGACAGATGAAAGACGCTGGTGATCTGATCTGGTGCTAATCTGTGCTGGCAAAGAGGCCAGAGGATCGCCTGGACCTTATTGAAATCACTTCCCCTGATCTGCGAATTCAACTGTTGCGCCAGGGCCCTCCGCCTCGGGTGATGCATGGGGAGGATGGCCCGCGGCATTTGCCAATCAGGCCTTGATCGGACGCCGCTCAGCATTCCTCACGCAGCCGGAAGCCATGCCTTTCCAGGGCCGCACCGCCGCTCCGTCACTGCGCTTCGGCCAGAGCAAACAGATGAACTCCACCGCGGGGGTGGCTGCCGCAGTGGTCCCGGTGCAATGGCTGCGCTTCGGTCTTTGCCTCCGCGATGCGCCCCCCAAGGCCGCCGGCGCGTTCTCATTTGCCGCCAATGTCGTCTTCACCGGCATCCGTCAGTCCCTCGCGCGTGAGATGGCCCAGAGGTCTGTCGCAATCGCAGCGATGGCGCGCGCCCGCCCGGCGCAACAACGGGCGCGGTCCTTCCCCGATACACACATCGGCGGCGTTTCGGCCGACATCGGCAGATCGAAGGCCGGGATCGGTCCTGGCATTTCAGTTCTGCTCCGGAACGGCATTGCGCAAAAACTGCGCGGCGATGTTGCAGAGGCCGATCTCGCCGCCGCCGAAGCCCAGGTCGATCGGCTGCGCCGCCGCGCCCAAGGCGAGACCATCGCCGGTTTTGAGGCTTTCAGGCCGCACTGCCGCAGTGCGCCTTGCATTGGCGACCGGTCAGATTGCGGCCAGGCTTTAGCGCAGCGAGGCCAAGCCGCGCCTTCCGCTGATCTGCAAAATGGCAGGTGTCGCGCGCGCAGCTCTCCGGCATCGGTCCGGACCGCGCGCTGGCTTTGGACCGGTGATGCATCAAAGCTCAGCCGCGCTGCATATCGCCCGGGATCAGGGCGGGACACGGCAACATGCGCATGGTCCTGACATTCTGCCTCAACCAGCCAAAGGGGTTCATGTTGCCTCCCCGCCGGACAGGATCCGAAAATGCGGCAGACGGCCCTGAAGACCCCGGCCTCCCTCTGGTCCTGCAAGCTGTCCGATCAGATGCAGGGGCCGGGCCTTCGGACATGAACCGAAAGGGGAACAGGCCACTGGCCGCCCAGGGGTCGGGAAAACGCGTTCAGCACTCTCCGGATGGACCACAAAAGCCCGCTGATCCGGGTCACATGCGGCGGATCCGGGACCGATACTCTTGCCGGGGGCCAGGTCACAGCCCAATGTCCTGCATGCCTTTCTGCCCGCCGAAAGCTCGCCCTGATGCAGGCTCAGGATACAGAGCGCGCTGTTGCAGCGACGCGCCGGTGCCAATTCGCGGGCAACGTTGTGCCGGCCCCCGGCAATTGCGCGTGCGGCCGGCCAGCAGATCTTCGACGCGCCCCGGAACTGACGGCGCCGTATGCGATCTGCTCTGCGACAAAGATCCCACATCGCCCGGCCAGAGCGACCGGTCTGGTAAGCCCATTCATCATCCAGGACGCGCCGCCTTTGTCTGAAAGACCCATGCATTTGTGGTCCGGGATGCCGGGCTTCCCAGATCCGCGCTGACGCCCGGACCTGAAATCTCTGCCCCAAAGCCCCGAAGCCGCAGCCGCAAGACAATGCCACCCGGGTCCGGATGGCATTGTCGCCGGATCAACAGCTCAGATCAGTCGCTGCCGCCCCAGCGCGCGGGATAGCCGGGCAGATCCTGGCAGCCGCAAAGGCTGTAATGCAGCGGCGGCAGCTTCTCGTCGATATAGCCATCGCGGGTTTCGGCGGTGATCGCGGGCTGTGGCAGCACCCATTCCGGGCCAGGAACCGGCTTGCCGTCAAGAATATCAAGCGCGGCAATGATCGGGGTGCGCCATTGATATGTCGGATAGGACGGCGCGATCGCGGTCAGATTCTCATCGCGCCATTTGCGCAGGAAATCCTGCTGATCCTCGCCCGAGATCACCGGATAGGGCAGACCGGCATCCTCGAAAGCCTCAAGTGCAGCGGTCGCGGTATCGCCCGCATCCATCCAGATCGCATCGATCTGAATGCCACGGTTCAGATAATCCTCGACCACGGATTTCGTCTTTGCCCGGTCGGAGCCGGTGAATTCAGACCCGACCACATTGAGGCCGGCCTCATCAAAGATGTTCTTTGCCGCCGAATAGCGGGTCTCGAGCACATCGACGCCTGGCACGATGCGGAGCGCCAGAACATTGGCGCCCTTTTCCAGATTGGCCGCGATGAACTCGCCCGAGGAAATCCCGAAACCGTAGCCGCCGACCGGGTGGATATAGGTCACCGGCGCGGTGGTATTGACGCCCCGGTCAAAGACCACGACCGGCAGCTTCGTTGCCGCCGCTTCGACCGCCGGGGTCAGGGCCGCGGTCGTATTCGGCGAGACGATCAGCACATCGCATTTGCCGCCCGCCACCAGCGCCTCGATATCGGCGATCTGCTTTTCATCCTTGCCCTCGGCATCGACGACGATCAGTTCTTTGATCCTGTCGCCCTGCGCCTCGGCTTCGGCCTGGAAGTTGTGCATCCCCACCACGCGCCAGGGGTTGAAGATCCCGGCATTCGAGAAACAGATCGTGGCCGGGCCGTCCTTTTTCCATTTGGCGGTATCGACCATACTGTCGCCCAGATGCTGGGCCCAGGGCTGGCCTTCGGGGCCTTGTGGGGTCATCGAGAGCTGCGCGCGCTGTCTGGCGAATTCTGCCGGATCGTTGAACTCCTGGGCGCCTGCGGCACCGGCCAGGGCAAACAGCGCCACGGTGGTGGCAAGCATTGCTTTCTTCTGCATTATGTCTCTCCTCCTCATTGGTCCGAAATAAGAACTCAGCTGCGGCGACGGGTTCGCCATGCGGTCAGGCCGACCGCCAGGATCAGGATCAGCCCCTGGATGCTGTCGCGCAGCGCCTGCGGCAGCCCCATCAGGTTCAAAAGCGTGAACAGCGCGAACAGCGACAGCGCCCCCCAGATCGCGCACCAGATCGTGCCGCGCCCGCCCAGGAGCATCGCACCACCGATCACGCAGGCCGCAATCGACTGCAGCTCCAGCCCGCTACCGGCATTGACCGAGACGCCCGAAAAACCACCCAGCAAGATGCCCGCCGTCACCGCCGCCAGCGACGAGATGACAAAGGCGGTGATCCGGGTGCGGGCGACGGGGATGCCCGCCAGTTCGGCCGCGCGCGGGTTGTCACCCACGGCCAGCGCGCGCTTGCCATATCCCATGCCATGCAGCCCCCACCACAGAAGCGCGCAGACCACGACCAGCACCAGCGCCGCCATCGGCAGCGTGCCGATCAGCGGCACATCACGCCATTGGAACCGCCCCAGATCACGGAAATTTTCGGGCAGATCACCGCGGGCAGCCCCTCCGGACCAGGCAAGCGCCAGCCCGTTCAGCCAGAGCATCGTGCCAAGCGTCGCGATGATCGAAGGCACTTTCAGATATGCGACAACCAGCCCGTTAAAGAGCCCGATCGCCGCTCCCATCAGGTATAAAAGTGCGATCACGCTCCAGGTTGCTCCTGGATCTCCGTTGATCAAAAGCGCCGCCGCCGTGACGGTAAAGGTGACCACCGCCCCCACCGAAAGGTCAAACCCGCCGGTCAGGATCACATAAATCTGCCCCGAGGCGAGGATCACCAGCGGTGCCGCCCGGCGCAGGAAATTCATGAAAAGCCCGGGTTCCAGATAATTCGGCTGGATCAGCACAATCACCGCATAAAGCCCGAAGAACAGGACAAGGCCTGCATTCACGGCAATCCGTGCCGCCTCTACGCGGGGGGTGTTCAGGGTCTCGCTCATGCCACATGCCCCCTGCCGCGTATCGCATGTACCGCGACCGCCACGATGATGATAAAGCCGCGCAGCACCTGTTTCAGGAAGGCGTCGATCCCCAGCATGTTGAAGCTCGCGTCGAGGCTGGCGAAGAGAAACACGCCGGCAAGGGTTCCCGCGATGCCGCCTTTGCCTCCGGCCAGCAAAGTGCCGCCGATCACCGTCACCGCGATGGATTCGAGATCATAAATGCCGTCGCGGCCCAGCCAGGGCGTGCCCGCCTGCACCCGTGCCGCGAGGTAAAGCCCGGCCAGACCCGCGAAAAGGCTGCAGATCACATGGGCGGTCAGGATGACCCAGCCGGTTCGGATACCCGCCAGCCGCGCGCCTTCGGGGTTGCCACCCACGGCAAAGATCCGCGCGCCAAGGACCGTGCGGTTCAGCACGAAGGCCATGGCCAGACCAAGACCGAACAGCGCCAGCACCGACCAGGGAATGCCGAAAAGGCTGCCATAGGCCAGGTGCTGGAATGCCGGCGCGACCGAGCCGCCGAGGAGACCGTAGCCGGCCGAGAGCACGCCTTGCAGGATCAGCCCGGTGCCCAGCGTCGCGATCAGTGGATTGATGCCCCCGAACGCCACCAGCGCGCCATTGACCAGCCCGACCGCCAGCGCAAACCCCAGGCACAGCAGAACCGCAGGTACGATCATCGCCGGATCGCCGCCCATCATCCAGGACGCCAGCACCGCCGTGCCGGAAATCACCGCCGCGACCGACAGGTCGATCGAAGCCACCAGGATCACGAAGGTCTGGCCGACCGCCACCAGACCGAGCGCCACCATGCGCTGCAAAAGCCCGGTGATCCCCTGAAGGGAAAACTGCGCCATCTCGCCGGTCGCGACAGCCGTTACGACGAAAATCACCAGTGAGATCAGCAAAAGCACCGCAGCCACCGAAAATTGCGGCCTGATCTTCCCCATTTTCATGCCGCCACCCCCAGCGAGAGACGCATGATCTCCTGCTCGCTGGCGCCGCGGGGCAATTCCCCCTGGATCGTGCCGCGATGCATCACGAGAATGCGGTCGGAAATCCCGATCAGCTCGGGCAGATCAGAGGAGACCACGATGATGCCGCGCCCCTGATCGGCAGTGTCGCGCATGGTCTGATAGATCGCCGCCTTGGCCGCGATGTCGATGCCCCGCGTCGGCTCGACGAATAAAAGCACCGCCGGGTCCAGCGCCAGCCAGCGGGCGATGATCGCCTTTTGCTGATTGCCGCCGGACAGCGCCCCGATGTCCTGGCCGTAATGGGCCGCGCGCACATCCATCCGCGAAAGCCCCGCGTCGAGTGCCTCTTTGGCAAAGACCCCTGCCCCGGGCCGGGCCCAGGCGGGCCGCATGGCGCGCAGCGCAAGCGCCGCATTGTCGCGCACTGACTGGCGCAGCGTCAGCCCCTCGCGCTTGCGGTCCGCCGGCAGATAGCCCAGCCCCGCCGCAATCACCCGGCGCGGATTGCCCAGCGGCATCGGCTCGCCCGCCAGCCGGGCGGTCCCCCCCTCGGGGCGCAGATCGCCTGCAAGCAGCCGCGCCAGCTGGCCCTTGCCGGAATCCTCCAGCCCGGCCACGCCGAGGATCTCGCCCCGCCGCAGGCTCAGGCTGATGCCGGGCAGACCCGCAGCCCGCACATCCTGAAGCTGCAAGACGGTCTCTCCCGGTGCGCTGGCCGGGGCGGCAGGGTAGAAATCCTTCAGATCGCGCCCGACCATGGCGGAAACGATGGCGGGGATCGTGGCTTCCGCCTGCGGACGGGTCCAGACCAGGCGGCCGTCTTTCAGCACCGTCACCCGGTCGGCAATCGCCGCCACTTCTGGCATCCGGTGCGAGATATAGACCAGCGCCACCCCCTGCCCGCGCAGCGCGCGGATCAGATCCAGCAAATGCCGCGCATCGCGGTCGTCCAGCGCGGCGGTCGGCTCGTCCAGCACCAGAATCCGCGCGTCAAGCAGCAGCGCCTTGGCAATTTCGACCAGCTGCTGTTCCGCGATGGAAAGCTCTGCCACGATATCATCCGGGCTGATCCGCGCGCCCACACGCTGCAGCAGCGCCACGGCCCTCCCCCGCATCGCTGCACGGTCCAGCAGCATCCCGGCAAAGCCCTTCCGCACCAGCTCATGCCCCATGAAGATATTCTCGGTCACCGAGCGATGCGGCAGCAGGCTGAGTTCCTGATGGATGATCGCGATCCCGGCCTGCGCCGCCTCACGCGGATGGGTGAGGCGCATCACCGAGCCGCCGATGCGGATCTCGCCCGCATCGGGGCGGTAGCTGCCGCCCAGCACTTTCATCAGCGTGGATTTTCCGGCGCCATTTTCGCCGCAGATCGCATGAACCTCGCCAGGCAGACAGTCGAAACTCACCGCATCCAGCGCCCTGACGCCGGGAAATTCCTTCGAGATTTCGCGCATTTCAAGGGCCGGGTTCATGCCGTGAGGCCCTCCCCGGCAAGCGCCCATTCGCGACGGATGAAAGCCGCACTATCGGCAAAAAGCGCATCGAGATCGTCAAACAGATCGCGCCAGACCCGGGTCGCTCCGGCCAGTTCCGGCAAAGCGCGGCCAAAGGCTTCGACCGTCAGCCAGCCGTCATAGTTGCAGCGGCGCAGGGCCTGGAAA
Organism: Paracoccus sp. IB05; assembly: GCF_016405985.1. Taxonomy (GTDB): domain Bacteria; phylum Pseudomonadota; class Alphaproteobacteria; order Rhodobacterales; family Rhodobacteraceae; genus Pseudogemmobacter. The sequence continues at coordinate 112,946 of NZ_JAEFCF010000003.1, forward strand.
TGCGCCCGGAACGGCACATGGCCGGTGCCAGGCACGCCGCGGTCATTTTCCGAGACATGGAAGTGGTTGATTTCGCGGTGATACCGCTCATAGGTCGCGGGCGCGTCCTTTTCCTCGATATTGGCGTGGAAGGTGTCGAACATATAGCCGTAATTCGGGTGATCCACCTCGTGGAAGATGCGCGAGGCCTCGGCCATGGTGGACATCATATAGCATTCAAAGCGGTTCACCGCCTCGGCGGACACCCTGATGCCGGCGTCGCCCGCATAATCGGCCAGCGCCCGCATGGCGTCCACACAATGGCCGCGCTCGGTGTCGGTCGGACCAAGGCCGGTAAAGACCCCGACCGGCGAATGCAGCGGGCCTGCGATGATCTCGCCGCCCATCGCATGGGTGCAATCAACGATCCAGCGGTGATGATCGCGGGCCCTGGCGCGAATGGCGGGATCGGGGCTGACCGGGTTCGCCTCGGGCGTGGCCACGGCGGCGGCCCCGGGCGTGATGCCGAGATCGGCAAGGATGCGCCCGATGTCACGATACTGCGCCGGATTTCCCGAAAAAACCGGGATCTCCAGCGCGTCATAGCCATGCGCCTTCAGCCGCGCCAGCTGCGGCGCATGGGCCGGGGTGATCCCGGCCCCGATCACCAGCAGATTGAAGGCAAGCTTCATCGTCAACTCCTCTTCCCGGCGGACAAGGTGACAGACTTGACAGAAGCTGACTTGCACGGATGATCACTGGTAAAAATCTTAAGTCATATTTCTGCGGGGAGGCGGAACGCCATGAATGAGATCAGCCCGTTCCGGGAGGCGCCGCCTTGCGGAAACCGCCGTCCAACCGTGTTTCGCCAGCCGGATTCGATGATGTATGCCGATAATTGCCGCGACTTGCAGGCCGCCGCGCGCCGGGGCGAATGCGAGCTGCATGCCTGGACCCGTGGCAGCTATCCCGGCACGGGGCTCGGGGATCTTCTGCCCGGGATCTGCACGGTCGGCTTCTGGGATGCCCGGCACAATCAGACCTGGGGGCTTGCGCGGCATTGCAATGAAGGGTTCAAGATCGCATGGCTTGCCCGCGGGCGGCTGGATCTGGTGGTTGACGACAGAAGTTACGATCTGCGGCAAGGCCAGTTCATCGTGATCCGGCCCTGGCAGCAGCACGCCATCGGCGCGCCGCATGTCGGTGCCAGCCGCCTCGTATGGATCCTGCTGGATGCCGGTTTGCGCCGCCCGTCCGAGCAATGGCACTGGCCGGGCTGGATGCTGTTTTCCGACGCGGAAGCCCATCACCTTGGCCAGCTTCTGACCCAGAACATGCGGCCGGTCTGGGATGGCAATCCCGACCTCGCGCGCGGCTTTGAGGCCCTGCCCCAGATCCTGACCACCCGCAGCCCCGAAGAGGGCGAAAGCCGGCTGAAGCTTGCGATCAACGCCGTGATGCTGTCGCTGATCGAGCGGATGGCCGCCCAATCTCCGGAACTGGACCCGCAGCTTTCCACCTCACAGCATACGGTGGCGATCTTTTTGCGCCGCCTGCCCGATGCCCTGGCCGAAGACTGGACGCTGGATGGCATGGCCGAGGAATGCGGCCTGTCGCGCACCCGCTTTGCCGATCTGTGCCGCCAACTGACCAACAGGACCCCGCGCCAGTATCTGCAGCATCTGCGGCTGGACCATGCGCGGGGCCTCTTGTCCGGCAAATATCCCGCCAGCGTCACCGATATCGCCTTTGCCTGCGGGTTCAATTCCAGCCAGTATTTCTCGAACGCCTATCGCAAGCGATTTGGCGAGGCGCCCCGCAATACCGGGCAGGTGGCGGCGCAATGAAGCCGGCCATGCAGGCCCGTGTAAGTCCCTTTAGGCCAGGCCTTTGCCGCAATTCTTTTGAAAGGGTCGGCGAGCATTTGCGATGAGCGCTGGTATCTGCCCGTCAGACCAGCCACGGCTGATGTGAGGTCAGCACCGTGACTTTCGCGGCGTCACCACCGATCCGCCTCATGCGGCAACACCCCCTGCAAACGCGTCGCTGTACCGACCAACAGCTCCGGGCCATCGCGTCACGCGGTGCCTTCCTTCTTGGGGGGCCGGTCACTTTGTCGGCGAGCCTGCTCCTCCCTTGGGCGCAGATATAGCAGCTGACTGCGGCAAATGGGGCAAATGGGGCAACGGGCCGTCAGCGCCTGTCGGGCTCTGGCGGGACGGCTTTCGCCAGCAGCACGGGCGACAGAAAACCCGCCAGTGCCACCAGCCCGCTGACCACGCCCATCGCCACAAAAAGCCAGCGGATGCCGATCCGCTCGCCCACCGGCGTGGCACTGGCCAGGCCGACCGGGGCGGCAAGCCCCATCATCGTCGCCATCAGCGACAGGGCGCGGCCCTGCAACTGGTTCGGGACCCGGGTCTGGATCAGGACGGTCAGCGGCGCATTGCCGAGAATGAAGGCCACGCTGCTGACGACCCAGAATACCACGGCCAGCCAGAACATCCTCCCCGGCATCAGCGCGGCCAGCGCGAAGGCAAAGCAGGACAGCGCAAACCCCCAGAGGATCCACAGCACCAGCCGTTTCGGCGCCAGCGCAGTGACGATGATGCCGCCAAGGATCATGCCCGCACTGCCCAGACCCTCACGGAACTCGGCCCAGAGGCTGCTGCGCTGGTCTTTCGGCATACGGGCCTGCGGGATCGCATAGACCAGCAGCGGCACAATGCCCAGGACGGCAGTAACAACGTCGACAGACAGCGCATATCCGATGGGCATGACGCTGATCGCCAGCGCTCCCAAAGGCGCGGCGGCGATGGTGATGATCCCCATCAGCGTCTGGTTCAGCCCCGCCGCGCGCGGCAAAAAACTGGCCGGCACCAGCATGCACAGGGCACTGATCAGATCGGCGGCGATCATGATCACGCGGCGGCTGTAGCGATCCGCGAGCGTTCCGCCCAGGGGTCCCAGCAATGCCTGCGGCAACAGCGCGACCAACCCCGCCAGGGCCAGCGCCGAGACAGAGCCCGTGCTGTCGGTGATCCACCAGATCAGCGCGAATTGCGTCATGGCAGAGCCGATCAGCGAGACTGCCTGCCCGCCGAAGATCGCCCGGAACCGACATTCCCAGCCGGGGCCGGGATGATCGTGGGCGGCGCTCAGACCAGCATCCGTCATGGCTGCGCCCCGCCTGGTCGCGACATCAGCAAACTCTCTCACGGCATTTTGTCAGCCACCCACCGTCGCTGACGCAAAACGATGGCGGGGATATCCCGCAGGCGCATCAGACACCGAAAACCTGATCTCCGGAGAAAATCCCCCATTCTATGTCACATTCCGCTATGCTGCCTCGTCATGCAGGTGTCTGATCAAAGAGGAGAGACCGATGATACCCCGCATGACCGATTACTTCAAACGCGCCGAAGCCGGGTTCAGGCCGCTCTATGCGCTGGAAGCCGCGCTGAAGGCCGGCCCGCTGGAGGCGCCGCTCCTGCATCTGATCAAACTGCGCGCCAGCCAGATCAACGGCTGCGCCTATTGCATCCACATGCACACGGCCGAGGCGCTGAGAGATGGCGAGACATCGCTGCGCCTGCATATGCTGGTCGCATGGCGCGAAAGCCCACTCTATTCCCCGCGCGAACGCGCAGCCCTCGCCTGGACCGAAGCGCTGACGCTGCTGGCTGAAACCGGGGCGCCGGATGCCGACTGGGAGGCGGTGACGGCCGCCTTCAATGAAGATGAGCGCGCCTGGCTCTCGATGGCCGTCGCCGCGATCAATATGTGGAACCGGGTGCAGGTCGGCTTCCGCGCCGCCCATCCGACCGAACTGCCCGGCGAACAGAGCCATGCCGCCTGACCGCCACACCGAAATCTTCGAGACGCAGCGGCCCCGGCTGCTGCGTCTTGGCTACCGTATGCTCGGCTCGCGCCATGACGCCGAGGATGTGGTGCAGGAAGCATTCCTGCGCTGGCACCACAGCGATCAGGGGGCAGTGCTTGAACCCGCCGCCTGGCTGACCCGGGTGGTGTCGCGCCTCTGCCTTGACCAGATGAAATCCGCCCGCGCCCGGCGCGAGGCCTATCCAGGCACCTGGCTGCCGGAGCCGCTGATCGAGCCGGAGGAGGACGCGATGCGCCCCGACAATCTGACGCTGACCCTGATGATGGCGCTGGAGCGGCTCTCCCCGCTGGAGCGCGCGGCGTTCCTGCTGCATGACGTCTTTGGCCAGCCCCTCGATGAGGTCGCCACCACAATCGGGCGCAGCCCCGCCGCCACGCGCCAGCTGGCAAGCCGGGCACGGGCGCATGTGAAACTCGACCGGCCCCGGCAGGAGATCCCGCGCGAAAGGCGCGACAGCCTGGCCCGCGCCTTCTTTGACGCCTGCCTGTCGGGCGATGCCGAAAGCCTTGGCGCGATGCTGGCAAGCGATGTCAGCGTGCAATCCGACGGCGGCGGCAAGATCCGCGCCTTCGACATCATCCGCGGCAGCGACCGGGTCAGACGGCTGTTCCAGGGCATCACGCGCAAGTTCGGCCCGATCGAGCTTTTGCGGATGGTCAGCATCGACGGATTGCCGGGCTACCTCACCCGCGTCGGCGGCATCTTGCAGACCACCGCGCTGGAATTCGACGGCGAGCGCATCGCCAATATCTATATCACCCGCAACCCCGACAAACTCGACGGGGTTGCGCTGCACTGACGGGAAACGGCTCCGGTCACCGGATCAGTCTCACCAGGTCAGGCAGATCTTACCAAAATGCCGGCCCGCCTGCTGCCAGGCGAAGGCCCCGGCGATCTCTTCCAGCTTCAGGCTGCGGTCAATCACCGGCCGCCAGCTGAACGCCTCCAGCGCGCGGACCATGTCGCGCTGGTCTTCGCGGCTGCCGACGATCAGGCCTTGCAGCTTTTGCTGCCGCGCCATCAGTTCCACCGTCGCCACCTCGCCGGAATACCCGGTCAGCACGCCGATCAGGGCGATATGGCCACCCACCCGGCAGGACCGGATCGACTGGGTCAATGTGGCCGGGCCGCCGACTTCGATCACGATATCCACGCCGCGCCCGGCTGTGGCTTCCATCACCGCCACGCTCCAGTCGGGGTTTGCGACATAGTCAATGACCGCATCGGCCCCGAGGTCGCGCAGACGTTCCGCTTTGGCAGCGTCTGAGGTGGTGGCGATCACCCGCGCGCCCATCGATCTGGCCATTTGCAGCGCGAGGATCGAAACACCACCGCTGCCCAGGACCAGCACGGTATCGCCCGCTTTGATCCGGCCATCGACCACCAGTGCCCGCCAGGCGGTCAGGCCCGCCGTGGTCAGGGTTGCCGCCTCAGTATGGCTGTAGCCTTTGGGAGCATGCGTGAAGGCGCTTGCCGGCAGCGTCACGCTTTCGCGGGCAAAGCCATCAATACCATCCCCGGGAACCGTGGCGAAGCTGCCGGGCATGTCACGGCCCGTTTGCCATTCGGGAAAGAAGCAGGAGACCACCGCATCGCCCGGCGCGAATTCGGTGACATCTGCACCAATGGCCGTCACGACGCCCGCGCCATCCGCCATCGGAATCAGGGCGCCATCTGCCTTGCGCGGCCGGGTCACCACCAGCAGATCATGGTAATTGAGCGAGCTTGCATGCAGGCGCACGGTGATCTCGCCGACACCCGGCGCGGCAGGTTCGGGCAGATCGACCAGCCGCAGATTCTCAAGGCCGCCCGGAAAGGCAAGCTGGATCGCTTTCATGAAACTCACTCCGGTTTGGGGCAGGCTTTGTAACCCTGCCATTGCCCGACAGATTAAAGCGCTGTAGTCAATTCTCGCAAGAACGTACAAATCTCGCATATACTTACAAAAATGTAAGTTACGGACGACCGGGGGAAAGATGCGCAAGCTGAACAGCAAAAGCGGTTGTGCGGTCGAGGTGACGCTTTCGGTTATGGGCGGCACCTGGAAGCCGATCATCCTGTTCCATCTTCTGCGTGGCCGCATGCGCTTCAGCGATCTGGGGCGGGCGATCCCGTCTGTCACCCAGCGGATGCTGACCCTGTAGCTGCGCGAGCTGGAGGAGGCCGCGATCATCACCCGCACCGTCTATCCCGAGGTACCGCCACGGGTGGAATACGACCTCACCCCCCTTGGCCAGACGCTGGAGCCGATCCTTGTCTCGATGCGGGACTGGGGGCTGAGTTACGCGGGCGCGGCAACGGCAGCGGAAGCCTGCGCGGCCTCCTGAAAAGGCGGCAGCGCCCGGCCATTTCCTTCGATGGAATGTGGGGAATACGATGCCCAGGGGTCTCGGGCCCAGGGGAAGGTTTCCCCGCGCCGGCACCTCCCGCCCCCCATGTCGACTTTGATATCCGGCAGCTTGCAAGCGCCGACCCGCATAAGGATGTCTTGCAGCAAGAGGCCGGGTATCGGCCCCGGGATCTGAATATCCTACCGCTTTGCGGTTGTGCGGCCCAGACCCCATGTTCCACGGAAGGTCAGAAGGCATGGCGGGCGGCGCGGCGGCGCCCCCCTCTCATCTCGATGCCGATGCAACTGATCTGGCCTGCGTGAACAGGCGGGCTGTGACCTGGCCGCGCCCTGACATGGGATCTGAGACCGGGGGGGTCTTCCCGAGAAAGGCGACGCGCCTCCTGAAGGCAGATCTCCGGCCGCGCCGCAGTCAGGTGCCTGGAGGCCGCATATGGCACCGCCGCGCCAGTCTTTGACAACGGGCGAAACGGGGGAGCGGCCAAAGGCGCGGGCGCGGGCACGGGCACGGGCCGAACCAGATCCGCTTCAGCAAGAGGCCGCGAAGGCGGCCGCGAACCGCCGCACCAGATCTTCAGCACTCATTGGTTCCACCGGCAGCACGGCCTCCCGCAGCACATCGGCCGCCGCACTGCACCCGGCCAGCCGCCGACGCAGAAGCAGAAGCAGAAGCAGGGGCAAGAGCGGGCAAGCGGTGCCCCATCCAAGGCAGGTGCCCCCGGTCACCGCCCGGATGCCGGATGCGATCCTTCTCGACACTCCGTTTCCGGGCGAGCCCTCAGGTTCTTGCCCGCATCCCGCGCCGCAAGAATTGCTGCTATTCTAACGACAATTGTGGGCAACCCGATCACCTGCCTGCGCGAGTACAAGCCCCCGCCGCGCGGGAAAGGGTGAGGATACTTTCCCATCCACACCGTCAGGTGCGGTCCCGGGAATCCAGGATCGGGAAAGAGTGACTGGCGCCTTCAACACGTGGCAAGGCGGCCAGTGTCAGAACGCCCCTTCAGCAAGCGCCAGCCGCACCTGATCCATGCCCTGGCCGATATCCTGCGCAATCGCGGCGGCAAGGGCCTCGGCATTGCCCGCCTCCATCGCCGCCAGCGCCTCGACATGCTGATCCGGCAGCCCTGCCCCTCCAAGCCGCCCCATCACGAGACGCAGGGACGGCCCGGCGCGCAGCCACAGGGATTGCGCGATATCCAGCAGAACCGGCGCATCCGCCGCCTCGTAAAGCGCGAAATGGAAGGCATGATTGAACCGCAGATAGGCGGCGATATCGCCCTCGCTGATCGCGGTGTTGATGCGGTCGTCCAAAAGCCGCAGCCGCCGGATCAGCGCCGGTTCCATCGCCCGCATCGCAAGCCGCGCCAGCTGTGGCTCGATCGCAAAACGCGCCCAACCCAGCTGATCAAGCACCGATTCCGTCATCTGCGGCACCGAGACCCGGCGATTGCCCTGGGGCATCAGCGCGCCCTCGGCCGCGAGCCGCCGGATCGCCTCGCGCACCGGCGTCATGCCGGCGTCGAGTTCGCCGATCAGCCCCTGGATCGTCACCGGCTGCCCCGGCGCCAGCGCGCCAAAGAGGATCATGTCGCGCAGCCGCGAATAGGTGACCTCATGGGTCGGGATCTTGCGGCTATCTGCATCCATCTCGGTCAATCCGGCCCTGAAATCCCCGGCATTGCACCGGAGCCGCACCCATCAACCCACCCCATGGCGGCCTCCCCGGCGACTGAGGCAGAGTTATGACCAGCCGCCAGGTCCGGATCAAGTGTAACAGGCATGAAACCTGAGCCTGCGTGGCAAAACACGCAGCTTTCCCGCCCCGGGCGCGGCTCATATGCCGCCTCGGGCCCCTGGTCAGCCCTGGCCCGCAGCCGCGCGCAAGGCAGGCCGCTGCCGCGCCAGCCAGAACAGCGACAGGATCAGCGGCGCATTGGCCAGCCGGCCCTCGGTGAGCCAGGCCATCGCGGTGTCAAAGGGGATCACATGGGTGCGGATATCCTCGCCCTCGGTCGCAAGGCCAAAGAGCCCGCCGCTTTTTTCAGGCAGATCCGCCAGCCCGACCAGTGACCAGATATATTCGGTCAGGGCGCCGGGCGACGGGTAATAATCGCTGACATGCAAAAGCTGGCCGATGGTCAGGCCGGCCTCTTCCTGCGCCTCGCGCCGCGCGGCCTCTTCCGGGGTCTCGCCAGCGTCGATCCGGCCCGCGATCGCCTCAATCAGCCAGGGGCGCGCCTCGCCCCTGATCCAGGGGCCCATGCGAAACTGTTCCACCAGCAGCACATGATCGCGCAGCGGATCATAGGGCAGCACCGTCACCGCATCGGTCGCGACAAAGGCCTCGCGGATAAGCCCCCCGCTCATGCCGCCGGCAAAGCGCCGGTGCCTGAGCCCGGCCCGCGCCACGGCAAAGAAGCCGCGAAACGGGTGGTCCATGCTGTCGGTCTCGACCCGGGCATCTTCGGGGCCATTGGCGCGGGTTTGCCCGGCCGCACGCAAAGCAGAGGCCGCACAGGACAGCATCGGCCCGCGCAAGGCATAAAGCCGCTCTGCCGACGCGGCCCCCTGCTGCGCCAGGATATCCTGTGCAAGCCGCAGCTCCAGCGCCGGATCGCCGGCCTCTGCGCCGCGGGTGGCCGCCTGCCAGAAGGCGAGGCGCGCGTCCCCTTCAGCACCGCCTGGCCCGGCGATCAGATCGCGCAGCCCCGGGCATTTCGCGAAACGGGGATCCCCGCCCGGCAGATCCGCCGCGCTCACCGCCAGCGCCGCCTGGTCCATTCGGCAAGCGGTCCGCCAAAGACCCCCGCCACGATCAGCACGCCCAGCACGCCGACCGTCAGCATATCCCGGCCGTTTTCCATCATTTTGGTGAACCAGCCCAGCATGGCATCCATCGGCCCTTCATAGCGCATCTTCAACGAATCGGTGACCATCTGCCGCCCCGAAAACACCATAAGCGCGAAAAACGCCATTACAATCGAGGTCTTGAGCCCTGTGCCGAGGGAATCGGCATAGCTGGACCCAACGCCATTTCCCATGATCTTCCAGCCGCAAATAAGGCCAATCGCCGCCGAAACCCCGCGAAAGACCATGGTGCCGCCGGCCCCGGAATCGGGAAGCGCGGGGATATGGGCATTGGCCGCAAGCCAGCCCATCAGGGCAAACCAGAGCGCGGCCACCAGTTTTGCGGATGTCGGCATGTCACTCCTCAGACCCCGGAAGGCCCATCCAGACTGTTTCACTACAACCGCAAACTCACGCGGGATTTTGTCAATTTGCGGGACGAGTTAAGACAATCTTTGACACATCCGCACTCCGGGCGCGAAAAACATCACCGCACAGCCAGCCGCTTCTGCCCTCTTCCTCATGACCCAAATACTCCGGGGGTCCGGGGGCTGGCCCCCGGCGACCCTGGCTGTCTCAAAGCACCTGATCCAGCGCCCGGATCAGCCGCGCCACATCATCGGCGCTGGTATAATGCGCCGCCGACAGCCGCAGCACCCCCTTCTCGCGCGCAATCCCAAGTGCCTCCAGCGGCCTGACCGCGTAGAAATCCCCGGCCCAGCAGGCGATCCCGTGCCGGCCAAGCTCTTCCGAGACCGGCTCTGCCGCTCCTGACAGCTCCACCGCCACCGTCGGCGCGCGCCGCGCCGCGTCACGGGGGCCAATCAGCCGCAGGTCGTTGCGCGCGGCAAAATAGTCCAGCAAGGGCTGGATCACCTGTATTTCCTGGGCGCGCATCAGATCATGGACGCCGCGCCCCTTTGCGCCCGCATCGCCGGTGATGCCGTGATGCGCCGCCAGGGCATCGACATAATCCGCCATCCCCGCACAGGCCGCGACCTGGGCGTGATCTGGCCCGGCGGGCGTATGCCGCTTGTAAAGCGTGCCATGATTGAAAAAATGCCCCTGCCCCGGCAACTCCATCCCGAAGGCCTCGTCCAGCACCATGATCCCCTGATGCGGGCCATAGGTCTTATAGGCGGAAAACAGATAGGCGTCGCAGCCAAGCGCCGGGAAATCCGGGAAGCCATGCGGCGCGTAAGACACGCCATCGACCACCACTTTCGCCCCCGCCGCATGGGCCAGCGCAGAGATTGCCGCCACATCATTCACTTCGGCAATCACATTTGAGCAATGCGGAAACGCGACCAGCCGCACCTGCCCATCCGCCAGCAGCGCGCTCAGATTTGCCGGATCGAGCGCGCCGGTTTCCGGATCGAGCCGCCATTCCCGGACCTCGATCCCCTCATCGGCCAGACGCCGCCAGACGCCGCTATTGGCCTCGTGATCCTGGTTTGTCACCACGATCGCGGCCTTCGCATCCCCCTTCAGCCAGGCCCGCACCGCCTGGGCCAGCACATAGGTATTGGCGCTGGTCGAAGGGCCGAACGAGACCTGCGCCGGCCTGACCGCCATCATGGCGGCAAGCTTTACCCGCGCCTCATCCATCTCGGCGCCCGCCGCCTGACCGCCCGGATAGGGCCCGTAAGGCTGCACCTTGCGGTCATGGTAGAACCGCGTCAGCCGGTCGATCACCTGGATACAGGGATAGCTGCCGCCGGCATTCTCGAAAAACGCATGTGAGGACAGGACCGGCGAGGCAAAGGCCGGAAACTGTTTGCGGGTAAAGTCCAGATCAAGTGCGGTCATCCCATTTCCCCAGTCATTATAATCTCTGTCATTCCGGGCCCGGTTACTTTGGACCCCGTCTTCAGATCTGCGGAAAAAAGGGGGCGGCATAAACCTGCGGCCCAGGGCGCATCCGGTCTCCCGGCCCCCCTTTTTCGCAGCAGGTCTTCCAGCCAGAGCCGGCGATGTCTCCCGCCGGCCCAGATCCCGTGTCGGCGCATATTTGCCACCTGGGATCGCTGCCGAGATTTATCCGGCGCCTCCTGAAAGACAAGCCCCCTCTTGGGGGGCGGCAGGAACAGCGCTCAGGCCCGGGTCGCGACAAAGAAGGCGCGCGGGAAGGGCAGGAGAACACGCCCGCCCCGGTCGGGATAGTAAGGCGCGATCCGCGCGCGGAATGCGTCGAGGAACTCCGCGCGTTCCGCTTCGGTCAAAGGCGCGAGCAAAGGCCGCAGCGCCGAGCCGAGGAGCCATTGCGTCACCGCATCCGCGCCGGTCAGCTCCACCTGGTAGACCGTCCGCCAGATATCAAGCTGCCGGCAGTCCGCGCGCAAAAGCGCGTGCAGCTCCGCGGGGGTCAGAAGCGGCACGCGCCGCGCCCGTGCCGCCGTCAGCCGCTCGGCCCAGCGGGGATCGGCCGAGATTTCGCGCATGGCGATATGGGTCGGCTCGTCAAGATTATCGGGCATCTGCACCGCAAGCACGCCGCCCGGGCTCAGCTGCGCCAGAAGCCGGGGAAAGAGCTGCCGGTGATCCGGGATCCATTGCAGCGAGGCATTGGCATAGACCAGGTCCTGCGGCCGCGCCGCCGTCCAGGTCGCAATATCCGCTGCCTCGAAATCGCAATCCGGCAGTGCCTCGCGCGCCGTCCGCAGCATATCCGCATCTGTATCGGTCCCGGTGATCCGCGCCGCACCGAACCGCGCGCGCAAAAGCGCGGTGGAATTGCCCGGGCCAGAGCCAAGATCGGTTACCTCCCGCGCCGTCTCCAGCGGGACCGCCGCCAGCAGATCGCGGGCCGGGCGCGTGCGCGCATCAAGGAATTTCGCATATTGGCCCGCAGACCATCCGCTTGCCGTCTGTTCTGCCCCGGTCACTGCCATTCTCGCACTCGTTTCTCTGCAGATCTGGCCCCCTGTCTTCGCCCGGGGCGCCTCTCACGCGTAAATCAGGCAGCCAGAATTCAGCCGCCCTCAGATCAGCCGCCCAAAAGTCAGCTGCGGGAATTCTTTCCCATATCCGGGACGGCGGAAAGCCGGTTTTGGGTGTCAAAGATGCTTGTGAGAGAATTTCACCTGTCATAGCCTCAGAGAGATCACCCGTGCCCGGATCTGCCCCAGGGGCCAGACCGACGGCACCTGCCTGATATCAACCGCCAGAGGAGTCACGATGACCCGTTGCCTTTCTTACCTTGCCGGAGCCGCTTCGGCCATCGCGATTGCCACCGCAGCGCAGGCCGCAGACCCCGAGCTGACCGTTTTCGACTGGGCTGGCTGGGAAATTGACGGCGCGCTCGCCCCCTATGTCGCAAAACACGGCCAGAAGCCGACCTATGCGTTCTACGCCGATGACGATGAGGCGTTCCAGAAGGTCTCTTCGGGGTTCAAGGCCGATGTTGTCCACCCCTGCCCCGGCGCCGTGCCGAATTACCGCGAAGCCGGGCTGATCGAGCCCTGGGATACCTCGAAAATCGAGGCTTTCGCCAATATCGACCCGGAATTGCTGGAATCGCATCACATCAAGGATGCTGAGGGCGTCTGGTTCATCCCCTATGATTTTGCCTATACGGCCATCGCCTATAACAAAGACAAAGTCTCCGAGGACAAGGTCGCCTCGCTGAATGTTTTCCTCAACCCCGAGTTCAAGGGCAAGATCGCGATTTCGGACAATTCCGATGACGCCTGGGCGCTTGGTTTCCTCGCCACCGGCACCACCTCCTGGGATGGGGTGACCGATGAGCAGATCGAGAAAGCCGCCGCCTGGCTGCGCGAAGCCGCGCCGAATGTGCGCTCCTGGTGGTCGGATCCGTCGGAACTGGCGCAGCTGATGGCGAGCGGAGAGGTCGAGGTTGCCTGGTCCTGGAATGACCCGGTTGCCATTTTGCAGGCCGATGGTTTCCCGGTGGGCTTCAACCGCGCGCCGGCCGAGGGTTCTACCACCTTCTTCTGCGGTTTCGTCAATATGAAGGACGGCCCCGGCAAGGAAGACAAAGTCTATGACTGGGTGAATTCGATGTTCGCGGTCGAAAGCCTGCCGTCGATCATCGAGGCGATCGGCTATGCCAATACCAACAAAGCCGCGACCGATGCCATCGATCCCGAAAAGCTGAAATCCGCCTTCCTCGACCCGGTAGCGACCACGCTGTTCCGCCAGACGCCGATGGACCCGGATCTGCGCGCGCGCCTGCTGGAAGAGTTCGAACTGATCAAGATGGGGCTCTGATCCCATACTGATCCGAAAAGCCCCCCCGGCGGAGCGCTCCGCCGGGGGTTTTTCCGGGAGTGCCGGGTGCAGGCCAGGGGCATCGCGACCACACCTCCTGCGGACCACCCCGCGCGCCTGCCGCACAGACCTGTGCCAGAGTTTGCGCGACCCGGGCCGCAAGATCCCTTTCCCAAAGGCTTCGCAAGGAAGTCCGGCCTGTTCCGCCCCTGCATTTCCACAAGGCCGCGAAAGGGCGCGGCAGCGGACGGCAGGCAGCTCCCCCTCAGAGCGGGCGGCGCGTGTATAATCGGTGCCAAGGGGCGGCCCCGCTCCGGCAGCACAGGCCCTGGGAAGCTCAGTCAGTTCCTTTGAACAATGCGGTGCAGAGGCGTGAAGCACGAGGGCAGTTCCGTCCAGGAGGGTGTCGGCGCGGCGTGATCGAAACATATAGATCATGCCCTTAAAGGGATCGGGTTCGGAGGCCCTTGCGATATCGCCGGCCCTGCCGGTTTTCCCGGACTGCGACCCTTGTGATGTCTGCCCCTCCCGGTCTATGCTCCGGTCTATGGGGACGATCATCGTAAACATTGCCCTGGCCGCAGCAGGCATTGCCCTGATAATTGCCTGTATTGCCGTGCCCAACCTGATCGCTCTTTGGGCGGCGCTTTATGTGGCGCTTTGGGCTGTGACCTTCTGGATACGCAGGAAGAGATAGCTCCAGCCACCGCAAGTCCTGCACCCTGCCCGCTCTGTTTGCCTGCGCCACGACCTGCCCTGCCTGCGCTTAGGGCCGGTTTGCCCGCGTCGGGAAAGTGCCACCTGGCAGGTGGTGCCGGCGACGCCGCTGCCCGGCGACAGCTGGTGAGGGAATTGCGCGGGGCAACGATGGCTTTCAGCAAAGCCCAGCATTGATCGAAGAAGATCACCTTGCCAGAACCCATCCATTCGCGCGCTTTGCAAGGGGACCGGGCAGCACTTCCTGCGGCTTCGGCTCATCCAGGATCGCATTCGCGGCTCCTCCCCAAGAAGGGGCCGCAGTTGCGCGGGCCGGTTTCGGGATACCGATCCCGCTGCGTCGCACGCGGCGGCTGCGCGCCGCCTGTCGCAGATTGCCCCCCAACAGGCCCTTCGCCCGTCCGGTCGCGGCGTGGCCAGCGCGATCGGGCCGCCTGACAGGCCCGCTTGCAATCAATCCAGCTCTCCCGGTCCCTTCTTCAGGTTCCCGATCAGATCCGGCCAGAATCCGGACCGGATTTCGTCACGCAGGATTGTGAGCGGAGCCCGGATATGCCCCTGCTCCCGGAAGGTTTTAGCCTGTTCCGGCGTCAGGGCGATTTCCCTGACCGGGATGCCTGACTGCGCGCGCATTCATTTTACGGCCTTTCAGCTCTGGCCACCCGGAGACCGGGATTTCCGCAATACCAGCACACAGCCTGAAAGATGCCGGCGCGAAACCGGAGGCCCAATAGGGAGCCTGGACAATCGCTTTGCCAGGAACCCGATTACGCAGGCGGGCATCGAAAAAATCTGCCTCGGCAAGCGTCGCCGGTTGAGCGACTTCGCCTGAGCCGCTGACACGCAGCGGGCCAGAAGCTCATATTTTTACTCATTCTATTTTAGATCAAATAATTACGCATAAATCTCAGTGCTGAAGATCGCGGGTTGTGGCCCTTCGGCCTCTGCCGGTTTCCCAGAGCCGGACCAGGCAAGGCACGGGCTGCGAGGCAGCTGCGCCTGCACCACCCTGGTGCTGCTGTGCTTGTTCTATCATGCGTGGGTGGCGGCACACACGGTGCCGGTAAGAGACTTTGGCCGTTAACTCTGTCGGCGACACTGACTGTGGCTTTCAGATCAGCCCACGCGGTCGAAGCAACTGGCCCGGATAAGTAAAGGCGCATCGGTTGCCCGATGCGCCTCTGGGTCTGCCACATAGACTCAGGCAGACCGCTGCCTCAGTTCACCTGTTCTGCCCTGGCCTCAAGCGCGGGGGCCTCTGCCCTGACTGGCCCGGCAATCTCGATCCGGCGCGGCTTCATTGCTTCGGGGATCTCGCGCGCGAGGTCGATATGCAGCATGCCAAGCTCATGCGTCGCGCCGGTGACGCGGACATGATCGGCCAGCGCGAAGCGGCGCTCAAAAGCGCGGGTCGCGATGCCACGATGCAGGAAGCTGCGGGGGGCCTCATCGGCGGCCTTGCGGGCGGTCACAAACAGGCTGCCGTCGCGCACTTCGACCGTAAGATCCTCCGGGGCGAAACCGGCAACGGCGACCGAGATGCGGTAAGCATCTTCGGCGGTTTTTTCGATATTATAGGGCGGATAGCCCGGCTGAGCGACATCGGATGTCAGAACCCGGTCCATCAGATCGGCCACACGGTCAAAGCCGACAGTGGCACGGTAAAGCGGTGCGAAATCATAGCTGCGCATGATCATCCTCCTTGGGAAGCGATGCTCTTCGGATCAAACCCTCCCCTCACGGGGCCGGGCATAGGCGCCGGACCCATCATGGCGTCCGGCATGATCCTGATCTGGGAAGCATGGCCCCCTGCGTCAAGGGGCGCGCTACAGCCGGGCAGAGGTCACATCCGCGTGAGCGCCTCGCTGTGCCGGGAAGGCGCCGCGAGACGCGTTACGGCCGGATGAATTTGGCGCCGCCCTGCCCCATGGTGGAAGCCTGGCCGCCACCGCTGGCCGGGTCCGCGGTTTCCGCTGCAGTTTCCGCCGCCGCCCCGCCACCGCGATTGGCGCCACCGCCTGAGATCACCCGTACCCCCGCCGCCCCGCGCCCGGGCAAATCGAGCCCAAGTTCATCGCGCAGCCGTTGCAGCGGCGCGTCCACCGCCACGGCGAGCGCGACTTTCTCGCCGTTGTAATCCGCCTTGGCTGAGATCACCGCCACGACCTCGGGCCGCCCGTCGCGCAGCGCGAAAACCGGTGCACCGGAGGAGCCGAAATCGATGTCACAGGTCAGCACCAGCGCCGATGTCTCCAGCGCCAGCACCGCACAATCACGCTCGATCGAAGGCACTTCCGAGCGGTCCTTGGCATAGGAAACCACGCTGACGGCGGCGTCTCGCATCGGGCGGGGGCCAGTGGGAAAGGGCTCGATCTGCGGCAACATGATCGGTTTGTCGAGTTCCAGAAGCGCCAGATCCCAGACAACCCGGCCCAGATTGTCACTGCCGGAATAGACGTAATCCGGATGGGCGACCGAACGGCGGACGCCGCGATAGGCCTCGGCCCGGCCATTGCGCCAGCCCGCCTGGAAGGTGATCATTTCATCCCTGAGCCGCGCGCCGGTATCCTTGTCAAAGAGGCAATGCGCCGCCGTCAGCACCAGTTGCCGCTCGATCAGCACCCCGGTGCAAAATCCGCGATCCCCCAGCACCAGCTTGCCCACCGGCTGCCAGCCCCGTGCTTCATCGGCGGTCTGCATCCCGATCACTGCCTTCGGATCTGCCGCAACCGGCGCCGGCAGCAGGACCGGCACCAATGCGGCCCCGGCCAAGGCGATGGCGGTCAGTGAAATTCGGGGCTGCGAGAGCGCCAGCCGGCCCGCACCCACAGCCATTGCGACAAAGAATTTCGGCAAACTGATCATCGCTGGTGCAATCGCCCTTTGTATCCATCCGGATCGGCGCGCGGCCGGAGGTGGCGCGCATACTCACCCGGGCAAGCTCCCGCATCATTCTGGTGAATTTGCGGCAAAAGCAACCCAATCTCACGCCCCTCTTTGGCCCGGGGAAGATTTCCCTGCATCCTTGCATGTTTACCCCGGAGCCCCCTTGCCTCTTGCGCCAATCCGTAATCATCTGTGCGCTGACGCACAGCCAGCCGGGGAACTTCATGGAAAACTGGGACGAGATCCGCACCGCCTTTCAGGTCGCCCGCCTTGGCACCGTCTCGGGTGCGGCCGAAGTTCTGGGCGTGCATCATGCCACGGTGATCCGCCACATTGATGCGCTGGAAAAACGGCTCGGCACGCGGCTTTTTCAGCGCCATACCCGCGGCTATACGCCGACCGAGGCCGGGCGCGACCTGCTGACCGTCGCCCAGACCACCGAAGAGCAATTTGCTCAGCTCGGCTCGCGCATCAAGGGCCATGGCGAGACGGTGCAGGGCGAGTTCATCATCACCTCGATCGCCGGGCTTTCGGGCCTGCTGGTCCCGGTTCTGGCCGATTTCCAGCGCCAGCATCCGGCGGTGATCGTGCGGCTTCTGACCGATATGCGCATCTTCCGGCTGGATTATGGCGAGGCGCATGTGGCGATCCGCGCCGGCGCAGCCCCCGAAGAGCCCGACAATGTTGTCCAGCCGCTGATCCGGATCCGCTACGGGCTATACGCGTCGAAATCCTATGTCGAGGCCTGGGGCAAACCGGAATCGGAACATGATTTCGCCGGCCACCGCTTTGTCATCGCCGAAAGCGAGGGCAGCCGCGCCGCGTTTTTTCGCTGGCTGCGCGACAAGGTGTCGAACGAACAGCTCACCTTCCGCTCGACCGAACCGGCGGCCTGGGATGCGGCGCTGGAAGCTGGCATGGGCATCGGGTTCCTGCCCGCCTGGGAGGCCGCAACCCGCCCCGACCTCGTGGAAGTGCTGGCGCCCCGCCCGGAATGGGATTCGCCTTTGTGGATCGTCACCCATGTCGACCTGCACCGCACCCGCAAGGTCCAGGCCTTTGTCGGGCTTTTGAAGGAAAAGGCCCGCAACTGGCCGCAATGCGCCGGGTGATCCGCCAGCTCTGATCCTTGCGGGCCAGGACACGCTTGCGTGTCGCAGGCCCGTGCGGCGGGGAGGCTCTGGAAACCCGGCCGCCCGCATGCGAAGATAGCCGCATGCGTTCAGCCAGCCAGGGCCGCCACAAACCGCGCGCCCCGCTTTCGCCAGAACGGCAGCGCCCGTCTGCCCCCGAAGGCAGAGCGGAGACGGCTCAGAGATGGGCCAGAGGCGGGGACAGGACGATGCCGGAACAGGATCAGGACTGCGTGATCGCAGGCGGCGGCCCGGCCGGCATGATGGCGGGGCTTTTGCTGGCCCGCGCCGGGCTGCGGGTGAGCGTTCTCGAGAAACACCCTGATTTCCGGCATGATTTTCGCGGCGACACCATCCATCCCTCAACCCTGCAAGTGATCGCCGATCTGGGCTGGCTCGAGGAATTTCTGGCCCTGCCGCATCAGAAAGCCCCCGCTCTCCATGCTGAGATCGGCGGGCGTCAGGTGACCATCGCCGATTTCCGCAACCTGAAGACAGATTGCCGTTACATCGCCTTCATGCCGCAATGGGATTTCCTGAATTTTCTCGCCGGAAAAGCCGCCGCCATGCCCGGATTCACCCTTAAGATGGGGCATTCGGTCACCGGTCTTTTGCGCGACGGCGATAAGCTCGGGGATAAGATCTGTGGCCTTGCCTGGCAGTCGGACAGCGGGGCGGGCGAGATCCGCGCGCCGCTTGTGATCGGCGCTGATGGCCGTCATTCGGTGATCCGCCGCGAGGCGGGGTTTACCGTCACCGATTTCGGCTCGCCGGTGGATGTGGTCTGGCTGCGGCTCTCGCGCCAGGCCGATGATCCCGCGCCCGCGATGAGCCATGCCGGCCCGGGCCAGGGCCTCGTGCTGATCGACCGTGGCGATTACTGGCAATGCGGCTATGTGATCCGCAAAGGCTCTTATGATGATCTGCAGGCCGCGGGCCTGCCGGCATTTCGTGCGGTATTGGCAGCACTTGCGCCGCTTCCACCCGGGCGGTTTGACGAGATCACCTCCTGGGATCAGACCCATCTTCTCTCGATCCGGATGGACCGCCTGACGCGCTGGTGGGCGCCCGGCCTGCTTTGCATCGGCGATGCCGCCCATGCGATGTCGCCGGTCGGGGGCTTTGGTGTCAATCTCGCGATCCAGGACGCGGTGGCGGCGGCGAATATTCTGGCGCGCCCGCTGCGCGAGGGAAGGCTGAGCCCGCGCGACCTGGCCCGGGTCGAGGCGCGGCGCCTTTTCCCCACCCGCGCGACGCAAGGCCTGCAAAAAATGATGCGCCGCAAACGCCGCCCCGATGGCGAAGCCGCCCCGCGCCCGCCGGGCTTTATCCGCATGATCGCGCGCTGGCCCGTTCTGTCGCGGCTGATGGGGCGGCTGATCGGTCAGGGGTTTCGCCCCGAGCGGATCGCGCCCCTCCTCCTGAAGCCCGGTCTGCCCCATGACCTCTGAACGCCCCCCGACAGAACATGCGCGCGCGGCAACCGGAACCGCCGTCTCCCGCGCGCTTTTTCTCATCCTCGGGCTGTTTTTCACCGGGCTGGGCTTTGTCGGAGCCTTTCTGCCGGTGCTGCCGACAGTCCCCTTCCTGATCCTCGCCGCCGCCTGTTTCACCCGTTCCTCGCCCCGGCTGGAGCGCTGGCTGCTGGATCACCGGCATTTCGGCCCGCTTTTGCGCGACTGGCGCGACAAGGGCGCGATCCCGCGCCGCGCGAAATGGATGGCAGGCGGCGGTTGCGGCCTTGGATTCGTGCTGTTCCTCTGGGGCAGCACTCCCGGCTGGCCACTGACCCTTGCCGTCGCCGCGATCATGGGATTCGGCGTGGTCTTTGTCTTCACCAGACCCGATGCCTGAACGATAAATCCCGGGCCGGGTCGCGACGGAAGATTGCGGGCCGCGCGTATAATCCGGCAACAGACGAGCAGCACAAGCAAGCCGGATCACAGCCAGATGCGCAAAATCCTTTGGACCACCCTTATCCTCGCTCTTGCCGGCGGCGCGGGCTTTGGCCTGTGGCGGATGCAGGCGAGCGAGGGCGCCGCCCAGGCCGCGCCGGTCTCGGAGGCGGTGATCCGCGGCACCTTCCGCAAGACCGTGCTGGCGACAGGCGTGATCGAGGCTGCAAGCCTTGTCTCGGTCGGCGCCCAGGTCGGCGGTCAGATCCAGTCCCTGCCGGTCGAGCTGGGGCAGAAACTTGCCGCCGGTGACCTTGTGGCGCAGATCGACCCTGAGGATCAGAAGACCGACCAGCTGCGCGCCCAGGCCTCGCTGGCGCAGATCCGCGCCCAGATCGCGGCCCAGGAGGCCAGTATCGAAGAGGCCCGGCTTGCGCTCGAGCGTCAGCGCGAGCTGAACAGCCGCAAGCTCGCCACCACCCAGACGCTTGAGGCCAGCGAGGCGCAGTTCAAGGTCGCCGAAGCCAATCTCGCGGCGCTGAAGGCCAGCGAATCCCAGGCCGAACTGGCCGTTCAGGCCGCGAATATCGCGCTGGAACGCACAAGGATCACCGCGCCCTCAGACGGTACGGTCGTGGCCCTGGTCGCGCGCGAAGGGCAGACGATCAACGCCAACCAGTCCAGCCCGACGCTGATCAAACTCGCCGAACTCGACCGCATGATCATCAAGGTCGATATTTCCGAGGCCGATGTGATCGCGGTTCATGCCGGCCAAAAGGCAAGTTTCACCCTCTCGGGCGCGCCCGATATGCGCTTTGACGCGGTCCTGCGCGATATCGAGCCGGCGCCGGCCTCGATTGCGACCGCCGATGAGGTCGATACCAGCTCGGCGATCTATTACCGCGCCATTCTCGAAGTGCCGAATCCGAAAGGCATCCTCAGGATCGGCATGACCGCCGAAGTGGTGATCGTGATGGAAGAGATCCCCGATGCGCTGATCGTGCCGACCGCCGCGGTGATCTCGGGTCGGAGCAGCGGGAGTAAGCTGCGGGTGCTGGACCCGGCCACCGGCACGGTCGAGATCCGCGATGTCGAGACCGGGGCCGCCACCGCCAGCCAGACCGTGATCCTCTCCGGGATCGGCGAAGGCGAGCGCATCGTGACCGCCGGTTCTGGCGCCATGTCGCGTGGGGCGGGCCAGCAACCGGGTCAGACCGGCCGGATGCCGGGGACACCGAGGCCCTCGGGCGGGCTGTTCTGAGGCCGGGCAGATGAGTGATCCCGTCAAACGCGGCCCGCCGCTGATTGAATTGCGCGGCATCAGCCGCAGCTTCACCAGCGGCGGCGAAAGCCTCACCGTGCTGAAAGATGTCAGCCTGACCATCCATGCCGGTGAGATGGTCGCGATTGTCGGCACGTCAGGTTCGGGCAAATCGACGCTGATGAATGTGATCGGCTGTCTCGACCGGCCAAATACAGGCAGCTACCACTATGGCGGCATCGATGTGACCGCCCTGCCCGAAGAAGGCCGCGCCCGGCTGCGCCGGCTGCATTTCGGATTTATTTTTCAGCGTTATCAGCTTCTTGCCGATCTTGACGCCAGCGGCAATGTCGAAGTTCCCTCGATCTATGCCGGCCGCCCTGCTGGCGAGAGGTCGCGGCGCGCGAAAGAGCTGCTCGCGCGGCTTGGCCTTGGCGAGCGCAGCGACCACCGCCCGTCGGAGCTTTCGGGTGGCCAGCAGCAACGCGTCTCGGTCGCCCGCGCGCTGATGAATGGCGGCGAGGTGATCCTCGCCGATGAGCCGACCGGCGCGCTCGACAACCGCTCCGGCAAGGATCTGCTGGCGCTGCTCGATGAGCTGAATGCGCGCGGCCATACGATCATCATCGTCACCCATGACCGCGATGTCGCCGCCCGCGCCGGACGGGTGATCGAGATCTCGGATGGCACGATCCTGTCGGACAGCGGCCCCGCCCCGGTGACCGGCGCGAGGCCCGACCCCGCGCCGCCCGAGAAAACCGGCGCCCTCGCCCGGCTCGGGCGGCTGCGCGACGCTTTCACCATGGCACTGCGCTCGCTCAATGCGCATCGGCTGCGCAGCTTTCTGACCATGCTCGGCATCATCATCGGCATCGCTTCGGTCGTATCGGTGGTGGCGCTTGGCACCGGATCGCGCGAACAGGTGCTTGAGAATATCGCCTCGCTCGGCACCTCGACCATCACCGTGCGCCCCGGCACCGGTTTTGGCGACCGCAATGCAAGGCGGATCAATACGCTGATCGACACCGATGCGACGGTGCTGGCGGGAGAACCCTTCACCGCCTCGGCCTCACCCGAGATCTCCACCACGGAAAATGTGACGCGCAGCGCGGTGACGGCGAGCCTCTCCGTGCGCGGTGTCGGCGCGGGCTATTTCGATGTCGGCGGGTTCTCGGTGACCAGCGGGCAGCTTCTGACCCAGATCGCCATCGACAGCCGCGCCCAGGTCGGCGTGCTCGACAGTGATGCGCGCAACGCCTTCTTTGCCGCGGGCGAGGATCCGATCGGCAAAGTCCTGTTGATCGGGCGGGTACCAATTGAGGTGATCGGTGTGGTCAGCGCCTCCGGCCAGAGCTTTGGCCCCTCAACCCCGCGGATCTTCCTGCCCTATACGACCGTCAGCCAGCGCATCACCGGCCAGAACCGGGTGGATTCGATCACCGTGCGCGTGCGCGACGACGCCGATATGGCCGAAGCCGAGGCCGGGATCACCCGGCTCCTGACCCAGCGCCATGGCAAGGAAGATTTCTTTCTCACCAATTCCGATACGATCCGCGAGAATCTGACCGCCACCAACCGGACGCTGACACTCCTGATCTCGTCGATCGCCGTGATCTCGCTGATCGTCGGCGGCATTGGCGTGATGAATATCATGCTGGTCTCGGTGACCGAACGAACCCGCGAGATCGGCGTCCGTCTTGCAGTGGGGGCAAGGCGCTCCGACATCATCGCGCAGTTCCTGATCGAAGCGGTGCTGGTCTGTTTCATCGGAGGCGTGCTGGGCGTCGCCCTCGCCCTCGGCGGCGGCTGGCTGGCGGGCCAGATCGGCCAGGAAATCCGGCTGAGCTATTCCACTCTTACCATCGTCGCAGCCTTTCTGTCCTCAACGACGATTGGTATCGTCTTTGGCTATCTGCCGGCCCGCGCGGCCTCGAAACTCGACCCGGTGGTGGCACTGGCACGGGAATGATCCGCCACCCGCCCCTGCCCGGCTGCGGAAGCCTCCGGCGGGGATATTTAAGGGCAGAAAATAATCCCTTCTCTCATTTTCTGTCTCAAAATATCCCGAGGGTGAGCGGCGAAGCCGCGAGGGGGCTGGCCCCCTCCTTCCTCCAAAACCAAAAGAGCCGCAGCAGATTTCCCCGCCACGGCACTTCAAAATCACAGTTCTTAGCCGCGCTTATTCAGCTTCATTCGCCGGCGATGCATTCAACAGGCCGTAATTCTTGTCGCCCAGCTCTTTGAACAGACCCAACTGGGTTTCAAGGAAGTCGATATGGCCTTCCTCATCGGTGATCAGTTCGTCAAACAGCGCGCGGCTGACATAATCACCGGCTTCGTCGCAATAGCGGCGCGCCTCGATATAGAGGTCACGGGCGCCATGTTCAGCGGCAAGGTCCGCCTCGAGGATCTCTTTCACATTCTGACCAATCCGCAGGCTGTCGAGCTTTTGCAGATTCGGATGGCCTTCGAGAAAGATGATGCGGGTGATGAACTTATCCGCATGTTGCATCTCTTCGATCGACTCGGCCCGCGCCTTGGCGGCCAGTTTACCGTAACCCCAGTCGTCGAGCAGGCGGTAATGCAGCCAGTACTGGCTCACCGCGGTCAGCTCGGAGCGCAGGCCGGCATTGAGATATTCGATGACTTTCTTGTCGCCCTTCATGGCAAACCCCAATCGTTGCGCGGGCACAGGGCCCGGCTTGCTACGGATGGGCAGAAGGTAAATCGACCCGACGCCGCTGTCTATGGGGGACCGGTTCTTTTTAGAATAATTCTAAATCTGACAAAAACGCCCGGAAAAATCCTGGCTTTTTCTCAGCCGAGGCGGCGCGCGCGCATCGGTTTCAGCATTGGAACTGCCGGTCGCGCCGGATCTCCGGCCACACCAAAGCTTTCGCAGCTGCGCATCGTATCAAGGAAGACCGGCATGCAACCGCCACAATCCGCCTTCTTGCCAAGCGCGTGATAGACCTTGCCCGGGGTGATGATGGTCGAAGGATCCGCCGCCCGCATCCAGTCCACGGCGGCGCGGATTTCGTGATCCGAGATGCTCATGCAATGACAGACGATCATGGCGGCGGTTCTCTCAGCTTACTGGAAGACGGCGTTGGGGTTGTCGAGGCTGTCGGAGCCCTCGAAATCGATCTTCGACAGGCCCAGCACAGAAACCGCGCGTTCGATCGAGGCGGTCTGGGTCACCAGCGCATTGACCGCGCCCATGATCAGTTTCTCGCCCTTCTCATTGCCGGCTTCCAGCATCTGGTCATAGGCGAAGCCCTCCTCGGCGGCGGTTTTGATCGCATTCAGTGCCGCGACCGAGCTGTCGAGTTCAGCCCTGAGCTGGGTATCGACGGCCGCATCCTTCGCCGCCACCAGCTCCGACACTGACGGGCCGGTCAGCTTCGTGCCATCGATGCGGGTATAGTCGCCGAGATAGACATTCCTTATGCCCAGCCCGTCATAATAATGGCTGTTATGGGTATTGTCCGAGAAGCAGTCATGCTCTTCTTCCGGATCCGAGAGCATCAGGCCAAGCTTCATCCGCTCGCCCGCCAGTTCACCATATGACAGTGACCCCATGCCGGTCAGGATCGCCATAAGCCCGGCAGACGGGTCCTGGACAACCGCTTTGCGCGCCTCGCCCTCAGCCCCCCAGTCACCGGTCATCTCTTCGAGATCCGAGACCAGCAGGTCGGAGGCCGCGATCAGATAGGCGGCGCGGCGGTCGCAATTGCCGCCGGTGCAGGCGTCACCCGTGGCATAATCGGTCCAGGGCCGGTTGCCCGCACCCGGGCCGGTGCCGTTCAGATCCTGGCCCCAGAGCAGGAATTCAATCGCGTGATAGCCCGAGGCGACATTGGCCTCGATCCCGTCGGCCTCCTGCAAGACATCGGCGATCAGCGCGGGCGTGATGGTGGTGGCGTCGATCTCATTCCCCGAAAGCGTGAACTTCGGATTCGCGATCACATTCAGCGTCGCCAGCGGGTTCTCTTCGCTCTCGCCATAGCTGGCGGCGTCGACATAATCGATCAGCCCCTCATCCAGCGGCCAGGCGTTCACCTTGCCTTCCCAGTCATCAACCAGCGCATTTCCGAAGCGGAAGGCCTCGGTCTGCTGATAGGGCACGCGCGCGGCAAGCCAGGCGCTGCGCGCCGCATCCAGCGTTTCCTGCGACGGCTGCGCCACCAGGTTGCCAAGTGATTCCCGCAGAACCCGCGCGGTGGCGAGGCTGTCGCCGTAAGAGGCTTCGGCGATATCGGCATAATGCGCCACCACGCCGGCAGGGTCTGCCGCGAGCGCCGGCGCCGCGAGCGTGGTGCTCAGCAAAGCCGCGAGAACAAGGCGGGAATTTTTCACAAGACGCGGATTTTTCAAGACTTAACTCCGGCGGGATGAGGGAAACCGGCCAGCAGGGCAGCGCAGGGTGCAACACGCGATGCCACGCAGAACGAGCGGGCGGACCTGGCAGGGAAACTGAACGAACCGGTCATATGGCCTCGCGACGGCAAAGGGATGGATTGGAACCATTGCCTGGCTGCCGGAATGGATGACAAGTTTTATCAGAAAAGTAAAGACGAGAGTTTTAGTTGGTTAGGATCCGCCGCAGGTTCAGCCAGCGTGGCGAGACGGCAGCGTGACGGCCAGTGTGGCGCTGTCTGACAACCAGGGCCGTGGATAAACATGCTCTGTTGCCTGGAGGCAAAAGTCGGGATCATCGTCTCACAGCGCCCTGGACATGCGGTGCCGTTTGCCGGAAATGCGATCAGATGAGCGGGCCATGAGCAGATGCTCAAAGTGTCGCCTGTCGCGCTGGATGCGATCCATGATCTGTGCAGCAAGGTTCTGACACTACATGATCGCGTAAACTGGTATGGGCGCAGGCTTTCGGCACCGGCAAGAACCGGGAACCGCATCGCCCTGCCCCGGACAGTTCCGCGCTCAGGGTCAATCACCGCTTCTGCCAGCGGGGTAACCATCGGCAGTGCAGAGCATTTCCGGTGCGCCTGGGACCATAGGCCGCCGCATTCACCGGAGTATATTGCCAGCCAGAAGGCACAGGGGCACGGCATGGCGAACCTGAGCGATCTGGTGCAATGCGCCGGCGGGCCGACACCAACCGTAGCGCCGGCGTACAAGGGGGTGAGATCGGAAGAGGGAGCGATCCGCGAGGCGATGCGCAACCATGGGCCGGATCTGGCGGCAATATCGTCGCGCGCGGGCTGGCCCACTCCAGCGGCACAGGAATTCGGGATTGCAGGCCCGGAACGGATGCGGCAGCGCCGGGAGACCTGCAAGGCGAAGGGCTACAACGGGAAGGGGTTTGGTCTGACATTGGCGATGCTGGCGGTGGGAGAGCTGACGGATCACCCGCAGGCGGCCCGCCTGAAAGCTTCTGGTCAGATTCTGACTGGCTCTTCTGCCGGGATGAGCTCTGGCGGCCAGTTGAACCCGGAACATGCCCGCTGGCTCATGGGCTACTGGCCGACATCGGCGTTCTCTCACCCGAAGATCGCCGCCCGGCTGGGCTGCCAGCCCTTTCTCAGCAGACGCTGACATGGACTTTGCTGCCATCCGGAGGTGCAATGCCGAAGGCCATCTTTGCCTTCGGCATCTCGCCCCGGATGCGAAGAAGCCAGGCCATGCCACGGCCACCCGACGGCGCTGGTCAGGAATGCGAGACGCCAAGGATCCCCAGCTCGGCAAGCGCCATCCACACAGCCATGGCGATCATCATCAGGTTCTCGGTCAAAGAAACAAAGCCGAGCGGCACATTGCTCGATCCCCCGACGCAGGCGCGTTTCAGCTCGCGCCGGTCGATATAGACTCGCCCGGCGCAGCGAGGCCTGTCAGCGACTGATGTCGATCCCGGGCATCGGAGCGGTCACCGCGACGTCTTTCACCACGGCAATCGAAGATCCGGAGAACTTCCGGAAATCCCGATCGGTTGCCGCCTGGATCGGGCTGACCACGCGCCGCTGCCAGTCCGGTGACGTCGATTACGATGGGCATATCCCGCGACGCGGGGACCCCCATCTGCGGGGCTTGCTCTGCGAGGCGGCCACTGTGGTGCTGACCAGAACCACGGCCGACAATGCGCTGAGAACCTGGGGCCTGCAGCTGCGGGAGCGGATCGGCTGCAAGCGGACCGCCGTTGCCGTGGCGCGCAAGCTGGCGGTCATCATGCACGCGATGCTGAAATCCGGCCAGACGCTCCAACGGCAAGCCGAGCCAATGGTCTGAGCCGCAACCAATCCGCGTTGGCCTTTCGACGCGTCCGAGGCGTCCCTGCCGGGACGTGACCAGAACCATTCCGCCGAGGGTGTTGCACCATCCGCTGCGTCCAGGTCGATGCTTGCGCTTCACACATTGGAAGGCTCTCCGCGAAGCCCCTCCATGCGGCGGCACCTGCCGACCGCGAAGATGACCCTGCTCCCGGCAAACGATGTCTCGCACCAAGCAGAAAGGTCTTGCAATATGGCATGCGATCAGAGGACACCCTCGGCTCTTCGCATCATCCCTTCCGGCTGGCCCATCGCTCGACCATCGCCCCGGCGCCCCTCTGGCCGAGATAGGACAGGACCGCGATCAGCCCGACCGTGGCCTCGCGCGACAGGCCCATGCAGGCGCCGCGTGCATCACCGGCGATCGCCATGCCAACGGCAGTCGGGATCTCCCGGACCAGGTCATAGGACAGGATCGGCCGGTGCCGGGCGCGGAGCTCGCTGGCACGCTACATCGCGCAACCGGAGAACGCGGCCAGCAGCGCAGTCGCGGCCCCGCCGATGAATTGGCTGATGATGGCGATCAGCCCGGGATCGGGCGGAGGAATATCAGTCAAAGGCGCCTCCTGCGCGTCTGGTACGGGAGATTTGCGACGTTCGAAGCAGAGAAGGCCGCAAGCACGGTCTCAGAGCGGCCAAGCATCCGCAGGGCAGCCCCGACGCTCAGCGCGGTCGCGATGCCCTCGCAGACGCACGTCTTGCGCCCAGTGGCGATCAGGTGGCGATCAGGTGGCTGGCGCCGCCCATCATGCCCTTGAGGATGTTATTCTTGCTGCGATCCGGGGCGATAAACTGCACCTTCACCACGCGCTGGCCGATGCCGCCCGGACCGATCAGCCAGGGGCCATCACCTTGCGGCATGGCGCGGGTCTCGACGCCGGCCGCCATCGCCGCAGCCCAGACCTCCGAGGACATCACGGCGGCGCGCGCCGTGATCACTGCTTAACCACTTGAAAAAGACAATATTGACCAGTCCCAAAGACACAGTCGCCCTCGGCATCGCCCAACCTGACGCGCTGCGCGCCAGCAATCAAGGCGCTGCCGTCCGAGATCGACGGCAGCGATCTTTCGCAGATCCGCCAGATCTGCGCTGTTCCAGCCCGATCAACTCGCGACTTCGGTCAGGATTCCAGGCAAACTCCGCACCTGAGGAGAAGAAACATGGCCCGCAAACCAGCGTCCGCCGCGACGCCTGACCCCCCTGCACCTCCGGGCATCGCAATGCCGGCAGCCTATACCAACCATGCCCATGTGACCTGGGCGGGGGGCTGATCCATCTTGCCATGAGCAAAGCCATGGAGGGCCAGAACATCCCCTTCTCTGCACTCCTGATCGGGCAGGCACTGGCGGCGCTGCCACAGGAGGGCCAAGCGGATCGGAAACGGCAGCACCCCGGCGGGGGCGCAGCCGAGCCGCCGCGGGGGGGCCACGAGATGGGGCAACTGTCAGACTTGGAAGTATCAGAAGGCGGCGCGATCATATCCTGACAGGAAAAATTCTCCGGTCAGACGTTACCCTGTCAATATCCAGAAGCTGGGCCGCCGTAACACCATGCCGCCAAATCTGGAGCGACACTTAACAACGCTCGCCGTGCTGATCCCAAGCTCGCCCGTCAAAATTCAGGCGCGCTTACGCCGCTTTTAGCCTGACGAAGCACAGCCATGATCTGCCGCTCGGTGAAACGGCTCTTTCTCATTCGAATCTCCTCAGCTCACGGCTCACGGCTCACGGCTCACGGCTCACGAGAAAATTCGGCTTATGCAGCCCCTTAACCACCGGGAGGAGTACCCGGGCAAATGCCCGCCGCAGCCGCCCCGATCAGGGCAAAGCAGTCAAAGCGATACGCGCCTGAGGGCCCTTGTTACGGACCGGAAACCTGGGCGAGCCTTGCCGGGCCCGCCCATCCGGTCGGGCCGGCTTATGTCTCCGCCACCTCGGAGAGCAGCTTGGCATTGCCGCCCGATGCCGTGGTATCGATGCAGACATGGCGTTCGAGCGTGACATGGGCGCGGTCGGGCGCGCCGGTGATCAGCGGCAGGATGGCGCCTTTGCGGGCGGACAGGGCGAGGGCGCGGCTGCGTGCCCCGGCCTCTTCGCCCCAGAACAGCGCGCCGCTGAAGCCTTGCAGCCTGGTCAGCGCCTCAGGGTCAAGACCGTCAGCCGCAACCGCCACGCCGCCAAGCGCGGTGACCGCATTGGCCTGGGCCGCGACCGCCGCAGCCCCTGGCCCGAGGCACAGGACTGGCGGACGGGCGAAATGACCAAGCCGGTTCGATTCTCCGGTCGGGCCGGGCAGGTCGAGCGGCTCTGGCGGTGCGACCTGGCCTGCCCTGGCCAGAGCTGCGGCGACCTCGGCCTCGCTGGTGACCGCGCCGGCGGCCCCTTGCAGCGGCGCCGCCTGGCGGGTGAAGCGGGTCAGGTAATCCGGCCCGCCGGCCTTTGGCCCGGTGCCCGAAAGCCCCTCGCCACCGAAGGGCTGACTGCCCACCACCGCGCCGATCTGGTTGCGGTTGACATAGATATTGCCGGAATGGATGCGCTCGACGAAATGCTGCACGCGGTCATCGATACGGGTATGGAGACCGAAGGTCAGACCATAGCCTGTGGCATTGATCTCATTGATAACCTTGTCGATTTCACCGGCCCGGAACGTCGCGACATGCAGGACAGGGCCGAAAATCTCACGCTCCATCGCAGCGATCCCCGGCACGCGGATCACCGCAGGCGGCGCGAATGTCCCCTGCCCCGGCACCGCGCGTTCCTTGATCAGCCGCCCCTCGATCCGCGCCTGATCGATATGGGCGCGGATGGTTGCAAGCGCCTCGGCATCAATCACCGGCCCGACATCGGTGGTCAGAAGACCCGGATTGCCGATCGACAGCTCGTCCATCGCGCCTTCCAGCATCTCGAGGATCGGGGCCGCGATGTCTTCCTGCACGTAAAGGCAGCGCAAGGCCGAGCAGCGCTGCCCCGCCGACTGGAAGGACGAGGCTACGATATCGCGCACCGCCTGTTCCGGCAGCGCGGTGGAATCGACCACCATCGCGTTCATCCCGCCGGTTTCGGCGATCAGCGGCGCGCCGGGGGCGAGGTTTTCCGCCATCGCGCGGCGGATCAGCAGCGCCACTTCGGTAGAGCCGGTGAAGGCGACCCCATCCACGCGCGGATCAGAGGTGAGCCAGGCGCCCACATCGCCCTCGCCCGGCAAAAGCTGCAGCGCGGTGACCGGCACCCCGGCCTGATGCAGCAGATCGACCGCGAGGGCGGCGATCAGCGGTGTCTGTTCGGCAGGTTTCGCCAGCACGGCATTGCCGGCCGCGAGCGCCGCCGCGATCTGGCCCGAAAAGATCGCCAGCGGGAAGTTCCACGGGCTGATACAGGTGAAACGACCCCGGGCGGGGGCGGTCAGGGCCTCGGCGCCATTCGCGTAATAGCGCAGGAAATCAACCGCTTCGCGCAATTCTCCGACCATATCGGGCGCGTTCTTACCGGCCTCACGCGTGAGCAGCGCGAAGATCCGGCCGAAATTCGCCTCATAGGCGTCGGCTGCGCGGCGCAGGATGGTGGCGCGGGTGGCGGCATCGGCGGCCCAGGGCTCAGCCAGCCGCAAAGCGGTATCAACATCGGCGCGGGAGGCGGCGAGGACCTGGCCCACCACCTCTCCCGTCGCGGGATTCACCACATCCGTGCGCAAAGCACCTGCGGCGCGGCCCGCGATGATCGGCCCGGCGCTGTAAGTCTGGGTCAGATGCGGCTGCATCGCGGCCTCGATCTCGCGCAGATCGGCGCGCGAGGTCAGGTCAAAACCTTTCGAATTGACCCGGCCCGGGAAGATCTGCGGCGCCGGCGGCACAGCCGGGTTCTCGACCGGCGAGACGCTTTCCATATAGGCCAGCGGGCAGGCAGCGACCTGTTCCGGGGTCACATCCTCATCGACGATCTGGTTCACAAAGGACGAATTCGCCCCGTTTTCCAGCAGACGCCGCACCAGATAGGCCAGCAGATCGCGATGCGCGCCGACCGGCGCATAGATGCGGCAGCGGGTGTTCTGATCGGCATGGACGATCTCATGCAGCCGCTCGCCCATGCCATGCAGGCGCTGGAATTCATATTGTTCGGGTTTCACGCCCGCCGCCGATGCCATGTCGAGCACCGCCGCCACGGTATGTGCATTATGCCCCGCAAATTGCGGATAGATACGGTCGGTCATGCCCAAAAGCTTTTGCGCATTGGTGATGTAGGACACATCCGTCGCCTGTTTGCGGGTGAAAACCGGAAAGCTTTCCAGCCCCATCACCTGGGCGCGTTTGATCTCGTAATCCCAATAGGCGCCCTTCACCAGGCGCACCATGATGCGGCGGTTCAGACGCGTCGCCAGATCGTAAAGCACATCGATCGCCGCCCCGCAGCGCCGACCGTAAGCCTGCACAACCACACCAAAGCCGTCCCAGCCCGCCAGCGACGGGTCTTCCAGCGTGGCCGCAATCACCTTCAGCGACAGATCGAGCCTGTCCGCCTCCTCTGCATCGACATTCAGCCCGATGCCCGCAGATTTCGCGAGCCCCGCCAAAGCCCGCAGCCTCGGCACGAGTTCCTCCATCACGCGCGCCTCATGGGCTACTTCGTAACGCGGATGAATTGCGGAAAGCTTAACGGAAACGCCCGGATTGGCGCCGATGTCGCGGCCCTTTACCGCACCGGCAATCGCGGTGATCGCGCGGGTATAGGCGAGGTGATAGCTGCGGGCATCCGCTTCGGTCTTCGCGCCTTCGCCAAGCATGTCATAGGAATAGGTATAGCCCTTCGCCTCAAGCTCCGTCGCGCGTTTCATCGCCTTTTCAATGGTTTCGCCCAGCACGAACTGGCGGCCCATCTCTTTCATAGCCCGCGTGGTCGCGGAACGGATCACCGGCTCGCCCAGCCGCCGGATCGCGCCGCGCAGGCTGCCGGCAATGCCCGGGCCCCGCTCGTCCAGCACTTTTCCGGTCAGCATCAAAGCCCAGGTCGAGGCATTGACCAGCGAAGACGCCGACTGGCCCAGATGCCTGCCCCAGTCCGAGGGCGCGATCTTGTCTTCGATCAGTGCGTCCATGGTCGGCGCATCCGGCACGCGCAAGAGCGCCTCGGCCAGACACATCAGCGCGATGCCCTCATCGGTCGAGAGGCCGTATTCGGCGAGGAAAACCTCCATCAGCCCCGGCTTCGCGCCCGAACGGATGCGGCGCACGAGATCGGCGCCCGCCGCCGCGATCCGGTCGCGATCGGCCTGATCCAAACCGCTTTGCGCGATCAGCGCCCGCACCAGCTCCCCCTCGGGGGCAAGACTTCCATCAGCGACCAGATCAAGCGAATTTGTCATGCAGACCTCCTGCGTTTTGACTATGATACACCTGATCTGCCAGTCAGTATTCCCGATCTTTCCGCAAACGCTGGCCATTATGGCCAGAAAAGGTTGATTTTACATGCCAAACCCCCTTGTTGACCTTGATCGATTTGATCATGCGATTCTGCGCATTCTGGCCGTCGAGGGCCGGGTTTCAGCGGTGGAGCTTGCGCGCCGGGTCGGTCTGTCGAAAAGCCCGGTCCAGGCGCGGATGAAACGGCTCGAGGAGGACGGGGTGATCGCGGGGTATCGGGCCATTCTCGACCCGGTGAAAATGGGCCTGGCGCATGTGGCCTTTGTCGAGGTGCGGCTGGCCGATACGCGCGAGGCGGCGCTCCAGGCCTTCAACCGCGCCGTCCTGACCGTGCCCGAGGTCGAGCAATGCCATATGATTGCCAGCCGTTTTGACTACCTCCTGAAGGTGCGCACCGCTGATATCGCCGATTACCGCCGGGTGCTGGCCGAACGGATCTCGGCGCTGCCGCATGTGGCGCAGACCTCGACCTATGTCGCGATGGAGGCGGTGAAAGAGGCGCTTTAACGCCAGACCGGTCCGGATGGTCAGGCCAGACGGCCAACAGCCTTGCCGCAACCGGCCCGCCTGCGCCAGCATCGGTCAGAAATCCGGAGGTTACCATGTCTGAACGCCCGCCCGCACCTGAACCTCTGGCCCCGAAACCCAGGGCCTCACCCCCCCAGGCCGAGCCCGTCACCCATATTGACGATGAGCGTTTCCGCGTCACCGAATGGCGTTTCGCGCCGGGGGCCGAGACCGGCTGGCACCGCCATGGCCATGATTACGTGATCGTGCCGCTGACGGATGGGGTGCTGGGTCTTGACCTTGCCGGTGGCGGCCGGACGGAGGCGGCGCTGACCCGGGGCCTGCCCTATTCGCGCCGGGTCGGGGTCGAACACAATGTGACCAATGCCGGCACCGCGCCGCTGTCTTTCCTCGAGGTCGAGGTGGTTGACAATGCCCGGGATGAGGCACGGCTCGCGACCATGGCGCGGCTGATGGACTGTTTCAATGCGCGCGATCTTGACGGGCTGATGGGCTGCATGTCCGCCGATCCCGCCTTTCACGGCGCGGCGGGGCCCGGGGCCGAAGGCGTTATCCATCAGGGTCAGGCGGCAGTGCGGGCGGCTTATGCGGCGCTGTTCGCGGCCTTTCCTGATGCCGCCTGGCTTGAGGGCGCGCATCACATCACCGGTGAGACCGGGCTGTCGACCTGGCGCTTTCGCGGCACTTCTGCGGCGGGGGCGCGGGTCGATGTGCGGGGCTGCGATATTTTCAGCTTCGACGGCGCGCTGATCGCGGTGAAAGACAGCTACCGCAAGGCGCGCGGCTGAGCGGTTCCGGGCAGCGGGCGAGACGCAGTGACGCCTCAGCCCCGCCGCTTTGTCAGCCGCAGATCGCCATCCCCCACCGGCCTATCGCCGCCCCAGCCAAGGCGGCGATAAAAACCCTCGGCCCTGCTGCCTGCCGCCGTTTCCAGCCAGATTTCCGAATGTTCGGCGAAAAGCGCGGCTTCGGCGGCACTGGTCAGTGCGCGGCCGATGCCCCTGCCCTCGGCCTCCGGCGAAACGAAAGCGGCAAAGAGGCTGCCTTCCTCGCGGTCGATCATCGAAAAGCCAAGAAGCCTGCCGGCCTCTTGCGCCACCCAGGCGGTGCCGGGCGCGTCAACCAGCTCTGCCACCGTCTCGCGCGTGATGCCGAGCGCGGCCAGCTCCGCCTCGCTCAGCGCGTTTTCCCGCACCGCAAGGCGGATGCGGAAGATATCAGGCACATCGGCGCGCAGCGCCGGGCGGATCACCACCATGCGCTCAGTCGACATCCAGCATCGCCGTAACAGGCGCGAGTTCGACACTGGCGGCGCGGCCCTCGACGGCCCATTCCAGAAGCGCGGTCACCGTCGCCGCATGGCTGGCCCGGCCAAAGACCGTCACACCGCCATCCTGCGCCGCCTTGAAAGCGGCGCGGTCGAGATAGCGGCGGATCACCGGCGCCTCTTCGCCCTCGGCATCAAGGTCGCGGAAGATCACGGCTGCCGGCACATCTTCGCGCTTTGCCACCTGGTCGGCGGCGTTGAGGCCGATATTCCAGGTGATCAGCCCGCGCCCCTGTGCGGCGATCTCGGGCACGACCAGGCTGGCCAGCGGGCGGTCGGCCTGAAAGCTGCGCCCCGGCGCGTCCATTGTCGCCACCGCTTCGGGCAGCACCCGCGCCATGGCGCCAAAGGCCACCGCGACATCGCTCGCCGCCGCACCCTTTGGCAGGCCCGACGCGACCATGATCACCTCCTGGCCGGCGGCGCGGTAAAGCGCGGCGATCTCACCGGCATTGGGCAATTGCGGGTCAATCGCGAAACTGACGGCGAATGGCAGATCGGCAAGGGCGGCACGATCCAGCTCCGGCGAGCCGTCATCGAGCAGGATCACCGCGAAACGCGGCTTGTTGGCGGGGTTTTCAAAGTCGCGCGCAAAAAGGAGGCGCGGCGCGTCAGAGCCGATTGCGGTGCTTTCCGCAGCCGTCTCTGCCGGCGTGTCGCCGATCCGCGGCAGACGGGTGCTGCCATCGCCGGTCTCGCGGCTGATCGCGCCACTGCCGGGCAAAGACGAATTATCGTCCAGAGTGATCATTTTAACAGCCGCCGGGTCCGAAGCCGGTTCTGCCTCTGTCCCATCGCTTTCCGGAGAAAGTTCCGCAGTCTCTGGTACAGGGTCGCGATCCGCCGGGGCGTCTTCGACGGCAGCCTGCCCGCCGCCCGCGCCATCTGCCAGAGCGGGCTCTCCCCCGGCAGCCGCGTCCCCTGCGGGTTCTGCCGCAACGGGAGCTGTGTCAGGCAACGCCCCGGGCGCCTCAGGCGCAGTCGCAGGCCCGGTCGCTGGCCCAGTCGCAGGCCCGGTCGGCGCAGTGTCGGCTGCACTCTCTGCCGGGGATGGCGGCGGGATGTCTTCCAGGATCACAAAATCATCGCCGGCCGGCAGCACAGGCGCGTTTTTGGCCGGCTCTGTGTCCTCCGGCAACTGATCGGCCGCCATCTGCGCCAGCATCAGTTCTTCCTCAACCGTCAGCGGCGGTGGCTCGGGCGCCAATGCGAGAGCCGGCGCGCTGTCCTCGGCAGGGCCAGCCGGGCGCGATACGGTCGTTCCGGCGGCGGTGGCCGCAGGATCGCCCGCCGCGGGATCGTCCTGCGGCAGAGCGGGCGTCTGAGGCCGCCCCGCCAGGTCGGCGGGCGACGTCGCGCCGGCATCCGGGGCCTCGGTTACACCGGCGATCAGCGGCGCCGCCTCGGGCGCGGCGGGGGCCTGCGGTACCGCGTCGCTGGCGGCATCGGCAAGATCCGCCGGCTGATCGGGAATGAGACCCGGCCTCGCGTCACCCGCCTCCAGCGCCGCCTCCAGCGCCGCAGCGAGCGCCGGGTCAGACGAATGCTCCAACGCCAGTTCGGGAAGGTCGATCAGTTTCGGCGCTGCGGCGAATTCGGGATCAGCCTTATCCTCTGGCGCGTTTTGCTTTGCGGTCCCGGTCACCTCCGGCGCGTCCATCGGGGCGTCCATCGGGGCGGCGGCATCCGCAAGCGCGGCCCTCTCCATGGCCGTGTCAGCCGCCGGGTCGACGCCTGGCGCTGTCGGGGTCCTGGCCACCGGATCGGCCACCGGATCGGCTACAGGAACGGTGACTGCGGCAGCCTCTTCGGTCAGGGTTTGGGTGTCAGGTGCCAGGCGGGCGTCAGTGTCTTCGATACCAGCCTCGGCCCGCAGGGTGTCGGCGCTGCGGTTTTGCGGAAACGGCCCGGAAAGCGACACCGACACCAGCGCAAGCACGCCGGTCCCGACCAGACCACCCAGCCCCGCTCCAAGAAGGAATCTGCCGAACACTTGTTTCTCCATGCCGCTCAACCGCTCCAACCGCTCACGCCGGACATTTGTGCAGAACCGTCTGCTGTCCCTTATAATGGCCGCCCGGATCCCCGCTGGCCCGTCATGCCCGTCAGGCCCGTCAGGCCCGGACAACTATCCCTGACCCGCATTCGGATAAGACTATCCAACTGATTGCATCTTTATAGCCCGCACATCGGCATGCTTCATCCATTTTCAGCATCTGTGAGTGAAAAGCCGCTGCGTGGCCAGGCGCCTTGGGGGGGAAACAGCCGCCACTGCACAGCACCGGCACCATCACCGCCTCAGATATCGAGCTCCCAGCCATCGGGATAGAAATCAAAGCGGATCGCGATCTTCGTCGCCGCCTCTTCATATTTCCAGATTTCCTCGGCGCTGACCGGGATCGGCCCGGTCGAGGCGATCAGCTCTTCGCCGTCCTCACCCTCTGCATCAGGGCGGCTGACGCGGTAGCCCGCCGCCTCGAGCGCGCGGGAAATGCCGGTCCAGTCGGCCTGTTCCAGCTCGGGGAAAAAGGCGAAATCCACCACGGCGCGGGCCGGCAGTTTCACCCCTTTCGACTCGCGGAAGGTGTCAAAGGTCTCACGGCGCTGGAAAGAGAAATCATGGCTCATGACGCCAGTGATAGCCGAGCCGGGCCGCCGGCTCAATCGCCCGAATGCAGAGGGGGAAAAACGCGCCGGGACAGGCCGATCCCCGTGCCGTGCTCCGGCAAAATCACGCGCATCCGGGCAAAGCCGTCCAGGAATGGCCGCATCCGCGCCGCCGCCTCGCCGGCTCTCTGCCCGGTCTTCGACATCCCGATCTTTATACTTGACCGCAAAGCGATGGCCGGATCACATCCATCACATCGCCGTGAACCGCCGGCAGGGCCGCATGTCGCCTGGCCGACGGACAGTCAGTATCGGAGCCTTGATTTGCGTGCCCTTTCTATACTTTCCGCCATTGCCATTCTGGTCAGCCTTTTCCTGTCCTGGACCGGCCCTGCCCTTCCGGTCCCCGCGGTCACGCCCTGGGATCTGATCAGCGCGCTGAAACCCGATGTCGAGGCGCTGCGCAGTTTTATCGCCAGCTCGCCCGGGGAATTGGTGGCCTTCCTTGCGACCTTCGTGCTGGCGGCGGTGTTTCTGGTGCTTGTTCTGTTCAACCTGCCGTCGCGTCTGATTGGCCTGCTGGGCGGGGGCCTTGGTGTGGGCCTGACCGGCTGGACGGTGTGGAAGATCAGCAAGGGCGCCTCAGACCTGCCGGTGCCGGTCAATCTTGATATCGGGAAGGCCAATGACATCGCCCGGGCCGTCACCGATCTCGCCGGGCCAGGCGCCTGGGCCTGGGTTGCCGGCTCGGCCCTGTTGCTGCTCGCCGCGCTGATCGGCTGGGACCGCAGGTAATCCAGCGCCAGATCACCAGCCAGATCCTCTGAACCAGAAAGGGCGGCGCCTGCAGGCACCGCCCTTTGTCATGCGGGAAGGTGATACCCAGGTCAGGCAGTCGCGTTCAGAAGCTCCAGCGCCGCCGCGTGGATTCCGGGATTGGCCGCCGCCAGCACCCGCCCGCCCTGCGCGCAGTCGCCCCCGTCCCAGGAGGTCACAATCCCCCCCGCCGCCCGGATCACCGCCATCGGCGCCTGGATGTCATAGGCCTGCAGACCCGCCTCGATCACAAGATCAATCTGCCCCGCCGCCAGCAAAGCATAGGCGTAGCAATCCATGCCATAGCGGACCAGCTTTGCCTTTTGGGACACGCGGCGGAAAGCGGCATATTCCGCTTCGCTGCCGATCTCGGGGAAGGTGCTATAGAGAAAAGCCTCCTCCAGACTCCGCTCCGGGCGTGTGGCAAGCGGCTGCGTGCCATGCGGCCCGGCAACGCGGGAAAGACCGAAGCCGCCCTCGAAACGCTCGCCGATATGGGGCTGGTCGATGATGCCGTAAACCGGGCCGGTCTCGTCGCGCAATGAGATCAGCACGCCCCAGGTCGGGCTGCCGGTCAGAAAGCCACGGGTGCCGTCGATCGGGTCGAGAACCCAGGTCAGGCCCGAAGTGCCGGTGCTGGTGCCGAATTCTTCGCCAAGGATGGCATCCTGCGGCCGCCTGTCAGCGAGGATCTCGCGCATCCGCTGCTCTGAGAGGCGGTCGCCCATGGTCACAGGGTCAAAGCGCGCGGTCTCCTTGTTGTCGGCGGCAAGGCCGGGGCGGCGGAAATAATCCAGCGTCGCCACCCGCGCCGCATCGGCAAGCGCATGGGCGGTGCCAATCAGCGCGTTGATCTCGGCCAGCGACAGCGCGGCGGCAAGGCCCGAAACCGGGCGGCGCAGCGTGCTGTCGGAAAGGGTCAGGGAATCAGATGTCATCGTCTCACCTCACATATCCCTCCGGCGCTAACCGCCCCGGGTCATGAGGTCAAGAAACCCCGCAGGCCGTTGCGGCCGACTGCGACGGACTGCGGCCCCGCCCCGAAAAGCGGGCCCGACGTGCAAAGATTATGAAACCGCGAGCCCCCGCAGGCGGCGCAGGTCTGCCGGAGGCCAGGATGGGGCGCTGCCACGCCCACACCCCGGCCTTCCCGTTGCCCGAAAAAAACGGGCTGGCCTGTCGCGGCCAATAATGCGGGACGTTCCGCGTCAGGCGATCAGGCGGCGGAAAGCACCCGGGCGAGATCAAAGAGACGACGACGCTGCGCCTCGGGGATGGAATAATAGGAGCGCACCAGTTCCAGTGCCTCTTTATCCGCCATCATATCACCCTGGCCGGCATGAGCCTCGACACCCTCGGCGAGGCCTTCGAAGAAGAAGGCAATCTGCACCCCCAGAGCATCGGCAATATCCCAGAGCCGCGACGCGCTGACGCGGTTCATGCCGGTTTCATATTTCTGAATTTGCTGGAATTTGATGCCGACCTTATCGGCCAGCTGTTGTTGCGTCATCCCCACCATCCAGCGACGATGACGAATGCGTTTGCCCACATGGGCGTCAACAGGGTGCTTCATTCTCAACTCCGTACGACTTCTACCAGGAACCAAACCGCAAGAGAGCCTGTCTGACGGGCTCCTCCCATAAACACACAAGCATATTTCGTGCCATCTGCACAGCCACACCGTAGTTTTTT
Organism: Paracoccus sp. IB05; assembly: GCF_016405985.1. GTDB lineage: Bacteria > Pseudomonadota > Alphaproteobacteria > Rhodobacterales > Rhodobacteraceae > Pseudogemmobacter. Next base: position 152,822 of record NZ_JAEFCF010000003.1, read on the forward strand.
AGGGCCATCCGACGATTAACCATAAATCAGGCTGGTTTCGGCCCGATGAATTATCTGGCCGCGCAATTTATTCCGGGCGCTCTAGGCAACTTCACCTATAGATGCCTTGACAGGCGATCACTCGCCCATTGCGATATCTCTATTTTGCGTCTCAAAATGAGAATAATTTCCAAAAATGCGCAAGCCGCTGCGGGCAGCACCGGCGAACCTGCGCGTAAGCTGCGAGAAAACCATTTGCTTTCTGGCAGTTGTGCGGGAAATCTCTGCCAGAGGCTGGAGGGGGTCAGGCAGATGACGCGGATGAAAGCATGGCAAACGCTGGTTGCAGGGGCGCCGATGCAGCTTTGCGAGGTGGATATTCCCCTCCCCGGCCCGGGCGAGGCTCTGGTGCAGGTTGCAGCGGCAGGGCTGAATTTTGCCGATCTGCTGATGAATCAGGGGCGCTATCAGGTGCGCCATTCACTGCCGGTGACCGGCGGGCTGGAGCTTTCCGGCAGCCTGGCCGCCCTCGGGCCCGGAACCGCTGAAACCGGCGGGCCCGCGATCGGCGCGCGGGTGGCGGCGCTGGTGTCAAAGGGCGGATTTGCGGAATATGCGGTCGTGCCGGCGGCGGCCCTGGTCGAACTGCCCGAGGGCATGGATTTCGCCACGGCTGCCGGGTTCCAGATCGCCTGGGGCACCTCGCATCTGGCGCTTGCGGGCAAGGCCATGCTGCGGGCGGGTGAGACGCTGTTTGTCACCGGTGCTGCGGGCGGGGTCGGACTGACAGCGGTCGCGATCGGGCATCTCCTCGGCGCGCGGGTGATTGCCTCGGTCCGGGGCGCAGAGAAAGCGGCCATCGCCCGCGCCGCCGGCGCCGATGAGGTGATCGACAGCGACGCGCCCGACCTGAAAGACCGGTTGCGCGCGCTTGGCGGCATTGACGTAACCTATGACACGGTGGGCGGAGCGGGATTTGACGCCGCGATGCGGGCGACAAGGCCGGGCGGGCGGATGCTCGCCATCGGTTTCGCCGGCGGCGAGGTGCCGCAGGTGCCGCTCAACCAATTGCTCGTGCGCAATATTACGGTGATCGGCTTCTGGTATGGCGGCTATTCCGATTTCGCCCCCGGCGAGCTTGCGGCGAGCCTGCGCCAGCTGCTCGCCTGGTGGCAGGAGGGGCGCATTCACCCGCTGATCTCGCACCAGCTGCCCTTCACGCAGCTGGAGGCAGGGCTGGAGACCATCCGCAGCCGCCAGGCGACCGGCAAGCTGGTGCTGCTGACACCCCCCGGCTGAGGCCCCGCAGCTGACCGGCCCCTACCCCCCATAGGCGCAGCGCAATTCGGACAGAAGCGCCGCCGCCACCTCGCCCCCGGCATCGCCGCGCATCGTGTCGAGCGCATAAAGCCCGATCTTCGTCCGCCCAAGGGCGGGCAGCGCATTCTCGCCGCTGATCGGCTGGGTCGCTTCGGGCAGGCCATCTGCGATGCGCACCGTGACCGCCAGATCCGCCGCGACCGAGGCATCCACCACCTGGTCGCTTTCGCCATCGACCGCCAGCTCCCAGGGGATTCCGGCCTGGTCCAGCGCAGCCATCGCCAGCGGCCGGAAGATACAGCTTTGCTTGAAGCCAAGCCGCAGCGGCCGGCGCTGCCAGACGGCACCATCAATCGCCCCGATCCATTGCAACTGCCGCGATGACAGCACCTCGGCGCCGGCATCGGGCTGGTCTTCGGTGGTCACGATCACATCGAATTTGCCGCGTGTGAAATCCTCTTTCAGGTGCAGCGTGAACGAGGACACCAGATTGATCCGCATCAGCGGCCAGCTTTGCCCAAGCCGCTTCAGGATCTGGGGAATCGCCGGATAAACAATGTCATAGGGCACACCCAGCCGGATCTCGCCCTGGTATTTCGCGCCCCCCAGCCGCGACAGCGCCTCGTCATTGATCTCAAGGAGGCGCCGGCCATAAGAGACCAGCATCTCCCCCTCGGGCGAAAGCGCCAGTTTGCGCGCCGCCCGCAGGAACAAGGGCAGCCCAAGCGCCTCTTCAAGCCGCTTGATCTGCATCGAAACCGCCGATTGCGTCAGATTGAGAAAGCCCGCCGCCCGCGTCACACCGCCGACATCGGCCACGGTGACGAAGGAACGGAGCGCTGTCATGTCGAGGTTGCGCGGCATATCACAGATCCTGATGAATAACCCAACAATCATTCATTTCCATTATGGAAGGATTTCGGCGAGACATCAATATGCCTGATGCAAACACAGATCCGCATCACAGAATCAGATCAAAAGGACTCCGGTGATGTCTGACCTCAGCCTGGCCTTCCTCTCACGCCTGTCGAGCAAAAACACGCGCTCCGGGTTCTGGCGCCGGATCGCGCTCGCCTATGCCCTCCGGCGCCATCGCCGGCAGCTCGCAAGGCTGGACAGCCGGCTTTTGCGCGATATCGGCCTGAGCCACCGCGAGGCCGAAGCCGAGGCTGCCCGCCCCTTCTGGGATGCGCCGGGCCATTGGTATCGCTGAGCGTATCACTTCACATATCGCTGCGCGCCGCGCGGGGCTTCACGCCACGATCCCGCCCCCTGCGCCCGCCCTGCCCGGGCGCCGATGCGGGCCCCGATCCGGACCGGAGACAACAAATCGCAACAGATGACATGATTTTTAACCCTGACGCGGGCAGAAATCCTTGAAATCACGCCGATCCTTTCCGATATTCGGGCAGTAAGGTGCGCCGGACTCCCCGGCGTTGCCCTTAGGGACAACATCGGAGGCTTAAATGGCTCAATATGAAACGGTCCGCGGTGTAGGCGTTGGCGCCCGCGCTCAGATCGATGAAGGGCTTCGCGCCCATATGAATAAGGTCTACGGGCTGATGTCCGTGGCGATGCTGATCACGGCTGCTGTGGCCTGGGGGATTTCGGGTCTGACCACGACCACGGATCCGTCGCTGGCTGTGGCTGAGATCCGCAACGGCACCTATCTGACCCAGTTTGGCTACACCCTCTTCGCGTCGCCGCTGAAATGGGTGATCATGTTCCTGCCGCTGGTGATGGTTTTCGCCTTTGGCGCGCTGGTCAACCGTCTCTCGGTCGCGTCGGCCCAGCTGTTCTTCTATGTTTATGCGGCGGCCATGGGCCTGTCGCTGTCGTGGATTTTCATCGTCTTCACCGGCGGATCGATCGCTTCGACCTTCCTCGTGACCTCGATCTCCTTCCTGGCGCTGTCGCTCTATGGCTATCTGACCAAGCGCGATCTGTCGGGCATGGGCACCTTCCTGATGATGGGCCTCGTTGGCCTGCTCGTCGCGATGGTCGTGAACATGTTCCTGCAATCGGAAGGTCTTGCTTTCGCGATCCCGGTGATCGGCGTGCTGATTTTCGCTGGCCTGACCGCCTATGACACGCAGAACATCAAGAACACCTATATCCAGCACGCAGTGACGGGTGATCAGGAATGGCTCGGCAAGGCCGCCATCATGGGCGCGCTGAACCTCTATCTCGACTTCATCAACCTCTTCATGTTCCTGCTGCAATTCATGGGCAACCGCGAATAAGCAGACCGTCCGGGCCTGGCCTGGCCTGGTAAGAACAGAAACCCCGCGCAGCTTTCCGGCAGCGCGGGGTTTTCGTTTGTCCGCCCCTGTTCCTTATCGCGGCTCGGCGTGGCTACGCCCGCTCCTGCGCGCAGACTCCTGCGCCTGCAACCATGCCGCCACCTCACGACGCGAGCGCAGATGGACCAGCTTGCCCTCTGCCGCTTCTGATCCGGCAAGCCGTGCCATCCCCTGGCGCGCCGAATGGCGGGTGTTCCAGATCCAGGCCCAGAATGCCAGGCTCTCGCGCCCCAGACGTTCGGGGCAGCCCTCGGGCAGATCGGGGCGGCTGCGGCCATAATGGCGAACCAGCCGCCAGAGCACGCGCCACATCCTGAGCCCCGGCGGCAGATCCAGCCAGATCAGCAGATCTGCCCGCCGGATACGATTATCCCAGGTGGCAGAATGCCCGCCTTCGAAAATCCAGGCCTCCCCCGCTTCTGCCTCATGACACAGCCGGGTCTTTTCCGCACGCGAGCGCTCCACCCAGCCCGATTGCCAGTGAATGCGGTCGATATGGATGACCGGCAGCCCGGTGATCCGCGACAAGGCCCGCGCCAGTGTCGATTTCCCCGAGCCAGGCTGACCGATGATCATGATGCGCTGCATGCCAGGCTCTCCGGATTGTCTGTGCCGCAAAAGCGAAAAGGCCGCGCCCGGAGGGCACGGCCTTTCATCCCGAATGGGAGGCAGATCTTACTTGATCTTGCCTTCTTTATACTCGACATGCTCCCGCTTGACGGGGTCGTATTTCTTAACAACCATCTTCTCGGTCATGGTGCGGGCATTCTTTTTGGTCACGTAGAAGTGCCCGGTGCCCGCCGTCGAGTTCAGACGGATCTTGATCGTCGTCGGCTTCGCCATAGTCGTCTCTCCTGCATCGGGAAAGATGGCTTCCCCGCGAAATCTCTGAGCCAGCCTTTTAAGGGCATCCCTGCCAGTGTCAACAGTCAAAAATGCTCTGATGGGCGAGTTTCCGCAGCTGCGCCGCCTTCCCGCCGGCGGCGGCCGGGAAAGGCTCCGGCGGGAAGACTGGCAAGGCGCAAGATGACCGTGGCGGGAGCAAGCCAGAGACCTGCCGTTCCCGGGGATCGGGGCGCGTCGATGATGCAAGGCGGGGATCCTTCCGCCGTGACCGGGTCCGAAGCAGAATGCCGAAGACAGCCGAAACAGGAAACCGTGCCCTCTTAAAGGCTTCTTCAGCGCGCGTTTAAAGCTCCCCGGGTAAGATCCCACGTGAGAAGGGCCTTAGCCGGCCAGGAGAGATTTAGCGGGCGGGCTGCGCGCGCTGGTCCCGCAGCTTCGGCGCGCGCCAGGCCATCCATTCCGCGCCCGCCTGCGCCACCGCTTTGCGCACGGCGGCACCCACTGCCTCGCCTGCCGCGGTATGGAGGCCGGCATAGCGCCCCTCGCCCGGCAGGCAGGCCAGCGCCAGGCAATCGGTGCCGGTTCCCGTGGCGCGGCCTGTGGCGAGATCCAGCCCGAGATCCATGATCGCGGCGGTGCGGGCCTCGACGGCAATGGTCAGCGCCTCGATCTGCGCGGTCTGTGACAGGGCGGCATCGGTGGTGACGAGGATATTCACCGTGCCAAAGCCCGACCCATCGGCGCGGTGCCAGGGCAGGCGTCGCCCGACGGCTTCGGCATTCGAGAGGCCCAGCGTCACCAGCGCCGCCGCCCGGACGCCTTCCGCCTCAGCCTCGGCCAGCACCCGGCTCGATACATCGCGCGAGGTCATCATGCCAACCGTCGCCTGCATCGGAGCGCGGGCCATTTCGGCCCCGAACCAGGCTTCCACCGGGAAATCCGGCTTCAGATCCTGGTCGCGCACCTCACGCCAGGCGATGGTGTCGCCGGTCACAAACCCCGCGCCAAAGGGCGCATGGGACAGGATGCGCATCGGACCGGGCAATTGCGCAAAGAGCCAGGGCCGCGCGAGATGGTCACGGATCACCGGATCACCGCGAGCGGCTGGAAGATCAGCCCGTCCGGGCCTTCCGACAGATGGGCGCGGATGCCGAATGTGGCCGCAAGCCGCGCCGCAGTCAGCACCTCGCGCGGTGGGCCATCGGCGACCAGACGCCCGCAATCCATCAGCAAGAGCCGGGTGCAATGACGGGCGGCGAGGCCCAGATCATGGACGGAAGCCACCACCGCGCGCCCCTCGTCCGCCAGAGCGGCGAAGATCGTCATCATGCGGATCTGCGCCTCCGGGTCGAGACCGGCGCCCGGCTCATCGGCGATCAGCAACGGCGTCTCCTGCGCCAGCGCGCGGGCAATCAGTGCCCGCGCCTGTTCGCCGCCGGAAAGTTCGGTCGCAGGCCGGGCCGCGAAACCCTCAATCCCGAGGCGTCTCAGCGCCCATGCCACGGCAGGGTCGGCAGGATCAGCATGGCCCCAGGGCGCACGGCCCAGGGCCACCAGATCCGCAACCGAGACCGGCCAGGCAATCTCGCGCCCCTGCGGCAGGAAGGCCACTGTCCGCGCCCGTGCCCGTGCCGGCATCAGCGCAAGGCTCGAGCGCCCCTCATGCGGCAAAAGCCCCAGAGCGGCGCGCATCAGCGTGGTCTTGCCGGCACCGTTCGGGCCGATCAGCCCGATGAATTCTCCCTCGCCCACCGTCAGCGAAACAGCTTCGACCACTGCGCGGGCGCCGCGACGCACGGTCACTCTGTCCAGTGTCAGCAATGTCATGCCTCGACCCTCCGCATCTTCCAGATCAGATGCAGGAAGAAAGGCGCGCCGACCAGGGCCGTCAGCACGCCGAGCTTCAGGTCACGGTCCGGCGCGATCAGCCGGGTCGCGATATCGGCGGCAAGCAGCACCGCCGCGCCGCCAAGGGCCGAAGCCGGCAAAAGCCGCGAGGGCCTGGCGCCGACCAGCGGGCGCAACACATGCGGCACCACAAGCCCGACAAAGCCAATCGCCCCCGCCACTGCGACCGAGGCGCCCACCGCCGCCGAACATCCGAGGATCAGCACGAGGCGCAGCCTTGCGGGGCGGATGCCAAGGCTCTCGGCCGCATCCTCGCCCAGCGTCATCGCATCAAGGCCCCGCCCGAGGCTCAGCAGCGCCACAAGGCCCACAAGGATAAACGGCGCCGCCAGCCAGACATGGGTGAAAGACCGGTCCGCCAGCGAGCCCATCATCCAATAGACGATTTCGGCTGCGGCAAAGGGATTGGGCGAGAGGTTCAGGACCAGCGAGGTCGCCGCGCCGGCCAGCGCGGAAATCGCGATCCCGGCCAGGATCAGCGCCAGCGCACCGCCGCGCGGGCCGGCAAGCCCCAGGATCAGCAGCGAGGCCAGCCCCGCCCCCGCCAGCGCCGCCAGCGGCAAGGCCAGCGAAAAGGCCGCCGCAAGCCCGGTCTGCAAGGTCAGAACGGCGCCCAGCGCCGCCGAGGCCGAAACGCCGATCAGCCCCGGCTCGGCCAGGGGGTTGCGCAGATAGCCCTGCATCGCGGCGCCGGAGATCCCGAGCGCCGCGCCGATCAGCAGGCCGAGGAGCGCGCGCGGCAGGCGGATCTCCTGCATGACCAGCACGACCGGGCCTCCCTCGCCGCCCAAAAGCGCGCGCAGGCTTTCGCCAAGGCCCAGCCCTGCCGGCCCGATCAGAAGCGAGGCCGCAAACAGCAGAGCCACCAGCGCCAGCAACAGCGGGATCAGCAGTTTCATTCGGCGCGCTCCCCAGCGTCTGTCCCGGCCTTTGTGTCATCCAGCCCCAGCCGCGCCGCGCGCATCTCTGCGACCGCACGCAGGATATGCGGTGTGCCGCAGATCCAGTCGGCATCGCTGAAGGCCACCACCCCGGCCTCAGCCTGTAAAAGCGCCAGCGCGGGATGGTCAAGGATCTCTTCCGAACGCGAGGCGCCGGGATAGGGTTTAGAGGTCACGATCAGGTCGGGGCTCGCCATCACCAGCAGTTCCATCGGCAGGACACCTCCGCCACTGACGCCCGCGACCGCGCCGATATTGGCAAAACCGGTATGCGCCAGAACATCATCCGACAGGGTGCCCTTCCCCGTCGTATAGCCATTGGGATAGTAAAGTGCCGCCGGCCTCAGGGGCAGACCGGTCGCCAGCGCCGCTAGCCCGGCCTCGAATTCAGTGACCAGCGCCTCGCCCGCCGCCTCGCGCCCGAGATACCCCGCCACCTCGCGGATCTGCGCGCTGACACCCTCCAGCGAGGTGACCGGCGCGACCTGTTCCACCCGGATACCAAGCTGGCGCAGAAGATCGACACTGGCGCGGGCGGTATAGGTGCCGGCCAGCACGAGACCCGGCTTCATAAGAAACACCTGCTCGGCGCCGCCCCGGTTTGCGGTATAGGCGGCGGCCTCCTCCGGCATGGAGGACGCCAGCGGGTCCGAGGCCAGATGGCTGACTGAAACCAGTTGCCCCGGCGCCGCCAGCATCATCGCCAGCTGATCGGTGCAAAGGTTGATCGAGACCACCCGCCCCGGCACAGGGGCGTGGTCATCATCATGTTCGGCCTCCGCCGGACCTGCGAAGGCAAGCAAGGCAAGCAAGGCAAGGGCGGCGGCCCGCAGCATCAGAACTTTGTCCGCAGGCCGAGGAAGACCTGACGTCCGGGCTGGCCGTAATTGCGCGCGGTCTGGTATTCCTCGTCAAATAGGTTCTCGACGCGGAGCCAGGCCTCGGTTGTGTCATTCAGCTCATAGGACAAGGTCAGATTGGCGAGGGTGTAATCGGGCAGCGCCTCCTGCACCAGGACCATGGCGCCCCAGTCCCAGTATTCGTCCCGTGCCCCGGCCACGCGGGTCAGTGACATGGCCGCGCTGAAACGGTCCGTGATCTGGCCCTCGGCCCCGATGGTCAGGTTGTGACGCGGTGCTCGTGGCGCGCCCCGCTCCGACCCGGCCTCGTCGATCACCACATCGGCATAGGTGTAATTGCCGAAAAGCTGCCAGCCCGAGGCGATTTCGACCTGCCCCGTCATCTCGATCCCGCGGCTTGTCGAGGTGCCGTCGATCTGGCGATAGGCGAAGGGCACATTGTCAAAGATGATCTGATCGCTGATTTCGGTGTCGAACAGCGTCACCTGGACCGAGCCATTGTTGAAGAGCCTTTCGGCGCTCAGTTCAAAGCTGCGGCTGTTTTCCGGGGTAAAGCCGGGATCGCCATAGCTGGAATGCAGCTCGTAAAGCGAGGGAGAACGATAGCCCTTCGCGGCCACCGCACGAAGGATCCAGGCGTCATCAGGGCGCCAGGCCAGCGCTGCGCGGGCCGAATTCTGTCCGCCAAACCGGCTGTGATCATCGTGACGCAGCGCCAGTGACAGGTCGAGATCGGGGGTCGCGGCCCAGAGGATCTCGGCCGAGGCTGAACTGGTTCTGGCGGAACCCGCCTCAGACCCAAAAGCGGAAGACGAGGTGAAATCCTCTTCCTTATGTTCCAGCCCCCAATTCAGCGACAGGGTATTGGTGGCGGTCCAACCGCTGTGCCAGGCGATCACATCACGGTCGCTGTCGAACCAGGTAAAGCCGCCAAACTCAAATACTTCGCGGCTGGTCTTCATGCGCGAGACGGAAATCTCGTGCCAGGTCGCGCCAAGCTCGGCGCGCAGGAAGGCCCGCCCGCCGGTCAGGTCGCTGGTGCCGAAATTATCGGCATCCCCGGTTCCGGAGTCGAATTCACTGAACGAAGATTTACGAAACCCGTTGAAACCCAGCGTGACGGTCTCGGTCAGATCATAGGCGCCGTAAAGGCTGAGTGAGCTGGTCCTGAACCCGTCATCCTCGATGCCTTTGGCATAGGAAGAAATGCCATCGGTGATGGTACGGTTGGCGCTGATCGCGAATGTGCTGCGGGCATCTCTGAAGCCAAGCGACAGTGTGCCGGACCAGGTCTGATCGGTGCCGCCCTCCAGCGCGGCCTCGCCCGAAACCCCGTCTTCGGTCGGGCGCCAGCTGGTGATGTCTATCACCCCCGCCACCGCCTCGGATCCGTAAAGCGCTGATTGCGAGCCGCGAAGCACCTCGATCCGCGAGACCCCCGCCGTCGTCGAGCCGCCAAAGTCGAAGTAATGCTGCGTGTTCGAGGGGTCGGAGACATCGATCCCGTCAATCCGGGTGCCGACATAATAACCCGGCAGGCCGCGCAGGCGCAGCGTGGTGAGGCTGCCAATACCGCCATTCGCCGCCAGCGTCACCGAGGGCACCTGCCGCAGCATACCCACCAGCGACAGCGGGCCGCGCTTTTCGATCTCGGGCGCGGTCAGCACCGTTACCGTGGCCCCGGTACGGCTGAGGGCGACCGGCTCGCCACTGGCCGTCAGCGTAATGGTGCCCAGTTCAATCGGCTCTTCCTCCTGCGCCTGCGCATTGGCACGGCCGCCAGCTGTCGCCACAGCACCGGCGGCGGCCAGCGCGGTGATCAGTGCCAGATGGGAAACCCTGTGAAACATCTCTCAGCCCTTTCTTCGGAGCCGCCGGTCGCTGACCGCTGCCCTGATGCGTTTTCGCCGCGGGGGAAAGCCCTCCCGTTGCGCATGAACGTCACCTCTGGCGGCACTCCGCCCTCCGCCGCACGCCCCGTGCGAGGGAAAGGGTGATCAGCAGCGGCAGGTCTCCTGGCTCGCGGGTCCGGGCGGACGGCTGGCCTTCCCGGAGAGCCCCTCTGAGGCACTTCCAGTGGCATCATCAACCGCCGCTCACCGCTTACAGTTGCGGGGGCAGCTGTGGTCCCGGATCCCTGCGCAGAAGGCCCGGCCACATTCCCTATTCTCCGGAAAACCGCGCTTTGCGGGCGCGGTGCCGGAACCGTTGCTCTGCCTTCCATGCGACCCGCCCTTGCCCTCTGTCAAGCGGCTGACGGGTGGCAAAGCGGCGGCAGGGGCCGCTTTGGTCGCCCGGGCCACATGGTTGCGGTAACAGCCGGATGCGCGGCGCCTCTGGACCTTTCCCGGGCGCCGCGTCCAGACTGGCCGGGTGATGGATAACGGGGAATCGCAGATGATCGGGGATCTGGGCGCACGGGATGCGACCGAACTTGCGGGGCTGGTGGCAAAGGGCGAGGTCAGCCCGGATGAGCTGCTGGATGCGGCGCTGGCGGCGGTCGGGGCGCGAAATCCGGCAATCAATGCCGTGGTGCTGGTGCAGGAAGAGGTTGCGCGCGCTGAAATCCGCGCCGGCCTGCCGCGCGGGCCGTTTCGCGGCGTGCCCTTCCTGATCAAGGATCTGGGGCTTGAGGCAAAGGATCTGCCATCCCTTAACGGCACGCGGCTTGCTCCGGCCAGGACCTATGCCGCCGATTGCAATATGATGGCCCGGATGCGGGCGACCGGGGTGGTGACCTTCGGGCGCACGACAAGCCCCGAAGGCGGGGTCGGCATCGCAACCGAAGCCGCCGTCTATGGCGGGCCGACGCGCAACCCCTGGAATCCTGACCATACCGCCGGCGGCTCTTCGGGCGGCGCGGCGGCGGCGGTCGCGGCGGGGATCGTCGCTTTCGCGCATGGATCAGACGGCGGCGGCTCGGTCCGGGTTCCGGCCTCGAATTGCGGGCTGTTCGGATTCAAGCCGACCCGCGCGCGGCTGCCCGACGGGCCCTGGTCCGGTGAGGGCTGGGCCGGTATGGCGATTGACGGCTTCCTGACACGCTCGGTCCGCGACACGGCGGTGATGCTGGATGCCTGCGAGGGACCTGACCCCGGCGCGCCCTATTGCGCGCCGCCGCTGGCGAAAGGGTACGGTCAGGCGATCTCGGCCCCGCCCCGGCGGCTGCGCGTGGCGATCTGCGACACGACCTTTACCGGCGCCGCGATTGACCCGGAGGTCGCGGCTGCCGTGCGGGAGGCCGGGCAGCTGCTGGAAAGCCTTGGCCATCATGTGGAGCCGGCGCGACCAAAGGCGGATATCGGGGCAATGATGCGGGCCTGGACCGATATCGTCGCGGTCGGCACCGCGCTGACGATCCGGCAAAAGCTGAAAGGCCGCGCGCTGACGGCGGATCTGGTCGAGGGTGTCGGGCGCGGCGCGGTGAAACATGCCGAGGCGCTCGGGCCGCTGCGCTATCTGGAAGCGGTCGAGGATATCCATGATTTCGGTCGTGAGATGGCGTATTTCTTCCGGCCAGAGGACGGCCCTGATGCAAGCGGCGCTGGTTACGACATTCTGCTTTCGGCCACGCTGGCCGAGCCGCCGGCACATGTCGGGCGCTTCAGCCATGAGACCGAGGATTACGTCGATTACCGCCTCGGGCCGGGGCGCTGCTTTGACTATTCGCCCTTTGCGGCTGTGTTCAACGCGAGTGGCCAGCCGGCGGCGTCGCTGCCTTTGGGCTGGTCGAAATCCGACCTGCCGATTGGCATCCATCTCGCCGCGCCTTTCGGGGCGGATGAAGAGCTGATCGCACTTTGTGCCGAGGTGGAGGCGGCGGTGTACTGGAACCGGCGCGCGGCTTTGGCGGGGTGAGTTTGGCTGGCTGAGTTTGGCGGGCCGGGCATCGGGGGGCTGTCTGCCCCCCGGGCGCGTGCCGCGCCTCCCCCCGAGGATATTTAAGGACAGAAAATGAGGTGGCTGGTCGCGACGCGGAATTCATGCGATGCGCTCCGGAAAAGCGGAGGCGCAGGATGGCTTTGAAGGTTCTGGTGGTGGGGGCGGGCTCGATCGGGCGGCGCCATCATGACAACCTGCAGACGCTTGGGGCGGTGGCGCGCTTGCGCGGCTGGCGGGGATATGGCGCGGCCGGATTGCAGGCGGATCTGCGCGACCATGATGCGGTGGTGGTGGCGACCGCGACCGATGTGCGCGCCGAAGTGATCTGCGCGGCGGCGGATCGGGGTCTGCCGGTCTATGTGGAAAAGCCGCTGTCCTTTTTGCCAGCCGGGGTGGATGCCATCAGCACCTGCTGCGCCGCGGTCGCGGAGCGGTCGATGGTCGGTTATATGATGCGCTGGCATCCGGCGTTTCGCGAACTCGCGCGCCGCGATCTGTCGGATATTTTTCGGTTTTCCTTTGCGATTGGCCATGATGTCACCCAGTGGCGGCAGAACTGGTCCTTTGCGCAGAGCTATGCCGCGCAGGAGAAAGGCGGCGGTGTGCTGCTGGATCTGTGCCATGAGCTTGATATGGCGCAATGCCTGTTCCCCGGGCTGCAGCCAGACGAGGTGCTGTCGCAGGGCCATGCCGGTTACCCGGGTGTTGATCTGGCGAGTTTCATCACGCTCAGGCAGCGCGAGGGAGGGGTGGCGGGCTCGGTCGCAATGGATTACCTGACGCCGCGCCTGCATCGGCGGGCGGTGCTGCACGGCACCCGTCAGAGCTTTGACTTTGATTTCGCGGCCCAGATCTACCGGGTCCAGGACCTGGCGGGCGAGCGGGTGCTTGACCTGCCGCTGGAGCGCAATGCGATGTTCCTCGATGCGATGCGCGCCTTTCTGGCGCTGGTGGCCGGGCAAAGCCCCGATCCGGTCGAACATCTGCCGCGGCTTGACCGCGTTATCGCCTCGGCGAAACTCATCAGCGAGGCCTGGCAGAATCGCCGTTTCATCGGCCTGATCGATAAGGAGCTCACATGATTTTGGGTCATATCGGCGCGCGCAAAGGGTCCAAAGGCGTGCCGCGCAAGAATTTCCGCGAGATTTGCGGCAAGCCGCTGATCGACTGGTCGCTGGATCAGCTTTTCGCGCATCCCGGCGTTGATGCGGTGGTGGTCTCGACCGATGATGAAGAGATCTATGATCATGCCGTGGCAAAGGGCGCGCTGCAAATCGGGCTCAGGCCTGCGCATCTGGCCACTGATCAGGCCGGGAAATGGGGGGTCTGGGCGCATGCGCTTGATGCCTCGCAGGCTTTGCTCGACCGTCCGGTAATGGCGTTTCTGGATCTTGACTGTACTTCGCCTTTGCGGCTGCCCGAGGATATCAGCGGTGCACTGGATCTTTTCGCGCGTGAGGCGCCGGACATGGTGATGTCGTGTTGCGAGGCGCGCAAGAACCCCTATTTCAACCTGGTTGAGCCCGATGCGAGTGGCGCCCTGCATGTCTCAAAACCGCTGCCCGGCGGCGTGGTCGCGCGTCAGCAGGCGCCGGTGGTTTATGAACATGCGGCCTCGACTTATGTGGTCTCGCCCGATTACCTGAAGCGCTCGAAAGGGCTTTGGGAGGGGCGCGTGATCCCTTACCTGATGCCCCCCGAGCGCTGTGTCGATATCGACAGCCCGTTCGATTTCCGGCTGGTCGAGTTTTTGTTGAAAGAAGCTCAGGAAGGGGCGCATCATGGCTGATCAACTGAAAGGCCGCACGGTTTTCATCACCGGATCGGGTGGTGTGCTGGGCAGCACTTACGTGCGCCGCATGCTGGCCGAAGGCGCGCGGGTGGTCAGCTCTGATCTTGCCGGGCACCGGGCCGAGGCGCTGAAAGAAGCCCATGCGGGAAACGAAAATTTTCGCTTTTACGAGCTTGATGTATCGGATGAAGATCAGGTCGTAACCATTTTCAAACGCATCGAAAAAGACGGATGGGAGCCCAATGTCGTGCTCAACAATGCCGCCATTACCGGCGAGCTGCTGATGGGCGCGGGCAAGGGCTTTCCGGACTTCGCCGATCTTGAAGTGGCGGATTGGGAAAAGACCATGCGCACCAATCTGACCGCGCCTTTCATGATCGCGCGGCAGATGGATCGCGACATTGTCGGGCGCCGCCCCTGCACCTTGGTCAATGTCGCCTCGATGTATGCGCTGAACGGGGCGCATCACCGGATCTATGACGGGATGCCGTTCAAGAATTTCTCGGCCTATGGCGTCTCAAAGGCCGGGGTGCATGGGCTGACGGTCTGGCTGGCCGGCTATTGGGCCGGGCGCGGCGCGACCGTGAACACCATCGCGCCGGGCGCGGTGTTCAACGGCCATTCCGAGGAATTCCAGAAGCGCGTGGGCGAGCTGATCATGCTCGACCGTATGGCAAAACCCGATGAGATCGCCGATGCCATGCTGTTCCTTGCCAGCCCGCAATCCGGCTATATCACCGGCCAGCTGATCAATGTGGATGGCGGTTTCTCGGGCTGGTAACGGCCCGCCCCTTGCGGCGTCTCAGTCATGAAACGCCTTTTGCAAAGGCCGGTCCCAGAAGGCGGGGTCGGCCAGCACTTCGACGAAACGATCCGCCGCAGCGCCTTCGCCAAAACCCGCATCGCGGGGCGCCTTGTTGCCCCAGGCATTGGTGAGAAACCCAAGGATGGCCGCGCGGTCAAAGGCCGACACGGCGGTGACCGAGGCCGCGTCCGAGCGGTTGGTCTGGCGGGTACCCACATCCAGCGAAGGCACACCGAGAAATGGCGCCTCGCGCACGCCCGCCGAGGAATTGCCCACGATACAGGCGGCGTTGCGCATCAGTTCCGAAAAATGCGCGAAGCGCATCGAGGGCAGCACCCGGAACCGCGCCTTCGGCAAAGCATCCAGCACCCGGAAAATCGCCTCTGATCCAGGGTCGTTGTTCGGTGCGATCACCACGAAATTGCGCTGGCTGTCGGTCAGAGCCGCGAACAGCGCCTCGGCCTGGGCGCCCATCGTCGCCTGTTCCGAGGTCACCGGGTGGAAGGTCGCGATGCCGTAATCGGCAAAGGGGATCGCATAGCGCGCCCGCACCTCGTCCAGCGTCACGCCCGAGGGGCGGGCGTGGAAATCCAGCTCCGGCGAGCCGATCACATGGATCACATCCTCGGGCTCGCCAAGCGCCATCACCCGGCGTTTCGCTGTCTCGGAGGACACGAAGTGATGCGTGCAGAGCTTGGTATTGCAGTGGCGAAACACCTCGTCGATGGTCCCTGAAACCTCGCCCCCCTCGATATGGGCCGAGCGGATGTAATTCGTGGCCGAAACCAGCGCGCCCGCCATCGCCTCGATCCGGTCGCCATGGAGGACGATCAGATCCGGGCGGCTTTCGGTGACAAAATCCGAAAAGCCGGTGACGGTTTTTGCCAGCACGATATCCTGCGGATCGCCGGGGCGCTGGTTCAGAAATTCATGCGTCGCAATGCCGGGCTGGCGGCGCACCTCATGCGCGGTCAGCCCGTAGCGGGTCATCATATGCATGCCGGTCACGAAAAACGTGACCTCATGCCCCGCCTCGCGCGCCGCCGCCGCAAGTGGCTCCAGCTTGCCGAAATCGGCGCGGGTACCGGTCAGAAAGAGGATCCTGCGCGCCACCGACGTCACGCCAGATCGCTCCATTTCAGCTGGGTATTGCGCGTGACCGTGCGCGTCAGACGCTTGCCGATCAGCCTGTCAAAGTCATAGGCCGGGATTTCCCCGGAGCCCGGACGCCGTGCCCAGATATCGATCTCATGGATCACATGGCCTTCCGGCAGGTCGCGATCCGCCACCACCGAGCCGCGCGCGAAACGGTAGACATCCTCTTCCGGCGCCGAGCGTTGCTTCGGGTTGTTCGCCGCGATCCAGATCTCTTTCGAGCGGTCGATCAGCAGGCGCAGCTCCGCCGGATCCATCGAATTGATGATGTCCGGGCCCTTGCGGTAGCGCGAATCCGTATAATGGCGCTCAAGGATCGTGGCCCCGAGCGCTACGCTTGCCAGTGCCATTTCCGGCCCGATGGAATGGTCGGAAAAGCCGACAACCGCCTTCGGGAAGGCCTCTTTCAGCTCGGTCACACCGCGCAGGGACACAATTTCAGGCGGGCTCGGGTAAAGGTTGGTGCATTCCAGCAGCGCATAGGGCACGCCCGAAGCATCCAGAATATCCACGCTCGCGCGGATCGTATCGATGGTCTGCATGCCGGTCGACATGATCACCGGCTTGCCCTTTTTCGCGATATGGCGAATGAGCGGCAGATTGTCGGCCTCTCCGCTGCCGATCTTATAGGCCGGCACATCCAGAGTTTCGAGAAAATCGGCCGCTGCACGCGAAAACGGCGTCGAGATCCAGATCATCCCGAGGCTTTCGGTATAGCGTTTCAGCTCGGCCTCGTCGCTCTGGTCCAGGGCACAGCGCGCCATCACCTCCCAGATCGAGACATCGGCATTCGGCGGGAAGATCTGCTTCGCCTCCTCCGTCATCTCGTCTTCGAGAATATGGGTCTGATGCTTGATCATCTCGCAGCCGGCTCCGGCAGCAAGGCGCACCATTTCTTTCGCGACATCCAGATCGCCGCCGTGATTGATGCCGATTTCGGCGATGACCAGCGGCGGATGGGCGGGGCCGATCTCGCGGCCGGCAATGGTGATGGAACGGGTCATCGGCAGGTCTGCTTTCTGTCCTGGACTGATCGTGTAAAGCTCTGCCCGTGCTGCACCCCTGCCCCGGACTTGTCAAGGAAGCGGTCAGGGATCGCGCGGCGGGCGGCGATGCTGTGCAAACGGATAACGGGCAAGCTCGCTATAGCGGGGGCCGTTTGCGGTCAGCACGCTTTGCCAGAGCACAATCTCATCGACCTGCCAGGGGCCGGCAGCAAAGCCCGCCCCGGCCGCGATGCCGCGTTCCAGCCGCATCAGCGTCGCGGGATCGGTACGGCTGAAACGGCCAAGCGTCACATGTGGCACAAAGCGGCGATGCGGAAGATCAAGCCCCGCGCGCCGCCCGGCCGCCTCGACCGCAGCCTGCAGCGCGACGAGTGACACAGAAGGCGCGACCCCGGCCCAGGCGCTGTGCGGTTTTGTGCCGCCAAAAAGCCCGAGCCCCGCCAGCGACATCTCAAATCCCGGCAGATGCAGATCGGAAAGCTCAAAGTGCAGCACCTCCGCGAGGTCGTCGGCGAGATCCTCACAAAAGAGCAGCGTCAGATGCAGCTCCTCTGCCGCAATCCTGCGGTGCAGCGGCAAAAGGAATTGCTGCAGGACAAGCGCCTCGCGCACAGATGCCGGCATATCCAGCCCGATGAATATCCGCATCAGCCTTCTCCACATCCCGCCCAGGCGGGGATTTTGATCCGGCACAGCGTCACAATCTTGTGCATATTAGCCTCACAGACAGAAAATCTTGATAAATCTCTATATAACCATAGGCCGGGCGGCGCGCGTCAGGCACAATGAACCATATGTATAACAGACTCCCGGGTCCGCAGGGTTTTGCTGCAACGGCCGAACGGGTGCGAGGGTAGCTGGTAAATAATATGAACAAAGAGGTCAGGCTAGCGTATCGGGATTCCGATTTGGAAATCAGGCTTCAGCTTGCGGCATTGTGCTGGAATGAAAGCAAGGACGGGACACGGATCCTGTTGATCACCAGCCGTGACACCGGCCGCTGGGTGCTTCCCAAGGGCTGGCCGATGGCAGATCGCAGCAATGCCGATGCCGCGCTGACCGAGGCCTGGGAAGAGGCCGGGGTGACCGGGGCAACCGATGGGTTTCCGGTCGGAAATTACAGCTATGACAAGGTGCTGTGCCGCGACACCGATCTGGCGCTGCGCTGCGATGTCGAGGTCTATCCGGTACGGGTCGCCAGCCTTGCCCGCAAATATCCCGAATATCGTCAGCGGCGGCGCAAATGGTTCAGCCCGGAAAAAGCGGCGCGCAAGGTTGACGAGCCAGATCTGCAACAGCTGATCCTTGCCTTCGCGGCAGGCAATGCAAAACCGAACGGCGCAAAGCAGGATGGGTCAAAGCAGGATGGCGGTCAGGTCTGACCTGCTTCCTTCGACCGGCTCTGACAGGATCCGGTGGCTGTGGCCTTGACCCGCGCCCGCGAAACACTAGCTTCCCCGCTATATGGTCCGGCACCAAAGGCCCGGGCCAGCAGGAGATTACGCAGAATGATCCGCTACACGCTGCAATGCGAGGCAGGCCATGGGTTTGAGAGCTGGTTCGCCGATGGCCAGGCCTTTGACAGCCTGTCGCGCGCCGGCCACCTGGCCTGTCCGGTCTGCGGCAGCGCGCGCGTTGAAAAGGCGCTGATGACACCCTCGCTTGGCCCCGCCCGCAAGGCGGCACCCACCGGGGAAACGCCGTCTTCCGGCGCGCCCGAAGCCTCGCCTGCTGCGCCACCGGTCCCCTCGCGCGCCGAGATCGAAAATGCCCTGGCTGTTTTGCGCCGCGAGGTCGAAAAGAACTCGGAATATGTCGGGATGAATTTCGCAGCCGAGGCGCGCCGCATCCATGACGGCGATGCGCCCGAGCGCTCGATCTATGGCGAGGCCAGGCCGGAAGAGGCGCGGAAGCTGCTGGACGACGGCGTGCATGTAATGCCTTTGCCGTTCCTGCCACGCCGCAAGGCCAACTGAACGCCCCTCCGGCGGGAAAAGACGCGGCCAGAGACCGTTTTGGCTATGGTTTTCACCCAATGAGGCGAACCTGGCACGGCCCGGTTCCGGGCCGAACCTGACGGTGCTGACCGGCCCCGCGATCGCCAGCAAAGCGAGTTAAAGCGCGGATAAGGGTGACCACGCCGCCATGCGTTTTGCCACAGTGAACCCTGCTCGGGCTGCAACGCGCAAAACGTGGCGACAGGCGGAGGATTACCAGAAGTCGTCAGGCGACGGCCCCGCCGCAAACCGGCGCTGGTCGCCGGGATCAGCAAAGGCGCAAAACCACGGAGGCAGAGGCCAGCCGAGCCGTCCATGCCTTCGTCACCACCAGGCAGCCGTTTTTGCAATCTGACACACGCTTGCTGAATGCAAGCGGGCTGGACCAAACGTCCCCGGTTCCCGATGAACCCCAGAGGCGATGGATTGCGACCCAGAGAGGCCAGGTTCCTCTTCTCCAGCTCTGTCACCTCCAAAGGGGCGAGCAGTATATCACGGAAGGCGGCGCGGGATTTAGGATCCCCGGTTCGTTCGAACTGATCGGCCCCGGGCCGCACAGCGACCATCCGCCCGCCGAGGTCAACGTCCTCCCATTGTAGTGCCGGCAGCTCGCCATGCCGCATGCCGGTGACAACAGAGATGCAGACAAGCGGGCTCAGATACCGAACAACGCCGCCTGGCCCCAATACCGCGCGGGACACATCGAGCAGGCCAAGCATTTCTGCTTTCGTCGGACTCTCCTTGCGTTCAGCCTTTCGCCCCAGAAGGCGCAGATCGCCCTCGGTCGTCGCGTTCCGGCTGATGACCCCTTGTGTGAAGGCGCGGCGGATCGTTGAGCGCAGGCGCCGGAGCGGGGGTCGAGGTGATGCCATCGGTCGCCGCGCCGGAAATGACGCCGAGGGCGGCGCGCCGGTGCCGTTTCCGGTGCCGGGGAAAATGGCCTTGCGCGTGGCGCGCATGTGGATGCCAAGGGTCTGTTCTGGTTTCAGCGCCCTATCGATGGTCGCGTATTCGGTCAGACCGGCGACATAGCCGGTCTCAGTTGCGGCCCACCCTGCGGTGATGCTCGAGATGGTCACCGGCCATTCGACAGCGCCCGAACCCACGGTGATAAGCTGCGCCCGCCTCTGCACCGCGACAGCGACCGGGAACAGGCGGTCAATGATCGGGCGCGGCTGGATCAGGCCCGGGGTGCCAGCGGCCACGGTTTCGCTGGCATATTGCTCGAGCACCATCAGGGAAACGGGATGCCACGAAATCGGTGACACCCAGGCCGTGCCCAGCCAGGCAGACTCGCCCCTGGTGGCGCATGGTTTCCCCGATCACGTCACAGACCCCCGCACTCTTGTCTCATCGGGCGCGGCGGTCACGGCGCGGGCGTAGCCGCGAGCCGGAGCGCCACACCGGCCTTTCCCGGCCGCATGCCCCCGGCCTGCGCGTCGACGGAACGCGGGCATTGAAAATGCCGATCCCCCCGGATTCGGTCAGGGTGACGCAGATCTTCCCGCGGGAGTTTTTCGGGATCGTGGCAACAGGCAGATCAGCCACTGGCCTGCCCTCCGTTCCTCTGCGTCTCAGGCCCTGCGTTCAGATCGGAACGCCGGGCGCAGACGCGGGCACCGATTTTGACGGTCGGGATCGCCGCCGTTTCGCGCCGGGAACAGGCCTGCCGCTCGCGAATGCCGAGGTGGCTGCCTGTGCCCGTCTTTGCCGCATTCCCTCGCGGCCAGCAAAGAGCGCCCTGAGGACGTACAAGACCCTTGAGGCCATTGAGATAAGGGGGGGCTGCACGAAAGTACTCCCGGCTGCAGGCGCGCGCCGGTTCGGGAAGGATGTGCCCCCGGGCACCATCCCCGGGGGCAAAATGCGATCTCAGTAGATATAACGGATCTGTTCGGTCCAGAACCGCTCCATGCGGCGCAGCGAGATATTGATCTCGTCCATGCCGCTGACATCGATCACGCCGCGTTTTTCGAGGCCCTCGGCATGGCGCAGGAACAGGTCCGAGACCTGATTGCGCAGGATCCGGCCCTTTTCCGTCAGCCGCACCCGCACCGAACGCCGGTCGATTTCAGACCGCTGATGGTGCATATAGCCAAGATCGACCAGCTTCTTGAGATTGTAGCTGACATTCGAGCCCTGGTAGTAACCGCGGCTTTTCAGCTCGCCCGCGGTCACCTCGTTTTCGCCGATGTTGAACAGGAGCAGGGCCTGGACCGGGTTGACCTCCAACACGCGCAGGCGCTCGAACTCATCCTTGATGACATCAAGCAGCAATCTGTGCAGGCGTTCTACCAGGCCCAGATTGTCGAGATAACAGGAGAGGAACGCTTTCTGCGATCCATCGAGGACGGATTGATGGAGGGACATTTGTACTTTGCTCCGCACGTAACAGACGGAGACAGAATCAGCACAAAGCACAAACATTCCGTAAACTCGCGACGATTTTGCCGCGATTTATCGCGAAAGGATCAGCCTGCGAGCCGGGTCGCCGCAAAATCCGCGATACGCGGCAGCAAAGGCGCGGTCCAGTCCGGGGCGGGAACCGTGCCCAGAACCCAGGTCAGAAGGTCCTGATCATTCTCGGATAAAAGCCGGTCATAAAGATCCAGCTCTTCCGCCGTCAGCCCCGCCAGCCCGGCATCGGCAAATGGCCCGAACACAAGGTCCATCTCTTTAATGCCACGGCGCCAGCTGCGCATCCGCATCCGGCGGAGCCGGGCGTCATGGCTTTCTCCCGGCACCGCCCCCTCTTTCGCAACCATCGCTCACTCCTGCCGCAAAGCCTGTCTGAGCCGCTTTTCCACCGTTGCGATCTCCTGCACAAGCCCCGCCGCCTTTGCCCTGAGCCGCGTCAGGTCGGCCAGCGCATCGCTCAGCGCCACTGGCATTGCCTCCGCCTCCGGCAGGCCCAGCCCGTCGCCCTCGGCCGTGAGGAGCCAGGCGAGCGAGACATTCAGCATCCCCGCCAGCGTCGAAAGCCGGTTGCCCCGCGGCTCTGCCATATCGTCTTCCCAGGCCTGCAGCGTGGTCAGCCGCACCCCCAGCCGTTGCGCCAGATCTTCCTGGCTCAGCCCGGCCGCCTCGCGCGCACCGGCAAGCCGGTCGCCAAAGGTTGCCACATCCGCCGAGAACCAGTCCTCGGGCGCCAGATCCACACCCGGCTCACGTCCTGTGCTGCTTTCCGCCATCACGCCTCTCCTTTGCTGATATCGCTTGTATGAACGGGGGGGCGAACTTAAGACCCGAGACCGGAAAATGCAAACAATCCCACCGGAGACCCGGAAATGGCCTTTCTGTCCGATACGCTTGCCCGCGTGAAACCCTCGGCCACGATCGCGGTCACAAACAAGGCGCGAGAACTGGCGGCAGCCGGCAAGGATGTGATCGGCCTTGGTGCCGGCGAGCCGGATTTCGACACGCCGGAACATATCCGCGATGCCGCAAAGCGTGCGATTGATGCGGGCAAGACCCGCTATACCGCCGTCGATGGCATCCCCGAACTCAAGGCCGCGATCTGCGCGAAATTCCTGCGCGAGAACGGCCTTACCTATACGCCGAACCAGGTGACGGTGGGCACCGGCGGCAAGCAGATCCTCTTCAACGCGCTGATCGCCACGCTGAACAAAGGCGATGAGGTGATCATCCCGGCACCCTATTGGGTCAGCTACCCGGATATGGTGCAGCTCGCCGGTGGCACCCCGGTCGAGGTGGTCGCGACGCTTGAGAATAATTTCCGCATCACCCCCGCACAGCTTGAAGCTGCGATCACGCCAAAGACCAAATGGCTGATCTTCAATTCGCCCTCGAACCCGACCGGTGCGGGCTATAGCCGCGCCGAGCTGAAGGGTCTGACCGATGTCCTGATGCGCCACCCGCATGTCTGGATCATGTCGGATGATATGTATGAACATCTGGTGTTTGATGATTTCGAATTCACCACCCCCGCCCAGGTCGAGCCGGGGCTTTATGACCGCACTCTGACCTGCAATGGCGTCTCGAAAGCCTATGCGATGACCGGCTGGCGGATCGGCTATGCGGCAGGCCCCGTGGCGCTGATCAGGGCGATGGGGACGATCCAGTCGCAATCGACCTCGAACACCTGTTCTGTCAGCCAATGGGCGGCGCTCGAGGCGCTGAGCGGGCCGCAGGACTTCCTCGCCGACTGGCGCCGCGTGTTCCAGGGGCGCCGCGATCTGGTGGTCTCGATGCTGAACAAGGCGACCGGCATCACCTGCCCGAAACCGGAAGGCGCCTTCTATGTCTATCCGGACATCTCGGGCTGTATCGGCAAGGCGACACCCGCAGGCGTAGTGATCACCAATGACGAGGTCTTTGCAACAGCTCTTCTGGAGGAGACCGGGGTTGCTGTCGTCTTCGGCTCGGCCTTCGGCCTCAGCCCGAATTTCCGCGTGAGCTACGCCACCTCGGATGAGGTGCTGCGCGAGGCCTGCGCCCGGATCCAGCGGTTTTGCGCGAGCCTTGTCTGAGCGGTAACCACCGATCATGATCGGTGGAGCGCAGCATGGGGGAAGCCATGACCCAGGACCGGATCACCGCCAATCTGCCGTCGCGCGATATGCGGGCGACGGAAGAGTTCTATGCCAGGCTCGGCTTTGCCACGCGCTATTTCAGCGAGGGCTGGATGATCCTCGGGCGCGGCGCACTGGAGCTGGAGTTTTTCGCCTGGCCTGATCTTGATCCGGCACAGAGCAGTTTCTCGGCCTGTATCCGGGTGGATGACCCGGATGCATTGCTTGGAGAATGGCAAAAGCTCGGCCTCGCAGCCGAGGGGATCCCGCGCCTCACCGGGTTTTTCCGTCCGGAGGGTGCGCCGCGGATGTTCGCGCTGATTGATCCTGAGGGATCTTTGCTGCGGGTGATCGACAATCGCGACTGAGGTGGGCGGGCGTCAGCAGGGGCTGGTTTTTGCGGAAATTTGCGCTTAAATCAGCCGGATTGACGGTTTTTGCCCATGGCGCCAGGAATAGTCCCGACATGTCCGACAGC
The DNA here is from genome assembly GCF_016405985.1 of Paracoccus sp. IB05. Lineage (GTDB taxonomy): Bacteria > Pseudomonadota > Alphaproteobacteria > Rhodobacterales > Rhodobacteraceae > Pseudogemmobacter. The sequence goes on from NZ_JAEFCF010000003.1 coordinate 176,627, forward strand.
TTACCCCCCTATTACTTTCGTATCCGGGAAAATGGGGCCTCGGTCTGCCGGGTGGACACAGAAAACCGCCAGCGCCGGATCGAGCTGGACGAGATCGCCAGCGTCAATGTGAAGAACGGCACTATCCGGCCACATGGGGATCGCGAGCTTTCAGAGGCAGATCTTGAGGCGATCCGCACCTGGCTTGCAAAGCGGCGCGCGCTGCTCGACGCCCGCGAGACGGATGATATCCTGCGCACCGTGGATCATCTGAACATGACCTCGCAATGGGCCCAGTCAAAGGCCAGTGATGCGCAGCTTGACGAGGTCACCGATGCCCTGCTGCTTGCGATGCATGACCTGCGCAGCGTCCTGGTGCGCAGGAAGGCCGAGCGACTGACGACCTGAGGTGCAACAGCGGCCAGAGGCGCCGGAATTCATCGAATTCCGGTCAAATTTCTTTTAAGAAATTTTCTAAGATTTTTTCTGAAAAATCTTAGCCCGCCCGTCGGCGCCCCTCATGCGGGGTCAGATCTGCTTCTCGGGCATATGCACGATCAGCCCGTCCATTGCCGGCGTTACCTTCAGCTGGCAGGTCAGGCGTGATCGCAGCGGATCCGGATTCCAGGCGAAATCCAGCATATCCTCTTCCATCGCATCCTTGGCCGGGATCTTATCCACCCAGGCCGGATCGACATAGACATGGCAGGTCGAGCAGGCGCAGGCACCGCCGCAATCGGCCTCGATGCCCGGAATGCCATTGTCGCGGGCCCCTTCCATGACCGTCAGGCCAGAGGCGACCTCGACCTCATGCTGTTTGCCGCCGAATTCGATATAGGTGATCTTCGCCATTGCCGTCCCCGGTTTCCGTCTGTTCTCTGGGGCCCGTGACCCGGGCCCGGCGCTGAATTCCCTGTCTTGCCCATGACATATGTCATCCCGGGCCGCTGTGCCAGAGCAGTCACCACACGGGCGAATTGCGACAAACGGGGGGTCTCGCCGCTTTCGGCCCCCTGCAGGATCGCCATGTGCAGGATCACCTTGCCTTTTCCTTGTCCGGCCCCTGCCGCTTGTTGCCACCCTGTCGCGATGCGGATAGCCTTACAGCCTGAGCGGGTGCCCGCAGCAGCGCCGGACCAGACAAGACCCTCAGGGACGGATCGGGCCAGCCGGTGACCGGAAAACAAGAGCAGAAGCCGATGACCCCCTCTGACCTGCCCTGCTTCGCTGCGCCGCATCAGGGCTTCGCCCATGACAGGGCAACCCCATATCGCAGGCGGCATCTCGCCTGCTTTATCCCTTTCGTTCTGATCCTCGCCGCCTGCAACAGCGCAAACACCCCCACAGGCCCGACCCGCGCCGATTTCTCGGCGGAGCTGGTGGATCTGAAGGGAAAGCCGGGGCCACCTCAGGGGCCGAAAGGCGCCTGCTGGCAATCCGACATCCGACCGGCCGTCATCGAGACGGTTACGGAACAGGTGCTGATCTCGCCCGAGACCCGTGACGAGGCGGGTACGCTTCTCACCCCGGCGCGCTTTGCGTCTGAGGCCCGGCAGCGCATTGTCACGGATCGCAGCACGGTCTGGTTCCGCGTGCCCTGCCCCGAAGTCATGACGCCCGAATTCGTCGCCACTTTGCAACGGGCGCTGAAGGCGCGCGGCCTTTATCTTGAGCCGCTGACCGGGATGACAGACGGGCCAACCCGCAAGGCGCTGCGGAGCTGGCAGCAAAGCCGGGGGCTCGATTCCGATCATCTCTCGCTCGCAGCCGCGCGCGAGCTGGGTCTTGTGGTCGGGGATTTCTGATCGCCGCTCGCCGAAACTCCGGCCCCGCCCGCGCAAAAAGGCGGCGGGGGTTCCCCCGCCGCCCTGGTTTCAGGCCCAGTTCAAGTCTCAGCTCAAAACCGGGCTCACTTCACCAGCAGGGCCACGAAGCGCTGATCGCCACCACGGCTGAAACGCAGCAACACCGATTTGCGGCCCGCCTTTTTCGCATCCTCGATCCGGTCCTTCATATCCTGCACCCGCGCGATCTTCTGCTGGCCGACTTCGGTGATCACATCGCCCTCGCGCAACCCCTTGGTCCAGGCTTCCGAGGTCTGATCGATGCCCGCAACCACCAGCCCCTCGGCCGAGCCCGGCAGGCCAAGCTGATCGCGCAGCGCATCTGTCACCAGTTCCAGCTGCATCCCGAGGATCTCAAGCTGCCCCTGCGGCACCTCCTGCGGGTCAGCCGAGGCCGGATAGGTCTTCGGCTCTGCCTCTTCGCGCCGCCCCAGCGTCACATTCAGCGTCTCGGAACCGCCATCGCGGATCACCACGACCGGAACCGCCTCGCCCACCGGCGCATCGGCGACACGCCGGGTCAGATCGCCGGCGCTTTTCACATCCTGACCGTTGAAGAGCTGGATCACGTCGCCTGCGATCATGCCCGCCTCTCTGGCCGGTCCCTCCGGCACATCGGTCACCAGTGCACCGGTGGCAGTGGCCAGCCCCATCGCCTCGGCAATATCCGGGGTGACGTCCTGAATGCGCACCCCGAGCCAGCCACGCCGCGTCTCGCCAAATTGTTTCAGCTGATCGACAACCTTGGTCACCACATTCGAGGCCATCGAGAACCCGATCCCGATCGAGCCGCCGGTCGGCGACAGGATCGCGGTATTCACCCCGATCACCTGGCCATCCAGATTGAACAAAGGCCCGCCCGAATTGCCGCGGTTGATCGCAGCATCGGTTTGCAGATAGTCGTCATAAGTACCCGAAAGCTCGCGGTTTCTGGCAGAAACAATCCCCGCCGAGACCGAGAAGCCCTGGCCAAGCGGGTTGCCCATCGCGACCACCCAGTCGCCCACCCTTGCCAGATCGGAATTGCCGAAGGACACGAAGGCCAGCGGCTTTTCGGTTTCGACCTTCAACAGGGCGATATCGGTCTGCGGGTCGGTGCCGATCAGTTTCGCCGGCAGTTTCTCGCCGCCGAAAAACTCGATGGTGATCTCATCGGCGCCTTTGATGACGTGATCATTGGTGACGATATAGCCGTCTTCCGAGATCACGAAACCCGATCCGAGCGCTTCAGAGCGTTGCGGGCCGGAATTGCCCCTGCCCCCGAAATCCTTGAAGAAATCTTCAAGCGGGCTGCCTTCGGGCACGATCGGGCCACCATCCGAGGGGCGCGAGACCACGGAGGAGGTTGTGATATTGACCACCGCAGGGCTGATCTTTTCGGCAAGATCGGCGAAAGTATCAGGGGCGCCGAAGGCCAGCACCGGGGCCGGCGCAGTAAAGGCAAGCCCGGCGCTGAGCGCGAGCGCCAGCATCGTGCTGTTGCGCAACCCGGTCAGGACGGAGGACCGGATGGACAAGCGGGCGGGCCGCAGGGAATCGGTGTGGGGGCGGGACAAATCTGGTCTCCTTTGGACGTGCAGCCGGATCGTCGCGGGCTGGAGTCGCCTGAAGCCGGTCCGGATAAGTGCATAAGAAACTCTGAGCCAAAGCGGCGCGCAATGCAAACCCTGTCGCGTCCTGTCAAAGCCGCGTGAACAGGCCGGATCGGCGCGTGACTGCCCCCTGTCGCAGGCGTTCGGTCCATCGGGAACAACCCTGCCCGCAGGCGAAACAAGCGTGCAGATTGCATCACGCTGAGAGGATCACGAAAGATCGCTGTGATCCTTGAACACCAGCCAGGACCACCCTTCCTCCCGATCCCGGCCCCGAAGATCAAAAGGGCCGGCAAAAAGCCAGCCCTTTTCCTGTAGTTCTGCGCGCATCTGCGCGGGGCCTGCCTCACTCCACCGGAGCCGGGACCGGTTGCGGCGCCGGGGCAACCTCCGGCGCGGCCGGCGGGGCAGGCAGATTTTCCGGCGTCTCGACCGGCGTATAGGCCGAGCTGCCCGGGGAGCGCAGATAGGCGAAGAAATCGCTGTCCGGCTCCATCACGATCGAGGAATTCTGCCCCTTCAGCGCCTGCTCATATGCCGTGAGCGAACGGATGAAGGCAAAGAATTCCGGGTCCGCGCCATAGGCTTCGGCAAGGATCGCGTTGCGTTCTGCATCGGCCTCACCGCGGATCACCTCGGCGCTGCGACGCGCGAAGGAGGTTTCCTCGACCACGGTCCGGTCAGCGGCGGCACGCACGCGCTGTGCGGCTTCGCCACCCCGTGCGATCTCGTCAGCCGCCTCACGGTCACGTTCCGACCGCATCCGGTCAAAGGTGGCCTTGAGGTTGGCATCCGGCAGGTCGGTGCGGGTCAGACGCACGTCGATCACCTGAACTCCCATCGACTGCGCTTCGCGCCGCGCGATGGTCAGGATCTCGTTCATCAGCGCATTGCGGTCCTGGCTGAGCACGCGGTCCTGGGTGGTATTGCCCAGCACCTCGGGGATCGCCTGTTGCAGGATGTTGTTCAAAAGCGCCTGAGCACGCTCTTCGGCACCAGCCCCGACCGCCTGGCGGAATGCCTGGAGATCCGAGATCCGCCAGCGTGCGAAAGCATCCACCACCAGCCGGCGATCCGAGAGCAGCGTGACCTCGATCGGCGCGGTTTTCAGGCCCAGAATACGGTCCTCGTAATAGACCACCTCCTGTATGAAGGGCATCTTGAAGCCGAGACCGGCGTCTTCCTTGATCTGCCGGACCTGGCCGAATTGCAGCACCAGCGCCTTTTTGCGTTCATCGACGATGAAGACCGAGGACAGCGCCGTGACGACGATGGCGATCAGGACGGGAACAATGACAATCGAGCGCATCAGTTGGACCCTCCGGCTGCCGCAGGTGCGGCGGGGGTGGCGGCAGAGCCGCGTCCCAGTTCATTGAGCGGCAGGAAGGGCAGCACGCCCTGGCCATTGGGGCCACCGCTGACCCCGTCAAGGATCACCTTGTTCATGCCGGCATAAACACGCTCCATCGTCTCGAGATAGAGACGGCGGCGGGTGATTTCCGGCGCTTTGACATATTCGGTATAGACCGAGACAAAACGCGCGGCCTCACCCTCGGCCGAGTTCACCGCATTGGCGCGGTAGGCTTCGGCCTCTTCGGTCAGGCGGGCTGCCTCACCGCGAGCGCCTGCGGTCACCTTATTGGCGTAACCGTCCGCCTCGTTTTCCAGCCGCGAGCGTTCGGCCTGCGCCGATTGCACCGCACGGAAGGCATCGGCCACGTCCGATGGCGGCTGCGCGCGCCGCAGGTTGACACGGATGACCTGAATCCCGGCATTATAGGTGTCGAGCGTGGATTGCACCGCGATCCGCAGATCCGAAGAAATCGCACCCCGGTCGCGGTTGAGGATCGGCGACAGTTCCGAACGCGCAATGATGTCGCGCATCGCCGATTCCGACACGGCGCGGATGGTTTCCTCGGGATCAGCCAGGCTGAAGAGATAGGCCTGCGGATCGGTGATGTTCCACACGACCTGGAAGCCGATATCGACGACATTCTGGTCGCGGGTCAGCATCAGCTCGCCGGCATTGCCGTCGGCGGCCCCGATATCCGTGGTGCGTTCACCCGTCACCTGGACCTTTTCATAGGTCACAACCGGCCAGGCCGCAAAGTTCAGACCAGGATTGCCGATGCCCGAAGCCTCGCCGAGGAACAGCTCGACCGAGCGTTCTTCCGGGCGCACCGTATAGAAGGACATGAAAGCCCAGGCGGCCACCGCCGCGAGCGCGCCAAAGACAAGCCCCTGTTTGGTAAAGATCGGGCCAAGGCCCGGCCCCTGCGGACCGCGGGGCCCGCCGCCATTGCCACGCTGGCCACCGCGCCCGCCCATCAGGACGCGCAGCTGTTCCTGGCCCTTGCGCAGAAGGTCATCGACTTCCGGCACCCCGCCTTCCGGACGCCGGCCACCATTGGGTCCGCCGTTCTGGCCCCCGTTCGGACCCCCGTTCGGGCCGCGGCGCCCGTCGTCGTCAGAACCACGGTTCCCGCCGCGACCATCGTCGCCGCCGCCTCCGCCCCAGGGACCTCCTGCCATCGATACGTCCTTTTCCTTCACAATATCATGATCTCAATTGTGCATCCCGCCCGGGAATTCAAGCCACAGCAGGGTCGCTGCGGTCCGATCTCGCGGGAAAGTCAGGATTTTCGCAATCGTTACCGGCGCACAGGGCTGCGCATCGTCACCAGTTCCTCGGCCATGGTGGGATGCACCGCACAGGTGCGGTCGAAATCTTCCTTGGTCGCGCCCATTTTTACCGCGATGGCGGCAAGCTGGATCATCTCGCCCGCCTCGGGCGCGACGATATGGCAGCCCAGCACGCGGCGCGTGTCGGCGCAGACGATCAGCTTCATCAGAACCCGCGCCTCCGAGCCGGCAAAGGCGCTGCGCATCGGGCGGAAGCTGGTCGCATAGACCTCTATCGGGCCCAGATCGCGCGCGGCCTCTTCGGTCAGCCCGACCGAGCCCAGTTCGGGCTGGGTAAAGACCGCCATCGGGATCAGGTCGTGATCGACCGGCGTGGGCCGGCCATGGAACACGGTATCGACAAAGGCCATGCCTTCGCGGATCGCGACCGGGGTCAGATTCACCCGGTCGGTGACATCGCCAATGGCATAGACCGAGGGCACCGCGGTCTGACTGTACTCATTCACCTCGATCTGGCCACGCCGCCCGATACCGATCCCCAGCTCTTCCAGCCCGATTCCGTCACTGTTCGGCCGCCGCCCGGTCGCGAAGAGCACATGATCGACCTCGCACAATTCGCCCGTGGTCGAACGGACCGCACAAGGCCCTGCGGTTGCGGGCACCCGGCGGGTTTCGAGTTGCAGTTCCGAGACCGGTGCGTCGAACCCGTCCTCCAAAGCGCCCTTCGGCCCCATCGCCGCGATATTGGTGCCGACACGCAGATTGATGCCCGAGGCGCGCATCGCCTCGGCCACAAGGCCCCGCGCCTCTTCGTCAAAGCCGCGCAGGATCTGGGCGCCGCGGTAGAATTGCGTAACCCGGACGCCGAGGCCCTGGAGGATACAGGCCATCTCGCAAGCGATGAAACCGCCGCCGACGATCAGGAGGCGCTCGGGCAGCTTTTCAAAATTGAACACGTCATCCGAGCCGATCCCCAGAGCCGCACCGGGCAGATCGGGGCGTTCGGGGCGCCCGCCGGTGGCGATCAGGATATGTTTCGCCGAGATCCGGCGACCGTCAGCCAGCTCGACCTCATGCGGATCGACAAGCTTCGCGCGGCTGTCATGGATGGTGACGCCCGACCCGCCCAGCAACCGGCGATAGACGCCCTCCAGCCGGTCCAGCTCGGTATGAAGGCGGCTGCGAAAGGCCTGCCAGTCGAAATGACCCTCGGGGATATCCCAGCCATAGGCGCGGGCCTGCGAGGGCAATTCGCGGAAGGATGAGGCGAAAACCATCAGCTTTTTCGGCACACAGCCCCGGATGACGCAGGTGCCCCCCATCCGGCTTTCCTCGGCCAGCTGAACGGATGCGCCGGTGGCCGCCGCCATCCGCGCGGCGCGCACGCCGCCCGAACCGCCGCCGATAACAAAGAGATCGCAATCAAAAGCCATCAGTCGAGATCCGCAAAAATATTGTCGGTGGGTGCGAACACGATCTGATCATCGGTGACCGAGCCCGTGTTGATGTCGCGCACCGTGACTTTGCCATCCGGCGCCCCGATCACCACGATATCGCAGATATCGATGAAAAGACCGTTTTCCACCACACCGGGGATCTGGTTCAGCACCAGCGCCAGCTGGCGCGGATTGCCGATCCGGCCCAGATGCAGGTCGAGTATATGGTTGGCCTCATCGGTGACAAGCGCCCGCTCGCCGGTCATCCGCAGGCTGACATCGCGCGTCATCACATCCATAGCGACAAGGGTTTCCTCGATCAGCGCCCTGGTGGTCTGCCAGCCAAAGGGAATCACCTCGACCGGCAACGGGAAAGCACCAAGTCGCGTGACCTCTTTCGCGGCATCGGCGATGACGATCATCTGATCCGAGGCGGTGGCGACGATCTTTTCCTGCAACAGCGCGGCGCCGCCGCCCTTGATCAGGTTCAGATCCGGGTCGAATTCATCGGCGCCGTCAATCGTCAGGTCGAGCCAGCGCACCTCATCAAGGCTGCGAACACTCAGCCCGAGGCTGGTGGCCAGCTCAGCCGTACGGCTGGAGGTCGCAACCGAGGTGACCCGCAGCCCCTCTTCGCGCACGCGCTCCGCCAGGCAGCGCACCATCCAGGCCGCGGTCGATCCGGTGCCGAGCCCGAGTTTCATCCCGTCCTCGACGAATTCCACCGCCCGTTTGGCGGCAACGAATTTGGCTTTGTCGATGGGGTTCAGATCGGCAGGCATGGGGGTCTCCGGGCTGTGACAGCGGCGCGCGGCCTGGGCCCGGGCTTACCCCAATCGCAGCCGGAGGGCAAAAGGCTTTTGGCCGCAGAGAGAGGGGGCCCTGCCCCCTCGGCTCCAAAAGGAGCCTCACCCCCGGGATATTTAAGGACAGAAAATAGAAGCAGCATATTTTCTGTCTCTTAAATATCCCCGCCGGAGGCTTCCGGAGCCGGCCAGAGGCCTGGCTTCAGCAATTGGGGACGTTGACGGCCAGTCCGCCCAGCGAGGTTTCCTTGTATTTCTCATGCATATCATGGCCGGTCTGACGCATGGTCTCGATACAGGCATCGAGGCTGACGAGATGCTGGCCATCGCCGCGCAAGGAGAGGGAGGCGGCGGAGACTGCCTTGATGGCGCCGAGGCCGTTTCGTTCGATACAGGGGACCTGGACAAGGCCTTTTACCGGGTCACAGGTCATGCCGAGATGGTGTTCCAGCGCGATTTCTGCGGCGTTTTCCACCTGTTCCGGCGTGCCGCCCATCACCGCGCAGAGCCCGGCTGCTGCCATGGCAGCGGCGGAGCCCACCTCGGCCTGGCAGCCGCATTCCGCGCCCGAGATCGAGGCATTGTGTTTGCACAGCCCCCCGATGGCGGCGGCGGTCAGCAGGAAATCGCCCACTCTCGACGCGGAGGCGCCCGGCACATGGTCGAGCCAGTAGCGGATCACCGCCGGCACCACACCGGCCGCACCATTGGTGGGCGCGGTCACCACCTGGCCACCGGCCGCATTTTCCTCATTCACCGCCATCGCGTAAAGCGACATCCAGTCATTGATCGTATGCGGCGCCACAAGGTTCAGCCCGCGCTCGGCCTGGAGCGCGTCATAGATGCCTTTTGCCCGCCTGCGCACCTTGAGCCCGCCGGGCAGGATGCCATCGACCTCGATGCCGCGGTCGATGCAATTGTTCATCACCTCCCAGATCCGCGCCATGCCGCGATCCAGATCCGGTGCCGAACGGAATTTCAGCTCGTTCTGGCGTTTCATCGCCGCGACCGTCAGGCCGGATTTCTGCGACATTTCGAGCATTTCAGCCGCGGATTCAAAGGGCCAGGGCACATCTGCCTTTGCCCGGGCACCGCCCCCGGCCTGATCTGCAAGCTCTCCGGCGGTCAGGACGAAACCGCCACCGATCGAGTAATAGATCTCTTCGAATATCACATCGCCCTCGGCATCGGTCGCTTTCAGCACCATGCCATTGGCGTGCCCCGGCAAGGACGGGCCGAAATCAAAGCTGAGATCGGTGGCCGGATCAAAGGCCAGCGCCGGCAGACCGGGCGGCGTCACCGTCTTCGTGGCGCGGATCGCGGCCAGCGCCGCCTCGGCCTTGTCGTTGTCATAGCTTTCCGGCACGAAGCCTGCGAGGCCCAGCACCGTCGCGCGGTCGGTCGCATGGCCCACCCCGGTAAAGGCCAGCGAGCCATGCAGCACCGCCCGCACCCCCTTCACCTGGAAAGGCGAATTGCGCAGCCGGTCAAGAAAGCGGGCACCGGCCACCATCGGGCCCATCGTATGGCTCGACGAGGGGCCGATCCCCACTTTGAACATATCAAAGACCGAAAGGAACATTCGCGCGAATCCTGGCTTGTTTTCTCGCGCCAGAATGACCGGGCGCGGCCTCACAGGTAAGCGCTAAAACGACAGAAGCAATCCTGCGAGCGGCTTTCATTTGCCTGCAGGTGTTTGTGCGGGTGCAGGCAGGATTGGCCTGCCACCGGTTTTTCCTGTTTCCCCCGGGCGACACAGCCGCTATAGCTCAGCCGCATTTTTTCTTTCGCAAAGGCAGGCTGCTCAATGGCCAATGTGGTTGTCGTAGGCGCCCAATGGGGTGACGAGGGTAAAGGCAAGATCGTCGACTGGCTCTCGGAGCGGGCCGATATCGTTGCCCGGTTCCAGGGCGGCCATAATGCCGGCCATACGCTGGTGATCGACGGTAATGTCTACAAGCTTTCGCTGTTGCCCTCGGGCATTGTGCGCGGCGGCAAGCTGTCGGTGATCGGCAATGGGGTGGTGCTCGACCCATGGGCGCTGCTGGCCGAGATCGAAAAGCTTTCGGCTCAGGGGGTCGAGATCAACTCTGACAACCTGATCATTGCGGAAAACACGCCGCTGATCCTGTCGATCCATGGCGAGCTGGACCGCGCCCGCGAGGCGCAGAATTCGGTCGGCAAGATCGGCACCACCGGGCGCGGCATCGGGCCGGCCTATGAGGACAAGGTCGGCCGCCGCTCGATCCGCGTGGCGGATCTGGCCGATGAGGCAACGCTGGACACCCGTATCGACCGGCTGCTGACGCATCACAACGCCCTGCGCAACGGCCTCGGGCTGGAGCCGGTTGACGTGGTGGCGCTGAAAGCGGCCCTGCAAGAGGTTGCGGGCAAGATCCTGCCCTATGCAAAACCGGTCTGGAAAGTCCTGACCGAGGCGCGCCGCGCCGGCAAGCGTATCCTGTTTGAAGGCGCTCAGGGGTCGCTGCTGGATGTCGATTTCGGGACCTATCCCTATGTGACCTCGTCGAACACCCTTGCGGGTATGGCGGCAACCGGCGTGGGCCTTGGCCCGACCTCGATTGATTTCGTGCTCGGGATCGTCAAAGCCTATACGACCCGCGTCGGCGAAGGCCCCTTCCCGACCGAGCTGTTCGATGAAGACGGCGAGCGTCTGGGCCAGCGCGGCCATGAATTCGGCACTGTCACCGGGCGTAAGCGTCGCTGTGGCTGGTTCGATGCCACGCTGGTGCGCCAGACCTGCGCGACCTCGGGCGTGTCGGGCATTGCGCTCACCAAGCTCGATGTGCTGGACGGGTTCAAGACGCTGAAGATCTGCGTCGGCTATGATCTCGACGGCGAGCGCTATGACTATCTGCCGACCGCCGCGAACCTTCAGGCCCGCGTCACGCCGATCTATGAGGAGATGGAAGGCTGGAGCGAATCGACCCAAGGAGCCAGGTCCTGGAATGACCTCCCCGGGGCTGCGGTGAAATATGTCCGCCGCATCGAAGAGCTGATCCAGTGCCCGGTTGCCCTTTTGTCGACCAGCCCGGAACGCGACGACACCATCCTCGTCACCGACCCTTTTGCGGACTGACCGATGGCGCTCAGCTACCGCAAACGCAAAAATCTGGCGCTCCTGATCCTTGTGATCGGGGTGCCGGTCTATTGCTTTGTCACGCTGGTGCTGATCGGGCTGGCGAATGACACCTGGTGGTCTGAGCCCGGCGAGCGGATGCCGCTGTTCATGGAAGCGGTGATCTTTATCGGCCTCGGCCTTGCCTGGGCACTGCCTTTGCGCAGGATCTTCCTCGGGATCGGCCAGCCCGACCCCGAAGCACCAAAGGAGCCCTGACATGCTGAAAGTCATCGCGCAGGATTTCATCCGCCCCGAGGCGCTTGCCGAAGTGCGTCCGCTTTATGAGGAACTGGTGCGGCTGAGCCAGGCCGAGGCGCTGTGCATCAGCTATGATCTGTTCACCAATCAGAAAGATCCCGGTCATTTCATCTTTGTCGAGACCTGGCCGGATCGTGCCGCTCTTGATCTGCATTGCGAGACCGAGCATTTCCGCCGCCTGGTGCCGCAGATTGATGCGCTGCGCCGGCAGGAGGGGACCTTCCTTCTGATGGATGCGTTCTGATCCGATCCTCAACTCATGAAAAAAGGCGCGCAAGGGACATCCCCTGCGCGCCTTCTTCATTTTGTCCCTGGATCAGAGGGTGAAATACATATTCGAGGCCGCTGCCACCGCGATACCGGCCGCCAGCACCAGGTAGGGCAGGATCCCGGCCTTCCTCACCAGCAGATCGCGCGACGAGACGCCAAGATCTTCGAGCATCCGGTCGGGGAATTTGCCCTTATCGGTGACATAATGGCGCCAGGCAAAGACCGGGATGATCAAAGCCGCCGCCACGATGCCCGACATCAGCGTCCCTGCCCCCCAGACGTTCGCCCCGGCGCCAAGCAGCACCATATTGACGAAGCTGAGCGCCACACCTGCCGCCATCAGGATCGTCGGGCAGCGCCAGGGGCGCGGCACATCCGCATTGTCGATGCGGTGGATCCAGCCGGAATTGAGGTTGAGGAAGTTGAAGATCAGGTAGCAGCAGTTGGAAACCGCCAGCACGAACAGGTAATCCGACATCATCAGCAGGATCAGGTTAAAGGCGAGATCCGTCCACATGGCCGTGACCGGCGCCCCGTGTTCATTGACGCGGGACAGGTATTTCGGCAGCCAGCCGTCAACCGAGCCCTGATAGAGCGTCCGCGACGAGCCCGCCATCGAGGTCATGATCGCCAGCATGGTGGCAAGGATCAGCAGGACCACCATCAGTTTGGTGACAAATGCGCCGCCTCCGACCATCTCGCCCATGACGCCGGCGACCGCCGTGCCATCGACGATGCCCGGCTGCAGGATACCGTCAACCCCCAGATAGCCCTGGAAGGCCAGCGGCACGAGCGTGAAGATCACCACGCAAAGCAGCCCCGAATAAAGGATCGCCCGCACGGTGTCATGCTCCGGACGGCGGAACTCGGAGGTGTAGCAGATCGATGTCTCGAATGCATAGGTCGACCAGGCCGCGATAAAGAGACCACCGAGGAACAGCGTGATGCCATGGCGGTCCCAGATCCCGTCGACCACATTCCCGGCCTCATCGGTCGCCATCGGCACCAGCGGGAAGAGGTTCTCGGAATGGACATTGCCCGACAGCAGCGGCACGAGACCCACCACCAGCAACGGCACGATCACCGCAATGCCGAAAATTGTCTGGATCCGCGCGGTTGAAAGAATACCGCGATGCTGGATCGCAAACACCACCAGCAGCACCGCCGCCCCGATGAAGAAGGTCGCGTTGATCCTCAGCGTGATCCCCTCTTTCAGGAAGCCCAGATCCGCCAGCGTGATCTGCCAGGACAGCAGCGCCGAATCGGCCGGGGCAAAGGCGTTCAGCATATAGCCCGCCGCCAGACCCGATCCGATCGCCAGCACCGGCGTCCAGGCCAGCCAGTTGCACCAGACCGACAAGGGCGCGATCACCTTGGAATAACGCACCCAGGCCGAAGCCCCGTAAACCGAGGCGCCGCCGCTTTTCGACGGGAAAAGCCCCGCGATCTCGGCATAGGTATGTGCCTGGATAAAGCCAAAGGCGACCGAGATGATCCAGATCACCCAGCTCGGCGTGCCGACAGTCGCCGCGATCCCGCCAATGGAAAACAAGACCAGCGCGGGGACGCCCGCCGCCACCCAAAAGGCCGCAGGCCAGCCGATCACCCGATGAAGCGTGTTCTCCTCACGCCCCGTTCCCGCATCATTCATGCTCAAATCCCCCTCCTGTTGGTCAGAGTTGATGGGCCCGCGGCTTTTATTTTGCGGTGCCCTTTTGGAAGGTGGCGCTCAGGGGCCACCCATTTTCCGGCCCGGATCTTTCCCGTGCCGCCGGAAGTGTCGCGTGCTGTCTGGCGCAGCTCCGGACCGCAAGACCCGGGGTGCCAAAAACTGCTGCACACTATGGAAGAAGGCTGAGTGGGCAGCCACCGGCCAAAAGACCGGAGCAGAGGAATGCGCCGAAATCACGACCCTGGACCTCCCAGACACCCAAGACTGCCCGACGCCCAAAACAGCCAGACGCTCGGGGCGCCAGGCCGGGGCTGCGAAATACCAGCCGGACGATGCGACCTCAGGTCCGATTCGGGAAGCTTAATTTTAATCTCAGGAAATTAATTCCCAGGAGAAGAAACCCCATTCCCGCTCTGATTGCAAAAAAAATCCGGGCGGGACTGGCGGCGGCCTGACGGGACTGGCGGGAAAGCGGCGCCGAAGGGCGGCCACAAAGACAAAGGCCGGCCCCCTGCGGCACCAGCCTTTCATCGAATGTCATTGGCCTCACGACAGGGCCGGGCGCCAGCCCCGGGTCGGGTCGCGGGTCGGGTCCCGGATCCGGTCAGCCGAGACTGCGGCGCGCTTCCGCAAGGATCGCCGAGGTTTCAGCAATGGCATATTGGCCACGGCGCTGCTTCACCAGACGGCCCTCGCGCAGGAGGGTTCCGAAGGCGCGCAAACCTTCCTCGCGGGTGAAGATCTCCCCCAGCTCGCCCGCAATGACCCGGCTCATGAGATAGGGACGGGTGAAATATTCGCGCATGTCGACACAGGCGGCCCAGGCGGCGGCAGCTTCCATCAGATCGGGCAAGCTGCGGGCGCCAACCTCTTCGGTAAAGGCCGCGAACGCGCCGTTGGTCGCGAAGATATTGCCGTCATCGGCCAGGTCATCATCTTCTGCGCCATCTTCTGCGGCCAGATCATCCAGAGCCAGATCTGCGGCATCGGCATCGGAAGGGCTGACAACCTCCCGGATTTCCTGTGTCGCCCCGGGCGCGGTTGTCGCCTCTTCCTGCTCGGCCTCAAAACTGCCAAGTGGCGTCGCCACTGCGGCAGAGCCATGCACCAGATGCGGGCGCGGGCCGGTCTCGCGCAGATCGCTGCGCTTCGACTGATCAATCCGCTGTTCCGAGACCAGCACCAGCGGCGCCGGGCGGGCGGCGGCGGGCGGTGTCTGTGGCTGCGACTGGGCCACAGCACCGGTGTCCGGTGCCACGCCGGCAGCTGAGACCGTGGCCGGGGTGGTCTCGCCGCCCTCACGCATCGGGCGCGCCGGCCGGACCGGACGCACCGGGCGCGGCGCATGCGGCATGGGCGGGGTGATCGACTGGGTCACCGATTGCGCGAGGTCGTCGCGATAAGCGCCTTCGCGCTTGCCGGGATCTGCCGGCGTCACGCCGGCGCGGCGATCCGCGATGGCAGCCGCCACAGCCGCCTTCAGATGCTGGATCGAGGCGATGCGGCGCTTGTTTTCCGGCCCGGCCATTTCATCATCGGCCTGTTTCATCAGCCGGGCGAGATCCTCGTCCGACCGCGGGGGGACGGCTTCAGGGGCCGCAGACGTGGGTTCAGACGGGGTTTCAGCCGGGCCGGTGAACTCCGCCGCAGCCGGCGGGGCCTGCGAGGCGGCGGCTTCGGTGCCGGGAGTCGCAGCCTCGGGGCTGGTCGCAACAGCATCGACACGGCGGATCCGGATCACCCGGGCACGGGCGCGCTCCAGCCGGGCAGCGGCGGCGGGTTCAAGCGGCTGAGCCTCCGGCGCGGGGCTTGCGGCGTCATCTGCGGGCAGACCGGCACCGGGGCGGGCTTCCGTATCCAGGCCTGTGGGCGCATCAGAGACATCCGCCGCCACCGGTTGTTCCAATTCGGAACGGGCAACCTCTGTGTCCAGGGCGGCGTCGCCAGCGGACTGTGTCGGGAGATCATCGGCCCCGACCCGGCTTTCCGACGCATCGCGCCACCCGTGATCCGCATCCTTCGCCACATCGCGAACCGACGCGTCGGGCGCATCGCTGCGCGCGGCCTCGTCCGGGTCTTCGCCAGGGGGCGAACCAAGCTCGCTTTCGATTTGTGCCAGCTCGGCGCGCAGATCCTGGTCCAGCCCGGCAATCACGTCTGCGGACGAAAGATCCTCCGCCGTAGCCGCGGCCATTGCCGCACCAACCCCTGGCAGGGTCTCTTCCAGCGCGGCCTCCCAGGCCGTTTCGTTTTCGTCATATTCAGGGTCATCGGCAAAGGCATCGCCCGGGATCCCGGCGGCTTTCGCCCTGGCCTTCTGCGCGGCCTCTCCTGCATCAGCTTCTGCCTGAGCCTCTGCCGCAGCGGCCGAGGCGGCCTCTTCGGGCGATGCTTCGCGCGAGAGGCTGGCAATCAGGCTGCCGATGTCGACATCAGCCGCAGCGGTCTCCGCCACAGCCTCCTCCGCCACAGCAGAGGCGATGTGAGTGGCCACACCCTGCCCTGCGGCGGGCGCGCCGGTCAGTTCCGCGGCCAGTTCCCGCAGCTCGGCCAGAGCGGCAGCACTGGTGCCCTCCGCACGGGGCGGGGTCGCAAGGGGAGCCTGCGCAAGATCGTCCTCAGGGCTTTCACCCATGGCCTCAGCCGACGAGGTCAGGCCGACCTCGCCCGCTTCCGGCGCCGCCGGCGTTTCGCTCGTATCGCTTACCTCGGTAAAGGCTGCGCGCAGGTCTTCATCGATCGCCGCGAGAGTGGCATCGTCTGAGAGATCGCCCAGCTCAGGCTCGAAATCCTCATCTCTGCCAAATTCCGGCTTGCCCATGCCTGGCACAAATGCGGCAGCTTCCTCCAGGTCGGGCGCAACCAGGTCGGGCTCTGCGAGATCAGGGTCTTCAGCGATATCGGCAAAAGCCGCCGCCGCAGCTGCCAGTGGTGCCGCCGCAGCTTCTTCAACGCGCGAGGCCGGCTCGATGGCGCGACGCAGACGGGCGAGTTTTGCGGCCACCCCTTCCGGGACCGTATCACGAAGCGCAGGCGCAGCATTGCCCACCGGATCGTCACGCCGCGTTTTCGCCGCCTGGGCCGGTGCAACCTGTGCCGGATCTTCTGCCATCAGTGCGGGGTTCTCGGGCGTGGCGCGCATCACGGAGTCGCGCGCAGCCTTGCGGTCGCCAGCCGTGCGGTCTCCAGCCGTGGCGGGCGCGGGTGTCTCTGCCGGAGCCGCTTTTGCAGGCTCTTCAGTAACCTCTTCCACCACCGGCCTAAGCACCGCAGCCGGGAGGCTCTTTTCCCCCCGGGCGACCGGGGCCTGCACAACAGTCGCGGCGGCAACAGGCGCAGCCGTCAGCGGCGCAGGCGCATCCCCGGCGGGAACGGCCTCCTCCTGGTCGCCGGCGCGCAGCACCACTCTGTTATCGGTGATCTTCGCCTCGACCCGGCGCTGGATCTCGCGTTCGGCTATCCGGTGCAGCATGGCGGCATCGGGCTGCGGCGGTTCCGCACCGAAATAGCGATCCTCGGCGGCGAGATCGCGGAAATATTCGGCAATCGCCCGCATCGTGGTAAAGGGCTCATCAAAGCCCTCGAGCGTGCAGCTAAAGGTCCCATAAGAGACAGTCAGGATCTTGCTGGCATCATTCATCGACGCGGACCTCATACTTTCCATCACGGAAACATTGCTGGCGCTTTGTTCGAATCCATGGACAGACCGGGGTAATTTGAAGGATTGATTGTGTTCGCCCGCCCCGGGTTTTGCCTTAATTCGAACAGTATCCGCATGAAATTGCCTCTTGATCAATGCCCGAACCTTCACTTCTCCGCTGGGATTACGCTGGTGGGCGGCGGCCCGGTGCCGGCGCGCGACCTGGCACTGGCGCTGCGGCTGGCGCCGGTCGCAATTGCGGCAGATGGCGGTGCCGACCGGCTGATGGCGGCGGGAATCGCCCCCGAAGCGGTGATCGGCGACCTTGATTCGATCTCGCCCGCAGCACTGGCGCAGATCCCTTCCGGCCGGCTGCACCGGATTGCGGAACAGGACAGCACCGATTTCGACAAGGCGCTGCGGCGGATTGCGGCGCCTTTCATCCTCGGGCTGGGCTTTACCGGGGCGAGGATGGATCACGGGCTGGCCGTCCTCAACAGCCTCGTGCGCCATCCCGGGCGCCCCTGCCTGGTGCTTGGCCCGCAGGATGTGGCCTTTGCGCTGCCCCGGGGCGAGACACGGCTGCGGCTGAAGGCCGGGGACCGGGTGTCCCTGTTCCCCTTCGCGCGCGTGACGGGCAGAAGTGAGGGGCTGGAATGGCCGCTGGATGGCCATGTCTTTCAGCCCGACGGCTTTATCGCCACCTCGAACCGTGCCTCCGTTGCGGATGTGGTGCTCAGGCCCGATCAGCCGGGCATGGTGGCAATTCTGCCGCGCCGAAGGCTGCGTCAGGTGATCCGGGCGCTTTGCCCGGCGGCGGCGGTCTGACGCGCCCGCTCGCGGATCGCCACCCGCTCACGATGCACGAGATAAAGGCCCGAGGCGATGATGATGGCGATGCCTGCGAAACTCAGCGCATTCGGCAGATCGTGGAAAACGAGGTAGCCCAGAATCACCGCGATCACGATCTCGAAGTAATGCAGCGGCCCCAGCGTGGCCGAGGGCGCAAAGCTCAGCGCCATGGTCATGCACATATGGCTGATGCAGGCCCAGAAGCCGACGCCGATCAGCCAGAGCCATGTAATCCCCCCGGGCATGACAAAGGCGAATTGCGGCAGGGGGCCGTTCCACAGCACCGCGAGAACCGGAAGGCAGAGCACCACCCCCGCCCAGCTGGTGTGGAACTGCATCGCAACCGGATGCATGAAAGACGACATGCCGCGCGTGACCAGCATATAGAGCGCGAAGCCAAAGGCCGTCCCGAGCGGCCAGAGCGCCATCAGCCCGAAAACGGTGATCGAGGGCTGGATGATCAGAAGCGACCCCGCAAAGCCGACGATACAGGCGGCGATCCGGCGCGGCCCGACCTCGTCGCCAAAGATCCAGCGGCCGAGGAGCAGCAGGATAAAGGGTTCGAGAAAAGCGACGGCAAGGGCATCGGCGATCGGCATCACCGTCAGGCCCGAGACAAAGGAAAAGGTCGAAAAGACCAGGAGGAAAGCGCGCAGGAACACAAGGCCAAGCGCACGCAGGTTCAGCGCAGGCGAGATCCCCATCAAGAGGATCACCGGCGCCATCATCAGCCCCTGGACAATGAACCGTGCCGCCGTGATCCAGCCGACCGGCATGCCCGCCTCCGCCGCAAGCTTGGACGAGACATCCAGCAGCGGCGCCAGCGTACAAAAGGCCAGCATAAGGATAATGCCCGGCAGGATGCGGTCGGTGGCGCGTGCACCGGCTGAGGCGGCACGGGCGCCGGTCGGGCGAGAGGGGGAAAGGGCCTGGGTCATAGGTCCTGGCTATCCTGCCCCGCCGGTCGCTGCCATGCTGAAAGCGACAGCACGCTGCCCGTTTTCACAGCAAAGACCGCCCGCGAAGACCTCCGGATAGGAACACGCGATATGACGACGCGGGCGCGGGGCGGGCGCCGCGCGCCTCAACCCTGCCTTGCGCCGGGCGAGGCCCGGAATGTGGCCGGGCCGCTGCGCGGTCAGACCGCCCCCGGCGGCTCCGCCCCGACGGGGCCCGGACCTCGGACCGCGCCCCCGGTTCCCGAAGCCTTTGCCACCCGCAGGACCGCCTTGCCCTTGCGCAGGCGCGATCTTGTGAATAGATAGCCGCATCCGCTGATGGAGCCTCTGCCCGATGGAAACCTTTGTCCTTACGATCCACCTGATCCTTGCCTTGCTGCTGATCGGAGTGGTGCTGGTCCAGAAGAGCGAAGGCTCCGCCCTGCTGTCCGGCGGTGGCAATATGCAGGCGCGCGCCAAGCCCAATGCCCTTACCCGCGTGACCTGGATCCTTGCGGGCGCCTTCATCGTGACCTCGCTGGCGTTGACCGTGCTGGCCACGCGCGGGGCAAGCACCGGCTCGGTGGTTGACGGGCTGATGCCCCCGGCCGCGCAGACCAACAGCAGCAATCCGGACATCTCGGGCATGATGCCGCCTCCGGCCTCGGGCAGCACCGATCCGGCAGCACCGCCTGCTGCTGCGGATCCCGCCGCTCCTCCTGCCGCGCCTGCACCTTCCGCGCCTGCCCCTGCGGAAACCACTCCGGCCGAAGCGGCGCCTGAAGCGGCCCCCGAAACCACACCGGCCCAACCGGCCAACTGATCTACAATCCATTGACGGGTTTCGCCTGCCGCAAACATGATCTTGCGGCAGGCGGTTGCGTTCTGACGCGCATCAGGCTATTTGCCGACTCCCGTGGTGATGCGATTCCACCTGTCCGAATCGCCTGTTTCCAGAACTACGGGAGTCCCCAATGGCGCGTTATGTCTTCATCACCGGTGGCGTTGTATCGTCACTCGGGAAAGGTCTCGCGTCTGCGGCTCTGGGCGCGCTGTTGCAGGCCCGGGGCTATACGGTGCGCCTGCGCAAGCTTGACCCCTATCTGAATGTCGACCCCGGCACGATGTCGCCCTTTGAACATGGCGAAGTCTTCGTGACCGATGACGGCGCCGAGACCGATCTTGACCTTGGCCATTATGAGCGCTTCACCGGCGTCTCGGCGCGGATGACGGATTCGATCTCTTCGGGGCGGATCTATTCCAACGTGCTCGAAAAGGAACGTCGCGGCGATTACCTCGGCAAGACGATCCAGGTCATCCCGCATGTGACGAATGAGATCAAAGACTTCCTCCGCATCGGCGAAGATGAGGTCGACTTCATGCTTTGCGAGATCGGCGGCACGGTCGGCGATATCGAAGGGCTGCCCTTTTTTGAAGCCATCCGCCAGTTCATCCATGAACGCCCGCGTGGCGAATGCATCCTGATGCATCTCACCCTCCTGCCCTATCTGGCGGCATCGGGCGAGCTGAAGACCAAACCGACCCAGCATTCCGTCAAGGAACTGCAATCGATCGGCCTCGCGCCAGATGTGCTCGTGTGCCGCTCGGAACATCCGATCCCGGACCGCGAGCGGGAAAAGATCGCGCTCTTTTGCAATGTGCGCCAGGAACATGTGGTCCCCGCCTATGATTTGAAATCGATCTATGAGGCGCCGCTGGCATACCATCGCGCCGGCCTCGATCAGGCGGTGCTGGATTGCTTTGAAATTTCGCCCGCACCCCGCCCCAATCTGGAGCGGTGGGAAGATGTGATGGACCGGCTCGACCATGCCGAGGGCGAGGTCCGCGTCGCGGTGGTCGGCAAATATACCCAGCTTGAAGACGCCTATAAGTCGATTGCCGAGGCACTGACCCATGGCGGCATGGCGAACCGGGTGCGGGTGCGGGCGGAATGGATCGACTCGACCCTGTTCGAGAAAGAAGATCCGGCCGCCTGGCTCGATGGCTATGACGCCATCCTCGTCCCAGGCGGCTTTGGCGAACGCGGCACCGAAGGCAAGATCCGCGCCGCGCAATTCGCCCGCGAAAAAGGCGTGCCCTATCTCGGTATCTGCCTTGGCATGCAGATGGCGGTGATCGAATCCGCCCGCCACCTCGCCGGGATCGAAGGCGCCGGCTCGGAAGAATTCGACCATGAGGCGGGCGGGAAACGCTTTGTCCCGGTGGTCTATCACCTGAAGGAATGGGTGCAGGGCAATCACAAGGTCCGCCGCAAAGCGTCCGACGACAAAGGCGGCACTATGCGTCTGGGGGCCTATACCGCACAGCTGAAAGAGGGGTCGCGCGTCGCCGAAGTCTATGGCGGCACCATGATCGAGGAACGCCACCGCCACCGCTACGAGGTCGATATCCAGTACCGCGAGCAGCTTGAAGCCTGCGGCCTGACCTTCTCGGGCATGTCGCCCGATGGCAAACTTCCGGAAATCGTCGAGATCAAAGGCCATCCCTGGTTCATCGGGGTCCAGTTCCACCCCGAGCTGAAATCGAAACCCTTCTCGCCGCATCCGCTCTTTGCCGATTTCGTCCGCGCCGCGAAAGACAGCGGCCGCCTGGTCTGATCCGATCCCCAGATCCCGGCCCCAGATTCCAGCCCTCTGATCCCGGCCCACTGATCCCAGAGCGCATTTTCTGTCCTTAAATATCCCGGGGGAGTCCGCGCCAAAGGCGCGGACGGGGGCAGTGCCCCCTCCCCGGCCAGCCAAAAGCAAAAGGGCGGCCCGACCGGGCCGCCCTTTTTCATTGTCTCAATCCTGGCTCCGACCGCAGCTTCCCCCTTTCCGGGGGTCAGCGCTCAGAGGTCAGCGGCACCACCGCCAGATTGCCCGCAGGCCCCGAGACCCAGGCTGAAACCGGCACCGCCAACAACAGCCCCACCGCCACCGGCAGGAACCAGACGCTCAGGATGCCAAGCGCGATCATCCCGCTCAGCAGCACGCCAAGCCCGGTCTCCCCGGCATGGAATTTCAGCAGCGCCTTCAGGGGGATCCGCCCCGACATATGCTGCGGCCAGCCGGTATCTGCCCCGGTCAGCGCCCGGAAGATGATCTTCGCATGGTGCAGCATCATCACCGGTGCCGACAGCACCGCCACCACCGTCTCGATCAGCAAGAGCTTCACGAAGCCGAGCCGCCGCCCCTTTGCCACGCCCACCCGGCGCAAATAATCCAGCACCCCGAAGGCCCGCGGCGCAAACAGAAGGAAGATCACCGTGCCTGCCAGCCAGATCTCCAGCTGATCCGTTGTCTGCCCCGTCCGCCCCTGATCCGCCATTGCCCAGAGGACCAGCATCACCAAAAGCAGCACCGAACCGATATAGGCCATCGCGCCCGAGAGGAAATGCAGCCGCGAGACCCAGTGCAGCCCCGGCACTTTCAAGAGCCGCATATGTTGCAGATTGCCCTGGCACCAGCGCGCATCCCGCTTGATATGGGCCAGCAGGTTCGACGGCGCCTCTTCATGGCTGTCGGCGGCTTCGGGGATGATCCGCACGCCCCAGCCGGCCCGGCGCAGCAAAGCCGCTTCGACAAAGTCATGGCTCTGGATCACGCCCCCCATCGGGCGCGGACCCGGCAGATGCGGCAAGCCGCAATTGGTGGCAAAAGCCTTCATCCGCACCATCGCATTATGGCCGAGGAAATTGCCGTCAGACCCGGTCCAGATCGCAAAGCCACGACCATGCGGGCCGCCGTAAACCCGGCTCGCGAAGCTCTGCATACGCTGCCAGCGGCTTTCGCCCGCGCCGGTGATCGGCAGGCTCTGCGCCAGCGCGCAGCCGGGATCGGCGACCAGCGTGTCCGCCAGCGTCAGCACCGTCTCGCGCCCCATCACCGAATCCGCATCAAGGATCAGCGCTGCATCATAGGCCGCGCCCTGACGGGTGATCCAGTCCCGCACATTCCCTTGTTTATAATCGGTATTCTTCAGCCGGTGGCGATAGGTGATCGCCAGATCCGGGCGGCTCGCGGTCAGTTTCGCGACCATAGCCGCCTCGTCCAGCGCCGCCCGCCCGTTGCGGGTATCCGACAGCACATGCAGCGAAAAGCGATGCGCATGGCCCGGCGCCCGCAGGCTGTCCAGCAGCGCCACCGACGGCGCCAGCGTCGCTTCCGGATCCTCGCCATACATCGGCAAAAGGATCGCGATCCGAAGGCCAGGGGCCGCCGCATTGGCCTTTGCCGGCGCGCGCCAGAACAGGCCAAAGAAAGACGATACGACCGACATCGCCATCCAGAACACGGCAAAGCCCGACAGAGCCGCCAGCAGCAGATCGGCCGGCGCAAAGATGCCATCCGCCGCCAGCACCGTGCCGGTCATATAGCCAAAGCCAATCGCAAAGGGCGGCGGCACCAGCAGCACAGCGGCACGGGCCAGCCGCGAATGGCTGCGGATCGGCCCGCCGGCGCGCGAGGCCGGGTCATGCGAGGGCCGGTCGAGCAGCTGGTCAGGCATCGACAACGGCGCCGGCAGCGTGACCGGGCGGAAGCCATATTGCGGACGAAAGGCACGAGACATGTTCAGGCCACCCAACGATAAAGCCAGACTTCACCAACCATGGTCACGCCACCGCGCCACAGCTCTACCCGCAGTTCCACCGGTTTGTCCTCCGGCAGGATCAGCGTCACATCGACCCGCATTCCGCCGGTCGCCTCATTCCTGTGGATCAGCGTGCCGGTCACGTCTCCGGCCGAGGCCGTGACCCGCGCCTCCAGCGCGCCCGGATCAGAGCCGAGCGCCGGATGCGCCTCATAATCAATCGCGAACATACGGCCCGCCTCGAAGACCCGGTCGCCCTGACGGGACGCAATCACACGCGCTTTTTCGCCATCGACCGGCGGCGCGCCATCGGCCCAGTAAAGGCGATAGGCGAAACGGTTTTCCGATCCGGCCTCCATCGGCGCCTCGGGGCGCCAGAAGGCGACGATATTGTCATAGATTTCCTTATCCGCCGGGATCTCGACCAGCACGACCGAGCCCTTGCCCCAGTCGCCTTTGGGTTCGACCCACAAGGAGGGCCGGCGCTCATAATGCGCGGCAAAGTCATTATAACTGCCCGGATCACGCGCGCGCTGCATCAGGCCAAACCCGCGCGGGTTCTCATCGCTGAACCAGGAGGTCTCCACCGATTTCGGGTTGTTGAGCGGGCGCCAGAGCAGATCGCCCAAGCCGGTCGCGACCAGCAGCCCGTCGCTGTCATGCACGCCTTCGCGGAAATCATCAAAGGCGATCCGGTTCATATCATTGAACAGGAACATCGACGTCCCCGCCGCCAGACCCGTCGCCGTCAGCGTGACGCGCGGGAAGACAACGGCCTCGATATCCATCGTGGTCACATCGCCCTTGCGGATCGCGAAACGGTAAGCGCCGGTCAAAGACGGGCTGTCCATCAGCGCCCAGACCACCGCCTCTTCGTCATGCAGCTTGCCCTCTTCGATCCAGAAGCGGCGGAACTGCGGAAATTCCTCGGGCTGATCCGGCGCCGCGGTGTTCAGCGCAAAACCACGCGCCGAAAGCCCGTATTGCTGGCCTTTGGCCACCGCGCGGAAATAGGTCGCGCCCTGAAAGACGGCATATTCCTGGAAGGTGCCCCTGGTCTCGATCTCGCCCGTCAGGCGGAAGCCCGAAAACCCGGTGCCGGTCTCGGGCAGTTCGGGGAAACGGTCGGTGCGGACAAAGAGGTCGTAATCGAACAGGATCGCGCGCGCCTCGCCCCGGGCGACGGCGAAAATCTCGACCGGGAAATGCTGATAGAGGCCGGCCACGAACATTTCCGCCCGGACCGGGCTGTCGGTCGCACCGTAAAGCGCATGTTTGCCATCGAACCAGATCTCACGGATCTGGTCATAGGTCAGGCCCTTCCATTCCGGTGAAATCTCGGTCGGGGGCGCATAGGGCTGTTCGGCCATGGCGCGGGCCAGCGCCTCGACCATACCATCGGCAAAGGGCTCGGCCGCGCCGAGCTTCACGCCTTCGGGGGTGACAATCCCGCCCTCGGGCAGCTCTTCGGCCCGCCCTGCCCGCGGCAGCACGCCGGCCGCCGCCATGGCCAGCACGAGGCCAAGCGCCCCACGCCGGTTCAGCGCGGCCGAAGTGAGGAAATCGGAAACGGTCCTGGTCATGCCTTGGCTCCCTGAGACGGCACGACGCGGCCGGCCTCATGTATACTCGGCGCCGGGGCCGGCACCGGATCAGGTGCGGCAACAGCGCTCATATGACGTTTCCAGCCCTGCCCCTTGAACCAGGCGGCGATACGCGCCGTCAGCCAGATCAGCAGGAGGCCGGTGAAATTGATGGCCGGGGTCACGATCACGCCCGGTCCGAAAAGATAGAGAAAGGCACCCAGCACCCGCGCCAGCACCATCGAAACCGCGAAAACCGCCAGCGATTGCCGCCCGATATCGGTGACCAGGCCAACAAGGCGCGGCCAGTCGGCGGCAAGGCCGCGCAGCCTTGCGCCCTTTTCGCCCGCCAGCGCCCAGGCGAGATAGGCCAGCGCCAGGAAATGCACATAGCGCAACAGGCCAAAGCCGGTCTTGTCGTAAAGCAGGCGCCATTCATTGCGCCAGTCCTGCAGGATCGTGGATTTGCCGATCACCACATGCCAGGCGAAGGGCACGGTCAGGATCACGATGGCCAGCGCCAGCACCACCAGCTCACGCCGCAGAGGGGGCGCCGGGATCCAGCCCGACATCAGTGCGAAACCGGTAAAAAAGACCAGCTGCCAGGCGAAGGGGTTGAAGAACCAGGGCCGGGTCGAATTGTTCACGAACCACCATTCCGCCGGCAGCCAGAGGCTGCCCGTGGTGCCGCAAAGCCAAAGCACGACCGAGGCCGCCAGCGCCAGGCGCGGATCGATCTTTGCCAGCGCGACCATCACCGGAACCAGCGCGAGCAACACCATATACATCGGCAGAATGTCGAAATAATTCGGCACATAGGTCAGCGTCATCAACCCGAAGAAATTCGACGCGGTGTTTTTCAGGAAGGGGTAGAGGTTCAGCGAGCCGACCTCATCGCGGGGAAAGATCCCCGACATATTCAGGGACAGCATCGCGAAAACGGCGACGAGGAAGACGCCGATATGAACCCAATAGACCTGCCAGATGCGGTAAAAGATACGCCCTGTCCCGATCAGCCAGCCGGCGCGGTGAAAGATCACGCCATAAGCCAGCGCCGAGGCCATGCCCGAGCAGAAAACGAATATCTCGGTCGAATCCGAGAATCCGAACCGGCCCGGCATCCAGAGGGTCCAGGGGTTATCGGTGATATGGGCGATGAGGATGACGATCATCGCGAGGCCGCGGAAAAAATCCAGCCTTATGTCGCGTTCACGCCGCTCACCGCCGTCAGCTCTGGCGGTCACTGGTTTGTCGCTCACGTCTCGCCTCTGCACCCTGTGCTGGCTGGCGGGCCTTGCGGGTCAGGACGTCCTGACTGCCGGTTCCCGTCTTGCTGGGCGATCCTTTTGCCTCAGGGCGCGAATCGAGTATTTCGCACTTGCAGCATTGGGATCATCGGGCGATTCGATACTGCCGCGACACATTTCCTTCAACTGATAAGTGTTTGAAAACACCGGTTCGTGCGGGAAACCACGACCCCGGGGCACGTCTTTGTGCAGCTTTCCGCCGATGGGGCGGTTGCTGCCTCTGCAAAAAAGATGTGATGGAACCGTTTCCCGGGTCAGGTACCGCAAAAAGTCACATATCGCCCAAAACCCTGCGGCGCGGGCAGCATGTAATATTCCGCCTCTTCCCACGGGTTTTGCACCGCAGCCAGCAGCGAACGGAAGGGCGCGAGGTCGCCCTCGGTCGCCGCCGCGAGCGCCTCTTCGACCCGGTGATTGCGCGGGATCACCGCCGGATTGGCGGCCCGCAGCTGCGCCGCCGCCCCGGGCGCAAGCCGCGCCTGCCAGCGTGGCAGCCAGGCCTCCATCTTCGTGAAATCCCCGAACAGCGCTTTCAGCGGCACCGGATCGCCCTCAACCAGGGTGGCAAGGCGGCGGAAGGTCAGGGTCCAGTCCGCACCGGTCATCGCGGTCAGCAGATCGTCGATCAGCGCGCCATCCGCGTCATCCTCGCCCGAAAGCGCCAGTTTGCGCCGCATCACCCGCAGCCATTCGCGCCGGTAAAGCCCCGCGATCCCTTCAAGCCGGGTGTTCAGCAGCTCTACCCCCGCCGCCTCATCCCCGGCGATCAGCGGAAGCAGGCATTCCGCCAGCCGCGCGAGATTCCAGGCAAGGATCAGCGGCTGATTGGCCCAGGCATAGCGGCCCTGGCGGTCGATCGAGGAAAACACCGTGCCGGGGGCAAAGGCCTCCATGAACGCACAGGGGCCATAGTCGATGGTCTCGCCCGAGATCGCCATATTGTCGGTATTCATCACGCCATGGATGAAGCCAAGCCCCATCCATTCGGCGATCAGCGCGGCCTGGCGGGCGCAAACCTGATCAAAGAACGCGAGGTAACGCTCTGGCGTGTCGGGGATTTCCGGATAATGGCGGCGGATCGCGTAATCGGCGAGCGCGCGCAGCCTCTCGTTGTCACCACGCGCGGCGAAATACTGGAAAGTGCCGACCCTTATATGGCTTGCCGCCACCCGCGCCAGAACCGCGCCGGGCAAGAGCGCGCCATCGCGCGCGATGCGCTCGCCCGTGGTTGTCACCGCCAGCGCCCTGGTCGTGGGCACGCCAAGCGCCGCCATCGCCTCGGAAATCAGATATTCGCGCAGCATTGGCCCAAGGGCTGCCTTGCCATCCGCGCCACGCGAAAACGGGGTGCGGCCCGAGCCTTTCAGCTGCAAATCCCAAAGCCGCCCGTCCGGCCCCCGGATCTCGCCCAGAAGATGCGCCCGCCCGTCGCCCAGAGCCGGAGAAAAGCCGCCGAACTGATGCCCGGCATAGGCCAGCGCCGCAGGATCCGCGCCTTCCGGCACCGTGCCCCCTGAAAACCATGCCGCGCCCTCGTCCCGCAACTCAGTCAGTTCCAGACCCAGGGACCTTGCAAGTGAGTCATTCAGCACGATCAGGGCAGGCGACGGCGCCACATCCGGCATATGACGCAGGAATGTGCCCGGAAGCTCGGTCAGATAGCTGTGGTGAAGCTGCATCGCACGGTCCCCTTAAAATCCAGTACAAAAGATAGGGGTTTGGCGGGCAATGAAAAAGGCCCCCTGAGGGGGCCTTTGACACGCCGGGACCGGGTCACGATCCCTGACCAGTCGGGGCGATCAGCCGCCCATCTGGGCCGAAGCCGCAACGACAGCATCCGCCATCTGCTTGCACATATCGGCAATGCTGCTGCCCTGGGCTTCCGCCGCCGCCAGATCCTGCTCGACGCCGCCGACCGAGAGCTTGCCCTCTTTGCCTTTGGCATAGGCTTCGTCGCCTTTGGTGGCATCGGTCGCTGCCGGCAGCAGCGCCATCATCTTGGTCTGAGCCTCGACGGCCGCGCCATCGGTGTGACCCTCGGCCTGGCAGTATTCCAGCAAACCAAGCTGATTGCGCGCCGCAGCCACGGCGTCATCCATCGTTTGCGCCATCAGCGGCGCGGCAAAAAGAGAAGCCACCAGAGCAGCCGAAGACAGGACCAGAGACTTACGCATATCAAACTCCACAATTGGGATCATTGCTGCGGCACAAAACAGGGCCGCCACGCAAAGAGCAAGTTCTCATCGCGCGGCGGCCGCGGCAAGGCAAGAACCTGCTGAAATTCAAGATGAAACGGCGGGATTTCGCTACTTGACCAATTCCGGAGAGACGACCCGACGGGTGTGGAAATCGCTTTGACCAAGGAAATCGACAAAGGCCCGGAGCGCCGCCCCCATATTGCGCGAGCTGGGCCAGATCACACTCACCGGCAGTTCCGGCAGGCCGTAATGCGTCAGGATCGGCACCAGCCGCCCCGCTGCCAGATCCGCCGCGACCTGAAAGCCGACCGTCAGCGCGACCCCCTGCCCGTCCAGCGCCGCCGTGCGGATCATATCGCCGTTATTGGTCGAGAATGCCGGCGTCACCTTCTGATGGATCACCTCATTGCCGCGACGGAACGGCCAGGTGCCGGCACTTTTCGTATTGGTGTAATAGAGAATGCGATGTTCGCTCAGATCGGCGGGATCTGTCGGCGTGCCATGTTCGGCAAGATAATCCGGTGAGGCGACCAGCACCGTATCGACCTGGCACAGATGCCGGGCCCGCATGCTGCTGTCATCCAGCACCCCCACCCGGATGGTGGCATCAAACCCCGCTGCAACCGGATCAACACAGCCATCATCAAGCGAAAGATCCAGCCGCACATCGGGATAGGCTTCCATGAAGCGCATCACATGCGGGTTCAGAACCTGAAGCGTGAACGTGACCGGCGCGCCGATCCGCAGCTTGCCCGCCACCATTCCGACGCCCTGACGGACGGAATCATCGGCGTCATCCAGATGTTGCAGGATTTCGCGTACCTGTTCGAAATAAGAACGCCCCAGCTCCGTCGGGCTGAGCGAGCGGGTTGACCGGGTCAGGAGCTGCGCCCCAAGCCGCGCCTCCAGATCCGAGACATATTTGCTGACAAGGCTGCGCGAGACCCCCATCCGCCTGGCAGCCCCCGCAAAGCTGCCCTCTTCGATAATATGAACATAAGTGCGCAGAACTGCCGTATCCATAACACGTACCCGGTTTCCGGTGATTTATATGTGCAGGACTTAGGCATGCCGGGGCCTTCCGACAACCGGAGACCACGCGTCACATCTGTGCGGCAGAGCGCGAATTTCACATCAATGTTACTGTTTAAAGACGTCAGATCATGCGCGGCGCGGATACCGGCCCTTTGCCGCCCTCTTATTTAAGAAAGGGGCAGCTGCTGGTGCAGCTGCCCCTTTCGCCATCCGGCCGCTTTGCGCCCGGAACCGGGCTCAGCCACGGCCTTTGCTGGTGTCGCGCGGACCAGCCGGGATTTTGGTCACTTCAACCGGGGTCGAGCGTTCCAGACCCAGCTGATGCATCTCTTTGCTGGATTTGATCTGGGCCGCCGGCACTTCGACGATTTCCGGAGCAGCGCGGGTGATTTCCGGAGCCGGCAGAGCAGCCAGGGCGAACTGGCTCGAAGCGGCGATGAGGGCTGCAGCGGTGGCGATGGTAGCGAAGCGTTTCATTTTATTGTCCTTTCGGTTTTTTCGTGACGCTGTTCTGCGTCGGATGAGAGGGATATAGACCTGCGTATCCGCTAACATCAGGCCCGCTTTTTCGACATCTGTGTTCATCTATGCTGATCAATGCCGCAGCGCAGAAGCTGTCCTGGCCCTGCGTGCCCTCGGTATCTGCGGGCCGGGAGACCGAAATCGTCATGCTTTTGTTACACAAATGCAGGATTGCCGTTACCGAACCCGCATATTCCGGCTGGCGAAGGCCGACTCGCCGGTCTGCACATCAGGAGTGATCCATGAACACCGTGAAACTCGCCGTCTCCGCCCTTGCGATGGCTGCCGCGGCCTCGGCCGCCTCTGCGCGCGACCAGATCCAGCTGTCGGGCTCGTCCACCGTTCTGCCCTATGCCACGATCGTGGCCGAGGCTTTCGGTGAGAATTTCGACCACCCGACCCCGGTTGTGGAAGGTGGCGGTTCGGGCGGCGGGCGCAAGAAACTCTGCGAAGGCGTTGGCGAAAACACCATCGACATTGCGAATTCGTCCTCGCGCATCTCGCAATCGGATATCGACCTCTGCGCCAAAAACGGTGTGGCCGAGATCCTCGAAGTCCGCATCGGCTATGACGGCATCGTCTTCGCTTCGGCTGTGGACGGCCCGGAATTCGCTTTCGAGCCGGCTGACTGGTACAATGCGCTCGCCGCTCAGGTCGTCAAAGACGGCGCTCTGGTTGCCAACCCGAACAAAGCCTGGGCCGATGTGAAGGCCGATTTCCCGGCCCAAAACATCCTCGCCATGATCCCGGGCACCAAGCATGGCACCCGCGAAGTGTTTGACGTGAAAGTTCTGGAAGTCGGCTGCAAGGCCACCGGCGCCTATGACCTGTTCCTCGCCGCTGCCGAAGGCGACGACGATGCGAAGAAAAAAGCCGCTGTTTCGGGCTGCCATGCCCTGCGCACCGATGGCGTTTCGGTCGATATCGACGGCGACTATACCGAGACCCTCGCCCGCATCGACGCCGATAAGAACGCCATCGGCGTCTTCGGCCTGAGCTTCTACCAGAACAACACCGATAAGCTGCGCGTCGCCACCATCGGCGGTATCGTGCCTTCGGTGGAAACCATCGCGGCCGGCGAATACCCGATCTCGCGCCCGCTCTATATCTATGTCAAGAAAGCCCATTTCGGCGTGGTGCCGGGCCTGAAGGAATTCGTCCAGTTCTTCGTCTCGGATGAAGTGGCTGGCCCCGATGGCCCGCTCGCCGCTTACGGCCTCGTTTCCGATCCGGAACTTGCCGCGACCCAGGCAATGGTCGAAGCGGAAACCCCGATGGGCCCGCTGAACTGATCCCTGCCGGGACTGGTGACTTCACGAAAAAGGAAAGGCGTCCGGAGAAATCCGGGCGCCTTCTCCATTGGCTCGTGGCGCAGGGGGCGCTGCCCCCAGGCGACCTGCGGCCGCCTCCCCCGGAGTATTTTGATCAAGAGGAAGCTGGCATTTCCTCTTGACTTAAATACTCCCGCCGGAGGCATCCGGCCGCAGTCACACCGGGATATTGTCGATCAGGCGCACCCCGTCCAGCCAGGCGGCGGCGAGCATCCGGCGCGGGCGTTTCGGGTCATCCGAGGGCATCAGCGTGGCAGCATCGCGCAGCTCGATATATTCCACCCGCTCGAAACCGGCATTTCGCATGGTTTCCGCCGCCTCGCGGATCGCCATGCGGTCGCTCTGACCGTCACGGATCTCATCGGCGGCGCGGCTGATTGCGGCATAAAGCACCGGCGCGATGCTGCGGCCCGCCCCGGTCAGCTGGCGGTTGCGTGAGGACATGGCGAGGCCATCCGTTTCGCGCACCGTCTCGCAGCCGACGATCTGCACCGGCAGGTTGAGATCGGCCACCAGCCGCGTCACCACCTGTAACTGCTGCCAGTCCTTCTGGCCGAAATAGCCGCGCTGCGCCTCGGTCATGCCAAGAAGCTTGGTCACCACTGTCGCGACCCCGTCGAAATGGCCCGGGCGCATACGACCCTCAAGCGGTTCTGACACGCCACCGACCGAGACCGTGGTGATGAAGCCATCGGGATAGACCTCATCGACATCCGGCGCGAAAACCACATCCACCGGCACCGATTTCAAAAGCGTCGCATCGGAGTCCAGCGTGCGGGGATAGCGGCTCAGATCGTCAGGATTGTTGAACTGGCGCGGGTTCACGAAGATCGTGGTGATCACGCGCTCGCATTCCAGCCGCGCGCGCCGCGCAAGCGACAGATGACCCTCATGCAAAGCGCCCATCGTTGGCACCACGCCGGTCATATCGCCAGCCGCCCGCCAGGCCCGCACACATTGGCGCAGCTCGGCTACAGTATGAATGATTTCAGTCATTTGGAGGTTTTTGGTCCTGGCATAGTGTCAGCAAAGGAATGATCAGGGCCAGGGAAGGCGCGCGCGCGCACCTCGGCGGCATAGGTCGCGATGGCCTGATCCGCAGCCTCGCCCAGATTGCCATAGCGCTTGACGAATTTCGGGCGGAATTCGGTAAAGAGCCCCAGCATATCATCGACCACCAGAACCTGGCCGTCACAATCGACACCCGCGCCGATCCCGATGGTCGGGATCACGAGTGCCCCGGTGATCCGCGCTGCGAGCCCAGCGGGCACCTTTTCCAGCACCACCGAATAGGCGCCCGCCGCCTCGGTTGCCCGGGCATCGGCCATAACCTTCTCAGCCTCACCGTCACGCCCGACGACCTTATAGCCGCCCAGCGTATTCACCGATTGCGGCGTCAGCCCGATATGCGCCATCACCGGCACGCCGCGCGCGGTCAGAAACGCAATCGTTTCCGCCATATGCGCGCCGCCTTCCAGCTTGACCGAGGTCGCGCCGGTCTCGGCCATCAGCCGGCTGGCATTGCGAAACGCCTGGGCCGGGCTTTCCTCGTAAGACCCGAAGGGCATGTCGATCACCACCATGGCCTTTGACGCGCCCCGGACCACGGCGCGGCCATGCAGGATCATCATCTCCATCGTCACGCCGATGGTCGAGGGCAGTCCGTGGATCACCATACCAAGGCTGTCACCCACCAGGATCACATCGCAATGCGGATCGACCAGCCGCGCAACCGGCGTCGTATAGGCGGTGAGGGTGACGATCGGCGCCCCCCCTTTCATGGCCCTGATATCGGGCGGCAGAACCGCCCTGGCGGAGGAAGTGGCGCTCATCGGCGGTGCAGGTCCCGGGCTTCGTTAACAGATTGCGCGGCATAAGGGCATAGCGCTGCAACTTGTGCAAGAATTAAGCGCCGCAGTGCAGCACCTGGGCTTTCGCCCCTCCCGCGGCCCCCTCTTGACGCCGCTGCGCCTCCCGGCGCCAATGGGCCAAACCGGGCGGCGCCAGGGCTTATGCCCGGCACAGCCCCTTTCAGCCACGGAGCAATTGATGACCCATCCCCTGATCCTGCGCGTCACCCGTGACGGCATCACGCCCGAAACCGACCGCCCTTCGGCCGAAAAGGTGATCGCGGGCGATCCGGTCCATACGACCTGGAGCCTTGAGGAAAAGGAGGGGCTTTATTCCGGCCTCTGGCAGGCGACCAAAGGCAAGTGGAAGGTCTCTTATGACGAATGGGAATATGTCTATATCCATGAGGGTCATTCGGTGGTGACCGACCAGAACGGCACCGAAACCCATCTGAAAGCGGGCGACAGTTTCATCATCCGCCCCGGTTATGCCGGCACCTGGGAGGTGATCGAGACCACGCTGAAAGACTATGTGATCGTCGCCTGAACATCGCCTGAGGCTCCGGGAATGCCCCGGTCAATGCCCATATATCAGGGGCGGTGATCTGGACTTTGACCGCGAATATGACAGCCGCAAACGGTCCTCCACATGAAAAAACCGCGCCAGGATCCGGCGCGGTTTTCATCTGTTGAGGCTTGGGCGGGTTCAGCCCGCAGCGGCTGTTTCAGCCTCTGGCCGCGGGCAATCCTCGGCCGCGATCTTCTTGCGCTTGCATTGTTTCAGGCGCTTTGCCTCGGCCTTTTCAGCCGCGGCGCGGGCATCTGCCTCGGCTTTGACGATGGCCGCCTCATCTGCCGCCTTCTTCGCGATATTCGCCTCGGTCTCCGGCACGGCACGGCCAAAGGCGTCATCCATATAGGGGCCCTCAAGCGCGACACTCTCGGCTTCGCTGCGGACCTTGACATGGGTGCCATTGCCGGCGCGGGTGTAGAGATCCATCACATCCTGGTTGTAAAGACGGATGCAGCCCGCGCTGGTCGCCAGCCCGACCGACGCATTGTCGATGGTGCCATGGATGCGGAACATGGTGTCACGGCCGCCGCGATAAAGGTAAAGCGCGCGCGAGCCCAGCGGGTTTTCAAGACCGCCCGGCAGACCACCGGCATATTCCGCGTAAAGATCGGGGCGGGTGCGGATCATATTGGCGGTCGGCGTCCAGGACGGCCATTCCGCCTTGCGCCCGATATAGCCATTGCCACGGAACGAGGTGCCCTCGCGACCCACCGCGATGGCATAGCGCACCGCGCGCCCGTCAGGCATCACCCAATAGAGCTTGCGCGAATAGACATCGACCACGATCGAGCCGGGCGCGTCATCACCGTTATAGGCGACCTCGGCGCGGCGATGGTCCTCCATCAGATATTTCGGCTGAACGGCGGGAATATGGATGGTGCCGTCATCGACGGCCTCGTAGCCGGCGACCACGCCCGGCGTCTGTTCGATTTGCGGTTTCGCGCCACAGGCAGCAAGGGCGGAGAGGGCAAGCACGGCAACAAGGCGGGGCAGTGTGAAAATCACGAAGATCATCCCGGTGTGGTGAAAACGACTCAGGACGGCCCCCGCCGTCCCGCATAGAGTCCATGCGCCACGCCCTCCGCGCCACGTCAAGTCCCGAAGGGCTGCGCGCGTCGATTCAGGGGCCAGAGCAGCCAATGCACAGGTTAAGTGTTGCGACTGAGGCAACAAATCATGCATCCCCCTCGGTCAGGTTCGCCTGATCCGGACCTTGCGGCGCGGGCGCAGATACGGGCGCAGGCACTGGATCAATGACAGAAATGCGGGCAGTCTGCGCCTTGAACAGGGTCGAGCAGAAGATGCGGAAGGGATGCGGCGGATGCGGCCAGGACCAGGCAATCTGATCACCGATGTCGCGGGGTTTCGGGTCGGCAATGCCTCGGATCCGGTCCTGCGATCAGGCGTCACCGTCCTGACGGCTGACCGCCCCTTCACGGCGGCGGTACATGTGATGGGTGGCGCCCCGGGCAGCCGCGAGACCGATCTTCTGGCGCCCGACCGGCTGGTGAACGGGGTGGACGCGCTGGTGCTGTCCGGCGGATCAGCCTTTGGTCTTGATGCCTGTTCCGGCGTGATGGCGGGGCTGCGCGCGATGGGCCGTGGCTATGCGGTGGGCGACCAGCGGGTGCCGATCGTGCCGGGTGCCATCCTCTTCGACCTGCTGAATGGCGGTGATAAGGCCTGGCCCGAAGCGACCGTGACCAGCCCCTACCCCGCCCTTGGCCGCGCCGCGCTGGAGGCGGCGGCGGTGGATTTCGGCCTCGGGAGCGTCGGTGCCGGCACCGGGGCAATGACCGGCACACTGAAGGGCGGGCTTGGCTCGGCCTCGGCGGTGCTGCCCTCGGGGATCACGGTCGGGGCCCTGGTCGCGGTCAATGCGCTTGGTCAGGTGACGGCGGGTGACGGCCCCTGGTTTCTTGCCGCCCCGTTCGAAGAGGGCGCCGAATTCGGCGGCCTCGGCCCGGCCCCGGCGCTGCCCGCGCCGGCAGCCCCCCTGCCGGTGAAGCGGATGGGCGAGGCCACCACCATCGCGATTGTCGCCACCGACGCCGCTTTGACCAGGGCCGAGGCGCATCGGGTCGCGGTGGCCGCGCATGATGGCATGGCGCGGGCGATCTGCCCTTCGCACACGCTGCTCGACGGAGATCTGGTCTTTGCAGCCGCGAGCGGTGCACGGGACTTGCAGGACCCGCTGACCGATCTGTTCCAGATCGGCCATGCGGCGGCGGTCTGCCTGTCGCGCGCCATTGCCCGCGCGGTCTGGCTCGCCCGCCCGGAGCGCGGCGATCTGCAACCCTGCTGGTCTGAACGGTTCGGTCGGAAGGGCTAGCCCCGTCAGGAAAGGCGGTTCAGCCCCAGCGGCCAAGCGCCTCTTCGTCGCTGGCTTTGGCGGCAACCCATTCGGCGCCCCCGGCGGTGAAGGCCTTTTTCCAGAACGGCGCGCGCGATTTGAGATAATCCATCAGGAACTCCGCCGCCTCGAAGGCCTCACGACGATGGCGGGCGGCGGTGGCAACCATCATGATCGCCTCGCCCGGAACCAGCCGCCCGAAACGGTGGATCACCAGTGTCGCAGTGAGCGACCAGCGGCGCGCGGCCTCTTCGGCAATGGCCTGGATCGCAAGGGCTGTCATCGCAGGATAATGTTCGATTTCAAGCGCTTCGAGGATACCGCCCTCATCGCGCACGAGGCCGGAAAAGCTGACAACCGCGCCGGCCGCACCGGCGGCAGAAGCGAAGCGGTTCAGCTCTGCCCCCTGGTCAAAAGCCGCCGCCTCTACCCGGATCAGTGGCGCGGTCACGGCTCAGCCCCCGGTCATTGGCGGGAAGAAAGCCACTTCCCGCACGCCCGCAAGCGGGGCGTCAAAATCCGCCAGTTCCTGATCAAGCGCCACCCGCAGGCTGGTCAGATCGGCGAAGGCCAGAGCATAGGCGTCGTCGCGCAGCGCGAGCTCCTGCACTAGATCGGCAACTGTTGCCGCTCCGGTCTCGACCCTCTCGCGCGGCAGACCGATCTTTTCGCGCAGCCAGGCGAAATAGAGGATCTCGATCATGGATCATCTCGCAGGTATGGCCTTGATTTTGCGAAATATTCCCAACCGGTGAAGGCGGTGAGGATCGCCGCGATCCAGATCAGCACAAGGCCGATGGAATTGGCATAAGAGGCGCAGTTTTGTGTGACGCAGGCCCGGATCGGATCGGCCGTACCGGCGCGGACCGCATCGACATATTGCTCGACCGTCATGCCACGCGCCGCGATCCCATTGACATAATCGAGCCCGGTCCCGAGGAAAAGCGCTGCAATCGCAACCATTTGCGCGGTGGTTTTCCATTTGGCGAGCTGTGTCACGCGCAGCGTGCCGGCTTTCGCGCCGATAAACTCGCGAAGCCCCGAGACAAAAACCTCACGGAAGAGGATCACGGTGGCGGGCAGGATCAGCCAGGGGTTCATGCCGTTATAGCCAGTCAGAACCATGATCGCGATCACCACCATGGCCTTGTCGGCAATCGGATCCAGCATGGCCCCGAATTTGGATTCCTGTTTCCACAACCGCGCAAGGTAGCCGTCGAAATAGTCGGTCACCGCCGCACCGATGAAAAGCGCAAGCGCCAGCCAGTCGGCCCACGGCCTGTGAAAATAGAGAAACAACACAGCTACGCCGG
Source organism: Paracoccus sp. IB05 (assembly GCF_016405985.1). Taxonomy (GTDB): domain Bacteria; phylum Pseudomonadota; class Alphaproteobacteria; order Rhodobacterales; family Rhodobacteraceae; genus Pseudogemmobacter. Next base: position 214,358 of record NZ_JAEFCF010000003.1, read on the forward strand.
GAGCCGCGAGCAGCCGCATGAAAGTGAGGGTATTTGGGATCGTCCAGCGCATGCCGCCATTCGTAGCCGAGGCTGCCGCCTCTGGAAAGGGGGACAAAGGATTTGACTGTGTACTGGGCCGACCGGGTGACCTTTATACCGCTGTCGACCGCCTGCTATCGCACCCGGGCCAGATCTCCCTGAATAGCCCCATGTTTCGTGGACGCCTTCTTCGCTAACTTTGAGGCAAGGAGGCCATGATGGGCACAGGTAATTTCACTGACGATTTCAAGCGCGATGCGGTAGTGCAGATCACGGAGCGGGGCTATCCGGCCAAGGAGGTCTCTGAGCGGCTCGGGGTGAGCACGCACTCGCTCTGGACCTGTCCCGGTTCTGTTCCGGTCAGGTGCTCATGTTAGGCGGCCCTCTGCTCGAAGGCCACGGGTGATTTCCAGCCGAGGGCTGAGTGTTTGCGTCGCGGGTTATAAAAGCCGTTGATGTATTCGAAGAGTGCGATCTCGACATCACGCCGGGTGTGCCAATCCCGGCGCCAGATCAGTTCGGCTTTCAATGACTTGAAGAAGCTTTCGACCGCCGAATTATCATAGCAGTTTCCCTTACCGCTCATCGACACCGTGAAATCATGCAGGCGCAGCCGCTTTTGATAGTCATGGGCACAGTATTGCGCGCCGCGATCCGTATGGTGAATGCAGCCAGGTGGCGGTCGTCGCAGGGCAACAGCCATGTTCAGCGCCCTGATCGCCAGATCCTGCTTTATCCGGTTGCTGATGGCCCACCCGATCACGCGCCTCGAGAACAGGTCGATGATGACGGCCAGATAAACCCAACCCTCACGCGTCCAGATGTAGGTGATATCGCCTCCCCACTTCTGGTTCGGGGCACTCGCCGAAAAGTCCTGTTGCAAGAGGTTCGGCGCGATGTTGAAGGCGTGCTC
>NZ_JAEFCF010000040.1 GCF_016405985.1 Paracoccus sp. IB05
CATTCGATGAGCCGCCGCGGCAACTGCCACGACAACGCAGTCGCCGAGAGCTTCTTCAACCTGCTCAAGCGCGAGCGCATCAGGCGCAGAACCTATCGGATCCGCGAAGAGGCAAGGCAGGACGTGTTCGATTACATCGAGATGTTCTACAACCCGAAGCGCAAGCATGCGAGGAACGGGATGCTGTCGCCCGCCGAGTTTGAACGAGAGCAGATGATGAGACGTGAAGGCGTCTAAGAAACTCGGGGCTATTCAGTGCTGGATGAAACCAGCCTTGCAAATCTGGCCGACGGAAACCTGCCTGACGTGGTGCGCCGCCTCAGCGAAGGGCCGCATTGCTGGCAATCCTGAACACTGCCGGCTTTGCGCCCCTACGATGACGGCTCCGGCAAAGCCCAGGGCTCTGCTGTCCTGGCACTTTGCCCGGAAATCAGGCGCTCCGGCCTGAACAGTCGCAGAAAAACCCCCGCCCGCCCGAATCTGTGTTGCTGATTGCTAACAATCATCTATCTTTCGAGGAATCGGGGGGTCTTTCATGCTGTTCGAGAAAGTAAGTCTTACGGACCGGGCGATTTCGCACCTGCGCAACATGATTGTCGCCGGTGAGCTTGTGGCCGGACAACGCCTGACCGAACAGGAGGTCGCGAATGCCCTTCAGGTGGCGCGCGGCACGGTGCGGGCGGCTTTTGCGGCCCTAGAAACCGAAAACCTGCTGGTCCGGCGCCCCTATGCCGGCTGGTCGGTGAAAGAGATCAACCCCGAAGTTTTGCGCGAGAGCTACCAGCTTCGCGGCGCGCTGGAGGAACTGGCCGTCCGGTTGCTGGCCGGTTCCATGGATCACGACAAGCGCGACAGGCTGACCGAACTCGGCCAGCGGCTCAGATCGGCAGAGATGTCCGGGGTCGCCGAGGATCGGGTCAAGGCCGATCTCGGGTTTCACAGTGGCATTGTGGGGCTTTGCGGAAACGGGCTTCTCAAACGGCAATATGAGGCGATCTCGGGCCATACCGAATGGCTCTATCGCTGGTCGGAGCTGAACTGGCCATCCCGGATCAATCTGATCGAATGGCATCAGCCGATGATCGACGCGATCCTCGCCGGCGATGCCGGGGCCGCAGTCAAAGCGGCGCAGGAGCATACAGACCGCAGCCTCAGCGACGATGAACGCGATCTGAACAATCAAAACAAATGACAACAGGGACATATCAGATGACATCTTTCCCTCTCACCGGCACACGCTCTGGCACACGCTCTGGCCTCAGCCGGCGCGGCTTCCTTGCGGCAGGATCTGCGCTTGGTCTCTTGCTGCCCCTTGGCATGGCGCGCGCCGAAAGCGCGGCGCCGGTCAAAGGCGGCGTGTTCAATCTGGGGATGGCCGGGGGCAGCACCGACAACTCGCTCGACCCGCGCGCCTTTACCCAGCAGGTGCAGCGGGTGATCGGGGTTGCGGTCTGCAACCAGCTGGTCGAGGTGCTGCCCGACGGCACGCTGGCGCCCGAACTTGCCGAAAGCTGGGACAGCACCGACGCCATCACCTGGGTCCTGAAGATCCGCAGCGGTGTCACCTTCCACAATGGCAAGACACTTGATGCCGCTGACGTGGTCTATTCGGTCAATCTGCATCGCGGTGAAGACACGACCTCTGGCGCGAAATCCCTGTTCAACACGATCAGCGACATTCAGGTGACCGCAGCGGACGAAGTGACGGTGGTGCTTGACAGCGCCAATGCTGAATTCATGCGCGTCTTCGCCGATTATCACGCGATGATTGTGCCCGATGGTTTCACAGACTGGCCGAACCTGACCGGCAGCGGCGGCTATCGGCTGGTCAGTTTTGACCCCGGCGTGCGGGCGGTGCTGGAACGCAACCCGGATTACTGGAAATCTGATCGCGCCCATGTCGATCAGGTGGTGATCCATGTGATCAATGACGGCACCTCGCGGCTCGCGGCGTTGCAAAGCGGCATGATCGACGTGATCAATCAGGTCGACCGCAAGGTCGTGCCCTTCATCCGCGACAACCCGAAGCTGGACCTGGTGCGCTCGCCCGGTGCGGTCCACTGGACCTTTATCTGCGCCGCTGACAAGGAACCGACCAGCAACAATCATATCCGCCAGGCGCTGATGTATGGCTGCGACCGTCAGGCGATGCTGGATCTGGTGATGGGCGGGCTGGGCTCGCTGGGGAATGATCACCCGATCTCGCCCGACAGCCCCTATTACAATGCCGACCTGCCGCAGCGCCTGTTCGACCCGGAACGCGCGCAATTCCACCTCAAGGCCGCCGGGATGGAAGATTTCAGCATCGACCTCTATACGTCCGAGGCGGCGCTACCCGAAGCGATTGACCTTTCCATGGTCTATGCCGCCAAGGCCGGGCCGGCGGGCCTGAAGATCAATGTGCAACGCCGCCCGGCGGATGGCTACTGGACCGACGCCTGGATGAAGCAGCCCTTCGCGGTGTCCAGCTGGCTGAACCGCCCGATCGACCAGACCTTCTCGCTGATCTATGGCACCGGCTCGTCCTGGAATGAAAGCTACTGGTCCAATGAGCGCTTTGATGCGCTGCTGGCCGAGGGCAAGGCCGCGCTCGATTTCGACCGCCGCAAAGAGATCTATGGCGAGATGCAGGCGATCCTGCACAATGAGGGGCCGAGCGCGATCCCGGTCTTTGCCGATTTCCTCGATGCGAAATCGGTGCGGGTCAAAGGGTTCGAGCCAAGCAATGTCGCAGACCTCTCGGGCGACCGCATCATCGAACGGATCTGGCTGGAAGGCTGACCGCCGCGCCAGGGGCTCCGGGCGCATCGCGTGCCGCCCGGACCGTTCCGGTGACCGGAAACCCGGTCACCGTCCTCATAACCGGAGAACTGCATGTCCCTCACCTCCGTCTGGTGTGAGCCGGACCTGACCGCCCAGGGGCGCCAGGTCGGCTGGATCCGTGTCGAGCATTCTGTCCATCGTTCCGCCTATGGCACAATCGCAATCCCTTTCGCGGTTTTCGCCAATGGCGAGGGACCGACGATCCTTCTGATGGCGGGCTCGCATGGGGATGAATATGAGGGGCAGCTGGCTCTGACGCGGCTAATCCGCAGCCTTGATGTCAGCCGCATCAGGGGCCGGATCCTCGTTCTGCCGGCGGCAAATCTGCCCGCTGTTGTCGCGGGCCAGCGCACCTCTCCGCTTGATGGTGGCAATCTCAACCGCAGCTTTGGGGATCACTATACTGACACCCCAACCGGGCAGATTGCGGCTTTCATCGCCGAAGAGCTGCTGCCGCTGTGTGACGCGATGCTGGATCTGCATTCGGGGGGCAGTTCGCTGCGCCATCTTTCCTGTTCCTATGCCGATCTGGGCTGTGATGCCGCGATGGCGGCCAGGACCTTCGCCGCGCTTGAGGCGATGAATGCGCCGCTGTCCTGGGCGCAGGCGGGGATCCCTGCCGCGCCGGTCGCCGGACGGGCGGCTTTGCGCAAAGGGGTCATGCATCTCTCGGGCGAATTTGGCGGCGGCGGCGCGCTGAATGCCGCTGATCTGAATGTGGCCGAGCGCTGTGTATACCGCCTCCTCGACCATCTCGGCATCCTGGACCTGGCCGGGGAATGGCGTGAGGAGATCGCGACCCGCTTCGTCTTCAACACGCAGGCCCATTTCACCTATGCCCCGGGGGAAGGCGTGTTCGAGCCCCTGGCCGAGCCCGGCGATGTGGTGGAAAAGGGTCAGCCTGCCGGCTGGATCCACCGGCCGGAGCGCCCGGAAGACGCCCCCATCCCCTTGCATTTCACCAGCGACGGGATCGTCGCGGTGGTCCGCGCAATGGGGCGCTGCCTGCCTGGTGACTGCCTGTTCCAGTTGCTCGAGGAAACGCCGCGCGCGGCGGTCCTTGCGGGGATCAATGCGCTGCAATGACTGATTTCCGGTCTGATAACAGCTGCCCGCCATCGCCGGAGCTGCTCGATGCCCTCGCGCCCGTGCTGCGCCAGGGTCATTCGCCCTATGCTGCGGATGAGATCACAAAAAGGGTCGAAGGCCGCTTTTGCGAGGTCTTTGACCGCGATCTGCGCTTTTTCCCGTTGTTTTCCGGGACGGCGGCGAATGCGCTGGCCCTGACACAGCTCGCGCCACGTTTTGCCGAAGTGATCTGCCATCGCGACTCCCATATCAATCTCGACGAATGCGGCGCGGTTGAATTCCAGTCGGGGGCCCGGCTGCTGCCGATCGGGGCGCGCGACGGCAGGATCTCGCCCGACGATCTGCCACCCCTTCATGACAGCCAGGATCCGCACCGGATGCGACCGGCTGTGCTCTCGCTCAGCCAGTGCACGGAACTGGGCACCGCCTACCGCGCCGCCGATATCCGGGCGCTGACCGGGCCGGCACGGGCGGCCGGGCTGGGCGTCCATATGGATGGCACCCGCTTTGCCAATGCGCTGGCGACAACCGGCAGCACACCGGCGGATCTGAGCTGGCGCGCCGGCGTCGATATCCTCTGTCTCGGCGCGACCAAAAGCGGTGCGCCCGGGGCCGAAGCGGTTCTGATCTTCAACCCCGATCAGGCCGCCGGATTTGACCGGCTGATGAAACGCGCCGGGCATCTGGCATCGCGGCTCTGGTTCCTTTCGGCCCAGATCGAAGCCTGGCTGGAAAATGACCTCTGGCTGCGGCTGGCCGCGCATAGCAACGCCATGGCGAGCCAGCTTGCCGGTCTTATGCGGACCGCAGGTCACAGCCCGCTTTACCCGGTCGAAGCGAATATGCTGTTTTTTGCCGCCAGTGCCGGGCAGAGCGAGGCGCTGAACCAGGCCGGTTTCGCGCATTATCTCATTGCCCGGTCAGACGGGCAGACCGCGATCCGGCTGGTCACCTCCCATGCCACAACCGGTGCGGATATCGAACGGCTGGCGGCGGTGCTGCCCGGCATCCTCGGGCAAAGTGACAAGGTCTCACAAACCGCCGCCGCCATCTGACTGACGCCAGGCGGTCGGTGACAGACCGACCACCCGGCGAAATTCGCGGCTGAAATGATAGATGTCGCTGAAGCCGCAGGCCTCAGCGACCGCCGAGACCGTAACCCCCTGGCGCAGCAGCAGATCCTGAGCGCGCTGGATCCGCTGCCGCCTGAGCCAGTCGCGCGGTGTCGTCTGCAGATGCGCGCTGAACAGGCGGCGCAGCTGTGCCGCGCTCATCCGGGCTGTTGAAACCATGTCTTCCGCCGTCCAGCGCAGCTCGGGGCGGGCGCCCATCGCGGCGATCAGGCGCATCAGCGCGGGCGGCAGACGGTCGCTTTCAAGTGCCAGTCTTTCGGCATTCAGCAATGACCAGAGTTCGCCGATCTGCCGGTTGATCAGCAGATCCTGGTTCGTGCCCCGCTCGCGCATCAGATCAAAGAGGCGGGAAAACCAGTCGGCGACCGCCGCCCCGCGCGCGATCGGGATCCGCCCCGCGGGGCCGAACAGCAGGCGCATCATCTCTGTCGCCTCGGCCCCGGTGATGCGCAGCCAGTACAGCACCCAGGGGTCCTGTCGGTCGGCGAAATGGCCATGCGGCTGATCGCCCGCAATCACCGCGCAGGTCGAGGGGCCGATCCGGCGCAGCTCCTCGCCGATGCGGATCGTCCCCTGCCCTTCCCGGCAATACAGCAGATCGAATCCCGGCGAGGACAGCCGGCTGATCGCATAATCCGGGCCACAGATCACATGGCCCGCCCGGGCCACACGGGTAACTGCGCCGTCCCAGCGGGGATCGGGCAGCGTATGCAGGTTTTCGACAAAAACCGTTCGTTTTTCGCGGAGCGCAATCATGCGCGTTTTGTACAAATAATTGATCTGAGAGTCCATTTTAGAATGGCACCCGACAGGTCATAACCGCCACAGGAGGGGCCGCTGCAGCCATGGCGCGCGGTCCGGAGGATCGGATTTCATTTCGAAGACAGAGGGAGGGCCGGGTCATGCTCATGCCGACCAGGGACCAGCAGAACCGCTATGCGGAAGATGGCTTCTATATCGTCAAAGGGCTGCTTTCAGCCGAAGAAGTCACCAATTTCCGGGACCACGCCCGCAAGCAGCTTGAAGAAGAGGCCCGCGAAGGCAGTGTCATGGCCAAGGGTGACCGCGATGGCAAAAGCACGCTTCTGAAGATGTGGAACACCGCTGGCGATGACAAATACGGGCTTCTGGCCCGTGACCAGCGCATGGTGTTGCAGGCCGAAGCGCTGCTGGGTGAAGAGAGCTATCTCTACAGCCACAAAATGACGATGAAACAGCCCCGCGAGGGCGGCGCCTGGGAATGGCACCAGGATTTCGGCTATTGGTACAACAATGGCTGCCTGCGCCCCGATATGCTGTCGATCTATATCTCGCTCGACAAGGCGACCAAAGAAAACGGCTGCCTCCAGGTGCTGAGCGGCACCCATAAGCTCGGCCGTCTGGATCACGTCCGCGAAGATGGCCAGACCAATGTGGCGCGCACCCATCTCGAGGCCGCCATCGAGCGCTACGAGCATCTCTATGTCGAGATGGAAGCCGGTGACGCGCTGGTATTCCACGGCAATCTGCTGCACCGCTCGGATGCAAACAACAGCGACACCTATCGCTGGGGTTACATTTGCTCTTATAACGCCGTCTCGAATGCGCCCTTCGCCCGTCTGCGCGAATATGGCAATTACGAAGAGATGAAGCCGGTTCCTGCCGGCAGCTTCATGGCTGCCTGACTTCGGTTCTCCTGAGCCATTATGGCCCGCGACGGCGGGCCATTCGCCATCCCAGAAAGGCCCTGATTGCGGCCATCCCGGAAAGGAAGCTGATGACAGGATCTCTGGCACAGCCTGCCGCAAAAGCGGCAAAAAAGCGGTTCCTGCGGTTCGGCGGGCGCGAAACCGGCGTCGCGCTGGCCCTTTTGGTCATGTGTATCGCGCTGACGCTGCTGAATGATCGCTTTCTCACAACCAATAATCTGCTGAATATCGGGCGTCAGGTCTCGCTTCTGGGGATCATGGCGGTCGGCATGACCTTCGTGCTCGCCTCGGGCGAAGTCGACCTCTCGGTGGGGTCGATTTATGCGTTTTGCGGCCTGGTGACCGGCATGGTGATCGTCGCCGGCTACGGGCTTTTCGCGCCCCTGGTGCTGGGCATCCTGGCCGGGATTGTGATCGGCATTATCAACGGGCTTTTGTCGACCTATGGGCGGCTGCCCTCCCTGATCGCGACGCTTGGCATGTTGTCGATGGTGCGCGGTGCGGCGCTGATCCTGACGGATGGCCGCCCGGTCACCGTCAACGCCAAAAATGGCGCCGCGCCGGATGTGCTGGCGCAGTTCACCTTCCTTGGTCAGGGCTCGGTTGGCGGCATCCCGATGCAGCTTGTGTTCTTTGCCCTGATCGCGCTGGCGGGCTGGTTCCTGCTGGCGCGGACCTCGTTCGGCTTTCGCGTGCTGGCGGTGGGCGGATCGACCAAGGCGGCGCGCGTCTCGGGGATCTCGGTCGAGCGCGTGAAGATCGCAGCCTTCGCGCTGATGGGCGGCCTTGCCGCCTTTGCCGGTATCCTGTCGATCGCCTTCCTGCCCTCGGGCCAGGCAGGGCGCACCGGACTGGGGCTGGAGCTGGACGTGATCGCCGCCACCATCGTCGGCGGCACCTCGCTTGCGGGCGGTGAAGGCACCATCATCGGCACCATCCTTGGTGTGCTGATCATCGGCGTGTTGCGCAACGGGCTGGTGCTGACCGGGGTTTCGCCATTCGCCCAGGAATTCCTGATCGGCCTCGTCATCGTCGTCGCGGTTGCCATCGACAAATGGACCATCCGGGAACGCCGGATCTGAATGACCCCGATAGGGGCGATCATGCGGGAGGGCATGATCGAAAACAACAAAGAGGGAGGAACTCAGATGAAAAAACTGCTTGGAACCGCGCTGGTCGCGGGGCTTGCCTGGCCGATGCTGGCCGGAGCTGACCCGATCAATGTCAAGGATTTCGCCCTGGCGCCGCGGATCGCCGAAAAGGTGGCCGCGGGCGAAGAGCTGAACATCTTCGTCTCGTATCACGATGTCTCGAATGAATTCGCGCCGCAGATCCGCGCAGGCGTCGAGCGCGGCGATGCGCTGGACAAGGTCAAAGCGAAATTCATCGGCCCGGTTGGCGCCGATGCCGATGGCCAGATCAATGAGATCGAGGCGCTGCTGGACACGATGGACGGGCTGGCGATTTCCTCGGTCTCGACCGATGCGCTGGCACCGATCATCGACCGCGTGGTCGAGGCGGGCATCCCGGTCATCACCTATAATACCGACAATCCCGACAGCAAACGCATCGCATTCGCCGGCCAGGATCTGATCCAGTCGGGCCGCGAAGCCGGCAAGCTGATGTGCGAGGTGCATCCCGAGGGCAAGCTGCTGATCCTCACGCTGGATGCAGCCGCGCAATGGTCGCTCGACCGCGAAAGCGGCGCGCGCGAGGCGATGGCGGCCGGTTGCCCCGCGGCCGAGGTGGTGCAGACCGTCAATACCGGCACCGATCCGCAGGAAATGTATGCCGCGATTGAAAACGCCATGCTTGGCAACCCGGAAATCTCGGGGCTTCTGAGCCTTGAATGCTGCACCACTCCGGCAGCCGGTTCCTGGGTGGATCGCAATGGCCGCGCGGGCGAGGTCAAGATCGTCGGTTTTGACCTGCTCGACCAGACGGTTGAGTTCGTCGAGAACGGGGTGATCCAGGCGACCATCGACCAGGCTCCGGAAGCCCAGGGCTTTGCCGCCGTTGACCTGCTGGCGAAGTTCCTCAACGGCGAGACCATTGACGATCTCGACACCGGCGTCGGCATCTTCACCTCTGCAAATATCGCAGACGTGAACTGATCAAAGCGTCCCGGGCTCGTCGGGGCCCGGGACGTTTCCCGGACAGTTTCTGAACAGATCGGCACGGAATGCAGATGGACAGGTCCCCCGTCGTCAGTTTTCAGCGGATCGGCAAATCTTTCCCCGGTGTGCGCGCGCTCTCGAATGTGTCGCTGTCGCTGAACCCGGGCGAGATTCATGCCGTGATCGGTGAGAATGGCGCGGGAAAATCGACGCTTATGAATATTCTCGCGGGCGTTCTGGCGCCAAGCGAGGGCACGCTTATGCTGGATGGCCAACCGCTGCGGCTGGCCTCGCCGCTGGACGCGCGGCGGCGCGGGATTGCTGTGGTGTTCCAGGAGCTGTCTTTGTGCCGCAACCTCTCGGTGGGCGAGAATGTGATGCTGCCGGCGCTGGCAGAGATCCCATCCTGGCAGCTGATCCGCCGTGCCCGCGCGCAAGCGCAGTCGCGTGAAATCCTCGCCCGGCTCGGCATGGATATCGACCCCGCGACACCTTTGCGCGATCTGTCGGTGGCGCAGATGCAGCTAGTCGAGATCGCCCGCGCGCTGGCCCGCAAGGTGCGGGTCCTCGTGCTGGACGAGCCGAATTCGGCGCTCTCGCCACATGAATCCGAACACCTGTTCAACATCATGCGCCAGCTGCGCGCGGAGGGCGTGGCGATTGTCTATATCTCGCATCACCTGAATGAGGTGCTGGCGCTCTCCGACCGGATCAGTGTCATGCGTGATGGCGAACTGGTCGAAAGCATCACCGATCTGACCGGCATCGAAGTGCCGCATCTGGTGGCCGCGATGGTCGGGCGCGATCTGGGGGATGCCGCGCCTTACGGAATAACCCATCCGCCGCGCGACACGGCGCCCGTTCTGTCCCTGCGCGACTTCCGGGTGCCGGGCGAGATCAACGGCGTCTCGCTTGATCTGCGCCCCGGCGAGATCCTCGGGATCGGCGGCCTGCCCGGCAGCGGCAAGGATATTCTGGCCGAGGCGATTTTCGGCCTCTGCCCGCGTTCGGGCACCGTGACCATTGCCGGCCAGACACTGCCGGCGCAAAAGCCGATGGCTGCCATTCGGGCCGGAATCGCACTGATCCCGGCGGATCGCCGCAACGGCGGCGCGCTTTTGTCGATGTCAGTGGCGCAGAATGTGGTGTCCTCGACGCTCGACCGCCACTCGAAGATCGGCGTTTTGCGGAATGACCTGATCGGGGAAACCGCCAGCCAGCAGATCCGCGCCTTTGACGCCCGCGTATCCGGGCCGGGCCAGGTGATGAGCACGCTGTCGGGCGGCAATCAACAGAAGATCATCCTGTCGCGCGGCATCGTGTCAGAGCCGAAGGTTCTGATCCTGCATGAACCAACCCGGGGCATCGATGTCGGCGCGAAAGCCGAGATCTACGCGATCCTGAAACGCCTGGCGGGAGAAGGACTGGCGGTGCTGATGATCTCGTCCGAACTGCCCGAACTCGTCCTGCACGCAAACCGCGTGGTGATGATGGCGCATGGCATGGTCTCGCGCGATTTCACCGGAGCGGAGATTTCCGAGCAAAATCTGATGATGGCGGCGAGTGTGCAGCCCGCACATCTGTCCGAAGTGGAGGGGGCAGCATGAAGAAACCGGTTATTACCGTTGTCGGCAGTTTTGCGGTTGGGATGACGATCAGAACCCCCACCCTGCCGATTTTTGGCCAGACAATTCTGGGCTCCGATTTCGATATGGGGCCTGGGGGCAAAGGGTCGAACCAGGCGGTCGCCACGGCGCGGCTTGGCGCGGATTCGGCGCTGGTCGCCTGTGTGGGGAATGACGCGCTGGCAAAGATCGCCACCGATATGTACCGCGCCGAAGGGGTGAACGCCCGCCATGTGACCGAGTTGCCGGACCGCGCGACCGGGGTGGGGTTCATCATTCTTAACACCGAGGGCAACAACTTTATCATCCTCGATATGGGCGCGAATAACGCGATGGATGCGGCCGAGGTTGACAAATCCGCCGACCGGCTGGCCATGTCGGATGTGGTGATGACGGTGCTGGAAATCCCCGATGCCGCCGCCTCGCGCGCGATGGAACTGGGCAAGGCCTCGGGGGCGAGAACAGTCCTGAACCCGGCACCGGCCCGTGCGCTGCATCCCTCGATTTTCAAACATGTCGATGTGCTGATCCCGAATGAAAGCGAACTGCGGATCCTTTTGGGCCTGAAGCCTGACGACCCGACCCCGTCCCGCGATCTGGCGATCCGGCTCAGGCGGCTTGGGGTTGGCACGGTGGTGGTGACGCTTGGACGTGAAGGTGTGCTGATCCTCTCGGACGAGCATGACCTGCATATTCGCGCCCCCGAGGTCGCGGTGGTCGATACCACCGGCGCGGGCGACGCCTTCTGTTCGGGCTTTGCCGTGGCGCTGGCCGAGGGGAAATCCATCCCCGAGGCCGCGCGCTATGGCACGCTTTGCGGCTCCTGGGCCTGCACGAAACTCGGCGTGGTGCCGTCGCTGGGGCGGCGCCATGAAATCGAAGCCTTTGCGAAGGAAATCCAATGAAACGCGGTCGCATTCTGAACGCTGAACTGAACCATGCCATTGCCTCGATGGGGCATGGCGATCTGATGATCGTCTGTGATGCAGGCTTCCCGATCCCCGACACGGCCTGGCGCGTCGATCTCGCGATCGAGAAAGACCTGCCGGATCTGGGCCAGGTGCTGTCGCTGATCGCTTCGGATTTCGTGGCTGAGAAAGTCAGCTATGCTGACAACCTGCCAACGAACAACCCGGTCTTGCTGGATAAAGTGAAGACGCTCTTCCCCGATGCCGATCACGAGATGACCACGCATGCCAATATCCTGGGTGCGATGGCGGCACAGGCCAAGGTGATTGTGCGCACCGGCGCTTTTGACCCCTGGGGCAATATCCTGCTGTGGTCGGGCGTCGATGTGCCGAAATGGTTCGACAAGCCGGGCGTCATCGCGCCGCCGGAATATGCGCGGAAGCTGAAAGCCTGATGCCGAAGATCTTTGACTGGGCCGCGCAACCGGCCGAGCGCATGGTGACGGTCGGCTCGCTCCGGGCGGGGAAAGGTACCCCCGCCCGCCACGCCCAGGTCACCGCCGATACCGCAGAAGAGGCCGAAGCCGCCGAAGCCGCCGGGATTGAGATGGTGGTCTGCCGTGCTGCCAATGTGACAACCGTCCGACGCGGATCGAAACGGGTCTTTGTGACGGCGGCGCTTGGTTTCGCTGAAGCCATCACCGAAGACGAGATCCTGCGCACCGCCTTTCGCGCCCTGACCGATGGCGCCGATGCGGTGATCACCGCGCGCCGCCTTTCGGTCGTCAGCCTGCTGGCGGCGGAAGATATCCCCGTCATGGGCCATCTGGGCTTCGTGCCGCGCAAAAGCACCTGGACCGGCCGCACCCGCGGCGTCGGGCGCGAGCCGTCCGAGGCCGAAGAGCTCTGGCATCGCTTCCGCCGCCTCGAAGAGGCCGGTGCCTTCGCGGTCGAGGCCGAGCTGGTCGCAGCGCCTTTGCTTTCGGCCATCACCCGCAAATCGGGGCTGGTCACCGTCTCGCTCGGCTCAGGCCCGGGCGGTGATGTGGCGTTCCTGTTCACCTCGGACATCATCGGCGACAGCCCGCGCCTGCCACGCCATGCCCGCTCCTGGGGGGATGTGGCCAGCCTGCGCCAGCAGATCGTCATCGAACGGCAAAGGGCGCTTACAGCCTTTCGCAGCGAGGTCGCCGGCGGCAGCTATCCTTCGCCCGGCGAGTTGATCCACCCAGAGAGCGACCCTGAGCTCGACGCGCTGCTCGAGCGGCTCAGCAGTGCCGGCTGACCTGCCGGCCGTGCGAAAGGACAGAAGCCCGCGCAGGGCCAGGACCGGCAATCTGACCTCGGGGAGTGGTCACCCGGAGACCGAAGCCCCCCCGTCGCCTCGGGTCAGGTCAGGGCCCCCGCTCCCGTACTGCTGCCGCATCGCGCCCCTGCGAGGCGCGGGTTGCTTCTTCCGCCAAGGTTAGGACAGTGGATCGTGGCTCCGAAGGCCCCGTCTTCATATCCTCGACGGTCGACCGCTTGCGCCACTTCGCAACGGTCTTGAGATTGATGCCCAACTCACGGCTCAACTGCGCGAGCCCTCAGACCCGCCCTTGAACCAATGGCGGGCAGATCTTCGACTTGCGATCGCTGTATTGCTGCTCTGACGGCGTGCGTGGTCGTGGCGCTGCCATGACGAATTTTTCCCAAAGGGCGTCCTTCCATTCCAGAGAAAGGATCGCACCAGCAAACCGTGGGATCAAACACCTGGTGCACAGGTCGCAAGCGCGCCCAAGAGGATCAACGGGAAGGTCGAGCCAAACCCGATGACGACCGAAATCTGAAACCGCTCTCCGAACCTGCGGGGCACGGCCATGACCATTCATATCTGGCAACGACCCCGGCACAGCAGGTCCGGGACCGGTCGTCAGCGAAGAATTCTGCCATCCGCCTGGTGCAAGTGGGGAAAGGGTCACATAGCTCTTCAGTGTTGACGGGAAGCGGATAGGCACTGCTCACCCCGCCCGCGACCCGTTTCAGAGTGTTTGACGGCGCGGTGATGGACCGGCTGCTTTGCGGCCTTTCACCTTGTTCAGCGCTTTGACACAGTCCGGGACAAGGCCGAAGCCGGTCACGAAAAGGACGCTCCCCCTGGCACCCGCCGAATGGCGGAAACCATTGGAAAGCCCGACACAGCTGCGCCAGAGAGAAAGCTCCCCAGATCATTGCATAGTCCGGTCTGCGACCGGCAGAAGGTGGCCCGGAGGTCATTGTCGCGGAATCCCCAGGTGAACATCAAGGCGATGACCAGGTCTGCGAGGCCAGACAGGCTGCGGCAAATGACCAGCAGCCCCGGGCGGATTGGAGAAATAGCCCGGGCGATCTCGCCCACATCGGCATCGAGGCCGGACCCGTTGACCGCGAAGATCCTCTGCGGCGCGTCATGACCGGCTTCCCGGGCGCTGATATGCTCCGATATAGCGCAAGCGCCCGACCCGATCTGCACGCAGAAATCATAAAATGATTTGCAGAGTTCCAGCCTCCTTGCGGCCCGGGGCATTTCGACAAAGCTCTGAATATCAAAGGGTCTTTCCGTGTTCTGATATTCAGGCCCGGAATTACCGAAGATGTTGGTCACCCGCATCGGGATTCCTTCGAATCCGCGCCCGGAGCATATTGCGGCGCCACAAATGGTCTGGTCGTCATGCCGCGGCACTGCAGGAATTTGGGAATCGCTTCTGTTCTTCAAGCTTTGCGGGCGGCGCCAGGTCGCGGCTGTATTGCTCTGGGAACACCGCCTGCAATGCGGGGCAATTGAATCAACCCTTGCGACAGGGCCAGCCGATGACAGCACCAAAGACAGGCAACAGCGGTTAATTCGGCGTGTTTTTGTGCCATTCGGAATAGCCTGCCAGGATCGGAGAAATCGGACGAGGGCAGGATTTCAGAACGCCATCAGGCTGGATTGCGCCTCGAAATCTCTCGCCTGTTCGATCCGCGTATTGGCGGGGATTCCAGCCAGCCCGACAGCACGCCGGATCATCGGCCTGGCGCGCGTCCGGGTCTGCCGTTTCGCCTTATTGCTGCCGGTCGGGGCGATCAGGTCTCGCCGCGAAGGGTGGTGCCGGTTGCCTCGCAAGAGGAAATCCGCATCGGGATCCTGCGCCCGGACCAGCTGGTCACCGCCCTGCGCATGCCGCGCCGATGCCGTCTCAGCTGCTGCGGTAGCCCGGCGCCTGTTCCAGAAAATGCCGCAGCCGGGGGGTCATGAAATCGAGGAAGGCACGGACACGGCGCGGCAGGTGATCGCCGCCCAAAAAGACGGCATGCACATCTTCATTGTCACCGTCGACGGCCTCGGCGAGCACCTCGACCAGTGTGCCGCGCGCCAGATCCTTGCGGATATGAAACTCCCCCATCCGCGCAAGACCCATTCCGGCCAGCGCCATCTGACGCACCGTCTCGCCATTATTGGCCAGAAGCGGGCCATTCACGCGGTTGTCGATGATCCGCCCGCCCTCCTGCAGCGGCCAGACCGGCGATGAGCGGCGGAAATTAAAGCCAAGGCAGGCATGATCCGCCAGATCGGCACCGCTTTGCGGCACACCGCGCCGGCGCAGATAATCGGGCGAGGCCACGATTTTGCGCGCCGCATGACCCAGACGGATCGCGGTCAGGCCCGAGCTTGCCAGCCGCCCCACCCGAAACGCCACATCCGTGCGGTCGAGATAGAGATCCACGACCTCATCCGAGATCGAAAGATCCAGGGTGATATTCGGATATGCCTGCCAGAACTCCGGCAGCAAGGGCTGTATCGCCACCACGCCCAGCCCGACCGAAGCCGAGATCCGCACCTTGCCGGTGATGCTGGCGGCCCCCCGTCCCAGGTCAGCCTCGATCGCATCCAGCTCAGCGAGGAGGTTGAGGCTGCGGTCATAATAGACCTGCCCCTCGCCCGTAAGCGAAAGCCGCCGGGTCGAGCGTTCCAGCAGCCGCACACCAAGCCGCGTCTCGATCCGCCCGATCAGTTTCGAGACGGTCGAAGGGGTCATGAGCAATTGCCGGGCCGCCTCGGAAAAACTGCCGGATTCAACCACCCGCAAAAACACCTGCATCTCGCCTGCGCGGTTGTCCATCCTCGTCCCCTGCCCCTCTCAGCGCATCCAGGAAATAATTTCACAGATGATGCGAAGATCGGAGGAATTATCAAGCCCTCGCAGCGGGTCTATCTGGGGGCAACGCCAGCCGCCCGATGGATCTGGCACAGGAGAACAGGATGCAATTTGTAAAGACCCATGGGGCTATGATCCCGGCGCTTGGCTTTGGCGTGTTCCGCATGTCTGGCCCCGAGGTGCAGACCATCGTCCCGGCGGCGCTTGAGGCCGGGTTTCGCCATTTCGACACGGCGCAGATCTATGAGAACGAGGCCCCTCTGGGACAGGCGCTGAAGGCCTCGGGTCTGCCGCGAAGCGAGCTGTTCCTGACCACCAAGGTCTGGGTGGCAAATTACAGCGCAGATCGTTTTGCGGCTTCGGTCGATGAAAGTCTCGAAAAGCTCGGGGTCGATCAGGTCGATCTTTTGCTGGCGCACTGGCCCGGCGATCAGGTGCCGGTTGCACAACAGATCGACTGGCTGAACGAGGCCCGGGCGGCGGGCAAGACCCGGCATATCGGCGTCAGCAATTACAACCGCAGCCAGCTGCGCGCGGCGACCGAAGCCAGCGCAGCCCCCATCCTGACCAATCAGATCGAAATCCATCCCTGGCTTGACCAGTCAGAGATGGCCGCTCTGGCGCGGGAGACCGGCACATCCCTGACCGCCTATTTCGGCATGGCCGATGGTGCGGTGCCAAAGGATCCGCTGATCGCCGGGATCGGGGCGCGATATGGCAAGACCGCCGCTCAGGTCGGCCTGCGCTGGCTGATCCAGCAAGGCTTTGTCGCCCTGTCGAAAACCGCCAGCCCCGCGCGTGTGACCGAGAATTTCGACATTTTTGACTTTGCGCTGACCGGGTCCGAGATGGCCGCGATCAGCGGTCTTGCCCGCGCCGATGGCCGCATCGTCTCGCCCGCAGGTCTGGCACCTGACTGGACCGCGTGAGGACAAGATATGGAAAGCCGCAAACTGAACTGGCCGTTGCTGGCCCTCGCCGTGGGGGCTTTTGCCATCGGCGTGACCGAGTTTTCGCCGATGGGGATGCTGCCGGTGATCGCGCGCGGGGTCGGGGTCTCGATCCCTTCGGCCGGGATGCTGGTCAGCGCCTATGCCATCGGGGTGATGGTCGGGGCGCCGGTCATGACGCTCCTTTTCGCACGCTTTGGCAAACGCACGGCTCTGATGGTGCTGATGGCGATTTTCACGCTTGGCAATCTGATGTCGGCGCTTTCGCCTGATTACTGGACCCTGCTGGCCTCGCGCGTGGTGACCAGCCTGAACCACGGGGCGTTCTTTGGCCTCGGCTCGGTGGTGGCGGCGAGCCTCGTTCCGAAAGAGAAACAGGCCAGCGCGGTTGCGACCATGTTCATGGGTCTCACAATCGCCAATATCGGCGGCGTGCCGGTGGCAACATGGATCGGCCAGGCGACCGGCTGGCGCGAGGCCTTTGCCGGGACGGCGGCGCTTGGCCTTCTGACCATCGCGGCCCTGTGGCTCGCCCTGCCGCCCGGTGCCGCCGGCGCGCGCCCCGAAGTCGCGCGGGAGCTGCGCGTGCTGACCCGGCCGCCGGTGCTGGTGGCGCTTGCCACGACGGTGCTTGGCGCCAGCGCGATGTTCGTACTTTACACCTATGTTGCGCCGGTGCTGGCGACCCTGGCGGGCGCGTCGGACGGGTTTGTGACACTGGCGCTGGTGCTGATCGGGCTGGGCTTCACCTTCGGGAACTGGCTGGGTGGCCGGATGGCCGACTGGTCGCTGGAAGGGGCAACGGCGATCTTCCTCGCGGCGCTTTCGCTGATCATGCTGGTCGCGCCCTTTACTCTTGGAACGCTTCCTGGTGCCGCGATCACGCTGTTTCTCTGGGGGGCTGCCGCTTTTGCCATCGTGCCGCCGGTACAGATGCGGGTGATGCAGGCCGCTGCCGATGCGCCGGGCCTTGCCTCTTCGGTGAATATCGGGGCCTTCAACCTTGGCAATGCGATCGGTGCGGCGCTTGGTGGCGCAGTGATCGCGCTGGATCTGGGCTATAGCGCAGTGCCGGTCGCGGGCGGGTTGACGGCGGCGGCAGGGCTGGCTCTGGTCTGGCTGAGCCGCCGGAACCCGGCGGGGATGCCCTGCAAGGCATGAGATAAAGGCGCGCAGTTGCCGGCTGCGCGCCTTCACGTTTCAGCGCAGCGCCAGATCAGGTCAGGCGGGCGCGCAGCCCTTCAGTGATGGCGGCACTGCCGCTGTCGCCGCCCAGATCACGGCTGATCAGCCCATCGGCAATTGCCGCGCTGACGGCAGTACGGATCCGGGCTGCGGCCCCTGAGAGGCGGCAATCCTCATGCCGCGCTGCCAGCCATTCCAGCATCGACGCCGCCGAAAGCACGGTGCCATAGGGGTTCGCGACCCCCTTGCCCGCAATATCCGGGGCCGAGCCATGCGCCGCCTGGAACAGCCCCTGAGCCTCGCCAACCTCGGCCGAGGGGGCAAGCCCCATGCCGCCAATCGTTGCCGCCGCCAGATCCGAAAGGATGTCGCCGAACATATTCTCGGTCACGATCACATTGTAATGGCCGGGCTTTGTCACAAGATACATCGCCATCGCGTCGATCAGACCATGTTCGGCCTGAATATCGGGATACTCCGCCGCCACCTCGTCAAAGATCGCGCGGAAAAACGCATAGCTGCGCAGCACATTGGCCTTGTCGACACAGGTGACCCGTTTCACCCCATCCGCCGGCGCGCCATTCGAGGCCCGCGCCAGATCGAACGCCTTGCGCACGATGCGTTCGACGCCTTTTCGGGTCTGAACCAGGGTATCCACCGCCATCTCACCGCGCAGCTGCGCGCCGGCGCCCCGGGCGGCGTAAAGCCCTTCGCTGTTCTCGCGCAGGATGATGTAATCGATATCCCCGGGCTTCACATCCGCCAGCGGCGACCGGATGCCGGGATAAAGCCGGATCGGGCGGATATTGGCGAAAAGATCCAGCTCGAACCGCAGCCGCAGCGTGAAATCCAGCCCTGCCTCGGTCCCGTCAGGATGGACGACACCCGGAATTCCCGCCGCGCCATGCAAAACCGCATCCGCCCCGGCACAGGCGCGGAAGGTGGTTTCCGGAAAGCTCTCGCCGGTCTGGCGGTAAAGCTCGGCGCCCGCAGGATGATCGGCAAAGCGCAGGGGGCAGTCATTCCCGAAGGCCGCGCGCAATACCTCGACGCTGGCGGCCGCCACTTCGGGGCCGATGCCGTCCCCGGGGACGACCGCGATCTCATAGATCTCTTTCATCTTGCCGCCTCAGATACAGCGCCCGCCATCGACTTCCATCGCGACGCCGGTGATCATCGACGCTTCCTCGGAACAGAGGAACGCGGCGGCATTGCCCATATCCTCGGGCGTCGAGAACCGGCCAAGCGGGATCGAGGCGAGGAATTTTGCACGGATCTCGGGCGTGTCCGACCCCATGAAGGTGGACAGAAGCGGCGTATCCCCCGCCACCGGGTTGATCGCGTTGACGCGGATCCCGAACGGGGCCAGTTCCACCGCCATCGCGCGGGTCGCGGTGATCACCCAGCCCTTGGAGGCATTATACCAGGTCAGATTGGGGCGCGGAGAGACGCCGCCGGTGGAGGCCACATTCAGGATCGCACCGGCGTTCTGCGCCTTGAAATGCGGCACCATCGCGCGGGCGCCATAATAAATTGAACGCATGTTCACATTGGCGATCCGGTCGAAATCCGCCTCGTCCAGCGCGTCGAGCGGTGTCGGCAAATGACCCACCCCGGCATTGTTGACCAGCACATTCAGCCCGCCAAAGACTGATAGCGCCAGATCCCGCGCGCCCGTCATGCCTTCGGCGCTTGCCACATCACCGATGAAGGGGCGGCAATCAGCGCCAAGGCTTTCCGCCACCCGTTCTGCATTGGCCTGATCGCGGTCCATCAGCACGACTTTCGCACCCTCGGCCACGAATTTCCGCACGATCCCTTCGCCAAAGCCCGACCCGCCGCCGGTGACGACAGCAATCTTACCACTCAGTCGCATCATATCTCCCTCGCGGGGCTTTGCCCCCCGCCAAACGCCGGCAGAATGGGGGAAAGCCGGCGCCGGTGACAGCCGCATTATCTGAACGCGCGATCAGGTTTCCTTCCTTGAGCGCGGCTCTGCGCCGGGTATTTTGTGCCGCAGAGATCCGGTGATCTGACCGACCGGAGGGGATAACATGACCGACTGGACCAGCCGCGCAACCGCGCTTTACGATGGCGGCTTCCGCCCGATGTTCATCAATGGCCAATGGGTCAGCGCCGTCTCGGGCGAGGTGATGGAGGCGCGCAATCCCGCCACCGGCGCCCTGCTCGCAACCGTACCGAAGGGCGGTGCAGCCGATATCGACGCTGCCGTCCGGGCCGCGCGGCGTGCCTTTGAAGGGCCCTGGTCGAAATTCACCCCCTTTGAACGTCAGGCGCTGCTGTTGCGCATTGCCGAACGGTTCGAGGCGGAATGGGAGGATCTGTGCCTTTCCGACACGCTGGATATGGGGATGCCGATTGCCCGCACCCTGGGCAATGCGCGGCGTGTATTGGGGATGCTGCGCTTTTACGCGGGCCAGGCGGTTGCGATCCATGGCCAGACCATCCCGAATTCCTTCCCGGGCGAGATCCTGTCGCAGACAGTCAGGGAACCGATCGGCGTGGTCGGCGCGATCATCCCCTGGAACGCGCCGATTGCGGGATCGGTCTGGAAGATCGCCCCGGCGCTGGCGACCGGCTGCACGGTGGTGCTGAAACCGTCCGAGGAAGCTTCGCTGACGGTGCTGATGATCGCACGGCTGATGGCCGAGGCTGGTCTGCCCGAAGGCGTGCTGAATGTGGTGACAGGCACCGGAGCGGATGCCGGCGCGGCGCTGGCGGTGCATCCCGATGTCGACAAGATCGTCTTTACCGGATCGACCGCCACCGGTCAGGCCATTGCCCGCGCCGCCACCGGCACGCTGAAACATGTCTCGCTGGAACTGGGCGGCAAATCACCGGTCATCATCTGCCGCGACGCGGATATCGACAAGGCGGTCCCCGTGGCGGCGATGGCGGTCTTTGCCAATTCCGGCCAGATCTGCATCGCCGGATCGCGCCTGTTTGTCGCGCGCGAGATCCATGACGATTTCGTCACCCGCGTCGCGGATTATGCCGCGAAACTGAGGATCGGGGATGGGATCGCCCCGGAAACCGAGATCGGCCCGATCATCTCGGCCCGGCAAAGCCAGCGGATCGAAGGCTTCCTGACCACCGGCCTGCAAGAGGGCGCAAAGACCTATACCGGCGGCACAAGACTGGATCTGCCCGGGCTTGAGGGCGGCAATTTCATCGCACCGACCGTCTTTGGTGCCGTCACCGATGAGATGACCATCGCCCGCGAAGAGATCTTTGGCCCGGTGATTTCCGCCATGCCCTTTGACACGCTGGACGAGGTGGTGCAGCGCGCCAATGCCACGCCCTATGGCCTCGCAGCGGGGATTTTCACCACGCATCTGGGTACGGCGCATAAACTGTCGCGCCGCATCCGTGCCGGATCAGTCTGGGTGAATATGTATCACGCGATCGACCCCGCCGTGCCCTTTGGCGGCATGAAAATGTCGGGCTATGGCCGCGAGGGCGGGCTGGAACATCTGGGTGAATATCTTGAGACCAAGGCGATCTGGATCAATACCGACTAGGTTCGGCCCAGTTCGGTCCGGATCAGCTCGATCAGCTGTTCAGAATAGCTGTGCTGGACATAGCCCTTCGCGGTCAGGATGCCCACCGCGCGGGTCGAGCCGGGATCCGAGATCCGCACCACGCGGAATTCGGCCGTCGGCATCATCGGCACCGCAATCTCCGGCACCAGCGCCACGCCAAGCCCGGCCGAGGCCAGCGCAATCGCGGTATAGGCGTTCTGCACCTCATATTGCAGGTTCAGCGAGATGTCCTGATCTGCCGCCAGCCGGTCGATCTGCGCCCGGATCGCGGTCTGGCGGTCGAGCAGGATCAGCGGGAAACGCGCCACCTCTGACAGCGTGAAACGCTGCGCGCCTTCGTCGAAATCGGCGGGGATACAGGCGACGAGATGGTCTTCGAGGATCGGCTCGAACTGGAAATCGCTGAGCCCGGGCACTTCCGGCCCGATATAAAGTTCAACCTCCTGCTCCTGCAAAAGTGCAAGCGCGGCATTGGGCGGCGTTTCCTTCAGATCCACCAGGCTGCGCGGATAACGCAGCTTGAAGGTCGCAAGGATGCGCCCGAGCCGGGTCGAGGCGAGGGTGGGCGCACAGGCAATCCGCACATGGCCACGCCGCTGCGCCGCGACCTCGGACAGGCGCGCCAGCCCGGCCTGCACCTCGGCCATCGCATGGCTGACCTGCTCATAGAGCACCCGCCCTTCCGAGGTCAGATTGGCGCGTTGCGGCGTGCGGATGAAGAGGCTCATCCCCACCTGCGCCTCAAGATCGCGGATCTGCATCGACACGGCCGAGGGCGAGCGGTTGCTTTCCTCTGCCGCGCGGCGAAAACTGCCATGTTCGGCAGCCAGCAGAAAGGTCTGCAGCAATTTGAGATTGATATTGCTTGCAGCCATGACGGGCCCCCTGTGACAAGATCGTAGCCCCGGGGCGGGCTGCTGTCAGCCTTTCCCGCAAACTCCTGTCTCTGAGCCTGGCCGCCGGTTCGATGACCCGGATGCCGTCTGCCTATATGCCGCTGGCGGGGGCTGATGCACCCCGCGCCAGGGCGGCTCAGTGAACGGCCGCGAACATGATCTTTTCTTCATCCGCGTCAAGGGCCATCATCTCTTCGACGATCTTGCCGCGTTTCGCCACGAGGATACGGTCGGAAACCGCCATGATTTCAGGAAGATAGGACGAGATCACCACCACCGCGAGGCCCTGATCCGCAAGATCATGGATCAGCTGGTGGATCTCGACAATCGCGCCGACATCGACGCCCCGGGTCGGTTCATCGAAAATGATCAGCTTCGGCTCCTGGATCAGTGATTTGGCGATCACCACCTTTTGCTGATTGCCGCCCGACAGTTCGATCATCCGCGCGCGGTCCGAGATCTGCTTCAGCCGGAGCCGCTCGCCCCATTCCCTGGCCAGCTCCAGCGCACGACGCGGCGAGACAACAGAAAGCGGGTTCGATTGTTTCGACAATTCCCCCAGCAAAAGGTTCTGCCCCGCCGTCATGGTTTCGAAAAACCCGTCATGTTTGCGGTCTTCGGTGACATAGACGATGCCATCGCGCATCGCCGGGCGCGGCACGCGGTAACGCACCGGCTTGCCGTTCAGCCGCACTTCGCCGCCATGCATGAAATCGCGTTTCAGGACGCCGGCGACGACTTTGGCCATCTCAGACCGGCCCGCGCCGACCAGGCCGAAGATCCCCGTCACCTGGCCGCCAAAGACCGAGAAGGAGGAATTGCGGACCATCGCACCACAAGACAGGTTCTCGACGCTGAGTACCTTTTCGCCATAAGGCCGGGGCTTGCGTTTCACGCCGCCATGCAGGCTTTCCGACAGGGTTCGCCCGACCATCGCCTGGACGATGCTTTCGCGGGTGAAGTCAGACGCCGCGCCGGTCGCGGCCAGCTGGCCGTCACGCAGGATGGTGATGCGGTCCGAGACCTCCAGCGCCTCTTCCAGCGCATGGGTGATGAAGACAATGGCCACGCCCTTGGCCTTCAGCCGCTCGATCAGCATGAAGAAATGGCGTTTTTCCTCGGGCGTCAGCGTCGCGGTCGGCTCGTCAAAGATGATGACGCGCGCATTGTGATGCACGGCGCGGGCAATCTCGACCATCTGCTTTTGCGCCGCACCCAGCGTCGAGACCTGGGCGGTCGGATCGACCTGGAACCCCATGCCGACAAGGAATTGCCGCGCCTCGATGTACAGACCGCGCAGGCGGTTGAACATCTTCTCATCGCCCAGATAGATATTCTGCGCGACGGTCATGGCGGGGACAAGATTGGTTTCCTGGAACACCATGACGACGCCGTTTCTCAGCGCCTCTGCCGGCGAGGCGAAGCTGATCTCGCGCCCGTCCAGGGCCATGCGGCCCTGGCTCAGCCGGTAGACACCGGCAATCACCTTGGTCAGCGTCGATTTTCCGGCGCCGTTTTCCCCCAGAAGCGCATGGACCTCGCCCTTGCGCAAAGTGAAATCCATGTCGCGAAACGCCGCGATGCCGCCGAAGCTTTTGGTGGCATTTTGCAGCTCTACCACGGTTTCCAACTTCAAACTCTCCGCCATCAGATCCCCCGGGCGGCGCCATCAAGGCGCAGGATTTTGCCATGGCCTTTCGAGGCTACAAAAAGATCGTCACCCTGCTCGACGGCAGAGACACAGCCATGCGCCTGGCCATCGGCCCGCGAATGGAAACTGCGCAGCGGTTTCATCTGCGGCGAGCATTGCAGCACCAGCCCATAAGACCGGGTCTCGGCAAAGGGTTTGGTCACCCCCATCCGGCGGAGCTGGCTGCCCTGCATCGGTTCGGAAAAGGACAGTCCCGAGGCAAGGGCGGGTGCCATCCAGAACGGCTCCGGCACCTCGGCCAGCATACGTTTGCAATAGGCCGGTTCGCGCAGGATGAATTCGACCAGCTGATTGCGCACCGAGAAAAAGCTGAGCCAGAACCCCGCCTCGACCGCAGGGGCGATCCGGGCCGGATAGGCGGGCAGATGTTCCAGCACAGGCTCGGCCTTGCCGGTGCCAAGATCGACCGACAGCACCCGGTGCCGCCAGCTTTCCGAAACCCAGACCTTTTGCGACCCTGTCGCGGCAACGCCCCCGGCCCAGGCCAGACCGCCCAGCACCCTGACCGCCTCGCCCGTGGCAAGGTTCAGCCGCCAGAGCGCGCCGGACTGGCCCCGTTCCATCAGATCGCGGCGCCAGTCTGTGGCGCGGCGCTGGCTTGCACCTTCGGTCACCAGAAGCGTGTCGGCGTCAAGAAAGGCCAGCGCGCTCGGGTTCTTCGGCGTGGCAAAGCTCTTGCCGTCATGGGCGCCGCCGCGCAGCTTCACGCCCTTGCCGTCAAGACCCACGGCAAGCATACCCTTGCCATAAGCCAGCGCCGAAACATCGGCGTCGAAAGCGGCGATCTCTTCGCCGGTCTCGACCCGGATCACGCGCGGGCCAGAAGACGCGACCAGCCCCTTGCCGGTCACGACGAGATTATCGGCATATGTCAGCAAGGCGACCTCAGCCGCCTCATCGAGACCCGCATTCGGCAGCAAAGGGCCATCCAGCACCGGCACCGTGATCGCGGCCTCGCCCCGGCCAAGGCGGCGGTCGATAAAGCGGCGGATCGCGCTCATGTCGGTTTCCCCCAATAGCTGTCGACGCCGCACCAGTCCTGATCCGCCCCAGGCAGTTTCAGCGCGCCCATGCGGTTGTTGAAAATGCCGCAGAGATAGAGCGTACCCCTATGCTCGCGCATCGAGGTGATCATCGGATGGCGGGTGCCGCCCAGATCCCAGAAGCTTTCCAGAATCTCGCCTTTTTCGTTGAATTTCAGCACGCAGCCGGTGTTGAGGTTCGGCATCAGCCAGGCATCCTGCGACACACGGCGCGCCATACGGCGGCGGAAAGACGGCATCTCAAGCGAAAGATCCAGCGCCGGGGTGCGCGACCCCATCAGGGCCAGCCAATAGGTGCCATCCGAGGCACGGTTGATATTGTCCGGGTAGCCCGGAAGACCCTCGATCACCCGCTCAAGCCTGCCTTTCTTCGGCCCGGCATAGTAATAGCGGTTGATCCGGCAGGCCCAGCTTTCGGCAAACAGCACGGATTCGCCGTCATAAGAGGTGCAGACCCCGTTCGGGAAGATCAGGTTCGACAGCACGGTACGGGTGGTTTTGGTTTTGGGATCATAGACGATCAGCCGGCCATTGCCGCGGCTTTCCAGCGCATCGGCATACCAGTCATGCATCTCGAACCGGACGGTGGCCTCGGAAAAGATGATCCGGCCATCGGGAAGGATGTCGCAGTCATCGGCGAGCTTCATCACGGAATCATCCGCGATAGAGGTCCAGCTGCGATTGGTTTCCGCTGTCAGAAGCGTAACTTCGCCCTGGGGCGAGACCTGGTAAAGCCCCATGCCACCGACACAGACCGCAAGGTTACCCTCGGCGTCGAAAGCCATGCCCTGCGGCGCGCCGCCGGTATGGGCGAAGATCTCGTAACGGGTGTAATCCGGCCCGAACCAGCGCATGATATCGCCATGACGCGAGCCGGTGTAAAGATTGCCCTCGCGGTCGAAAATCGCATCCTCGGCGCCATCCATGATGCCAAGGCCGATCGGCTCTGACGCGCGCAGCCGGTCATTCGGGACCAGCGGCCCCTCGGTCGTGGAAATCGCCGGCGGCAGCTTGTTGAACGTGGGCGAGATATAGACCGCGCGCAGCAGTTTATGGCGGTTCTTCACCCAGCGAACGTCAAGGAAGACGGCGGTGACCAGCACAAGGCCAAGGATCAGCGCATTGACCGGGCCGGGAATGGCCAGCGCCAGCAAGGACGTCGACAGGATCAGGACGAACAGCGCACCCATCAGGGCTTTCGCAACTGATCCACGCCCGCCGCCCAGCGAAATGCCGCCCAGAACAGTCGCGGTCAGGGCCTGAAGCTCCATCCCGGCGCCGATATCGGATGCAGCCGATCCGATCCGCGCCGCAAAATGGAACCCGCCAAGCGCCACCAGAACCGAGCAGATCACATAGGCGGAAAACACCGTCCAGCGCACATTGATCCCGGCATTATGCGCCGAGCGCCGCGCACCACCCACCGCCAGCAGCCGCCAGCCATAACGGCCACGTGACAGGACGATATGCAGGATCAGCGCAATCGCGGCCAGCACCCAGAAGGGGGTCGGCAGGCCCAGAACATGCCCCATGCCAAGGAAATCCCAGGCCGCGGACTCCGGGTAATTCATCACGATATCGGTCGAGATCTGCGGGAAGACGATATCGAACACCGAGCGGAAGATGATCAGCGTCACCAGTGTCGTCAGAAAGGCCCGCATCCTGAGGATACCGACCATAAAGCCGTTGATCGCGCCGCAAACCGCGCCGACCCCCAGAGTGGCGGCCAGCCCTCCACCCAGGCTCAGCCCCATGACATTCATGGTGTAAAGCGCGGTGGTGACCGCAAGGGCAAAGGTGGACCCGACCGAAAGGTCGATCCCCCCCGAGATCATTACGATGGTCAGGCCCAGAACAACGAGCCCCAGCTCGGCCATCTCGCCGGAAAGAAGTGAGATCGTCCCGAACTGGAAGAAGCGCGGCACGATCGGTGCGAAAATCGCAATCACAAGCACAAGGGCTGCGAAGGGAATTGCACTGTCCACCCATTTCTTGGTGAGAAGCTCGCCCAGAACGTGATCGGGAAGAACCCGGTACCGCAACCGGACAAGGCTTTCGCTGAGGCTCATTGCAGACAGGTCCTTACTTCAGCTCGTCAATTTTCCAGCAGTTACGGCCGCTGGCATTATTTTTGTCGACCCGGGTGATCGGCCCGAAGAAGACGGTTTTTTCCGAACCCGCCGGGCGGTCGGGGTTTTGCAGGAATTCCGAGATCTGCTGCGCGGCAATCTCGGCCTGGATCGGCGCGTTGAAGTTGTAAACAACGTCAAGCAGACCCTTTTCGATGCTCTCGCACGCGGTATGGGCGCCCGCGCCATTGGTCACGATGGTCACCTGATCCTGCTTGCCTGCGGCCAGAACGGCGGCACCGGCACCGACTTCGGCATTGTCCCAGATGCCCATGATCCCGCAGAGATCGGGATGCTGTTGCAGCACGGTCTCGGTGATCTGGCGGGCTTTCTCGCTGTCGTAATCAGCGGGCTGGTCCGAGACCAGCTCAAGGCCGGGATTTTCCGCGAGGATCTGATTGAGACCTTCACGCATATAGATATTTGCGGCACCGGTCTGCACGCCCGCCAGCCAGACAATCTTGCCCGAAGGCGCGCCGGGGGCGAGGCAGGTACGGGCCAGCTCGCCTGCTTCCAGGCGACCCATCTCGATCCAGTCATTGCCGACATAGCTGTCGGTCTGGGTGATCGACTGCATATTGATCTGCAGGATCTTGATCCCGGCATCCTGCGCCTGTTTCAGCGCACGGGCATAGGTCTGCACATCGGGGTTCTGCACGATCAGCACATCGGGCTTTTCGGCAATCGCACCCTGCAGCGCGCGGATGCCGGCGGCGGTGTCCATATTCGGGTCACGCACCTCGAAGCTGAATCCATAGCGGGCGGCATGGCGCTGCCAGACGGCGGTCCAGGCCTGATTAAGGTCCATCCCCTGCGACAGCGGAACGAAAATCACCTTCTTGCCGGTCACGGCTTCCAGATAGGCGGCGCGCCCCACCTGTTCGATATCATCGGCCTGCGCCGGAACCGCTGCCAGCAGCGCGGAAGCCGCCAGCGCCGCGAAGGCGGTATTTTTCAGAACTTTCATTGTGTCTCCTCCCTGAAACTCTCTTTAGTCCGCATGACGTTCAGATATCGCCGCTTTGCGAGGTCTGCTCATCGCGGGGGTTGATCACCGCATCCAGCGCCAGCGCGGCCAGCAGGATCACGCTCTTGATCAGGTTCTGGCTGGTATAGCTGAAATTCATGATCGTCATGCCATTGATCAGGATCCCCACCAGTACGGTGCCAACGAGAACATTGCGCACGCCGCCCTGGCCACCGGAAAGGCTGATCCCGCCCAGCACCACGACCAGCAGCACGTCATAGATCAGTGTGGAATTATAAAGCCTTGTGTTGATCCCGGACACGAGCCCGGTCATCAGGATCCCGGCGGCATAGGCGATCAGCGCGGCCAGCACATATTGGCTGATCTGCACCGGCCGGGTCGGCAGACCCATGGTGCGCGCCGCATGAGGATTGTCGCCGGTCGCATAGATGAAGCGGCCAAACCGCGTCAGGCTGAGAAACAGCGCGACCAGCGCCGCGATGCCCGCAAGGATCAGAATGGAATAGGGCACGCCCAGGAAGGTGCCCGAGCCGATGGCCACCAGCCAGCCAATCCCCGCCGGTGCATAAAGCACATCCGAGCTGAAGGCGACGCGGCCCCCGCCATAGACAATCGACGCCATGGCAAGGGTGGCAAAAATCGGCGGCACTTCGGCAATGGCGATCAGAATGCCGGTGATCAGCCCGCAAAACGCCACCAGACACGCGCCGATCAGCACCGCTTCACCAAAGCCGAAACCCTGCGACGACAGCCAGATGGCGAAAGCCACGCCCACGACCATGACCGCAACCATGGTCAGGTCGATGCCGCGCCCGACCACGATCATCCCCATCCCCACCGCAAGCGTGCCGAGGATCGCCACGTTTTTCAGCAAGGTCAGCAGATTGCCCTGGGACATGAAGTTGTTCAGAAACAGGGCGAAAGCCAGAAACAGCGTCAGCGCGATCAGGGAGACCACGCCCTCCTGGGTCAGCCGGAAACGGCGGTGACGTCCGGCCTGTGCCGGTTCTCTCAAGGACATCTCTTTTCTCCCCCTCCCCGGCATCGCAGGATTCATCGCATGCCTGCAACACAAACAGGCCCGACGGATGCGGGCCATACCTCTCCCAAGGCACGCGCAATCTCCAGCTTGTTTTCCGCACAGGCAATTTCATTTTCCTGACCGCGCGTGCTGAAAATCCCGCCAGCAGCCGAAAAGCGACCCCCCGGCTGTTAGCCAGGGTCTGGGGTCAATGTGAGTGAAGTGATGTGCAATGGGCCGGATCCGACCCGTAAACTGCGGTCCGGAGCTTTCGCCGCTTCGGTAAGGGTGCTGCCGGAGGCCCGAAAGCGCGCCGGGTCAGAGCGCCCGTAACGCAGCCTCGGTCAGCTCGGATGTGCGGGTGAAGATGCGTGCCGCCCCCGCCGCCAGGAGCTGGTCGCCATGTCCCGGCCAGGAATGGCGTCCGGCGGTCAGGCCGGCCACCCGCATTCCTGCGGCGAGGGCCGCTTTCACCCCGGCGGCGCTGTCCTCGACCACCACGCAATCCGCCGGGGAGACGCCGCACTGACTTGCGGCGAACAGAAACACATCCGGAAAGGGCTTGCCCCGCGCCACCTGGCTTGCGGAATAGATATGCGGCGCGAAGCAATCGCTCAGCCCGCAGATCTCAAGCGCGCGGCGCAGTTTCGGCAGTGCCGAAGACGAGGCCACCGCCTTACGCCCCGGCAGGCGTTCCAGCGCGGCCCGGATGCCTTCGACCGGCTGCAATTCGGTCTCCATCCGCGCGAGGAGCAGCGCATCGGCCTGCTCAATGAGACCCTCGGGCCAGGGCGCACCCCGCAGCGCGGCGATCTGATCCCAGATAACCGCCTTGGGCTGACCGATATGGCCGCGGATGATCTCTGCCGCCGTGATCGGCCATCCAGCCGCCGTCATCAGTTCTGCGTCAATCGCATTCGAGAGGATCTCGCTGTCGACCAGCACGCCGTCACAATCAAAGATAATCATTCGCCGTAAGGAACCCAGATGTTTTTGACCTGTGTGGCGCGGGTCAGGAAGCTTCGGCCCTGGCCTTCAGCGGAAAGCCAGTTGCGGGCCGCGCCCTCCTCGCACCAGGTCTGTTTCAGATTGCCGGCCGAGGCGGTCTCGACCGTCCTCGCCCCGTCGCCGGTGCCGAAATACCAGAGGCCATCGACATCTTCATGCTCCGCCAGCGTTTTCGCCAGCACCTCGCGCTCGCCGGAGACGATATTGATCACGCCGCCGGGCAGATCCGAGGTTTCGAACACCTGATACAGATCGGTCGCCGCCAGCGGATGGGTCTGCGACGGCACCACCACGACCCGATTGCCCATCGCCACCGCCGGCAGCGCCAGCGAGACAAGGCCGAGAAGCGGCAGGGCCGTCGGACAGACCAGCCCGACCACGCCGAGCGGCTCGTGCATCGCCAGTGTCACATGCGCCGATTTGGTCGAATGCACCGCACCATCGAATTTATCCGCCTGGGCCGCATACCAGAAAATACGACGCAGCGCGGTTTCGACCTCGGTTTTTGCCGCCGATGCCGTCTGTCCGAAACTGCGCAACCGGTCCTCGAATTCCGCCGCGCGCGCCGAAAGGTTCTCGGCCAGGTAATACAGCACCTGGGCGCGGTTATGCCCGGTCTGCCCGCCCCAGGATTTCGCGGCATGGGCGGCCTCGACCGCGTTGCGAATGTCCTTGCGGCTGCCAAGCGGCGCAAGGCCGACCGTGCCTTTGGGCCCTTCGACGCGGTAGGAATAGCCACTGTCGGGGCGCGTCTGTTTGCCACCGATATAGAGCTTGGCCGTGCGGTCGATGGCGCTTTCCGGCAGGGATTCCGCAGGGCTGGCATCGGGGGTTGCCGGGGTCTCTTCGGGATTTTTCGCTTTGGGGACCTGCTGTTTCAGATAGGCGCTCATGCCTTCGCGCCCGCCCTCGCGGCCGAAACCGCTTTCGCGCATGCCGCCGAAACCGGCGCCGGCATCAAAGAGATTCGCAGAATTGATCCAGACCACCCCGGCCCGCACCCGGCCCGCCACATCCAGCGCGAGGTTGATGTTTTCCGACCAGACCGAAGCCGCAAGGCCGTAGCGGGTGTTATTGGCCAGCGCCACGGCATCTTCGGGCGTGCGGAACGGGGTCAGGGTGACCACCGGGCCGAAGATCTCTTCGGTGGCAAGGATCGAGGCGGGCTCGACCCCGGTGACCAGCGTCGGCGGGTAGAAACAGCCTGCCGGCGCCTCGCCCTGGTGGATCGCGACCCCTTCCGCCCTGCCCTTTTCGACCAGATCGGTGATCCGCGCCAGCTGCACCGGATGCACGATGGCGCCGATATCAGTGGATTTGTCCAGCGGATCGCCAACCCGCAGATGGGCCATGCGGCGTTTCAGAAGATCGGTGAACCGTGCAGAGACCGCCTCGGCCACCAGGATGCGCGAGCCCGCAGAGCAGACCTCGCCCTGGTTGAACCAGATTGACTCGACCACGCCCTCGACCGCCGCATCCAGATCGGCGTCAGCAAAAACGATGAAGGGGGATTTCCCGCCCAGCTCAAGCGTCAGCGCCTTGCCGGACCCCGCGATCTGGCGGCGGATGACCCGGCCAACCGCGGTCGAGCCGGTGAAGGCGACCTTGTCGATGCCGGGATGGCCGGTGAGCGCCGCCCCGGTCGTGCCATCGCCGGTCACGATGTTCAGCACCCCTTTCGGCAGCCCCGCCTCGCGCGCGATTTCCGCGAAGGCCAGCGCGGTCAGCGGTGTATATTCCGCTGGCTTCAGCACCACCGTATTCCCGGCCGCGAGGGCTGGTGCGACCTTCCAGGCCAGCATCAGCAGCGGGAAGTTCCACGGGATCACCTGGCCGCACACACCCTGCGGGCCTGCGCCGGGGAATTCATCGGCGAGGATCTCGGCCCAGCCCGCGTGATGGTAGAAATGCCGTGCCACCAGCGGGATATCAATGTCACGGCTTTCGCGGATCGGCTTGCCATTGTCGATGGTTTCCAGCACCGCGAGAAAGCGGGCATGTTGCTGAACATGGCGGGCAAGCGCGTAGAGATGTTTCGCCCGTTCATGCCCCGGCAGCGCCGCCCATTTCGCTTGCGCCATCCGCGCGGCTTTGACGGCTGCGCTGACATCGGCCTCTGCCCCTTGCGAGACCCGGGCAATGGTCTCGCCCGTGGCGGGGTTCATGACCTCGAAAAGCTGCGAGGGCGCGGTGAACAGGCCGTCGATGAAATGGCCAAAGCCCGCCTCATGGCGTTTCAGCCAGTCGCGCAGAACGCTGATGTCCTCAGGGGCGGGGCCATAATCCATCGTCGTCAGGATCTCTTTGATCTTGTTCATTTATCCCTCCTCATGCCAATGCGAGGCGCGATGCGGATGAATAGCGTCCGGTGACATGATGTTCCAGCTGACGCTCGATATCCCCAAGCATTGACGAGGCGCCAAGGCGGAAGAGATGCGGCATGAGCCAGTCGCGGCCCATTTCTTCCCGCATCAGAATCTGCCAGCTCAGCGCGTCTTTCGCCGATTTCATGCCGCCTGCGGGCTTGAAACCGATGCGGTGGCCGGTGGCGTCGAGATAATCGCGCAGGGCCCGCACCATCACGAGGCTGACGGGCAAAGTGGCATTGACGCCTTCCTTACCGGTCGAGGTCTTGATGAAATCCGCACCCGCCTGCATCGCAACCATTGACGCTGCATAGACATTCCTGAGCGTTTGCAGATCTCCCGTGGCAAGGATCGCCTTGAGATGCGCCGTCCCACAGGCCGCACGCATGGCCGCGATCTCGTCATAAAGCGCCGCCCAGTTACCGGTCAGCACATATTCGCGGGTGATGACGATGTCGATCTCATCGGCACCCTCGGCCACCGCATAGCGGATTTCTTCCAGCCGCAAATGGAGCGGCATCAGCCCGGCGGGAAAACCGGTCGCAACCGAGGCGACCGGGATCCCGCTGCCCTGCAGCGCCTTTGCCGCATGGCCCACCATGGTCGGATAGACGCAGACTGCGCCAGTGGTAAGCCCGAGATCCGAAATGCCCAGCCCCTCGGTGATATGGGCGGCCAGCGGCTGGCGGGCTTTGGCGCAAAGACGGCGCACCCGCGCCGCAGTATCGTCGCCGGCGAGCGTCGTCAGGTCGATGCAGCGGATCGCATTGATCAGCCAGGCCGCCTGATACTCTTTCTTGACCGTGCGGCGCGCCCCCAGCGACGCGGCCCGGCGCTCTGTGGCAGAGCGATTGACCGCGTGGCCTTCGAACATCGCAATCTCAAGCGGCATGCCCGGATTGCGCGGGTCATTTGCCAAATCCTGCGGGCCGCGGGGCGCAGAGAGACCTGCGGCGGGGTCAAAGGTCATAGGCATGCTCCAATACCCTGGATGCGCTGGCCCCAACGCCGCCGCACCCATATTGCCATAAAGCGTGAGATTGCCCCCGGGCGCCAGCCCCGCAGATCACCGGAGGTGGTCAGCGCCCATCGGGTCAGGCGCTTTGCACGTCCAAAAATCCAGCCTCCTGCGCCAGTTTGACGAACCTTCGGTCAAAACTCACGAAACCATCACATTGCGCCGATTTTCCCAGATGCAGCGCATCGGCGAAATCCATGCCCTGTTCGGCCCGGTCCAGCGCATCCGCCACGATCACCGCATCTTCAATGGTCACGGTCGCGAGCCCGCCAAAGGCACGGAGCGCGCGCGCCACTTCGGCCGGTTTGTAGCCGTAAGCGCTGCGCAGCACCCATTCGGTTTCCAGGATGACCGTCACCGCGACAAAAATTGCCTGGCCATTGACCAGGGCGCGGGCGCGCGGCGACTGGTCGGGGTGATCACCGGTCAGGTAGCGCACCACCACATTCGTATCAATCGCGATCATGACGCCGCCGGGCTTCGGCCAGCACGGCCGCATCCATCTCTTCAACCGATTTCGGATCGCCGCGATGAGGCAGCAGGGCAAAGACATCCTCGGGCTTTGTTGCGGCAAAGCTGGGCGCGCGTTTCAGAAGCACACCCTCTGCCGTCTCTTCGACGATGAGCCGGGTGCCAACCTCCCAGTCCCGCCGCTGCCGGATGGCCTTGGGCAGGATAATCTGGCCTTTGGTCGAAAGGGTCGTGGTCACAGAGGGGGGCCGGGGCATGAGCAAAGCTCCAATGTAAGACAAAGGTAAGATAACAGTTCCACCCCTGTCTTTCAAGCATGCCGGACAGGGCCGGTTCTATCCCCCGGGGAGAAGGTGGCGCGGTGACCCATGAAGACATGGCTGGCGCGACCAGATGCTTTTTCAACCTGCGGCACCGGCATAAACACCTGGCTGTCCCGGCCTTGTGGAACCAGATGCGCAACCCCGTGCCGACGCCCTCACAAACACATCAGCGGCGGCCCGATCACGGGCGGAGAGCGTTCTGACCTGCCTGACGAATCGCAGCTTTGATCCGGCGGCCAGCGGCGCCGGGAATGCTACAAGATATTGATACAGGTCGGGATGACCAACCGGGCTGTTTTCGTTACATTTCGGCCACATGACAACCGGGCGCCGCATTTTATCCACAAGCGGGCCCGGGAAGGCACTACCAGGTGTAGAATTTTCTTGCGTGACGCCCATTCCTGGCGCATTTCTCTTTGTAGCGCAGAAATGCAAGAATTTCGGATTTTTGCGCTACAGACATCACGAGCATCCCTGTACAGGGGGCAGAGCACAGAAAAACTGTGCCGCACAGGATAAATGAGGGCTGCATGACAGCAGAGCGTGTATTTGCAGAGCTCCAGGGCGATGCAGCAACCTTGCACGATTCCATCCGCCAGCATCTGGAGCGCAATTTTGCGCCGGATGCACGGAAATATCTGCGCAGCTTTTCCTCGGGAGAAGCGGCCGATTTTCTTGGCCTCGCCCCCGGACATCTGCGCAAGCTGCATGCCGAAGACAAGATCCCCGATGTGGCGCAGGACGAACGCGGCCGCAGGCTTTACACGGCAGAAGATCTCGGGCTGATCCGCCTCGCGCTGGCGCGCACCACCCGGGACCCTTCGCTTTACCTGCGCGGCCGGGTCGGGCAGGAGCCCGTGCAGATCCTGTCCTGCGTCTCCTTCAAGGGGGGGTCGGCCAAGACGACTTCCGCGGCCTATCTCAGCCAGTGGTTCGCGCTGCATGGCTACCGGGTGCTGGTGATCGATATGGACCCCCAGGCCTCATTGTCTTCGATGACCGGCCTGCGCCCCGAGATTGATTTCTCGCATCAGGGCACGATCTATGACGCGATCCGCTACACCGACCCGCTGCCGATGGACGAGGTCATTCGCAAGACCTATTTCCACGGTCTCGACATCGCGGCAGGCGGGCTGATCCTGTCGGAATATGAAACCGAGACCCCCTATGCGCTGCGCCAGGGCTCGGAGCCGCCGTTTTATCTGCGCCTGCGCGAGGCGATCCAGTCGGTCGAGGCAAATTACGACCTTGTCTTCATTGACTGCCCGCCACAGCTGGGCTTCCTGACGCTGTCTTCGCTGGTGGCCTCCTCGTCGATCCTGATCCCGGTGGTGCCGAATTTCATCGACGTGGCTTCGCTGGCGCAGTTTCTGACCATGGCAGCGTCGCTTCTTGATACGATCCGGGACGCAGGCATGACGCTGGATTACGATTTCCTGCGGTACTTGGTGTCGCGGTTCGAACCCTCGGACGGGCCGCAGGCCCAGGTCGCCGGGCTTTTGCGTGCGAATTTCGGGAAACGGGTGATGACCGAGACCTTCCTGAAATCCACCGCCATCTCGGATGCCGGGCTGACGCATCAGACCCTGTTCGAGGTCGGGCGCGGCAGCATGAACCGCAATACCTATGACCGCGCGATGGAATCCGTGAATGCGGTCGCGCGTGAGCTGGAGCAAGACATCCACAGAGCCTGGGGAAGGAACTGACATGGCCCGCAAGAACATGTTCGAAGGCATCTCCCCTGCCCCGCGCCCTGCCGGGGTGGCTGAGTCCGCCAAGATGCCCGAGGTCTTTCAGGCCAGCGGCCCGATAGCGGCGATCCGCAATGACCTGCGCAGCATCGGCAGCCGTTCGGTCCAGGAGATTGATCCGGCCCAGATCGAAGATACCGGCCTCAGGGACCGGCTTGGCGATCTGGGCGAAGACATCCTGGAACTGCGCGAGAGCATTGCGAAACACGGGCAGCAGGTGCCGATCCTGCTGCGCCCGCATCCAAAGCTCAGCGGCCGCTATCAGGTGGTCTATGGCCGGCGCCGTCTGGCGGCGATCCGGGGTCTTGACCTGCCGGTCAAGGCGCTGATCCGCACGCTGTCGGATGAAGAGGCGGTGCTGGCTCAGGGCCAGGAAAACAATCTGAGGAAGGATCCCTCGTTCATTGAAAAGGCGCTGTTTGCCGGCGACCTTGAAGAGGCAGGCTATGAGGCCCGCGTGATCCAGGACGCGCTGAATGTCAGTCGCAGCCATACCTCGCATATGCGCAAAGTGCGCGAGGCGCTGCCGCGTGAAGTGATTGAGCGGATTGGCGCGGCGCCCTCGGTGGGCTGGAAGCGCTGGTACGATCTGGCCTTGCGGATCCTCGAAGGACAGATCGCGGCGGGCTCGGTCCACCCTGCCCCATTTGCCCCGGAGCTGACCTCGGATCAGCGCTTTGAGGCCTGGGTCAGGGCGATCCCGGCGGCTGCGCGGCCGGTAAAAGCAGCCGCTGCCGACAGTGCCGCCCCTATCCTCGCCCGTGACGGGACAGAGCTGGGCTCGGTCCGGCTGCAAAGGGCCCGGATGAGCTTTGAGGCGACGGCCGGGAATGCAGCTTTCGCGGCCTGGCTGCATGACGAGGCCCAGGATCTGCTGCCGCGCCTGCATGAGGAATTTCTGGCGGCGCGCGCGAAACGCAGCTGACCGGACACATCACACCCCAACGATAACAACAAAGGAGCAGCGTCGGAAAAAGAAAGACCTTCCGAATGGAAACCACCCGGAAGGCCCGTGCAAACCACAGGGCGCCAACCCTGAGAATGCTTAACGTCTAGCAAGAGCACTCTAGCGCAGGCCCGAATCACATGCAACATCGCTCAGGCGGTGATTGGAAAACTGTTGTCGTTTTCCCGGTGTGCCAGCCGGCATGCGGCCCATAATCGGACCGTCTTCTCGTTCCGCCCGATGACATCATGGAACAGATCACTTATTCGCCCCTGCCCCGCCGGGACGGGCGCCGGTCGTTTGCACCCTCTCGCCCTGCCCTGCCGCAGATGACAGGCAAAGGCGGCACCGACCTGCGCTGGCACCTTCTGGATCTGGTACGGATCTGCCGTGAACGGCTTCAGCTGCGCGACCGCGACATTGCGGTTCTGCGCGGGCTCCTGAGCCTTTTGCCACAGGATCCGCAGCCCGATCAGAGGATGGTCTTCGCCTCGAACCGGGTGCTCATCGCACGCTGTGACGGCATTGACGAGCGCACCTTGCGCCGCCGGCTGAACCATCTCCGGTCTGTCGGGCTGGTGAGCAAGCGGCCGAGCCCCAATGGCAAACGCTATCAGGTCCGCAATTCTGAGGCCGATGTGCAGCTGAGCTATGGTATCAGCCTCGCGCCGCTGTTCGACCTGCATCCCCATCTGGAAGCCCTTGCTGAGACCTGCCATCAGGAAGCCGCTCAGGTGAAGGCCCTGCGGGCAGTGATCCGCGACCGGCTGTTTCACAGCGCCGCAGATCTGGCTCAGCCACTCCTGGAAACTGCCCGCCTCGCGCTGCGGCGAAAGCTCGGGCCTGATGAGCTGCGGGCTATCGCGGCGACCCTGCCCGATCCGGATGACAGCGCGCCTGACCACATGCCGCCCGACATGACACAGCCAGATACTGCATCTGAACGATCCGGCGAAATGACCGCCAGCAACGGCCAGAATGACCGGCACATTCAGAGATCAGGAAAAGAAACCTTTGATTCTGACTCTGCTCAGAAAGCACAGGATATCAGCCTTGATGAATGCCTGGAGATGGCTGCGAGTGTGAAAGATTACGCTCCACACCCGCCGCGAAGCTGGCCTGATCTTATCCGGCTGTCTGAAACACTGGCCCCGGCGATCGGTTTGACGCATCCCGTGCTTGGCCTCGCGAAAAAACGGTTTGGGCTGCAGGGCTGCGCGCTGGTGGTTCTGGGCCTTGTGGAGGCCTTTGGTCGTATCCGCAGCCCCGGCGCTTATCTCAACGCGGTGCTGCGAAAGGCAGAGGTCCAGGTGCCAGACCCCGTGCGGATGTTCCATTCCCTTGTGAGATCCGCGCCTGCGGCCAGATGTATACCGGGGTAAACACCCAAGCCTCGGGGTATGTATACCAGGGTAAACATGCCGGATGTTTCGAAAGATCAGACCGGCCTGAAATCCGCCGCCTGCGCAGATCTCAGATTCTCTGGCACCTCATCTGACGCCGCGAGGTCCACAATCAACAATGCCTCTCCCCGGGCACCGGCGGTTGCAAGCGGCTGGCCATCCGGCCCGGCAATCACGGAAAGCCCGCCAAAGGTCAGGTCCCCTTCCGCACCGGTCAGATTGGCATAGGCCACGGCGCAATTGCCTTCATGCGCGCGGGCCGGCACCAGGATGCGCTGAACATGTTCAAAGCCGGCAGGATTGGCTGTGGGCACAAGAATCAGCTCGGCGCCATTGCGGGAAAGAGCTGCCGCATGGGCGGGAAACTCGATGTCATAGCAAACCAGCATGGCAAGCTTTCGTCCTTCCAGATCAAACACCGGACAAAGCTGGTCGCCAGGGTGAAATGATCGGCGCTCCATCGGGCCGAAAAGCTGGATCTTGCGGTAATGCGCCAGCACCGCGCCATCGGGGCCGATCGTCGTGGCGGCGTTGTAAACGGTAGCGCCATCCCGTTCTGCCCAGCCGAGGCAGATGCCGCAGCCCGCGCGCGCCGCCATCTCACGCAACCGGGTGATCCATGCGCCGTCCAGCGGCTGTGACAGGCTTTCATGCAGATCCGGCCGGTTATAACCCGGCAGCAACAGCTCCGGCGCCAGCAGGAGTTTGGCCCCTGCCGCTGCCGCCACCTGCAGCTGTGTGCAAATCGCCGAAAATGCCGCCTCAATGTTCCCATTGGTCGGCTTCGCCTGCCAGAGTGCCACCTTCATCTGAACCTCGCTTCCGCTACTGTCTTTACAAATCTGCCCTGGTTTCCCTCAATCTGCAAAGCACCAGCCCGAAAGCCTCTGATAGTATGACCCTGAAAAAGCCTGTAACCGCCTTCGGCCCGGATTTTCCCTTTGCCTATGACGACTGGCTGACGCATCCCGCCGGGCTCGGCAGCGTGCCGAAGGCGCGCTTTGGTGAAAAACTCGCGGTGATCGGGGCGGGGGCTGCGGGCATCATCGCGGGCTATGAACTGATGAAGCTGGGCCTCCATCCCGAAATCTACGAATCTGGTAAGTTCGGTGGCCGGCTGCGCTCTGAGCTGTTCGAGGGCACGGAGGATACTATCGCCGAACTTGGCGGCATGCGCTTTCCAGTCTCGTCGCGCGCCTTCTACCATTATGTCGATCTCCTCGGCGTCGAAAGCCGCCCTTTCCCCAATCCGCTGACCGAGGCCGCCGGATCGACGGTGATCGACCTTGAAGGCGAGACCCATTTCGCCCGCGGCCCCGAGGATCTGCCGCAGCTTTATCACGAGGTCGCCGCCGCGTACCGCGCCGCGCTTGAGGAACATGCCGATTTCGCCGCCCTGACCGAAGCCGTGCGCGACCGCGATGTAGCCCGTCTGAAAGCGATCTGGGATCCGCTGGTTGCGAAATGGGATGAGCGGACATTTTACGATTTCGTCACCTCGTCCAGTGCGTTCCAGAGCCTTGGCTTCCGGCATCGCGAGGTCTTTGGCCAGGTTGGGTTTGGCACCGGCGGCTGGGACAGTGACTTTCCGAATTCGATGCTCGAGATCCTGCGGGTGAACCTGCTCGAACTGGACGACCATCAGCGCTATATCGTCGGCGGGGTTGAAGGGGTGCTGCATCAGCTCTGGCGTCTGCCTGCGCGCGCGGCGCATTGGCCCGAGGGCACCTCGCTGGCGGATCTGAACGGGGGTGCCACGCTGGGGCGCGCGACGCGCATCGCGCGGAGCGGGCAGGGCGGGTTCACCGTCACCGACCAATGGGGTGTGGCGCGCGATTACAGCGCGGTGCTGGTGACCTGTCAGAGCCATCTTCTGACCACTTCGGTCGCCGTGGATGAGGCGCTGTTTGATCAGAAACTCTGGATGGCGCTGGACCGCACCCGATATATGCAGGCCGCGAAAACCTTTGTCATGGTCGACCGGCCGTTCTGGAAGGAAACCGGCCCCGACGGGCGGCCGCTTCTGTCGATGACGCTGACCGATCGCAACACACGCGGCACCTATTTCTTCGACAATGGCCCCGACAGGCCGGCCGTCATTTGCCTGTCCTACAGCTGGATGACCGATGCGCTGAAAGTGCTGCCTTACGGGCCGGAAAAGCGGGTCGAACTGGCGCTTGCGGCTTTGGAGCGGATCTATCCCGGCACTGACATCCGGAGCCATATTCGCGGCAACCCGATCTGCGTCAGCTGGGAGGCGGATGACAATTTCCTTGGTGCCTTCAAAGGCGCGCTGCCCGGGCATTACCGGTATAATCTGCGGATGTACCGACACTTCATTCAGGCCGAGATGCCGGCGGATCAGCGCGGCATTTTCCTTGCCGGGGATGGCATCAGCTGGACCCCGGCCTGGGTCGAGGGGGCGGTTCAGACCGCATTGAACGCGGTCTGGGGCATCATGACCCATTTCGGCGGCAGCTCTGACCGGGCCAATCCCGGGCCGGGAGATCTCTGGCCAACGCTCGGCCCGGTCGCGCTCGACGGGCCGGAGCAGTCAGGCTGACTGCTGCGTTTTCGTGCGCCACCCGCTAGCCTGGCCATAAAACCCCGGCTTTGTCTGGTTTGCAAATGCGCCACCATCTGGCGCATGGGCAGGGCGCAAGACCGATCAACAGAAGCCTTGAGGGAAATTTCGGCAACTCAGGGTGAAACCGCGGCCAATTCATTGTAATATGTTGAATTATAATGGATTTATAGGTTTTTGCTGAGGGCAGGGGCGCAAAAGCCTGCCATCGCGTCCGATCCATGCGTAAAGCCCGCCCGAAGGGGTGGTGCAGCGCATTGACGCTCCTCGCAAAAACCTCAAATCTGGGCCTGTCAGCGGGGCGCGCCTGGGTGCTCCTGGACGTATCGGATAAAATGCTATGAGCGGGTCAGGGGTTCTCGTCTGTATCAGGATCAATGCGACGAGGACGAACCACCAGTCCTGGGGTGAAAGCCAATACGCGGAAGGCCTGGCCCGGGCCATCCGGCGGCATGCGGGCTGTGAGGCGGTTCTGGTGTTTCGGGGCGAAGAGCCGGAGCCGTCCGCGCTGCCCTCGGTTCTCTTGCAGATCGCTGGCCCGCATCTGGAAGAGCCTGTCGCGGGGATGGCCAATCTGCTCTGGATGATCAGTCCGCCGAACGTGGCGCCGATCGGGATGTTGCGACGCTATCAGGCATTGTTCATCGGCTCCGAGAAGCTCACGTCCCAGCTGCGGGATCATGGGCTTGCGGCAGATTACCTGCCTCAGGCCACCGAATGTGCCCGTTTCCATCCCTTGCGGCGTCCGGCGGGGGCGGATGAGATTCCGCTGGCCTTTGTCGGCGGCTATGCCCCCCGCGTGGATCGCCGCATTATCCTTTGGGCGGCAGAGGCCGGGTTTGAGCCGCAGATCTGGGGGCCGGGCTGGAAGGATGTGGTGCCCGCCCGTCTCTGGCGGGGCGAGCGCCTGAATTCTGAGGCGCTGGTTGAAGTCTATGCCAGCGCCCGCATCCTGCTGAACAGCCATATGCCGCCGATGGCGACGCGGGGCTTCATGAGCAACCGCAGCTTTGACGCGCTGGCCAGCGGGGCGCTTGTTGTCTCAGACCGGGTGTCCGGCTTCCACGATCCGGATTTTCCTGAGATCCGGCAGGCTGCCGGGCAGGAAGAGCTGGTGTCGACGCTGAATCAACTGCTCGCGGCGCCGCCCGTCGGTTTGCCGGATCGGATTGCCCTGCATGATCGTGTGGTTTCCCGATACGGCTTTGACAGGGCTGCGGGCGTGATCCTTGACCGGGCGCGTGCGCTGATCAGCAGCTCTTCCGTTGCCGCCGCGGCCTATTCCCCGGGTCGATCCATTCCGATACCTACAGCCGGCAGCGCTGCCTCTGTGGCAGATGATGTCCGGTCGACCGTTTTGGCCGCAGCGCAAGAGATCGTCGCAGCGCTGCAGTGTCTGGAGCAGGGGGGGCCTGCGCCCTTGCCCTCCGACACGGGTAGCGCGGGCATCATCCACGTGCTCTCGGCGGATCTTCACGAGATGCGGCAGCTCGCCCGGCGCGGGGCCGCACCTGACCGGACAGCCCGGATCGAGAGGATTGCAGGCCGTGCGCGCAGGGTGATCGAAGCTTTGGAGGATCGCGCCTCTCCCCTGCACCTGGATGTCGGGCCGAAATTGCTCGAACCGGTGCTGACCCGGATTGTGAGCAATGAGCCGCTCTGGGCGCATGGTCCTCAGGGTTTTGTGCGCGAACGGGGCAAGGCGGGATTGCCGTTGCGCCC
Source organism: Paracoccus sp. IB05 (assembly GCF_016405985.1). GTDB lineage: Bacteria > Pseudomonadota > Alphaproteobacteria > Rhodobacterales > Rhodobacteraceae > Pseudogemmobacter. The sequence goes on from NZ_JAEFCF010000040.1 coordinate 42,619, forward strand.
GAGGGCGCAATGTGCCGCGCCGGGCCGTCCGGTGGGTGTGTTCCTGCACCTTTATTATGACGAGCTGGCGCCGGTCTTTGCCGCGAGGCTCGCGCATATTGCCGTGCCGTTCTGCCTCTATGTGTCAACTGACACCGATGAGAAGGCGAGGCACATCCGCGCGCATCTGCCGGATGCCGAGATCCGGGTATTTGCGAACCGGGGCCGCGATATCTGGCCCAAACTATATGGCTTTGCCGATGCCCATGCCCGCCATGACATCGTACTGCATCTGCATGGCAAACGCTCGCTGCATTCCGACAGGCTGGATGACTGGCTGGCGCATATTCTCGGCTGCCTGCTCGGTTCGGAAGGCGAGGTGAACCGGATCCTGTCCTTTTTCGGGTCGATCCTCAGGCTTGGCATGGTGGTTCCGGTCACGTATCGCGCGGTGCTTGGCGCGGCACATTGGGGGGCGAACCGCGATATCGCGCGCGAACTGGCACGGCGGATGGCACTGCCCGGGCCGCTGCCCGACAATGACAGACTGCGCTTTCCGGTGGGGTCGATGTTCTGGGCCCGCAGCGCCGCGCTCCGCCCGCTTCAGGATCTGGCGCTCGGGCAGGAGGCATTCCCGCCCGAGGCTGGCCAGGTTGACGGGACCCTTGCCCATGCGATCGAGCGGATGCTTGGTGTCAGCTGTCAGGCAGGCGGAGCCGATATCCTGCCGGTGATGGGAGGCGGCACGCAGCTTCATCGCAAGCATCAGCTCCCCTTCACGTCCAATCGGGACCTGCGCGAGGCGCTTGCGAGCGGAGCCTTCAATGACTGATCTGCCGCCTGTCCTGTTCGGCGCGCCGATGCTGCCCGATCCCGCCCGTTTCGCCCGCCTGACCGCCGAGGCGCTGGATGCGGGCTGGCTGACCAATGGCGGTGTATTGCATACGCGGCTGGAACGCGCGTTGAATGAGCGGCAGCACGCGGGGGATACGGTCTCGCTGACCTCATCGGGAACGATGGCACTGACACTTGCGCTGATGCTGGGCGAGCTGCCGTCAGGAGCCGAGGTCATCACCACCCCGCTCACATTTGCCGCGACCGCGCAGGCGATCACAGCGCTCGGGCTGGTGCCGGTCTTTGCCGATGTCGATCCAGACCGGCTGACGCTCTGCCCGCGCGCGGTGGAGGCGGCGATCACACCGCGCACGGCGGCCATTCTGCCGGTGCATTTCCTGGGGATGCCCTGCGATGTCGCGGCGCTGGAGACCCTCGCGCGCCGGCATGGCCTCTGGCTGGTCTATGATGCCGCCCATGCCTTCGGGGCCGAGATTGACGGCATGCCGATTGGTCATTTCGGCGATGCCTCGGCCTTTTCCCTGCATGCGACCAAATTGCTGAATACGGCCGAGGGCGGGTTTGTCGTCACGCGCGGTAATCAGGCGGCGGCCCTGCGCCGGCTGCGCAATTTCGGGCTGGAACAGGGGCGGGCGACCGGGCCGGGTCTCAATGGCAAACTTTCGGAACTGCATGCGGCCATGGGGCTGGCGCTCTTGCCCGATCTGCCGGCAGAGCTGACCGCGCGCCGGGCGTTGCGCCAGGCCTATGACAATGCATTCTCCGGCTTGCCTGGGCTGCGGCTGCATCGGGCAGGGGGCGAAAGCCCCGGCTATTACGCGCTGCGTCTTGCGCCGGATCTGCGCGCGCGGCTCGTGCTGGCCCTCGCCGAGGGGCGCATCTTCGCGCGAGATCACTTTCCGCTGCTTTGCGGCCCTGGCACATACTGGGCCGATGCCGGTATCGTGACCGCCTCCGGTGCGCCCCCGGTGGCGCCGGAGGCGGGGCCTGAACTTCTCTGCCTGCCCTTTCATGGCCGTATTACTGCGCCACAGCTGGCCCGGATCACCGCAATCGTTGCGGCGGTGCTTGATCACAGCGACCCCAAACCGGAGCAGGCCGAATGAAATCCACCAGTGATTTCGACGAGATCACCGTCTTCGGTGCACGCGGGCATAGTCTGATGATCCTGCGCGGGCTTGAGGAATACTGGCGGGGCCGCGTCCGTGTCCGGGCGCTGATTGATGATATTGAAAACGGGTTCGTGCATCCCGGCCTTGGTGTGCCGGTGATCTCTTCAGCTGCGCGGCTGCGTGACCACGCAGCTTTGCCTGTGCTGCTGACGGTCTCGAACCCCGGATTGCGGCGCCGGGTGGCCGGGGGGCTGCGCGAGGAAGGAGCAACTCTTGCCACCGCCTGCTGCCCCGACCTGCCGCATGTCGATCCGGATGTGCAATTCGGCCCCGGTTCGATCACCATGCCCTGGACCCGGATCGGGCCGGCGGTGCGGATCGGCGCCTGTGCGATGATCCTGTCCTCCAGCATCGGCCATGATGTGGAGATCGGCGATTTTTCAACGCTGGCGATCGAATCCGCCCTGGCCGGGCATGTGAAGATCGGCGAAAGCGTGAATATCGCGCCGAGGGGGGCGGTCATGAATGGCAGCCGCCGCCGGGTGATGGAGATCGGCGACGGGGCAGAGATCGGCGGCGGCGCGGTGGTGATCGGCAAGGTCGCGGCCGGGGCGCGCATGATCGGCAATCCGGCCATGCCGATCCGCGACTGGGTCAGGCTTCGCCGTCTGCTGCGGAGTGAAACCGGCTCAGAAGCGCTGTGACATAGGGCCCGAACCCGGTCTCCCGTCGGATCAGCCGGCGCAGATCCCGGCGGGACCCGGCGGTGACGGCATTGGCGGCGGCAACCGCTGCCGCGACAAATCCCGCCTCATCCTCGGGGGGCAGGAAACGCCCGGCGCCCTCTGTCATCCCGATCAGGCCGATATCGGCGGCATAGCCGACAAAGGGTGTGCCAACCGCTGCAGCATGGATCGCGGTGGTCGGCCCCGGATCCTGGCGCGAGGTCAGCAGATAGACGTCAGCGGCGCGATACCAGCCGAGGCAATCCTCGACAAATCCGGGCAGGGTCAGGGGCAGCCCCCCGGCCAGGGCGGCATTCGCGAGATCCCTGGCCCAGGCGTCCAGCGCCCCCAGCCAGACAAAGCGCGCGCCGGGCTGCGCCGCCAGGATACGCCGGGCCGCGTCGAGAAAGAGATCAAAGCCTTTGCGCTTGTCGGCATGGCCGGCGCCGATAAAGACCGGCCCGTCTTGCCGCTGCCGCCAGAGACGCGCGCGCCGGAATGAGGCCAGCGGCGTCGGGGGCGGTATGATCCCGGGGCGCAATTGCCCGACAGGGCAGGGGGCCCCAACCGGCGCCCCTGCCTTGCCCCGTAAGGGAACCTGCGAAATATCCTGTGAAATTGCCCGTGAAATCTGCGGCATCGAGGCAATCAGCCGGGCGCCCGCCGCTTGCGCCAGACGAAGATCCGGCATCAGGCCCTGGTCCCGGATGTAATCGGGCATCTCATGCAGCAGCACCAGACAGTCGAGACCTGCCTGCGCCAGAGGTACCGAAAGCCCGGCGGCGGCACTGGTATTGATCAGCGCAGCCGTGCCCTGGGGCAGCGCAGAGGCCAGCCCGGTTGCATCCCATCCCCCTGCCAGGATGAAAACGGGGCCAAGCGCACGAAACCTGTCGAGCAAGGGCCCGGCATTGCCCATAAGGAAAACCGGATCATAGCCCCGGGTGCCAAGGGCGCGCGCCAGATCGAGCGTCAGGATCGGCACCCCGGCCTTTTGCGCGTCATGGCAGACCAGCACGAAGGGGCGTGGCCGTCCGGTCATCGCAGCCCCCATCGCTTCGCGTGACATTGCCGCATCGACAGGTGTTGGCCGCGGCAGAAATCCCCGCGCTGACCCTTTGGTGACATAGTGGCGAAACGGGTGGCTTTGGCCGAGCGTGAGGTAACACCGGCGATAGAAAGCGGCATCGAACCCTTTGGAAGGCGAGCGCCCCTCGGCATCGCCATGCAGGATGAAATGCCGCACGGGATCTTGCGCGGGGTCGCGCAGATCGGGATAGGCCTCGCGGTAATCCTCGGGGTCAATCAGGGGGTGGGGCTGGCGTTTCTGACCTTTTGCCACCCGCAACAGATAATCCTCTGCCGCGCTGGCGGCTTTTTTGTGCCAGTTGGGGTAGCTCGCTTTATAGAACTTAGTGGAGAAATAGGGGGATGGATCCAGCCCCTTTGCATCGCCATGGCTTTGGAAATGGCGCCATGCCTCGCTTGTGCCCAGGCCATCCCCACACTGACTGAGATAGTAAACAGGATCGAACAGCCCCTGATGGATGAGCTGGTTCCGGGTGATCTCCGCCGAGCGCATTTCCGGAGATTGCATTTCCCGAGAGGGCAGGGGGCGGGGACGGCCAGGCGCGAAAATGCTGCCGTCATGGTGTGACCAATGTGGCGGATCTGCAGGCCGTGCCTGATCTTCCCTAGGCCGGTAGAGCGAGGCCGCCATCGCCGCCATCGATCCTGTTGTGCTGCGCGAAACACCATGAAACCCCCCGGCATGGTCCGTCACAAACGCGCCGATCACCTCCAGAGCGCGGTCGCTGCCCGGCGGAACGGCGTTGCGCAGCGCGTCCAGGACATGCGCCGGATCCGGCTCTGAAAGGCTGATGATATAGTCAAACGCCGTCAGCACTCCGAACCCTGTCAGCATCGGGATCTGGTCTGCGGCCCGCTGCCGGACAAGGCGCCGCACCAGCTCCGCGAACAAGACGAAGTAACGCATCGGGGCCGGGCCCGCATGCAAAACGCTGTTGATCAGCACCCGGCCGAGAACGGTGCGCGCCTGCCGGACTGCAGGAGTAAGGTCCTCCGCCGGGGCCGAGAGCGCGAATACCGGATGTCCGGATCGCAACAGCTGCGGGGCGAGGGGGCCGGGCAGAAAGGCCGGGTCGACATAGATCCCGCCTTCCGCCGCCAGCCGGTGATACCGGAAATAGTCCGAGGCCATTGCAGGGACCGCGCAGGCAAGAAAGCCTGCCAGCGCCTCCCCCCCGAAATGCCGGTCGAGATAGTCGGCGGCGGTCTTGCGATCAAAGAGCTGGTACTGTCCGGGGAAGGCGCGCGCCCATTCGCTCTGCCGGCGGCGGATCTCTGGCGGGCAGTCGGTTTGATGCCAGTATTGAATGACCATACTCATGGCCAGCGTTGCACCCTCATCTCTCCCTCGTTCCTGCGGTGCCGTACCGGCGCGGCCTGACCGCTATGTGGAAGTCGGCAAGGCCTTGTTCCATGCCCGGAATATGGCGCAGAGCGGCAGTTCATTGCAATGATCCCTTCGCGTGATCCGTCGCAAAAGCCTTCTGGCGGAAAGGCGTGGACGACCCGGTATGCTGTGCCCGCCTCCCTATGGCGTCCACGTTGCAGGAGAGGGCAAGGCGGGCAAAGCCTGCCTTTGGCTGAGTGCAGGTGACGTCGTTCAAAGAACCGGTCTGCCTCATCGTCACCGAGAGGAAAGCCAGTTGCGCCAGCTATGGGTGCGCCCCCACACAGAAGGCGTGAAGCAGCGATGAACCCGCGCCGATAAGCGCGGAACCGATAACGGGGTCCATCAGGACACCTGCGCCATTTTGATCAGATCGGCGCGGACCTTGCGGGGTTCGATCCAGAACATGTCAGCGACAAGCTGAATGGCCCAGGGCATGGGCGTTTTCTGATAGCCGATACCGGCTTCACGCTGGTACTCGAAGAGCCGCCAGAGCGCGTCCCGGTAGGACGACACAGGCTCTTGAAGCTCTGAGAGGACTTCGAGGCAGGAAGGGCGATCGTGGCCCTTACAGGCACCCAATTGCAGATGGGATCGCTTGAGATACGCATCAGAG
>NZ_JAEFCF010000041.1 GCF_016405985.1 Paracoccus sp. IB05
TGAACGAGAGCAGATGATGAGACGTGAAGGCGTCTAAGAAACTCGGGGCTATTCAAAGGGTCTGGATCGTGCAGGTCAACAGGTTGCGCCAGCGGCTCGCCAGGCCGGCGAGGAACAGGGTTTCCTCGTTCCCCGCCGAGCGGATGAAGTGCGGCTGCCGCCGGCCCTTCGCCCCGGTCCATTCATAGAAGCCGCCTACCGGGATCAGGCAGCACCCGTGCCGCCAGACGCGGCGGAAGGCGGGCTTCTCCCGCGCCCCCTAGATCCAGCCGTTGAAGTTGGTTGCCTTCCAGTCCCTCGCCTCCGGCCCGCCGAACCATGACGGGATCAGCCACCAGCGCGCGACCATGGCCTCAAGCGGTCACTTGCCGAGGACCAGGACCGGCTAAGTGGGCTTGACGTTGAACCGGATTGATCTTGAGCACAGCTCGTGTGCAGCCCCTCGGATCTCAGGTTCGGATCGACAACACGTCCGCACATCCTGACGCTCTCCGTTAGTCCGCAGCCTCACCGACGCGGCATTCGCTCGCTCAAATTGGAGCCAAGACCGGAATCAATCCATTTCAAAGGGCTACTGGTAGTATCACGGAGAATGGATAGATTGTTGGATAGCACAACAAGCGAGATCGAAAATTTGTCAATAAAAACAATGAATTAGTGAATTGATTGGAGCGGGTGAAGGGAATCGAACCCTCGTATTCAGCTTGGGAAGCTGCTGCTCTGCCATTGAGCTACACCCGCATAGCTGTTCAGCTAAGCGAGTGGCGAGGCAAGGTCAAGCGGGGCGCTGCGGCGGATTGCGGTTTTCGGGGCTCAGCGCCGGCGTCGGCGGCCTTCTCCACCGCCGGATCCTCCGGTGTTGAAGGAGACGTCGGGAAGCGTGACCACTTTCGCGAGTTCGGGAAAGAGATCGACCGCATTGGGGATTGCGCTTGCGTTGACGAAATGCTCCTGGAAGCGCGGCTCGATCGCGGTCTCGACTTTGTGAATCTCGTGCACGGTCGCCTCGATCTGATCGCGGGCCGCACGGTTCAGGAGCGCGATCCGTGCGCCGGTGCCGGCGGCATTGCCGGCCGAGGTGACGTGATCCAGCGGCACATCCGGGATCATCCCCAGCACCATCGCGTGTTTCGGCGAGATATGCGCGCCAAACGCGCCGGCCAGCGTCACGCGGTCGACATGATCGATGCCCATCGCATCCATCAGAAGCTTTGCCCCGGCATAGAGTGCCGATTTTGCCAGTTGAATCGCGCGGATATCGCCCTGTGTTACAGTGATCCGGGGACCGCCCTCTGCGCTGCCATCATGGATCAGATAAGAGAAGGTACGGCCATGCGGCTCGGCGCGCGGCGTGCCGGTCTGGTCTGGGCCGCCGATCAATCCACTCGCATCGACGAGGCCCGCCATCCGCATCTCGGCCACGGCTTCGATGATGCCGGAGCCGCAGATGCCGGTGATGCCGGTTGTTGCGGTGGCTTCGGTGAAGCCCGGCTCATCCGACCAGAGTTCGGATCCGATCACCCGGAAGCGCGGCTCTTTCGTGATCGGGTCGATGGTGAGGCGCTCGATCGCACCAGGGGCCGCGCGCTGGCCGGAGGAAATCTGCGCCCCTTCAAAGGCGGGACCGGTGGGAGAGGAACAGGCCAGGACACGGCTTTCATTCCCGAGCAGGATCTCGGCATTGGTGCCAACATCAACAATGAGCACCATGTCTTTGGATTTATTGGGCTCTTCGGAAAGTGCCACGGCTGCGGCATCGGCGCCGACATGGCCTGCGATACAGGGCAGGACATAGACCCGGGCATTGTGGTTCATCGCCGTCAGATCCAGCGCGCGCGCATCAAGCGAGAGCGAATCCGAGGTCGCCAGCGCGAAAGGCGCCTGGCCGAGTTCCACCGGATCAATCCCGAGGAAGAGGTGATGCATCACCGGATTGAAAACAATCACCATTTCATAGATCTGCGAGGGCGAAATGCCGGCTTCCTCCGAGATCGACAGCACCAGATTATTGATCGCCTCGCGCACGGCTTTGGTCATCTCGACATCGCCGCCGGGGTTCATCATCGCGTAGGAGACCCGGCTCATCAGGTCTTCGCCGAAGCGGATCTGCGGGTTCATCAGGCCAGAGGAGGCCAGCACCTTGCCGGTCGAAAGGTCGCAAAGATGCGCCGCGATGGTGGTGGAGCCGAGATCGACGGCGAGGCCGAATAGCGGCGCGTCAGAATAGCCGGGGAAGAGGTCGAGAATGCGATGCGCCTCGTCGTGATTGCCCTGATTCAGGATCGCGGTGACCTTCCATTCCCCCTTGCGCAGCACGGTCTGGAGTTTGCGCAGGATGGTAAGATCTGCCGTTACATCTTTGATATTCCACTGATCCTGCAAGGCCCGCTTCAGGCGTTCGAAATCGCCGGTCGGGATATGCATGTCGGGCTCTTCGACCTCGACATAGAAGCTGCGGGTGGCGGGATCCATCGCGATGTCGCGCTCTGTGGCGGATTTGCGGATCACCTGCTTATGGACCTGGCTCTCGGGCGGCACGTCGATGACGATATCGCCCATCACCTTGGCCTGGCAGCCAAGGCGGCGGCCCTCTTTCAGCCCGCGGATGCGGTTGTAGCGATCCTCGACCGCGTTCCATTCGGAAAGCGCGCCGGGTTCGACGGTGACGCCATGTTTCGGGAATTCGCCATAGCCCGGGGTGATCTGGCATTTCGAACAGATGCCGCGGCCGCCGCACACAGAATCGAGATCGACGCCGAGGCTGCGCGCGGCCTGGAGGACCGGGGTGCCATGGGCGAAACGTCCGCGTTTGCCCGATGGGGTGAAAATGACGAGTGCGTCTTCTGACATGGGTTTGGCCTCTGGTCCTCTCGCGCAACCCTGGTTCTAGCGGGAATGGGCGGCGGGGCAAGGGCGGGAAGCGTCAGGTTGCGCCCTGTTCGCGGCGTGATCGCGACAGGAACGGTGCCGCGTGGCTGCAACGGCGCAGTCGGGGGCCAGCCCCCGAACCCCCGGAGTATTTTTATCAGGAGGAAAAGGAGGAGTTGACGGCATGCAAGGCTGCGCATAGCGGAGGCGCATGGCACGCGCACCTCTTCTTCAGCTTTCGGGGATTTCGCTGACTTTCGGCGGCAATCCGGTATTCGATGATCTTTCGCTGACCGTTCAGCCGGGTGACCGGGTGGCGCTGGTCGGGCGCAATGGCACCGGAAAATCCACACTTATGAAAGTGATGGCCGGCCTTGTTGAGGCGGATAAGGGCCAGGTCGTGGTGCCTGCAGGCGTCACGGTCGGCTATATGGAGCAGGATCCGGATCTGTCCGGCTTTGCGACTCTGGGTGAATTCGCGGCCTCGAAATTGCCCGAGGATGAGGCATGGCGGCTCTCGACCGTGGCGGATGGGTTGAAATTCGACCCGGATGTGCCGGTGGCGACGGCGTCGGGCGGCGAGAAACGCCGGGCGGCTCTGGCGAAACTGCTCGCCGAGGCGCCGGAACTTATGCTCCTCGATGAGCCGACCAACCATCTGGACATTCAGGCCATTGAATGGCTGGAAAATGAGCTGCGCGACACGCGGGCGGCTTTCGTGCTGATCAGCCATGACCGCGCGTTTCTGAAGACCCTGACGCGCGCCACTTTGTGGATAGATCGCGGCGAGGTGCGGCGGCGCGAATCCGGGTTCGACGGTTTCGAGGACTGGCGCGAGACGATCTGGGCCGAAGAAGACGAGGCGCGTCACAAGCTGGATCGCAAGATCAAGGCCGAGGCGAAATGGGCGGTCGAGGGCATTTCTGCCCGCCGCAAGCGCAACCAGGGCCGGGTCCGGGCGCTCGCGGCTCTGCGCGAGGAGCGGTCCTCGCAGATCCGCCGCCAGGGCACGGCGGCGATGGCGCTGGAAAGCGGGCCGGTCTCGGGCAAACGGGTGATCGAGGCGGTCGGGCTGACCAAGGGCTTTGGCGATAAGACGATTGTCAGGGATTTTGACCTGCGGGTGCAGCGCGGTGACCGTGTGGCTTTTGTCGGCCCGAACGGGGTTGGCAAGACCACGCTGCTGAAACTGCTGACCGGCGAGATTGCCCCCGATGCCGGGACGGTCACGCTTGGGACCAGCCTTGAGATCGCGGTTTTCGACCAGACGCGTTCGCGCCTCGATCCCGAGGCGAGCCTTTGGGAAAACCTGACCGGGGATCCGCTGATGGCGGTTTCGGGGGCGTCGGATCAGGTCATGGTGCGGGGGGTGCCGAAACATGTGGTCGGCTATCTGAAGGATTTTCTCTTTGATGAGGGGCAGGCGCGGGCGCCGGTGCGCTCGTTGTCGGGGGGCGAAAAGGCGCGGCTTTTGTTGGCTAAAATCATGGCCTTGCCGTCAAATCTTCTGATCCTGGACGAGCCGACCAATGACCTTGATGTCGAAACGCTCGATTTGTTGCAGGATATCCTCGGCGAATTTGACGGAACGGTGCTGCTGGTCAGCCATGACCGTGATTTCATTGACCGGGTGGCGACCGCGACCGTGGCGATGGAGGGGGATGGCCAGGTGACGGCCTATCCCGGCGGCTGGTCGGATTATGTGCGCCAAAGGCCTGACCGGCAGGCGCAAATGATCGCAGCCCCAAAGGCCACGCCAAAAGCTGTCGAGAAAGAAACCGCAGTCACATCAAACGGTTCTGCTCTGTCTTTCACAGAAAAAAAGCGGCTCGCGGACCTGCCGTCGCAGATGGAAAAGCTGGAGGCAGAGATCAACCGTCTCAGTGACCTTCTTGCCCAGGCCGATCTGTTCGAGCGTGAGCCGGTCAAATTCCGCAAGGCCAGTGAGATGCTGGCCGAACGTGAGGCCGCTCTGGCTGCGGCGGAAGCAGAATGGCTCGGCCTCGCGGAACGGGCCGAAGGCCAGGGCTGAGCGCACTCCAACCTGCTCTGACTGGCATTCCGCCCGGCGATACGGGCGGAATGCAGCCGGTTTTCGATTTGGCCCAAGCAGCTTTTGGCCAGAGGTAAACCGATCTGTTCACAATTGATCGCGCAGTGCTCACGCCATGGTGAGGTCGGGTTGCGCAGGCGCTCAAAGGCTCCGATGTCTGTCGCAGCACATCCCCGGCGGAGGCGGCGTCCTGAAAACCGGATGCCGTCTGGCAAGTGACGAGGGAAGGGCCCTCCTGTTCCTCATGGATCAGCGCGGCGCCTTTCTCTGAAGGCACTGTCCGGAGCCCGATCGGGGGGATGCGGAACAAAGGAGTTAACGAATGAAACGTATCGCAGCGATCCTCGCTTTCAGTGCAGTGGCAGCCCCTGCTTTTGCCGGCGGCCCGGCCGTCGTGGTGGATGAGCCAGTGGTGATCGCCCCGGCCCCGGTCGTGGTCTCGGCCCCGCAGGGCAACTGGGCTGGCTTTTACGGTGGTGCCAGCCTTGGCTATGGCAATTTCGATGGCGAAACCGCCGGCGTGAAAGTGCTGGATGGCGATGGCGCAATCGGCGGCGTGCAGCTCGGCTACCGCTGGGACCTCGGCAATACCGTGATCGGTGTTGAAGGGGCTTTCGCAGGCTCGAACATCAAGGATGATGCGGTCGACGCCAAGCTGAAGAACAAAACCGACCTCAAGCTGCAGCTCGGCTATGATCTCGGCCAGTCGCTGATCTATGCGACCGCCGGTGCGTCCTGGGCCAAGGCCAGCATCGCTGGCACCGATTATTCGGACAATGGCTGGGTCGCCGGTCTCGGCTATGACTATGACCTCGGCAATAACTGGATCGTGGGTGCCGAATACCTCTACAACAAATACGACAATTTCGACAATTCAAACGTCGATCTTGACGGCAGCACTTTCGCGATCCGGGCGAACTACCGCTTCTGATCCGGGGCACTGACCCAACTGCAATCCGGGCGCCGCCAGCCATTGGCGGCGCCTTTTTTTGTCCGGCGCCGTGGCTCAGGGCACAGGAAAGGTCTTGGCCTCGCCGCGCAGCCATGGCACAGAGCAACACGACGACAGAAAGTGAAACGGGGCGCAGGACCCCAAAGTGAAGGGGCCGGTCGAATGACAAGATTGCGCATGACCTTCATCTGCTGCATTACCCGCTGATCCAGGATCGCGCGGGCGGCTTCGTCTTATCCCAGACAGAACCGGTAAGCCCCGCGCGGGGGAGAAGCATCGCGCGAGGAGCATAACGGGTGACCATCCGGCTGACCAATACGAAGACGCGTCGCAAGGAAGTGTTTGAGCCGATCAACAGGGATCGGGTGCAGATCTATGTCTGTGGCCCGACCGTCTATGACCGCGCCCATATCGGCAATGCCCGCCCGGTGGTGGTTTTTGACACGCTCTTCCGGTTGATGCGGCATGTTTATGGTGCAGATTCGGTGGTTTACGCGCGAAACTTCACGGATGTTGACGACAAGATCAACGCCCGCGCCGCCGAGACCGGCCGCCCGATCCGCGACATCACCGATGAAACCATCCGCTGGTATCACGAGGATATGGATGCGCTCGGCGCGCTGCGCCCGACGCATGAGCCGCGCGCGACCGAATATATCGGCGCGATGATCACGATGATCGAGGGGCTGATCGAAAGCGGCCATGCCTATGCGGCCGCAGGTCATGTGCTGTTCCGGGTGCGCAGCTATCAGGATTACGGCGCGCTGTCGGGGCGTTCGGTCGATGATATGATCGCGGGCGCCCGGGTCGAGGTCGCGCCCTATAAGGAAGACCCGATGGATTTCGTGCTCTGGAAGCCTTCGGACGAAGGCGTTCCGGGCTGGGACAGCCCCTGGGGGTACGGGCGGCCCGGCTGGCATATCGAATGCTCGGCCATGTCCTATGAATTGCTCGGCGAGAGCTTCGACATTCATGGCGGCGGGCTTGATCTGCAATTCCCGCATCATGAGAATGAGATCGCGCAAAGCTGCTGCGCCCATCCGCATGGGTCTTTCGCACGGGTCTGGATGCATAATGAGATGCTCCAGGTCGAAGGGAAGAAAATGTCCAAATCTCTGGGCAATTTTTTCACTGTGCGCGATCTGCTGGAGCAGGGCTATCCGGGCGAGGTGATCCGGATGGTCTATCTGGGCACCCATTACGGCAAGCCGATGGACTGGACGCATGAGAAGGCGGTTCAGGCCGAGGGGACATTGCGCAAGATTGCCCTGTTCCTCAATGAGGACATGTTGACGAAGCCGATGGTTGACTGGAGGTATGCGAGGCCAACCGATGACGTCGTTGAAGCCCTTTCAAACGATCTGAACACCTCCCTGGCCCTGACTTATATTCACAAATACCTAAAAGAGCGCAACGAGTTGGCTCTTGTTGGGTCGCTGACGCTTTTGGGCCTGAACCCAGAGATTATCCGCGAGAAGTTTTTGTCTTTTTCTTTTGGCATTGCAGACAATGGTTTCGCCAAAAAAACAAGCCTGAGCTCTTGGGGCAGCTCGGAAGTCAATCTCCAACGGATAGAGGAGTTGGGCATCCGCCTTGACACACTTCGCCTAAGCGCGATGGAAACTAAGGATTTTTCTAAGGTGGACGCGATGAAGACCGCGCTGCTGGCGGCAGGCGTTGAGGTGCGGATGTCGAAAGCGGGGGTCGAGCTGATGCCGGGCCCTGGTTTCGATGCAAGCAAGCTGGAGGCGCTGGACTGATGGCACTGGCAGGCGATGGAGGGCTGTCTGCCCCCCACACCCCCCGAGAGTATTTTCGTCAGGAGGAAGGGAGCCTGCGATGAAGGAGCGTCTTTATCTCTTTGACACCACTTTGCGCGACGGGCAGCAGACCCAGGGCGTGCAATTCTCGGCCGCAGAGAAAATGGCGATTGCGCGGGCGCTGGACCGGCTTGGGGTGGATTATATTGAGGGCGGCTGGCCGGGCGCGAACCCGACCGACAGCGATTTCTTCCGCGAGGCGCCGCAGACCAGGGCGGTGATGACCGCTTTTGGCATGACGAAGCGGGTCGGGCGTTCGGCGGAGAATGACGATGTGCTGGCGGCGGTGCTGGATGCGGGAACGCCTGCGGTTTGCCTGGTGGGGAAGACGCATGAGTTTCATGTCACAACCGCGCTTGGTGTGACGCTGGAGGAAAACCTCGAGGCGATTTCGGCGTCTTTGCGCCATGTCGTGGCGAAAGGGCGCGAGGCTTTGTTTGATGCCGAGCATTTCTTTGATGGCTACCGCGCCAATCCGATCTATGCGCTGGATTGTCTGCGCGCAGCCGAAGCGGCGGGCGCGCGCTGGATCGTGCTTTGCGACACCAATGGCGGAACGCTGCCGGGTGAGGTCGGGCAGGTGGTCCGCGAGGTGATCGCGGCGGGCATTCCGGGGACGAGGCTTGGCATCCATTGCCATGACGATACCGGCAATGCGGTCGCCAATTCGCTTGCGGCGGTCGAGGCGGGGTGCCGTCAGATCCAGGGCACGCTGAATGGGCTGGGCGAGCGCTGCGGCAATGCCAATCTGGTGACGCTGATCCCGACGCTGAAGTTGAAAGCGCCCTTTGCCGAGGCGCTTGAAACCGGGGTCACCGATCAGGCGATGGCCACGCTGGTAAAGACCAGCCGGATGCTTGACGATATTCTGAACCGGGTTCCGTTGCGCTCGGCGCCCTATGTCGGGGCCTCGGCTTTTGCCCATAAGGCAGGGCTGCATGCCAGTGCGATCCTCAAGGATCCCTCGACCTATGAGCATATGGATCCGGGGCTTGTCGGCAATACCCGGCAGATCCCGATGTCGAACCAGGCCGGGCAGTCGAATCTGCGGGCGCAGCTGGCGGCAGCGGGGATCATGGTCGATCCGAAAGACCCGCGCCTTGCGCTGATCCTTGAAGAGGTGAAACGGCGCGAAGATCAGGGCTATGCCTATGATGGCGCCCAGGCCTCGTTCGAGATGGTGGCGCGGCGCGAGCTGGGGCTGGCGGCGCATTTCTTCGAAGTGCTGCGCTACCGGGTGACGGTCGAGCGGCGTGATGAGCCCGATGGCAGTCGCCGGACCCTCTCGGAAGCGGTGGTGGTGGTCGATGCCGGGGGCGAGCGGATGCTCTCGGTTTCGGAAAGCCAGGACGGGGCGGGGAATGACCGCGGCCCGGTCAATGCCTTGTGGAAGGCGCTGGCCAAGGATCTGGGCCCCTGGCAGGCGCTGATCGGGGATATGCGGCTCGTGGATTTCAAGGTCCGGATCACGCAGGGCGGCACCGAGGCGGTTACCCGGGTGATCATCGACAGTGAGGATGGCAAGGGGCGGCGCTGGTCGACGGTTGGGGTCTCGCCCAACATCGTCGATGCGTCTTTCGAGGCGCTGCTTGACGCGGTGCGCTGGAAGCTGACCCGCGATACGGAGGCGGCGTCGTGAGCCTTGACGCCTGTGCCGCGCTGGTTGCGCGCGGTGATCCCGACCGCTGGCAGGCGCTGATGGCGGCGCCGGTTCAGGCGCGGGCTGTTCTTTTGCCGCTTTACGCGTTCAATCTGGAACTCGCGCGCATCCCCTGGGCCACAAAAGAGCCGATGATCGCCGAGATGCGGCTGCAATGGTGGCGCGAGGTGGTCGAGGCCGCGATTGCCGGAGAGCCCGCGCGTGCGCATGAGGTGGCGGGGCCGCTGAACGCGCTGATCCGTGAGAAATCGCTGCCTTTCGAGGCCTTTGACCAGATGATCGAGGCGCGCCGCCATGACGCCTGGGGTGGGGTTTTCACCTCGGAGACCGCCTTTTACGACTATCTGGGCGCGACCGGCGGCGGGCTGATGTGGCTTTCGGCGCTGGCGCTTGGGGCAGGGCCTGCGGCAGAGGAGCCGGTGCGGCTTTATGGCCGGGCCTCGGCGATGGCGGGCTATTTCCTCGCGGTGCCGGAACTGACCGCGCGGGGCCGTCACCCCTTGCCCGAGGCCGCGCCGGAGGCGCTGGCGCGCGAGGGGCTCGGGTGGTTGCAGGCGGCAAGGGCAGGGCGACGCAGCATCCCACGGGCGGCAAGGGCGGCACTTTTGCCGGGCTGGCAGGCCGGGGCGGTTCTGGCGCGCGCTTTGGCGGATCCGGCTGCGATCGCCGAGGGCCGGCTGACACTTGCGGAATTCAGCCGGCGCGGCGGGTTGTTATGGCAGGCCCTCAGCGGGCGGTTCTGATCACGCCTCTTTCGGGCGCAGCCAGAGCCAGATCAGCGCCCCGCCGGCCAGCACGAGGAAAGGCAGCATCGCAAGATTGACCATCTGCCAGCCGGTCTGGGGCGATCCCCCCGAGCAGTTCATCAGCCCGCCTGAGGACAGCGAAGCCAGCGTCACGCCCCCGAACACGACCAGATCGTTCAGCCCCTGCAGGCGGCCACGCTCTTCCGGGCGCTGTGCGGCGGTCAGCATCGTGGTCGCGCCGATGAAGCCGAAATTCCAGCCAAGGCCCAGCAGGATCAGCGCGGCGTAGAAATGCTCAAGCTGGACGCCGGTCATCGCGACCGCTCCGGCGCCGGCGAGGATCATCAGCCCGATGGCAATGATTTTCTCGACCCCGAAACGGGAGATCAGATGGCCGGTGAAGAAGCTCGGCAGATACATGGCCAGCACATGGGCCGAGACGATGTTCGAGGCATCGGATTTCTCAAAGCCGCAGCCCACCACCGCCAGCGGTGACGAGGTCATGACGAGGTTCATCAGCGCGTAAGACACCGTGGCGCAGATCATCGCGACCGCGATCACGGGGGTGCGGATCAGCTCGCCCCGGCTGCGGCCCTGGCCAGTGACGACACGCGCAACAGGGCGCGGGATTTTCAGCGCGAAGAACAGGAAAAGGCCGATCAGGTTGATTGCGATGATGGCGAGATAGCTGCCGGTAAAGGTGATGACCAGCGCATCCGAGGTCGCGCGGAAGATCAGCGGCGCCAGCATCGCGGAAAGCAGCCCGCCCCCCATGACCCAGGAAATGGCGCGTGGGCGGAAGCTGTCTGATGCGGTATCCGCCGCGGCGAAACGGTAGAAGCCCTGCGCGCTCATATAGATGCCGGAACAGAAGGCTCCGATGCAAAAGAGGGTGAAACTGCCCACCCAGAGGCCCCAGGCGCCGAAGACCCCGCCGAGCGCGCCGCCAAGCGCACCGAGGATAAACCCTGCCGCCCGCCCGTAGCGCTGCATGAAGGCCGATATCGGCGTGGCGCTCAGCATCGATCCCAGCACCGTGAGCGTGATCGGAAGCGTCGCCCAGCAGATGTTTGAGGCAAGGCTTTGCCCCGCCAGCCCCGCCACGGTGAAGATCAGCGGCATCTGCACGCCCAGGAGTGCCTGGGCGATGATCAGGATCATCACATTGCGCCTGGCCAGCGCGTCGGAAGCGGGAGAGGGATGAGTCGCGGTCATGGCCTGAGGTAAGGGCTTCCCGGGGGGCAGGGTCAAGGGGCCGCCAGCACCGTGGCACTGCGGCGGATTGCCATTGGCGGCGGCACATGATCAGGATGCGCCCATGACCATGCCCCGCATCATTCTGGGCGAGCCCTGTCTCGCCGAAGGGATTGACTGGCTCTCGCGCCTCGATCCGCGCTTTGCCCATGCCGCCGGGCTGACCGGAATGCCGCCATTGCGGCTGCGCCCGGATGGGTTCGAAGCGCTGCTGGATGCGATCATCTCGCAGCAGGTCTCGGTCGCTTCGGCCACAGCGATCCGGGCACGGATGGCAGCGGCGGGCTATCTCGATGAGGACCGCATTGACGCGGCCAGCGAAGAGGATCTGCGCGCAGCCGGGCTGTCGCGACAGAAGGCGCGCTATGCCAGGGCGCTGGCGGCGGCGCGGCTGGATTATGCGGGGCTCAGGCAGGCGCCGACCGATGGGGTGATTGCAACGCTGGTGGCGCTGCCCGGGATCGGGCGCTGGACCGCCGAGATCTATGCGATGTTCGCGCTTGGCCATGCCGATGTCTTCGCACCCGGCGATCTGGCCTTGCAGGAATCCGCGCGCCGGCTGTTTGGCCTCGACGAACGCCCCTCCGAGAAGGATCTCCGCACCATGTCGCTGGCCTGGGCGCCCTGGAGATCGGTTGCGGCACGGCTTTTGTGGTCCTACTACCGGGTGGACAGGGGCCGTGAAGGGATCATGGGATGAGAGAGCTGAAATTCGGACGCAAGGGTGCAGCGCAGGGACGGGCGAAATCGCTGATCGTGTTCCTGCATGGTTACGGCGCCGACGGAAATGACCTGCTGGGCCTTGCCGATGCGCTGGCGCCGCATTTGCCGGATACGGCTTTTGCCGCGCCCGACGCGCCGGAACCCTGCGCCGGCACGCCCTTTGGCCGGCAGTGGTTCCCGATTCCATGGCTCGATGGCTCGTCCGAAGAGGCGGCGCGCCAGGGATTGCTTGCGGCGGCAGACGACCTGAACGGTTTTCTGGATGCGCAGCTGAAACAAGAGGGGCTGGAGCCCTCCGCTCTGGCGCTGATCGGGTTCTCGCAAGGCGCGATGATGAGCCTGCATGTCGCCCCGCGCCGCAGCCTGCCGCTGGCAGGAATTGTCGCAATTTCCGGGCGGCTGCTCGCGCCGGACTTGCTCGCATCTGAGGCGAAGGTGAAGCCCCCGGTGCTGCTGATCCATGGCGATCAGGATCCTGTGGTCCCCTTCGAGGATATGTCCCTTGCAGGAGACGCGCTGGTCAGCGCCGGGTTCGAGACCTTTGCGCATGTGATGCAGGGGACCGGTCACGGCATCGCGCCCGACGGCCTCGGCGCCGCGCTCGGCTTCCTCAGGGAACGGCTGCCGGGATGATTGTCACTGGCCGGGCGGAGGGCGCTGCCCCCGTCCCGTTCCGGGATTCCCCCGGGATATTCAGAGATGGAGGAAGATCGCGCTGATGTGGTTTACCTGTCGCTGAATATCCCCGATGGAGATGGCAGAAGCATGTCCGTAAGGCCTTGAAACCATTTACGCCAAATCCGCGGATGCAGCGCGCTGTGTGACAGCTTTATGCGTCGGGTGAGGCACAGCGATTAACTCTTATGGCCGCCTCGTCGGCAAATGCAGATATGGGCTTAAGGCGTTCGAGATTATATTTTTTTCGTTTTCCTTTCTGAAGTTTGAATGTGGATTTTTACGTTTCTTTTTCTGCGCGTCAATAAACCGGTCTATTCTTGCCTTTCTCTATATAACATACGGATTTAAAAGGTAATCATCCGGCGAAGAGCCAGGCCGTCCTGCCTGGGGCGACACCGCGCAGCGCGCGTTCGGGTGCATTCTTCGTCAGGCAAATCCGGCCGTCATCGGGGAAGCAGGTGAAGGCTTCCCGGCGACCGTCTTCCCCGAACATGTCGTTGATCGCCCTGGCGACGGGGGTGTGCTTCGACATACCGGCGCGTTCCGCCCGCAACCCGGTCTGCAAAGACAGCTGCAGCATGTCCACAGATATGGATACCCCCGGCACGCGACGGCGCCGGCAGAAGGCGCTGCCGCGCCGGAAAAGATGAGAATTCTTACCCCTGATTGCCCCCGTCAGGCGCGGGCCGCACAGCCTGGGATTGGTGATGTGTGACACCTCTGTGTGTCACCCCGGGATCAATCCCTGACCCTTTCCATTGACCCCAAATCCCAAACCGGCGCGACGGCCTTCAACTCTCCCCGCCGGAGGCTTCCGCAACAGGTCATAAACAGGCGGGTTCAATGCGCGCGCAGCGCTTCAAGCCAGGCGGCGCAGCCGGTCAGGGCGGCGTAATCGTCTTCCACAACCGAGACGCGGAAGGCATGGGTCAGCAGATCGACCCGGCGCGGTTCGCGGAACTGTGCGGCGAGGTGATGCTGTTCGAACCAGGGCGTCATCGCCCGGGCCATGCCGCCGATCAGATAGATGCCGCCCCAGGGCAGATAGCTCAGCGCCAGATCAGAGAGGAAACCGGCCAGGATATGGCTGTAGAGCCGCGCGGCTTCCGCGGCGACCAGGTCTCCTGCCGTCAGGAGCCCGAGGATTTCGGCCGAGGATTTCCCGTCCTGGCTGCCGGCCTGATGGCTTGCGAAACTGTAGAGATTGGCAAGGCCGCGCCCGGCGAGGACTTCCTCGACCCCGCAATGCGCGACCTCACCGCGATCCTGCAACAGCGTCTCGATGAACCGCAGAAGCGCGAGGTCCTCCTCACTGCGGACCGGCATGTTCATATGGCCGCTTTCCGAGGGCGGCACCACGCGATCAGCCCCGTGACCATAGACCGGCGCGGCATTGACCCCGGTCCCGAGACCCACAACCAGCATGGTCTGGCCCGGAACCGCCGCACCGTCGATCAGCGGCCTCAGGCAATCGGGCGCGATATGGCCAAGCGCGTGGCCCTGGGCCTGGAGGTCGTTCAGGATCGAGACCCGGTGCGCGCCGGTGGCGCCGCGCAGTTTGGTCTCATCCATTGCCCAGTCGAGATTGGTCATGGTCGCGACCCCGTCCTGCACCGGGCCGGCGGCCGCGACACAGACGCCCTCAACCGTCACGCCGGCCTCCGCGAGATAGTCGCGCAGGATCGCGGCAATATCCTGGCCGCGCGCCTTGTATTCCGCATTCGGAAAGCGCCGGATCGACCCTTCGACCACCTGTGCCCCATCAGCGAGGGCGACCCGCGTATTGGTGCCGCCGATATCGGCAAGGATCGCCAGAGCCATAGGTCACTCCATCACAAGGCCGGGCAGCGGGGTATTCCCGCTGCCGTTATCGCTATCATTTGCCGATTGATACCGGGTCAGACCCGGTCACGGCAAGCCTCAGCCGCGTTTCCCGCGCGCATGGAGGATGAAACCGAGGAAATTCAGCAGCACCTGGGCGGCAAGGATCTGCGTCGAGCCGGAGTGATCATAATCCGGCGCCACCTCGACCAGGTCCATGCCGACCACCTCATGGCGGTTGGCGACGGCCTGCAGCACCTCGAGCACTTCATAATAGAGGAAGCCGCCATGCGAGGGCGTGCCGGTGCCCGGGGCGATCGAGGGGCAGAAGCCGTCAATGTCGATCGTCACATAGACGCGGGCATCTGCCGGGATGCGGGCCAGAACACCCTCGGTGCCCAGTTTGCGGGCCTGGCGCACCGAGATGATGTCATCGCCCATCTTGCGCGCTGCGTCATAGCCGTCTTTCGCGGTCGAAGACACATTGCGGATCCCGAGCGCGGTGATGCCGGTGACATAGTCCTTTTCGGCGGCGCGGCGCATCGGGTTGCCATGGCCGTGACGCACGCCATGCCGGATATCGACGAAATCGAGATGGGCATCGATTTGCAGGATATGAATCGGGCCACGGCCCTCAAAGGCGCGGATACAGGGGATATTGATCGAATGATCGCCGCCCAGCACCACCGGCAGGGCGCCGGCATCAAGCATGGCGCGCACGCCCGCCTCGATATTGGCGTGGCTGGTTTCGGTATCGGTATGGACGATATCCGCATCGCCGATATCGACGATCCGCACATCCTCGGCCAGATAGGTCGCGTCATCCTCGTGATCATAGGCGCCGCCCAGCCCGAAGGAAAACAGCGTCGAGGCTTCGCGGATCGCGCGCGGTCCGAAACGGGCGCCGGCGCGGAACTGGGTGCCGAAGTCGAAAGGTGCGCCCATCACCGCCACATCGGCGTCAATCTTGTCCCAGTCCGGCTGGTAAGCGTTTTTGCCGAAAGTGGAAATTCCCACGAAGGGCAGGTTCAGCCGGGCGGGCTTTGTGGTGTTCGAAGTCATAAGGTCTCTCCCCGTTTCGCGCGACATTGGTGCTGACGTTGCGGAATGGCAAGCCCACCCGCGACATCAGATCGCCTTGAGGCGACCGCAATTCCCGGCTTTGCTGCGCCGAGGAGGTGACCATGTCCCAGGATCCCGCAGGGTTTCGCCCCAAACGCTTTCCGGCGCCGGAATTTCCGCCGCGCCAGACCCGGCTTTTTGCCCGGACGCCGCCGGTGATTTTTACCGCGCTGGCCGGGCTGATGTCGGTGCCTCTGGTTCTGCGCGAGGTGCTGATTGCCACCGATCTGCCGGTGGCGGCGGCTGATATGGCGGCGGGGATCTTACTGGCATTCTGGCTGTTCTGTACCTTCGCGCTGACTGTGAGGATCGTTCAGCTACCTTCTGTAATTACAGATGATTTTCGGGTTATCGTTTCCCGCAACGGGCTGTTTTCGGCGATGATTTCTGGGATGATTGCGGGCCAGCTGATCCGGCCTCTCTGGCCTGCGATCTCATTGGGGCTGACCCTGGTCGCGCTGGTGGCGCATCTGGGTCTGGCGCTGGTCTTTTTCACCCTGGCCTGGCGCAACCGGCGCGAAGCCAGGCCTCATTCCTGGGCCTGGCAAGATCCGGGGATGCAGTTGATCTGTGCCGGGCCATTGGTGGCGGTGCCTGCACTGATTGGGCAAGGCTGGACCGGCGCAGCGCTTGGTCTGAGCGCGCTTTGCCTGGTGCCGGCGAGCCTTGCCTTGCTGGCAGGGCTGGTCGCGCTGCTGCGCGAGCAGACCCCGGCACCTCTGCGCCCGATGCTGGTGCTGCATCTGGCGCCGGTTGCGCTCTGTGCCATTGTGGCGCTGGACTTTGGTCAGGAAACCCTGGCTGCGGTTCTGGGACTGACCGCTCTTCTCATGCTGTTCGTGATGGTCGCAGCCGTCGGCTGGCTGTCACGGGCGGGGTTCACGCCGATTTGGGGCAGTGCGATCTGGCCAATCGTTCTGGTGGCAGACAGCCTGGCACAGGGCGGTGCCACAGGGACATCCGCTGCCGTCTTGCTGGCCGTTTCTGTATTTGCAGCAGTGGTTTGCTGGCGGATTTTCAGGCTTTGGCCAAAGGGAAGGCTCGCCGATATGACCAATACCGGCGAGGCCTGACCGCTCAGATCAGGGCGACCCAGGCGCGGGCCAGGGCGAGGCCGGTTTCATCGGCAGCCGCGCCCCATTTTTCGGCCTCGGCCGGCATGTCCTTCACCCATCCCTTACGGGTGGCTTCGATCACATCGGGGAATTCGCGGTTCCAGGCGGCGGCGACATTGCGGTTCGCTTCGAAATGGAACTGCATGCCGTAAGTGGCGCGCCCGATCCGGAAACACTGGTTCTCAGCGACCGGAGAACTGGCCAGACGCACCGCATTTTCGGGCAGGGTAAAGGTGTCGGTATGCATCTGATAGATGCGGAATGGCGTGGCCGCTGCCTGCATCACCGCGTCCTCCGCCGCCTCGGGCAAGGGCATGACCTCGCACCAGCCGGCCTCGACCGCGACGCCGCGCAGATTCTGCCCGCCAAAGGCGCGTGCAAGGATCTGCGAGCCGAGGCAGATCCCCAGAACCGGCTTGTCGGCCAGGCTATAGGCGCGCATCAGATCGGCCAGCGGGTCGAGATAGGGATGCGTCTCGACATCATCGGCATATTGTTCGCCGCCAAACACCACCAGCGCATCGGTATCGGGCGAAAGCGGCAGAGCCTCGCCATTGCGCGGCTTGATCAGGTTGATCGCGGCACCCGCCTCATGCAGCGCGATGCCGACCTGGCCGTGCTGGGTGCTGGGGGTGTTTTCGACGATAGTGACGCGCATGGGCCGGTCCCTGGGAAAGAATTATTCCTGCCATATCGTCAGGGCACCCGCGAACAGGCAAGGGGGCAAAGCGGGTGAAAGACGTATTTCACGGATCTGTTTCACAAAAGCCGGGCAGACCCCCTTGCGCAACCGGCGGGGAAGTGAAAAGGGGAACCGCCAAACGACGATCCCTGAGGAGATTCCTATGGAGATTCGCGAGGCTCTCACCTTCGACGATGTCCTGCTTGTTCCCGCAGCAAGCTCGGTTCTGCCAAACACGGCAGATACCTCGACCTTTGTGACAAAATCCATCCGGATGAACATCCCGCTTCTGTCCAGCGCGATGGATACGGTGACCGAGGGGCGGATGGCGATTGCCATGGCCCAGTCCGGTGGCATCGGGGTGATCCACCGCAATCTCGATATCGAGACCCAGGCCCGTGAAGTGCGCCGGGTGAAGCGGTTCGAATCCGGCGTGGTCTATGCGCCGATCACGCTGCGCGCCGATCAGACGCTGGCAGACGCCAAAGAGCTGATGGAGCGCTACAATATCACCGGCTTCCCGGTGGTGGACGGCGATAACCGCGTCGTTGGCATTGTGACCAATCGCGATATGCGCTTTGCCTCGGATGACAAAACGCCGGTCTCGGTGATGATGTCGTCGGACAATCTCGCGCTGCTGCACGAGCCGGTCGATCGCGACGCGGCGATCAGCCTGATGAAGGCACGCCGCATCGAGAAACTGATGGTCACCGATGGCACCGGTAAGCTGACCGGCCTTCTGACCCTGAAAGACACCGAGCAATCGGTCCTGAACCCGCAGGCCTGCAAGGATGAGCTGGGGCGGCTTCGGGTCGCTGCGGCCTCGACCGTGGGCAATGAGGGGTTCGAGCGGTCAAAGGCGCTGATCGAGGCCGGGGTGGATATGGTGGTGATCGACACCGCGCATGGCCATTCGGAAGGCGTCGCGATGGCGGTGGAGCGGATCAAGAACTTCTCGAACGCGGTCCAGGTGGTCGCGGGCAATGTGGCGACCGGCAAGGCGACTGCCGCGCTGATCAGGGCGGGCGCGGATGCAGTCAAGGTGGGGATCGGCCCGGGCTCGATCTGCACCACGCGGATCGTCGCGGGTGTGGGCGTGCCGCAACTGACCGCAATCATGGAATCGGCAGCCGCTGCCGGAGACGTGCCGGTGATCGCCGATGGTGGCATCAAATTCTCGGGCGATTTCGCGAAAGCCATCGCGGCGGGCGCCAGCTGCGCCATGGTCGGATCGGCCATTGCCGGCACCGACGAGAGCCCCGGCGAGGTGATCCTGTGGAACGGTCGCTCATATAAAAGCTATCGCGGTATGGGCAGCCTTGGCGCCATGGCGCGCGGCTCGGCGGATCGTTATTTCCAGAAGGATGCGGCCTCGGACAAGCTGGTGCCGGAAGGGATCGAAGGCCAGGTGCCCTATAAGGGCCCGGTTGCAACGGTGCTGCATCAGATGGTGGGGGGGCTGCGCGCTGCGATGGGCTATACCGGCAATGCCACGGTGGCCGATATGCGCAATGGCTGCGAATTTGTCCGTATCACCGGGGCAGGGCTTAAAGAAAGCCATGTCCATGATGTGCAGATCACCCGCGAAAGCCCGAATTACCGCGTCGGCTGAGCCGGATGCAGACAAATGGCAAAGGCGGTCCCGCGGGGCCGCCTTTTTCACATCCGTGGATCAGGTCAGCCTCCAGGCGCCTTGGGGTATTTTAACAAATTATTGAATGTTAATAATTATTTTATCATTTTTGGGAAATTGGCCCCCAGATCCACCTGCGAGAAGCAAGCCTGAAGCGAGAGGAGCGGCGCTGGCGAAACTGCAAACATGGCCCGGGCTCGGGGTGAATCTGCGTTACAGCGCCATCGTCTTAATCGCTATCGGCATGATCAACAGCGGCGGCACTATCCGGATCAGAGGCAGCGGCGGCAGGCCAAAGGCGGCGTTTGATGCCTGGCTGGGCAGGCCTGAACCGGCATCGGATCTGACCATAACGCCCCGCCGCATCAAGGCTGTCGCGCGGCAGGGCGATCCATTTAAGGCGATGGTCTTGCCTTAAGCGCGGTTTCATCCGATCAGGGCCAGGCCAGACTTATGATGTGATCCCCGTCACATTGCCCTCCGTTCACAGGAAGGAAACCGACATGCGTTCCCCGGGCCGCGCCGCCGCAGCAATCGAGATCCTTGATCAGATCCTGGCCGGAGCCCCGGCTGAAAAAGCACTGCTCGCCTGGGGCAGGGCCTCGCGCTTTGCCGGGTCGAAAGACCGCGCGGCAGTGCGTGATCTTGTCTTCGATGCGCTGCGCCAGCGGCGTTCGGCGCTGGCGATGGCTGGAACGGGGGGCGGTATGGGGGGCGGTATGGGCCGGGCGCTGGTTCTGGGCGTTTTACGGCTCAGGGGCGAAGATATCGGGCTCTGGTTTGACGGCTCGGACCACGCGCCGGCGCCTCTGAGCGAGTCCGAGACGCCGCGTTCCGCCGAAGGGGCCGAGGCCTTCGACATTCCCGACTGGCTTGAGCCCCCGTTGCGCGAGGCGCTCGGGGCCGATTTCGTGCCGGTCATGGCGGCGATGCGGTTGCGTGCCCCGGTGATCCTGCGCGTTAACACCGCCCGGATCAGCCGCGAGGCCGCCATCGCGGCGCTTGCGGCGGAAGGGATCGAGACCGTGCCGCATCCGCTTGCCGCAACCGCATTGGAGGCGCGCTCCGGCCAGCGGCTGATCGCATCGGGCAGGGTCTTTGCCGATGGGCTGGTCGAATTGCAGGATGCCGCGTCGCAGGCGGTGGTGCTGGGGCTGCCACTGAAAGACGGGATGAAGGTTCTGGATCTTTGTGCCGGCGGCGGCGGCAAAACCCTGGCGATGGGGGCGATGGCGCGGTTGTCGCTGACCGCCCATGACGCCAGCCCGCGCCGGATGGAGGATCTGAAAACCCGTGCCGCCCGTGCGGGCCTGCAGGTCCGGCTCAGCGCAAGGCCCGAGGACGCGGCGCCCTATGATCTGGTGCTGACCGATGTGCCCTGTTCCGGCTCGGGCAGCTGGCGGCGCGACCCGGAAGGGAAATGGCAATTGACGCCGGAGCGCCTCGCCGCGCTGACCCACCTCCAGGCGGAAATTCTTGACCGTGCGGCGGCGATGACCGCCCGCGGCGGATGGCTCGCCTATGCGACCTGTTCTTTCCTGCGCGCGGAAAATGAGGACCAGGTCGAGGCCTTTCTGGCCCGCCATGCCGGCTGGACCAGGGCCTCCAGTCGCCGCTATGGCCCGCTTGAGGGCGGTGACGGGTTCTTCTCGGCGCTGTTGTCGCGGGCCTGATCCGCCGCTCCGGTCATTTTTGCCCGCCTTAAAAGGTGGTGCCAGGGCTGCATCCTGCCCGGAAAGTTTCGCTCACGTCATCGAGGTTAAGGTGGCGTTAACGAATTCCGGTCTTTGCTCGCCCAGGTGGAATGGCGCGGCAGCGGAGGAATGGGTGCAAACTCCGGGGTATGAAGGCGGCGGGATCCTGAACGGCGCACGCAGCCTTGCGGTTCGTGCCGGCTGGCTGGTTGCGGTCGCCGCCGTCTGCCTGGCGCTGGCGATCCTGGTGGGGGCAAGCGGCTTCCGCTTTACGCTCGCGGTGACGGGGCTGGCGCTTTTGCTGCTGACCTTCGTGCTCTGGGCGATGGCGCGGATCGCGCGGCGCGAGGAAGAGCAGATGAATGCCCGGTTATCCCTGCTGATCGGCGAGGATGTAGCCCCCTGTTTTTCCACTGATATCATGGGGCAGATCCTGTTTCGCAACCGCGCCGCGATTGCGCGGTTTGGCGAACAGACGCCGGCGACCCTCGCGGCACAACTGCATGAACAGATCGCCTCGCCTTCGGCGGTCATGTACCGGCTGCAATCGCGGGCGGCCCAGCATGGCGGCGTGCATGAGGATATCGTGACCCGGCGCGGGCATTTGCGGCTCTCGGTCCATCGGATTGCCAGCGATAAATTCCTGTGGCGGATCGAGGAATTCGAAGATCGCAGTCCCGCCGGGCGCGGCGCCGAGGGGCTGAGCCTGCCGATGGTGGTCGCAAACCGCGCCGGAGTGGTGCTGTTTTCCAACGAGGCGATGCGCCGGGTGCTGGGCGAGCGCCCGAAACGGCTGGACCGCATCTTCCTGCAACCCAGGGTGACCAGCGGCGAAGAGGTCGAGGTTGCGACGGCCACCGGCTCGATGCGTGCCATCGTGGCCGAGCTGGACGGGCCGGGGGACCGGCGCGAGATATTCCTGCTTCCCGCGCCCGCGCAGCGCGAAGATGACACGGTGCAGGTCGATTTTGAAAACGTGCCGGTCGCGCTGATGAAATTCGGCCTTGATGGCGGGCTGCGGCTGGCGAACCGGGCGGCGCGCGATCTCCTTGGCGAACGCTCGGTCGAGACGATGACCCTGCATGATTTATTCGAGGATCTCGGCCGTCCTGTGAATGACTGGCTGGCCGATGTGATCGAACAGCGCCTGCCGGCCGGGGCCGAAATGTTGCGGCTGCGGGGCAGTTCCGGCAGCATATCGGGGGGCGGGGACGAGGAGAATTTCGTTCAGGTCCAGCTGAGCCGGTTCGTTGAAAAGGGCAGGGCGCAGGCGCTCGCGATCCTCTCGGATGTGACGGCGCTGAAGAAAATGGAGGCGCAGTTCGATCAAAGCCAGAAAATGCAGGCGATCGGCCAGCTTACCGGCGGTATTGCGCATGATTTCAACAATTTGCTGACTGCGATCTCGGGCCATTGCGACCTGCTTTTGCTCCGCCACGGCCATGAGGACACCGATTTCTCGGACCTGGAACAGATCCGCCAGAATGCCAATCGCGCCGCGGCACTCGTCAGCCAGCTGCTGGCCTTTTCGCGCAAACAGACGCTGAAGCCAGAGCGGCTGGACCTCTCGGATGTGCTGAGTGAAGTCGCGCATCTCCTGAACCGGCTGGTCGGCGAGCGCATCACGCTGAGCCTGAAAAACGACCCCGGTCTGGGTGAGGTGCGGGCCGACAGACGGCGGCTGGAACAGGTGCTGATGAACCTCGTCGTCAATGCGCGCGATGCGATGTCCGGCAAGGGCACGATCCTGATCGAGACCGAAGATATCAGCCTCTCGCAGCCGGTCAGCCGCGACGGCGCGACGGTTCCGGCGGGTCGCTGGGCGGTGATCCGGGTCACAGATAGCGGCTGCGGCATCCCGCCCGACCGGATCGGCAAGATTTTCGAGCCCTTCTTCACCACCAAACGCCCGGGCGAGGGCACCGGGCTCGGCCTCTCGACGGTTTACGGCATCGTCAAACAATCCGGCGGCTATGTCTTTGTCGACAGCGCGCCGGATCAGGGCACCACATTCGAGATTCTGTTCCCCGTCCGCGAGGGCCAGACCGCCGGGGAAATCCAGGCCGAGGAGCCCGTGCGCCCGCTGATGCTGCGCAACGGCGCCGGTGTTGTGCTGCTGGTCGAGGATGAGGCTGCGGTGCGCGCCTTTGCCAGCCGTGCGCTGAAAATGCGCGGCTATACCGTGATCGAGGCCGCCAATGCCGAAGAAGCGCTGGATCTTTTGCAGGATCCTTCGCTGGTGGTCGATATTTTCGTGACCGATGTGGTGATGCCTGGCCTTGACGGCCCGACCTGGGTGAAACGCGCGCTGGAGGACCGCCCCGATGCGAGGGTGGTCTTCGTTTCGGGCTATACCGAAGATCACCTCGCCGCCGATCAGTCACAGATCCCGAACTCGGTCTTCCTGCCGAAACCGTTCTCGCTCAATGATCTGACGGCGACGGTTCAGGGCCAGCTGCATTGACGCTGGCCGGACCGGATCGATGGCCCGGTGCAGGTGTCAGGCCTGTTCGGGATGTTTCAGCGTCTCATAAAGCGCGAAATCGGCGCTGGCGACCCGATGCAGCAGCGCTTCGGTTTCCGGCGTCAGATGGGTTTCCCCGGGGGGAGAGACATTCACATGTGGCAAGATGATTTCACATCCAAGCCGGTCTTCGAGAAAATCGACGAAGACATCAATCTCGTCATAGCGGAACAGCCGGTCAACGCCCTGACCCTGACGCGGGCGCAGGAATTTCTCCTGGGCGCCGACATCGGCGAAGGCGGGGCGCGGGTCGGAACACCAGGCGCGCACGAAATCATCGAAGCTCATGCCTTTGGTCGATTTCACCGGATCGGTCTGATCCTCGCGCGAGCGAAACCGATACCAGGAATTCAGCCAGTCACGCGGCTCGCGCATCAGCGCCACAACCGTCCAGCCGGTCTTTGATGTGGCCTCGAGATAGGGGCCGACAAAGCGGCGATAGCGATGGACGGTGGTGTGTTTCAGCACCGGCGGACGCTGGACCGAGACCGAGGCAAGCGATTCGAGCGCCGTCGCAAGCGAGGTCGAGCCGGTCTTTGGCGTGGCGAGCAGAACGAGCTTTTGGTCCCAGAATACCAGCACCTGCGGATACCTCTTCGGTTTTTGGCGGCTTTTTCGCTTCTAGCGCGGATTGGGGCGCTGAAAACAGCCTCGCGGGGCAAAATTCCCCTTCCGTTGTAAACCGGACATTAAGCTTTCCGCGATCAGGATCGTTTAAAGAAATGTGTTGATATTTTCTCTGTTTGTTCTCATAAGCGACAAGAACAAATAATAAACATGCCTCGGGATTGCCGCTCCGGCGCGGCTGTGAAATAAAGGAAAAGAGCCATGGCGACAGCCAGTCTGCTGGACTTCGGGAGCAAGAAAGACATGGATAAGCAAAAGGCGCTGGAAAGCGCCCTCCAGCAGATCGAACGGCAATTCGGCAAGGGCTCGATCATGAAGCTCGGCGCGGACAGCCCGGCGATGGAGATCGAGGCGACCTCGACCGGCTCGCTGGGGCTGGATATCGCGCTTGGGATCGGTGGGCTGCCGAAAGGGCGGATTGTCGAGATCTACGGGCCGGAAAGCTCGGGCAAGACCACGCTGACCCTGCATGCGGTTGCGGAAGAACAGAAGAAGGGCGGCGTCTGTGCCTTTGTGGATGCAGAGCATGCGCTGGACCCGAGCTATGCCAAAAAGCTCGGCGTCAATCTTGATGAACTCCTGATCTCGCAGCCCGATACCGGCGAACAGGCGCTTGAAATCGTTGACACGCTGGTGCGATCCGGCGCGGTCTCGATGATTGTCGTGGACTCGGTCGCCGCGCTGACGCCGAAGGCGGAACTTGAGGGCGATATGGGCGACGCGACGGTCGGCGCCCAGGCCCGTCTGATGAGCCAGGCGATGCGCAAACTCACCGCCTCGATCGGCAAATCGAATTGCATGGTGATCTTCATCAACCAGATCCGCATGAAGATCGGCGTGATGTTCGGCTCGCCCGAGACCACCACCGGCGGCAATGCGCTGAAATTCTACGCCTCTGTCCGGCTCGACATCCGCCGCATCGGCGCGATCAAGGACCGCGAAGAGGTGGTCGGCAACTCGACCCGCGTGAAAGTGGTCAAGAACAAGGTGGCGCCGCCGTTCAAGCAGGTCGAATTCGACATCATGTATGGTGAGGGGATCTCGAAAACCGGTGAGCTGGTGGATATCGGCGTCAAGGCCGGCGTGGTCGAGAAGTCGGGCGCCTGGTATTCTTACGGCGATGAGCGGATCGGCCAGGGGCGTGAAAACGCCAAAACCTTCCTGAAGAACAACCCGGCCACCGCCCATGCGATTGAGGAAAAGATCCGGGCGGCCAATGGGCTCGATTTTCACATGTCCCCCGAGGAGAGCGTTGTCGAGGACGATGCCTGATCCGGGCCTGAGAGAGGGCCTGGGTTTGATCATAAGGACATGGCCGGACGCCCGGCTTCTCAGCTGCTGCCGGTTTCTTGGACACGAGGATGAGATCGTGACCAGGAAACCGGCGCGTGGTTATGACGAAACGGAAGTTAGGGCGTGAAATCAGGATCGATGCGTCAGGCTGGCGATATGCGGCGATATCGCTTAGGCGCAGGCCGCGCAGCCAGAGTCGATGCAAGTGCTGACAGTCAGGCCAGCCGCAGCTTCGTCCGGGAACGGGAAGATGCAGGAAGATCTGACCAGTATCTGGGGGCTGCAGCCTGACGGAGCGCGTCTGCGCCAGAGATACGGGCAGATATGCGATGGTCTGGCTGCATGCTGAAAATGACATGCCTCGAAAAATGACATGCCTCGAAAGTGGGCCACAGCTTTTTTCATGTGCATTTGAGGCTGATTGCGCCACCGGTCCGAGCGATCATCCGTGAGAATATGAGGTTCGGCTCCAATGCCGGGCCCCGCCACATCCGGCCCGTCAGCCGGCGCAGCGAAGTCCTGGGCGTCTCCTGTGCCGGATTTCACAGCTGGCTCAACCGCCCGCTCAGCACCCGCGAGATCCGTGACGCCCGGCGCGCCACAGGACGTGAGATCTGTTTCAGAGCCAGCTCCCAGACCTGGGTCGCACGGCAGGCCATTGGACCTGAACCGGGGGGCATATCCGGGATGAAGGAGGGGGATGCGGGCTTCCCCGGATCGAACGGTAGATATGGTTCAATGCCGTCCCGGGCGCGGCCCAGGTGTCGGAGACGGCCCGGGGACGATGGAAAACGCCCGGTCGCTGCCGGCATCGAGCCGGGAATCGCCGCCGGTTCGGGTGAACCGGCGAGGCTTCGCCCGGGATTTCCAGGCGGACCGGCCGAACCAGAAATGGCCGGCCGGCTTCACCAGCATCTGGACTGCGGAAGGCTGCCTCTGCGTCGCGGTCGTGCCTGACCGTTCGTCGGGAGGATTATCCCGCAGATTGTTTTCGGAGCCTCCTCCAAATCCCTGTCCTCACCATGGCGCGCTGCAGGCTGGTGTATGAAGGCGGATCAGCATGTGTCACGGCTCACAGAGGCGCAGATGACGGCGCCCTGGCGAGGCGGGGCAGCCGAAGGCCTGATGCATCATTGGGACAAAGGATCGCAAGCCGGGGTCAGCCGGTCGTCGCGACACGTTCGCTCATGCCCTGTCCGGGCAACTGGTCGAGCGCTTCCGTCGCTGCTCGCCTGCCGGGTGTCTTGCGTGGCAGCATCTTCAGGGCGAGGGCAGCCGCATTCAGTGCGTCAGCGCCATGCGGACTTAGCTGCGTTTCCCTGGCCAATGTTGTTCTCGCTGCTGCCTCGCAGCCAGGAGCTATGCGGGTTACAAACGCAGATGCCGGGACCAGCGAGAGCCGGGCCATTGCTGATCGGCCCGGCATTTCCATTATTTTCAATCTGCGGCAGGTGCAGCGGCATCGTAACGCAGGTGGGGCGTGCGACCAGGGTTCTGATCGCTGAACTGTCGGGGCCGGGAATGCGATCTTCTCTCCGGCGGCCAGGCATTGCCCTGTCGTCAACCTCCGCCGGTCGATCGCCGATCATCGGTGCCGCCCCGGCAAATGACCTGCCTCTGTTCCGCGCAGGCTCGCGGGCGAGGCGCGACACCAGGCCCGAATGCAGGCAGACGGAAAGCCCGCGCTTCAGATCACCACGCCCCTGCGCACCGCGCGCCCGAACGTCGAATCCTGAATGCCGAACACCTGAAAAGTCGCCTCGGGGCTGGTGCTCCGGGCCGGTGCTCTGGGCCGGCTCCCCGGGGAAGGCTGCGTTCTGTCGCTGCGCAATCTGATCTGGGCGCCACGCGCGGGACCAGCGTCGGCTTTGCCGGTAAGCTGGCCGGCGCTTCTTCCATATCAGGACAGATCCGGCGCAAGCGATGCTGGCCGGCGTGGCGATCAGACCTGTGCGCCGGCCCTGCACATCGCCATGCAAGGCAGGATTTTGCACGAGCCTGCTGGCATCAGGGCGCCGGGTTGCACGGTCCCGCATGCCACGGCGCGGCGATCGAAATCGCCACTAAGCCGCACGAATCTGCGCCTGATCACCCGCGAGATCGCGGCGGGGGAAGGCCCCGACTTGCGGGCAATACCCGCACCCCGGTCTCGCCCGTGCATTCCAGGGCAATATTCCCCCGGGCCTCGAGAGCCTGTGTGCCGGAAAGGTCTGTGGCGGCCCCCGCCGGATCCGGCATTCGGGGTCTCACGCGGCCAGAAAGACGGCCGTCCTCGCGCGCACAATTCTCGCCGTCATCTGCGCCGTCCCGTCGCAATCTCCACCCCCACTGCCCGGATGTTGCGACAACCAGTTTAATCCGCTGGCTCTATATACAGGCGATGAGTTTCGACGGCTGATTTGCGAGAACGGGATCACTGCCAGATGAGCCGCGCGCGAAAGGTCCGGGATCGGGCCATAGCGGCCCCTCTGACCCGTAAGACCATGACGGGGCCGGCGATGGAGAGCGTCTTCTCAACGCTGAAGACCGACCGGACAGCCAGCAGGCACTGTCAGATCCGAAAGGAATCCGTGCCGACGTCTGTGATTGCTTTGAACGCTTCGGCAAACCGCTCAGGCGCTACCCGCACCGGTCGCGCCCGGCGCAATGGAGGCTGAGGCCCGCGATATGCCAGCTCAACCTGCTGTCCACGAAACCGGCAGCCGCTCACGTCCGGCCTTTTTTCGGTCCCGATGCATCCCACCGTGGACAGGGGGGGAAGGCGCCGTTACATGGAAGGCCGAAAACTGATCATCCTCCATGAAGAGGCCCGGCCATGGCGTCGCTGAATGACATCCGCACCACCTATCTCGACTTCTTTAAGAAGAACGGGCACCGCGTTGTGGAAAGCTCGCCGCTGGTTCCGCGAAACGACCCGACGCTGATGTTCACCAATTCGGGCATGGTGCAGTTTAAAAACCTGTTCACCGGCACCGAGCATCGCGATTACACCCGCGCCACCACCGCGCAGAAATGTGTGCGCGCCGGCGGGAAACACAATGATCTCGACAATGTCGGCTATACCGCGCGCCACCATACCTTCTTTGAAATGCTGGGGAATTTCTCCTTTGGCGATTATTTCAAGGATCAGGCCATTGCCTTCGCCTGGGAGCTGCTGACCAAAGATTTCGGCCTTGCGAAAGACAAGTTGCTGGTCACGATCTACCATACCGATGACGAGGCGGCGGCGATCTGGAAAAAGGTCTCGGGCCTGTCGGATGACCGCATCATCCGTATCGCGTCGGATGATAACTTCTGGCGCATGGGGCCAACCGGCCCCTGCGGCCCCTGCACCGAGATTTTCTACGACCATGGCCCCTCGATCTGGGGTGGCCCGCCCGGCTCGGCGGATGAGGATGGCGACCGCTTCATCGAGATCTGGAACAACGTTTTCATGCAAAACGAGCAGTTCGAGGATGGTTCGATGCGTCCGCTCGACATGCAGTCGATCGATACCGGCATGGGGCTGGAACGGATCGGCGCGCTGTTGCAGGGCAAGCACGACAATTATGACACCGATCTGATGCGCTCGCTGATCGAGGCTTCGGCGCATGTGACCTCATCGGATCCCGATGGCACCGGCAAGGTACATCACCGGGTGATTGCAGACCACCTGCGCTCGGTTTCCTTCCTGATCGCCGATGGCGTGATGCCGTCGAACGAGGGTCGCGGCTATGTGCTGCGCCGTATCCTCCGCCGCGCGGCGCGTCATGCGCATATGCTGGGCGCCAAGGATCCGGTGATGCATCGTCTCGTGCCGGCGCTCGTCCGGCAGATGGGGGCGGCCTATCCGGAACTGACCCGCGCCCAGAGCCTGATCGAGGAAACGCTGAAGCTGGAAGAGACCAAATTCGGCCAGACGCTGGATCGCGGCCTGAAGCTGCTGGACGAAGAACTTGCCCGTATCCCGGAAGGGACTGATCTGCCCGGGGGCGCCGCGTTTAAACTTTACGACACCTATGGCTTCCCGCTTGACCTGACCCAGGACGCGCTGCGCGAGATGGGCCGCAATGTCGATGTCGTCGGTTTCGAGGCTGCCATGGCTGAACAGCGTCAGAAAGCGCGCGCCGCCTGGTCCGGCACCGGCGAGGCCAAGGATGCGAAGATCTGGTTCGAACTCGCTGAATCGAAAGGCGTAACCGAGTTTCTCGGCTATGAGACCGAGGCCGCCGAAGCTGTCGTTCAGGCGCTGGTGCGCGATGGCGCCGAGATCGGCGCGGCGCAAACCGGTGAAAGCGTGCAGGTTGTCGTCAACCAGACCCCGTTTTACGCCGAAAGCGGCGGTCAGGTTGGCGATACCGGCTTCATCCGCACCGATACCGGTGTGGTCGAGGTTACGGATACCAAAAAGGCCGCCGGCATCTTCATCCATATCGGCAAAGTGGTCGAGGGCGGCATCTCGCGGGGGCAGCCCGCGCGGCTCGAGGTTTCGCATATCCGCCGTTCGGCGATCCGCGCCAACCATTCCGCAACACACCTGCTGCATGAGGCGCTGCGTGCGGCCCTTGGCGATCACGTGGCGCAGAAGGGCTCGCTCAATGCGCCCGACCGGCTGCGGTTTGACTTTTCGCATGGCCAGGGACTGACCGCTCCCGAACTGGCGCAGGTCGAGACCGAGGTGAATGACTATATCCGCCAGAACAGCGCCGTTGAGACCCGGATCATGACGCCGGATGACGCGCGCAGCATCGGGGCCCAGGCGCTCTTTGGCGAGAAATATGGCGATGAGGTCCGCGTCGTGTCGATGGGCCAGCTTCCTGCTTCGGGCAAGGGGGCTGATGGGGCGACCTATAGTCTCGAGCTTTGCGGCGGCACCCATGTCAAACGCACCGGCGATATCGGCGCCTTCGTGCTCCTGGGCGATTCCGCGTCTTCGGCCGGCGTGCGCCGGATCGAAGCGCTGACCGGCGAAGCAGCACTGCAACATCTGCGCGCCCAGGAGCAGCGCCTCGCAGAGGTCGCCTCGGTTCTGAAAGCGCCTCTCGGTGAGGTGGTGGAAAGGGTGCGCGCGCTGGCCGAAGAGCGCCGGAACCTTGCGAATGAAATCGCCACCCTGCGGCGCGAGCTTGCGATGGGCGGGGGCGGCACTGCCGGGCCTGAGGCCAAAGAAATCAACGGTGTGAAGCTGATTGCTCAGGTGCTGAAAGGCGTTTCCGGCAGGGATCTTCCGGCGCTGATCGACGAGATGAAAGCCCGGATCGGTTCGGGCGCGGTGCTGCTGATCGCCGATACCGGCGCGAAACCGGCGGTGGCGGCGGGCGTGACCCAGGATCTGACAGGTAAGGTCTCGGCGGTAGACCTCGTCAAGGCGGCGGCAGCGGCGCTTGGCGGCAAAGGCGGCGGTGGTCGCCCGGATATGGCGCAGGCCGGCGGCAATGACATTGCCGGCGCCGAGGCTGCTATTAAGGCGGCCGAAGCCGTGCTGGGGGGCTGAGCCATGCCCGCAGCCTATTGGATCGCCCATGTCCATGTGACCGATGCCGAGGCCTATGCGCGCTATGCCAAAGGCGCGACCGCCGCCATCGAGGCACATGGCGGCAGCTTCCTCGTAAGGGGGGGGCGCTATGTGCAGCTCGAAGGCAATGACCGCGCGCGCAATGTGCTGGCGCGCTTCCCCGATCTTGAAACGGCGGTCGCCTGCTACAATTCGCCCGAATATCAGGCTGCGCTGGATCATGCCCGTGGTGCTGCGGTCCGTGATCTCGTCGTGGTCGAAGCGGCAGAGTAGCCGCCGCATTTCCAGGCAATTCTTTGCCTTTGGTAATCTTTCGTGAACGGCCCGGGGCTTATCATGCCCCGGGCCTTTCGCTATTGTGGCAAAAAAGGGCAGCGTGGGGCAATAACCCGCGATCGGGCAGAGGTCAGTGATCATGTGTCGTTGGGCGGCCTATACGGGCGAGCCGATTTTTCTCGAAGATATCGTTTCACGCCCCGGCCATTCGCTGATCCATCAAAGCCATGGCGCCACCCAATGCCGCACTGCGATCAATGCCGACGGCTTCGGCATCGCCTGGTATGGGGATCGGTCTGAACCCGGGCTTTACCGCGATGTCATGCCAGCCTGGTCGGATACGAACCTGAAAAGCCTCACCGCCCAGGTGAAATCCGGCCTTTTCCTTGCCCATGTCCGCGCCTCGACCGGCACCGCCACCAGCCGCAACAATTGCCACCCCTTCACCGCCGGACGGTGGACCTTCATGCATAACGGCCAGGTCGGCGGCTATGATGCCTTTCGCCGCGATGCTGAAATGCTGATCCCTGAAGGGCTTTACCCGCAACGCAAGGGCGCAACCGACAGCGAGGCGCTCTTCCTTGTCGCCCTCGCCGAAGGCCTCGAAACCGATCCGCGCACAGCCTTGGAACGCGCCTGCGCCCGGTTCATTTCCCTCGCCCGTCGCAAAGGCGCAGCGCCCTTTCTCAGGATGACCGCCGCACTGTCAGATGGCGAAACGCTTTATGCGGTGCGCTATGCCAGCGACGACCTGGCGCCCTCGCTCTGGTATCGCTGGTCCGACAGCCGCAAAGGCATGGCCGTGGTCTCCGAGCCGCTCGAGGCCGGAGAGGGCGACTGGACCGAAGTGCCGGCCAATTCCTTCTGCACCTTCAGCGCGGTCGATGTCAGAACACAGCCCTTCCTGCCCTGCAGTCTCAAAGAGGCCGCATAGAAAAGGGCGCCCGAAACAGGCGCCCTTTTCCTCTTGATGGAAGTACTCCACGGGGGTGTGGGGGTGTGAAACCCCCACCTCCGCCGCCAGCCTGATCAGTCCATCGCCCTGAAATTCAGCGAGGCACCTTCCTTGATCCCCGAGAACCAGCGCGCCGTCACCGTCTTCGTCCTGGTGTAGAAGCGCAGCGCATCCGGGCCATATTGATTCAGGTCACCGAAGGACGACTTTTTCCAGCCGCCAAAGGTGTAGTAGCTCAGCGGCACCGGGATCGGGAAGTTCACGCCGACCATGCCGACATTGACACGGCTCGCGAAATCCCGCGCCGTGTCGCCATCGGCGGTGAAGATCGCCGTGCCATTGCCATATTCATTGTCGATCACCAGTTGCAGCGCATCCTCATAGGTCTCGGCGCGCACCTGGGTCAGCACCGGCCCGAAGATCTCCTGCTTGTAGATCTCCATATCGCGGGTCGCATGGTCAAAGAGCGACGGTCCGACGAAGAAGCCGTTCTCATAGCCCTGCAGGCTGAAATTGCGGCCATCGACGACCAGTTTCGCGCCCTGTTCCACACCGGAATCGATCAGGCCACGGATCCGCTGCGCCGAAGCCTGCGTGATGACCGGCCCGAAATCGACATCATTGCCGGCGGTATAGGGGCCGACTTTCAGCTTTTCGATGCGCGGCACCAGCTTTTCGATCAGCGCATCGGCGGTTTCCTTGCCCACCGGCACCGCGACCGAAATCGCCATGCAGCGTTCGCCCGCCGCGCCGAAACCAGCCCCGATCAGCGCATCTGCCGCCTTGTCGAGATCGGCATCGGGCATGATGACCATATGGTTCTTCGCGCCGCCAAAGCATTGCGCGCGTTTCCCGTTGGTTGCCGCGCGGCCATAGATATATTGCGCAATCGGGGTAGAGCCGACGAAGCCGACCGCCTGGATCACCTCGTGATCAAGGATCGCATCAACGATTTCCTTGTCACCATTCACCACCTGCAACACGCCATCCGGCAGGCCTGCTTCTTTCAGCAGTTCCGCAAGATAGAGCGCGGTCGAGGGGCAGCGCTCCGACGGTTTCAGGATCATCGCATTGCCTGCAACCAGCGCCGGGGCCATTTTCCACAAGGGGATCATCGCGGGGAAGTTGAAGGGCGTGATGCCTGCCACAACGCCAAGCGCCTGACGCATCGAATAAATATCGATCCCCGGGCCAGCGCTGTCGGTATATTCGCCTTTCAGAAGCGCAGGCGCCCCCATGCAGACCTCGACGACTTCCAGACCGCGCTGCACATCGCCTTTCGCATCCGGAATGGTCTTGCCATGCTCACGCGACACCAGTTCTGCGAGCTTTTCCATGTCACGGTTGATCAGGGCCGCAAAGGCCATCATCACACGGGCGCGGCGCTGCGGGTTGACCGCCTGCCATTTCAGCTGCGCCGCAGCCGCCGACTGGATGGCCGCGTCAAGCTCAGCCGGCGTGGCCAGCGCGAGCCGCGCCTGGACTTCGCCGGTGGCGGGGTTGAAGACATCGGTGAAGCGGCCCGACGTGCCCTTCACCAGCTTGCCGTCGATCCAGTGACCGATTTCAGCGACCATGGCAGAACCTCCCATATGGAATTGCATATACCGCTTTTACCCTTGCGAATTCGCGGATCAAAGCGCCAATAGACCAAAGGCGTTTTGCATTTTCGCAAAAGGGTGCGGGATGGCGGGGATGGCATGGATTGGGACGATCTTAGGATATTTCTCGAAGTTGCGCGGCATGAAAGCCTGTCGGGCGCCGGCAAGCGGCTCAAGATCGATGCGGCGACGGTCGGGCGGCGGGTGCAGCGCTTTGAAGAGGCGCTTGGCCAGCGGCTTTTTGCCCGCAGCCCCCAGGGCTATCAGCTGAGCCAGGCCGGTGAGCGGCTTTTGCCGGCGGCCGAGCGCGCCGAGGCCGCGATGCTGGCGGCGGGCGAGGCGCTGAGCGGCGACAGGCCGGGGCAGGGGCTGACCGGTCTGATCCGGCTTGGCGCCCCCGATGGCTGCGCCAATTACCTGCTGCCGCCGGTGATCGCGCGGATCTGCGACCAGAATCCAGGGCTCGAAGTGCAGCTGGTGGCGTTGCCACGGGTCTTCAACCTCTCGAAACGCGAGGCCGATATGGCGATCGGCGTCTCGCGGCCTGAAACGGGGCGGCTTACGGTACAAAAGCTGACCGATTACCGACTGGTGCTGGCGGCGTCCGAGGCCTGGCTCGCGCGCAACCCCGAGCCGCAGGATCTGGCCGATCTGCGCGATCTGCGATTCGTCGGCTATATCCCGGATCTGATTTTTGACAAGGAACTGGACTACCTGGCCGAGCTTGGCGCGCCCCAGGTGGCGATTTCTTCTAACTCGGTCTCGGTGCAGCTGAATTTTTTGCGCCAGGGGGTGGGAATCGGCATTGTTCACGATTTCGCCCTGCCGGCCGCGCCTGAACTCAGGCAGCTCCTGCCCGATAAGGTAGGGCTGACCCGGTCGTTCTGGCTGATCCGTCACGCCGATGACGGGCGGGTTCAGCGGTTGAACCGCTTTGCGCAAAGCCTTGTGCGCGAGACAAAGATCGAGATGGCCAGGCATGAAAAGACTGTTCCGCCCGGCGGTTACGGCCACGGGGCTTGACAGAATCCCTGGGCTCAAAGACCCTTCCTCTGACAGACGCGGGAAAGTGAGGAACAGCCCATGCTTGTCAGCCAGATCCTGAAGACAAAACCGGCAGGGGTGATCACGATTGCCCCTGAGGCTACCGTTGCCGAAGCTGCCGCATTGCTGTCCGAGAAACGGATCGGGGCGATCATCGTCTCATCCGACGGCAGGACGGCCCTCGGGATTCTCTCCGAGCGCGATATCGTCCGGGAGCTCGGGCGCACCGGCGTGACCTGCCTTTCGGCAAAGGTCACCGAGCTGATGACAGCCAAAATCGTCTCCTGCACCAGCGGCGATCTGAATATGGATATCCTGCAAACCATGACCGATGGCCGGTTCCGCCATATGCCGGTGATCGAAAATGGCGAGATGCTGGCGATCATCACCCTGGGCGATGTGGTGAAGGCACGGTTGCAGGAGCTGAGCGCCGAGAAGGATGCCCTTGAAGGCATGATCATGGGCCATTGACCGCAGGTGCGGCGGCGCCGGCTTTTGCTGCGCTGCGGCGGTTTTGATCTTGCGCAGGCGCAGGCAATATTGTTGCGTGCGCCTGCAGCGGAGGGATCAGGGAGGATTTACCCATGCGCATCGGCCTTTATCCGGGCACCTTTGATCCGGTAACGCTGGGGCATACCGATATTATCCGGCGGGCGATGGTGCTGGTTGACCGGCTGGTGATTGGCGTGGCGATCAACCGGGACAAGGGGCCTTTGTTCAGCCTTGATGACCGGGTTGCGATGCTGCGCGCGGAATGTGCCGCGATCACTGACATCACCGGCGGGGAAATTCTGGTGCATCCATTCGAGAACCTGCTGATCGACTGCGCCCGCGATGTCGGCGCGAATGTGATCGTGCGCGGGCTCCGGGCTGTGGCGGATTTCGAGTATGAATTCCAGATGGTCGGGATGAACCGGGCGCTGGACGATTCTGTCGAGACCGTCTTCCTGATGGCCGATGCGCGCCGCCAAGCGATTGCCTCGAAACTGGTGAAAGAGATTGCCAGGCTGGGCGGCGATGTGAGCCGCTTCGTGCCGGCCCCGGTCGCCACGGCCCTGAAAGCGAAATACGGCTGAACAAGGAGCCGATTTCTTCAAAGAAATCGGCGCGGATTTTTTGAAAAAATCCGCACCCTTTGTAATCCGGGAATGTCTGACTTGTGTCAGATCAGCTTGCCCATCACGACGGCGGTATCCGCCATCCGGTTCGAGAAGCCCCATTCATTGTCATACCAGCTCAGGACCGAAACCATGGTCCCGTCCATCACCTTGGTCTGGTCGATATGGAAGATCGACGAATGCGGGTCGTGGTTGAAATCCGACGACACATTCTTGTACTTCGTATAGCCAAGGATGCCTTTCAGCGGGCCGTCTGCGGCCGCGATGATCGCATCATTGATCTCTTCCACCGTAGTTGCGCGTTTCGCGATGAATTTCAGGTCCACGACCGAGACATTCGGGGTCGGCACGCGGATCGCGAAGCCATCAAGCTTGCCCTTCAGCTCGGGCAGCACCAGACCCACGGCCTTCGCCGCACCGGTCGAGGTCGGGATCATCGAGAGCGCTGCCGCGCGGGCGCGGTAGAGATCCTTATGCATCGTGTCCAGCGTCGGCTGGTCGCCGGTATAGGAGTGGATCGTCGTCATCATGCCTTTTTCGATGCCGATGGCATCATGCAGCACTTTTGCGACCGGCGAGAGGCAGTTGGTGGTGCAGCTCGCGTTCGAGACGATCAGGTCTTCTGCGGTCAGCGTAGCGTCATTCACGCCGAAAACGATGGTCTTGTCGGCATTCTCGCCCGGGGCCGAAATCAGAACGCGCTTTGATCCGTTTTCCAGATGAGCCTGGCATTTCTCTTTCGAGGTGAAGATGCCGGTGCATTCCAGCACGACATCGACATCCGACCAGGGCAGTTCGGCCGGGTTGCGCAGCGCAGTCACCCGGATGGGGCCGCGCCCGACATCGATCCAGTCCGGACCGGTGGTCACTTCGGCCGGGAAGCGGCCATGGACCGAGTCGAAGCGCAGCAGATGCGCATTGGTCTCGACAGGGCCGAGATCGTTCAGCGCCACGACTTCGATATCGGTACGTCCCGATTCGATGATCGCGCGCAGGATATTGCGCCCGATACGGCCGAACCCATTGATTGCAACCTTGACAGCCATGACCTTCCTCCGGTGCTGCGGTGTCTTTCGCGCTTTCAAAGCTGAAAGCGCCCTCATGCCGGCGCGATAGTGCCGGTCTGCTAGCGCTAACAACCGCAGAACGCGCGGAAATGCAATCGAATCCTGCCAGCATCAGCGCCAGAATTGAACCCAGTCGACAAGATGGAGGAATTTTTTCGCAAGAAACATCAGGATCTGCCCCTGAGTGAGGAGCAGATCCAGCCCGATTGCCACAGCAAGCGTCAAAGCAATGTAGAGAGCGACACGATCCGTCACGCGAAATCCCCGGGTTTGGCCGGGGAGAGCGCCCGGTCTCAGCCTGCGAGCCGCCCCATAGCGCCGGCCACATCGGCCATGCGGCAGGAGAAGCCCCATTCATTGTCATACCATGCCAGAACGCGGACGGAACGGCCAACCACTCGCGTCTGATCCGGTGCGAAGATCGACGATTGCGGGGTATGGTTGAAATCGATCGAGACCTTGGGTTCGGGGTCATAGGCCATGACCATGCCCATATAGCCATTGGCGGCCTCGCGTACGATCTGGTTCACCTCGTCTGCGGTGACCGATTTCGCGGCGATGAAGGTCAGATCCACCGCCGAGACATTCGGGGTCGGCACCCGGATGGCCGAGCCATCGAGCTTGCCTTTCAGCTCGGGCAGGACCTCGCCAAGCGCTTTCGCGGCGCCGGTCGAGGTCGGGATCATCGCCATCGCTGCCGAGCGCGCGCGGTAGAGGTCGGAATGACGGCGGTCCAGCGTCGGCTGATCGCCGGTATAGGAATGGATCGTGGTCATGATACCCGATTCAATCCCGATCGTGTCATTCAGCACCTTGGCCAGCGGCGCGAGACAGTTGGTGGTGCAGGACCCGTTCGAGACGACCAGATGCTCCGGGAGCAGCGACCGGTGATTGACGCCGTAAACTACCGTCAGATCGGCATTCTTCGCCGGCGCCGAGATCAGCACCCGTTTCGCACCGCGCCCGAGATGGACGGCGGCCTTGCTGCGGTCATTGAAATTTCCGGTGCATTCCAGAACGACGTCCACGCCCTCCCAATCGAGCTCTTCCGGGTTGTAGGTCGACATCACGCGGATCGGCCCGCGCCCGAGATCCAGCGCGCCCCCCTCGACTTTCACGGTGCCCGGGAAGCGGCCATGGACCGAGTCGTATTTCAGGAGATGCGCATTGGTCTCGATGGGCCCGGTCGCATTGATCGCCACGACCTGCACATCATTGCGGTTCGATTCCGCGATATGGGCGAGGGTGCAGCGGCCGATGCGGCCAAATCCGTTGATACCGACTGTGATGGTCATGTCCTGTGTCTCCGCTGCACGAATTTATCCCGGGTCTCAGGCTGGTTAGCGC
This sequence comes from Paracoccus sp. IB05, assembly GCF_016405985.1. Classification (GTDB taxonomy): domain Bacteria; phylum Pseudomonadota; class Alphaproteobacteria; order Rhodobacterales; family Rhodobacteraceae; genus Pseudogemmobacter. Next base: position 38,168 of record NZ_JAEFCF010000041.1, read on the forward strand.
TGCCCCGAGGCTTTTCAAAGCATAAAAGATACGTATTTTCATTGTGTTAGCGCAAACCCCGACTGTTTGCGCTAGCGCTTGCGGTAACAGGAGCAGGCCCGTGCAGCAAGAAGCGGCCAGGGCGGCCATAACTCCCCCTTGCCTTGGCCGGGTGATTCCCTGTCTTTGTGCAGAGAGGCGCTGAAACGGGTGAGACATGAGTGGTTTGCTGGCTTTGCTGGATGATGTCGCGGCGATTGCCAAAGTGGCAGCCGCATCGGTCGACGATATTGCGGCGGCGGCCGCCAAGGCGGGGGCCAAGGCTGCGGGCGTGGTGATCGACGATGCCGCGGTGACGCCGAAATATGTGACAGGGTTCAAGCCGGAACGCGAGTTGCCGATCATCTGGCGGATCGCGCTCGGATCGATGCGCAACAAGCTGCTGGTCCTCCTGCCGGTCTTGCTGGCGCTGGAGGCGTTCCTGCCCGTGGCGATCACGCCGCTGCTGATGCTGGGGGGCGCCTATCTGTGTTTTGAGGGGGCGGAAAAGCTGTTCCATGCGGTGTTCCCGCATGGGGATACGGCGGAAGCGGATCACGCGGCAGGGAATGAGACGCAGCTTGAGGAGGCGAAGGTCGCAGGGGCGATCAAGACCGATTTCATCCTTTCGGCCGAGATCATGACCATCGCGCTTTCGGTGATCGACAGCCCGGATTTCTGGATGAAAGCGGTGGTTCTTGCGGTGGTGGGCGCGCTGATTACAGTGGCGGTTTACGGTGCGGTGGCGCTGATCGTGAAGATGGATGATATCGGGCTGCATATGGCGGCGACCGGCCGGATTGGCGTGACCAGGGCCTTTGGGCGCGGGCTGGTCAAGGGAATGCCGGTGCTGCTTGGGGTGCTTTCAGTGGTCGGAACGGCCGCGATGCTCTGGGTCGGGGGCAATATCGTCGTGCATGGGCTCGAGGTGACGCATCTCTGGGCCTGGCCCTATGAGACCATCCACCATATCGCGACCTCTGCGGCATCAGCTGTTTCCCAGGCGGCAGGGCTGGTGGAATGGCTGGTGACGGCAGCGCTCGATGGGGTGGTCGGCCTGATCCTTGGCACGCTGCTGATCCCGGTGGCAACAAGGGGGATCGCGCCGCTCTGGCGCCTTGTCAGCGGCAAGGAAGGATCTGCTCATTGAGACTTCGGCAACCGGGCGCTGGCGAAATCTGCACAGATTTCGCGCCGGAGCCTTAGTAAGGCTCCGGACCGGAGTTTTCAAAACTCCGGCTTTGCGCCTGTCCGGCGGAGCATCGAGAGGGAATAGATCACCAGCCCCAGCCAGATGAAGCCGAAAGCGATCAGTTTTTGCCGGCTGAACGGCTCGTCAAAGACAAAAACCGCGGTGAGGAAAATCATCGTCGGGGCGATATATTGCATGATCGCGATGGTCGTCAGCCGCAGCTTCTTGGCACCATTGGCATAGAGGATCAGCGGCCCAGCGGTCACCAGCCCCAGCAGGAACAACATTGCGCTTTGCCAGCCAGGCCCGTGCAGGAACTGCATCTCACCCGATGCGGCCAGCCAGCCGATCACCGCCAGTGCCGGCAGCAGAAGCACCATCACCTCGAGAGTGAAGCCCTGGTTCGGACCGATCGGCAGGCTCTTCTTGAAATAGGCGTAAAAGCCCCAGGTCAGCGTCAGCACCAGCGCGAGAACCGGCAGACGCCCCGCCTCGAAGGTCAGGATCGCAACCCCGATGGCTGCCGCAAGGATCGCGAGCCATTGCACGCCGCGCAACCGCTCGCCCAGCAGCAGCGCCCCCAGCAGGATCGAGAACAGCGGGTTGATGTAATAGCCAAGCGCCGCATCCAGCGCCCGCCCGGAGGTGATCGCATAGACATAGAACCCCCAGTTGACCGAGATCAGCCCTGCCGTCACCAGCGTCATCCCGAGCATCGCCGGATTGCGCAAAGCCGCCTTCAGATCTGCGGTCCGGCGCGTCAGGGCAAGGATCAGCAGCGCGACCGGCAGCGCCCAGATCACCCGATGCGCCACCACTTCGATCGGCGAGACATGATCCAGCGCCTTCATGTAAAGCGGCAGAAATCCCCAGAGAAGATAGGCGGAAAGCGCGTAGAGGAACCCGGAGAGGCTGTCTCCGTCCTGCGAACCGGCGGGCTGTGGTTTGGAGGCGGGGCTGTGTTCCATGGGACCGGTTTATCCAGGGGCGCCCCTGGCGGCGAGGGCGCATCTTGTGATGGATACAAGATTTGCTATGGCCGTCCAGCGGGGGGTATGTCTGTTTTACGTCCGGGCCGGCTCAACAGGCAGGCTCCAGCCCGCCGGGGCCAGCTCATAGCCCTCGAACCGAAAGCCCGGGCTGACCGTGCAGGACAGAAGCGTCCAGTCGCCGGTGCTCACGGCTTCCTGCCACCAGCCGGCGGGCACAATCATCTGACAGTGCTGCCCCGCGAGGATATCCGGCCCGAGCGTGTAATGCCGCGCCGCGCGGTCCCCCATTGCGAGGTCGAGGGGCGCGCCCGCATGCCAGTGCCAGATCTCATCGGCATCGACCCGGTGCCAGTGGCTTCTCTCGCCCGCCTGGAGCAGGAAGAGGATCGCAGTGCCGCAGGCGCGCGCCTCGCGGGTGGGGCCGCGCCAGGTCTCGCGATACCAGCCGCCCTCGGGATGCGGCCTCAGATCGAGATGGGCGATGATGTCTTGTGCAGCAATGTTCACAAATTCCTCCTCACAAATCTCTCCATTGTCCGGGCGCGAGGCCTGTCAATGTCCAATCCCCCACCCGCCAGCGGATCAGGCGCAAAGTTGGCAGGCCGACCGCCGCTGTCATGCGGCGCACCTGGCGGTTGCGGCCCTCGCGGATGGTCAGCTCGATCCAGGCATCGGGCACCGATTTGCGAACCCGGATTGGCGGCTCGCGCGGCCAGAGCCAGTAAGGCGCCGGCACCAGCCTGGCCCGCGCGGGCAGGGCAGGGCCGTCATTGAGCATGACACCCCGTTCCAGCGCCGCCAGCGCGGCCGCGTCGGGCGCCCCCTCGACCTGGGTGTAATAGGTCTTTTCGGTCTTGTGCTTCGGATCCGAGATCCGCGCCTGCAGCCGCCCGTCATCGGTCAGCACCACCAGCCCCTCGGAATCGCGATCCAGCCGGCCCGCCGGATAGACGCCTGGCTGGTCCAGCACCGCCGAGAGGGTCGGGCGGGGCGAAGGGCTCTTCAGATCGGTGAACTGGCAGAGCATATCAAAGGGTTTGTTCAGAAGGATGATGCGGGACATGGCGCCATAGTGCCATGCAGCCGTGACGCCGAAAAGCGGCTGTTGCATCGCACAGCGATGAGATGTGGGACTGACGCGAATATGAGGCAGCCGGGCTTGTCCGGAGCAGGCCTGTTGCAACGCTAAGCTCGCAACTTCCGTCCGCCGGCATATCACCCGGTCAGTTTCGTCCCTTAAGCGTCAGATCGAGAATGAGGTGCCGCAGCCGCAGGAGCTCGACGCATTCGGGTTCTCGATCACAAACCGCGCCCCGATCAGCTCTTCGGTGAAATCGATCACAGCATTTTGCAGGAACGGAAGCGAGACGGGATCAACCAGCACACGCTGGCCGTCTTTCTCGAAAACCAGATCCTCAGGGCCGGCCTCGCCCAGCACGATCTCATATTGAAAGCCCGAACAGCCGCCGCCCAGCACACCCACGCGCAAAGGCTGTGGCGCGCCGGTGATCTCGGCAATTTCGGCCAACCGCGCGAAGGCGCGGTCGGTGACGCGCGGCAGCGCATCGGCAAAGGGGGCGGCATCGGGGGGAAGCATAAGTTCCATGGCTGTTCCGGTATCTTTCAGCGCTTTCCCGGAATATAGGGGGCAGGGCCGCGCCGAACAAGCCGCCGCTACTCAATTGGGAACCGGATCGTGATGCTTGCCCCTTTTGCCTGCCAGCCAGAAGAGTCGCGTGGGAGGCTGTTCGATGAGGGAATGAGCACATTCCGCTCGCCCTTTCAGCGTGATCGCGACCGGATCATCCACTCTTCGGCCTTTCGCCGCCTCAAACACAAGACACAGGTCTTTGTCGAACATGAGGGCGATTACTACCGCACCCGTCTGACCCATTCGATCGAAGTGGCCCAGGTGGCGCGCACGATCTCGGCGGTGCTGGGGCTGAACACCGATCTCGCCGAGGCCATCGCGCTGGCGCATGATCTTGGTCATACGCCCTTTGGTCATACCGGCGAGGATGCGCTGGCGCGGCTGATGCAGCCCTATGGCGGCTTTGACCATAATGCCCAGGCTTTGCGCATCGTGACGCGGCTGGAACGTCACTATGCGGGCTTTGACGGCCTGAACCTGACCTGGGAGACGCTGGAAGGCATTGCGAAACACAATGGCCCGGTGATCGGCCCCAATGCCGATGACAAACACAAGCATGACCCCGACCACTTGCCCTATGCGCTGGACGAGGTGAACCGCGCCTGGGATCTGGAGCTTTCCACCCATGCCAGCGCCGAGGCCCAGGTCGCGGCCATTGCCGATGACGTGGCCTATTCGCATCACGACCTGCATGACGGGCTGCGCTCGGGGCTTTTTTCCGAGGATGACCTGATGGAGCTGCCGGTCGCCGGCCCCGCCTTCCGCAAGGTCGACGAGCTTTACCCAGGGCTCGACCGCATGCGCCGCCGCCATGAAGCGCTGCGCCGCGTCTTTGGCCGCATGGTCGAAGACGTGATCCATGTGGCGCAGAACCGGCTTGATGCCGCTCAGCCGCAATCGGTGCACGAGATCCGCCATATGGGCACCACGATCATCCGCTTCTCAAAGCCGCTTTACCAGGAGCTGAAAGCGGTGCGCAGCTTTCTCTTCCACCGGATGTATCGCGCGCCCTCGGTGATGGAAGTGCGGGCGCGGGTGACGGGTGTGATGGATGATCTCTTCCCGCTGTTTTTGAACCAGCCTGAGCTTTTGCCCGCTGAATGGCAGGAAGACATCCGTGATGCCGGTCAGGATGAAACCACGCTTGCCCGCATTGTTGCGGATTATGTGGCAGGCATGACCGACCGTTTCGCAATCCAGGAACATGCGCGCCTCTTCAATTGCGCACCGGTTACCGACGGGGCCTGATCGCCCCCGCAGGCCGGCCCCATTTCCCCTGACCAAAATACTCCCGCCGGAGGCATGCGCGCCCTGCAAGGCGCGGATCACTCCCCGTTTATCCCTCCCGATGCTTCAGTCCCGGCGGCTGGCGCCGAAACCCCAGAACAGCGCCAGAACCAGCGAGACAATCGCATTCCACCCCGCCATAGAGATCCCGAACAAAGACCATGGGATCGCATCGCAGCGCACCGGGGCAGGGGCCGCCGTAGCCGGGTTCATCAGATCAGACGCTGACAGTCCCGCAATCGACCCTTGCGTGCAGGTCGAGATATACTCCCACCAGCCCAGCTCGACACCCGCATGGAAAAGCCCGATCCCGGCGGTGCTCAGCGCCGCCGCAGCCCCCAGCCAGGGCCAGATCCGCCAGCCGGTCACCAGCCAGAGCACCAGAAACAGCACCGCAGCCGCATGCGGCCAGCGTTGCAGCAGGCACAAATGGCAGGGCGCCAGCCCGCCAATCAGCTGAAACCCAAAGGCCGCAGCCAGCATTGCGGCGGATCCGAGGCCCGCGATCAGGATTGCCGGTGTTTTCAGGATCATAGGGCGGGCTCCGATTCCCAGGCGATACGGCGTCAGGTTTAGGCCCGGTGTGACGAAAGGGAAAGTAACGCCTTCGCGCGTCCACGATCAGCCCACGATCAGCCCACGATCAGCCCGCGATCAGCCGCGGTGCAGTCCAGCCGCCTGGGCCTTTCGACAGGGCTTTTCTGGCACAGCGGGGCAGGGTAGATTGCCACAGATGCGAGGCCTCATCACTGACAGGGCCGCAGGACAGGGGAGCGTCCGCAATGCAATGGAAAGGCCGCCGCGGCAGCAACAATATCGAAGACCGCCGCGCGCAGGGCGGTGGCATCCGTACGGGCGGCGCGGCTGGGGTCGGGGGCCTTGGCCTTGTTGCGGTCTTCGTGATCGCGCTGGTGCTGGGCGTCGATCCAGGCCAGTTGCTGAACCAGGTCGGGCTGGATGCAGGCCAGGACAGCGGCCGCGCGGGTGAGCCGCTGACCGCCCAGGACCAGGAGGCCGGCGAATTCGTCTCGGTCGTTTTGGCCGATACCGAGGTGATCTGGGCCGATCTGTTCCGCAGCCAGCTGAAGAAAACCTATAAACCCGCGACGCTGGTGCTGTTTAAGGGAGGCACCCAGTCGCCCTGTGGCGGCGCCTCCGAGGCCACCGGGCCGTACTATTGCCCATCCGATCGCAAGGTCTATCTTGATACCGGTTTCTTCGTAACACTCGAAAAACAGCTTGGCGCGAAGGGCGATTTCGCTGCAGCCTATGTCGTGGCGCATGAGGTCGGCCATCACGTCCAGAACGAGCTCGGCATTCTTGGCCGCGCCAATACGCTGCGCAGCCAGCTGAGCACGACTGACTCGAACCAGGTCTCGGTGCTGATCGAGCTCCAGGCCGATTGTCTCTCCGGCGTCTGGGCGCATGAGGCCGCGACGACGCTTGGAACCATCGAGCGTGGTGATTTCGACGAGGCGCTGAACGCCGCGCGCCAGATCGGCGATGATACGCTGCAAAAAAATGCTGGCCAACGCCCGATGCCGCATACCTTCACCCATGGCAGTTCAGCCCAGCGTGCTCAATGGTTCAACACCGGGTTGCGGGGCGGCAAGATCAGCGAATGCCTGAAACTGACCGATCAGGTTCTGTAACCGAGAGCTGAACAGGCTGATTGCAAATGGGATCACCGCCGGCAACAGTTCTGTCGGTGAAAGGGGCTGTAAACAGCTCCGCTGTGACGATCCACACCATGCCTTGCACGCGCTCTCGGAATTGGCCAGCGTTGATGATGGTGTTACATAATACTGATTATGCGCCAAAGGAATGCTTAACCCCTTGATATAATGGGATAAGCGTATGCTGAAAGCCTTCAAGCTCGTCTTGCCTCTCGTGCGCAAGATGTTGATACCCGCTCTGACCGCCTTCGGCGGTTTTCTCGTCGGGGTCTACCCCTCGGAAATCACCGCTCTCTGCTCGCGGGTCGTCTGATGACGGCCCCGGTTCCTTGCTACGGTCACGGGCTTCGTTTGATTGCCCGTGGTGTTCAAACGGCTCGGGCTGATGAAGGCGTTGATGCTCTCGCCTTTGAAGCGGCTTGCACTCTTCTTGCTGGTCTTTTTTATAAGAGAATCAGTGAAGTGCAGCGTGACGTTGAACTCTTGGCGCAAGTTAAGGCGTCCTGATGTCTGATCCCTACACAATCATGTCCGGCATTGGCTCCCTTGCGGGTGGCGTGGCCGGTCTCTTCGGCAGTAAGCGCAAAAACCCTTCGCCTCGCGACAACATCATGTCGCAAGCGGCTGGCGTGAGTGAAGCTGCTGACGCTTACGGGTTTAACCGTCTGACCCTGCTGCAATACGGACAGCCCGGCGGCACCGGGCTTGCCAATAATGGCCCGCCGCTGGCGTCATTTCAGATGATCTCTGACGGCTTCCGCGAAATCGGGGATGTAACCTCCGGTGACGCTGATCGTCGTCGCCAGCAAGAAAACCTCAAGCTTGATCTCGCAAAGCTTGAAATCGAGCGTTTGCAAGCCGGTAAGGCTGCGGACGCTGTTGGCGGCGTTTCACCTCTCGGCAGCCGGGCTGTTCGCGTCGGTGCTGCTGCCGGGGCGTTTGAGCCGCCTCGGGTTGTTTCTAATCCTGATCGGCTTTGTTGCGCTATTCTGATTGAGGCCGCATGTGTCCCTTTCCCGCTAG
>NZ_JAEFCF010000042.1 GCF_016405985.1 Paracoccus sp. IB05
GCCTCCTTGCCTCAAAGTTAGCGAAGAAGGCGTCCACGAAACATGGGGCTATTCACCTTGGCGGTGTAGCCATAGCGCGTCGAGGTCCAGCCGATGCTGTCGGGCGGCTCCGGCACGGCCGCTTCCGGCCCGATCCGGATGCGGTGCTGGCGCATAGGCGGTGGTCGGTGATGCTGCCCTGCGCCTTTGCGATGTGGACTGCGCGGCGGTGGCAATCGGAAACCGGAGCGCAGGATAAGCGCGCATGAGGCGCGGCATTCCAATGGCAGTGCAAAGCCAGAGGACAGGCACAAACTCTCTGCGCCATTCCGGTTGGACCGATCAAAGCTGGCATCTGTTTGCGCAGTCACTGATTGGCAAACATCCGGATTCCCGACACAGCCTACAGGTCCTCAGCACAAATGTAATGCGAACACCTGGACGCTCTGAACTGATCCGCGCGGCCGGGTTACGTCAGGTCTTTGAGAGGCAGCGATAGGTCACATCAAAGCCAAAGGTCGATTTCTGTTCCATTCTGCTCAGAACAGCATGCCTGTCTGAACGCGCACATTCACTTTGCGCCAGCAAGTCATAGCGCTCGGGCGGGCTCTTTCGCGTGGCGTCGATCAGCCCGTGCAGCACAACCCCATCGGCGGTGCTTCGCAGAATTCTCACCGGCTCTTCGGGCCTGGGGCTGCTGACACAGGCCGCCTGTGTTGCGGCAAGCATGGCAAGCAGCGGCAGTCGGATCAGGGTCCTGGTCATGCTGATACCTCACTCATTCGGCAGGTTCGAAACGGAAAGGCTCTGCAGCGACAAACTCTGCCGAGACCTCGCCCGAGCGGATGCTGCCCATATCCACGCCCAGATCCAGCTGACGTACACCGCTGTCCCTGGTAAAATCCAGCTGCTTCAGATCAACCCAGAACACATTGGGCGAGATCGCGGATTCGACATAGAACAGCCGGTCCTTCTGATCCGCCACCACCCGCCAGCGTGTGGTCGAAAGGTTCGGCGCATCCGGGGTCGAGATCCCATAAGGCACCGAGGCATTGCGGATCACGCTGAAGGCCGCTGCCGCAGCCTCGCGCGGGTCATCCGATTGCACGACCATGTCGATATAGGTGCCGGCGCGCACGAAACGGTCAGCGGCGCGGGTGGTGCCGGGCAGCACCTCGCGCGGGTTGACACCCTTCCAGTAGGAGGCCAGCGCGAGTTGCGCATCATAAGGCGGGTCATTGGTCATGACGTTGAATTCGGGCCCGTGATGGATCACCAGTTCGCCATTGAGCCATTCCAGAATGGCACTGTCACCGCTCGCATCCGACAAAGACAGATGCACGGTCGTCAGCCGCCCCGGCTGCATCGGCACGTCCCTGGTCAGGACATGGAAGGGCTGCGCCTCCAGATCCTTCACCGCCTCGGCAACGGTTGCGTAATTGTCCATGAAATACTGCGCCCAGAGGGACAGCGACATCTGCGGCGTCTGGCCGTCATCCTCAGGGTATTCCGAGCTGACCAGCCAGAGCATATTGGCAACCAGCCCCGCCTCGTTCATGCCGTCGACGGTGGAGATGTCATAGCCCGAGACGATCAGGCTGCCATATTTCGAGGTCCATTCCAGCGAGCGCGGACCTGCCTCGCCAGTGCGGGTCATGCCGCGCGGAAAGACCCATAGATTCGAGACCATCGGCAGGCTCCAGTCCATGGACCGTGCGGTCAGGACGCGCCCCTCCGGCCCGTGATAGACCACGCGGGTGCAGGCATCGGCAATCGGCGCGGCCGCCACGGCGAGAGAAAGCGCCAGGACAAGGGTTCTGAACATCTCGATCTCCTCAGAATCGCCAGGTCGCGCCGAAAAGCGGCCCGCCCATGCGCATATCAAATTCGGTGCCGCCGCTTCGGTAATCGACATTCAGCTGGCGATAGCCAACCGAAAGCCAGAGAGTGTCATTCACCTCGTAATTCACCGTCACGAGAACCTGGCTGGTGCTTTCCGAGCCGACGCCAAAGCCGCCGAAATCGGCATAGACCAGCGCAGACCATTGCGGGGCCAGCGCGATATTGGCGCGGGCCGCGAGGACCGGGTCGACGAAATCCTTGCCCGGCGAGGCCTGCATCATTCCGCCAGCGACCGTGATGCTGCTTTTGATGCTCCAGGCACGTGCACCGGCCAGCAGATCAAGGGTAAAGGCCTCATTCTGCACCGCACGCCAGCCCGCGAGCAGGGTCAGCGAGCGCTGTGTCAGCTTTCCCTCTGCAGGCAGGCCCGGAGGCACATGGCCGGATTTCGAGCTGGATGACCAGCTCAGATCCCCCATGAAGATCAGACGGTCGCGGCGCGCATAGCCCGAAAGGAAGAAGGCCCCGTCAAGATCATCGACGAGATCAGAAAAGCCCTTGTCGAAGGACAGGGTCGGAGCACCCGTAAAGGGGGTGATGTCGCCGCCAAAGCCTGCGGCCCAGACATAGGGGGTGACCTGGCGTGACCAGCCCTCGGCCAGAGCCGCGGTTGATCCAAGGGCGAGAATGGCCATAGCCCCCAGCAGGTTGCGGATCATGTCATGCTCCTCACAAGGTATTTTTAAACAGGCGGCCATCCTTGAGGATCACCCTCAGATTGCTGCTGTCAGAAAGCCAGTCGAGACCGGCCTCGGCATCGCCATCGACCACCAGAAGATCGGCCAGCGCCCCCTCGGCGATCACGCCCAGCCGTCCGTCATAGGGCGCGCGTGCCCCCGACAGTGCCAGAAGATCCCCCGCCGCCCCGGTTGCCCGGTGCAGCGCCTCCAGCGGCGACATGAAACGGGCCAGCTTGGTCAGCTGTTTGGCCTGGGTTTCCCCGCCACCATAGAGAATATCCGTGCCGAACGCCCAGTTGACCTTGTGCTTGTCGGCCCATTCAAAGGCCCGCATTGTTCCTTCGGCCACCATCTTCTGTGCGGCGATGGCCTTGGGGTCAGTGTATTTATTCGCATCCTCGTCCGCCAGGAACGGCTGGATCGACCACCAGGTGCCATTATCCGCCATCATGCGGACCGTATCCTCATCCGCCAGCTGGCCATGTTCGATCGATTTCACACCCGCTTTGATACAGCGCTGGATGCCAGCCGAGGTATAGACATGGGCGCAGACATAGGTGCCCCAGTCGCTCGCGGCATCGACTGCGGCCCGCATCTCTTCCAGCGTGAACTGCAGCGATTCGAGCGGGTCATATTGCGAGGCCACACCGCCACCCGCAGTGATCTTGATCTGGCTTGCGCCTTTCATCAGCTGCTCGCGGGTGCGGCGCAGCACCTCGGGGACCCCGTCAGCCAGTGCCGACATGCCGGCTTTGGTCGCATAATCGGGCTGATCGACCGGCATCATCGGCAGCGTGTTCTGAAAACGGAAATCGCCATGGCCCGAGGTCTGGCTGATGATCGCCCCGGCGGGGAAAATGCGCGGGCCGGTCACCACACCGCGATCCACCGCGGCCTGGAGGCCAAAGGCCGGTCCGCCGACATCGCGCACGGTGGTAAAGCCGCGCATCAGGGTCGCGCCTGCCTCTCTCCCCGCCATCAGATGCAGGAAGCCGATATCCTGGGTCATCGCAGCCAGCTGGCTGACCGAGGCAAGCGTCGTATGCCAATGGCTGTCGATCAGACCAGGAATGACAGTGCGCCCGCCACAATCGATCCGCTCGGCCTCTGCCGGACCCTGGCCCGCTGCCGGCAGCGCGGCAATCCGGCCGCCCTCAACCAGAATGTCGACGCCACTGTGCAGGCTCAGCGTTGTGCCGTCGAAATATTTCAGATTGGTCAGCAAAAGGGGCGCGCCCGCCGTCTGCGCCCGCAGCTCCTTTGGGGCAAGTCCAAAACCTGCAAACATCCCCACGACCGCCGCCATGCCTCCCAGCATCTGACGCCGGGAAATATCCGCCTCTATTCGGCGCATCGCTGTCAGAGTGTCCGGGCTCCCGCAATGGCAGAAATGCATCAGACCGTTATATGTGACGGCTTCAAAACAGGCGGTGCACATACGGTCACTCCGAGAGGCTAAAAGAATAGGTAAATCCGAAAGTTGAGCGATAAACTACCCGCACACCCCAGAAATGCAAACCAATTCTTGGGTCCGGATAACCCGCGAGTACTGCCATCGGGACCCACCGGAACGCAGCTCGGATTTGCAGGCTGGCCAGGCCAATGTCGAACGACAGCAATATGGCAATGCAGCCTCTGCTGCGGCCCTCGACCCGCCGCACCCGGGCAGCCGGGCAGCCGGGCCAAAGGACAGTTTGTGAAGGCCGATGAGTATCGTTGCCCGGCGGTCCAGACGTCGCCGCATCGTACCACGACCGAGCACCAGGGTTTGCTTATGCGCCGCCAAGGCTACAGGAACGAGAGCGGGCTATCTACTTTTGCTGCACATTATGCCGCACGCGGATAATTTAAGCCATTGTTATTGAACTATTTTAGTAAAATTCTTCATGCTCTCACTGTCGTTCCCACAGTGGTACGCGGAATAGGATCGCCCTGGCCGGAATTGCTCGGAACAATCGCGCGCCCCGTGTTCGGGCTGGAGTCAGGCCGAACGTGCGATTTGTCGGGGCAACAGATTTTATCCGCTCATGCCTCAAAAATGAAGCTTTCCCAAGCCCTTATGCCTGACCTGTTCGTCAGCCTGGCCGGCAGTCCCTACCGCTCGCTTAAGGTGACCGAAAACAGTGTCTGTTTTTCCGGCCAGGTGTCCGGCTGACCCGCCGACTGGTCGCAGTTCTGACCGGAGCCGGGGCGGAGGGTCTGATCTGTTGCGGCGGCAATAATTCCTTTGCGAGGCGCAGTTTTATGGCGCAGCCTCTCTGATCATGCTCTGCTGCCGGGACGGTCACGACCATGCGCGCCACGCGGCCAATATTGGCCGTAAGGTGACGATGCATCGCTCTGACCGGGAGCCGGCTGTGCTGGCCGAAGTGACAGAGGGCGGCCATAAAATCCGCCAATGTGGGTCGCTGCGGGCGGCAGAGGCGGTCATGGCCGCGATCAGGAGGGAACAGAATGGCGGAGAGGATCCGGCTTGAAAATGGCTCTGTCACAGCGGAAATCGCTATCATGGGGGCCGAGCTGCGGTCGTTGAAACAAGGCCCGCGCGAGGTTTTGTGGCAGGCCGACCCGGCGTTCTGGGGCCAGTCGAGCCCGCTTCTCTTCCCGATCTGTGGCCGGGCCATAGACAATCGCGTCAGCGTTGACGGGGTCGATTACCCGATGACCATCCATGGCTTCGCGATGGAAAGCCGGTTCACGCTGGTTGAAACCACTTCCGACAGCTGCACTTTCGCGCTCGAGGCCGATGAAACCAGCCGCCGTCTCTATCCTTTCGCGTTCCGGCTGGAGCAGAGCTACCGGCTGGCAGCCGACCGGCTTGACTGCCGGACACGGGTTGAAAATACCGGCGCGCGGCCGATGCCCTTCAGCTTTGGCTATCACCCCGGCTTTGCCCTGCCCTTGCCGGGTGTGACTGGCGCGCATGAGGTGCGGCTCCTGAACGGCGCCGCGCCCGCGCCTGCGGAACAGCGCGAGAATTTCCTGACCGGCGGGGAGATTGCCACACCATTTGACGCCGGGCGGCTCGCGATCCGGGACGAGACCTTCTTCCCGTCCTCCTCGATCATCCTCGCCCGGGGCGCAGGCGAGGGGCTGTTTTACGGCGCGGGCAACCGGGGGCTGGTGATCCGCTGGCAGGGTCTGGAAAATCTGGTCCTCTGGCGCCCGCAGCAGGCCGGGTTTCTCTGTGTTGAGCCCTGGCAGGGCCTGCCCGGCCAGATTGGCGCCGGGCCAGAGCTGGCAGCGCGGCCCTTCAGCCTGACCCTCGCCCCGGGCGAGGCGCGGGAATTCGGGCTTACGGTCGATATGGCGGCGCTTTAACCCCTGCCCTATCTGGCGCCGCGCTCAAAGCTTTCGCCAAGGGCTGCGGGCAGGCTTGCCTTGCGGCCGGCAACCAGCAGGACCAGCATGACCATGGCGAAGGGCAGCATCTGGATCACATCGACCGGCACATTGACGCCTGCGACCTGCAGCGCGGTTGTCATCGAAAGGCTTGCGCCAAACAGGAGCGCGCCGCCCAGCACCCAGAGCGGCCGCCCCCGCGCCAGCATCGCAAGCACGATGGCGATGAATCCATTGCCATGGCTCATGAAAGGGATGAAGACACCCGCAACCGCGACCGACATGAAGGCCCCGCCAAGACCCGCCAATGCACCCGTGGTCAGCACCGCCAGCGCGCGGGTGCGGATCACATCGACGCCAGCCGCATCCAGCGCGGCCGGCTTGTCGCCCGCCGCCTGCAAAGCCGATCCGAGATGGGTCATGCGGTAGATCCAGGCGAAAACCGCCACCAGGATCACCGCAAGATAGACCACCGGATTATGGCTGAAAAACATCGGCCCGAGGATCGGGATCTCGGCGAGGCCGGGGATGCGCCAGCTCTGCATCCCGTCAAGCCTGGGATAGGATCGCGAGAATTGCACGAAATGCAGTAAAGCGGTGAGGCCCTGGACCAGCAGCGTCAGCGCGATGCCAATCACGATCTGGTTCAGCCCCAGGATGACGCAAAACACCACCATCAGGCTTGCCACCAGCGCCCCCGCCCCCGCACCGCCGGCAAAACCGACGGCGGAGCTGCCGCTGGCCCAGGCGGTGAGGAACCCGGCATAGGCCCCGGCGAGGATCATGCCCTCAAGGCCGATATTCAGCACGCCCGCCTTTTCCGAAAGCTGCTCACCGAGGCCCGCAAGCAATAGCGGGATCCCCGCCATGACGGCGCCAAGGAAAAGCGTGATGAGGAAGGTTTCCGTGAACATCAGGACCTCAGTCTCTCGCACGCGCGCGGCGGCGCTTGTCGGCATATTCGGCAAGGCCGAGGGTGATCAGCAACAGCGCCACGATGACAAGCGAGAAGAAGCTCGGGACACCGAGGCGGCGCGCAGCACTTTCGCCGCCGATGGTCAGGGCGGAAAAGAGGAAGACATAGGCGATGGATCCGAACCCGTTCAGCCGCGCCAGGAAGACCAGCGGCACCACGGTCAGGCTATAGGCCGGGTTCCAGTCGGCGCGCAGATTGCCTTGCGTTCCAAGGATATCGACCGCGCCCGACAGGCCCGCAAGCGCGGCGGAAATCGCAAAGACCGCGATGGTCAGTTTCGGAACCGACAGCCCGGCATGGATCGCCGCGCGCGGGTTCGCCCCCACGACCCGCAAGCGCATCCCGAAGGCCGTCCGCGTCATCACCAGATGCACGAGGATCACCACGACCAGCCCGATGATCAGCCCCGAAGAAACCGTCGTGTCGAAAAGACGCGGCAGCCGTGCCTCGACCGGCAGCGTCCTTGTCTGCGGCGTGGTGGTGGCGGGGTCGAGGAACGCGAGCTTCACCAGCACATTGGCGAAAGAGACGCCCAGAAAGCTCATCATCAGCGTGGTGATGATCTCATTGATGCCCTGACAGGCCTTGAGGATCGCCGGCAGCACCGACCAGGCCGCGCCGATCACCGCCCCGATGACAAGGCCCGTGGCCAGAACCAGCCAGACCGGCATACCGGCGGCAAACATCAGCGGCGTCAGCGCGGCGACCAGCACGGCGGCCAACAGAAACTGCCCGTCACCGCCGAGGTTCCAGATCCCGGCCCGGAAGGCGACGATCAGGCTTGCCGCGATCAGAAGCAGCGGCCCCATTCGGGTCAGTGTCGCTTCCAGCCCCGAGGGTCTGAAAATCGAGCGTTCGACCACAAAAGCGTAATAATCCAGCGGGTTGACCCCCATCGCCATCAGGATCAGCGCGCCAAGCGCCAGCGCCGCCAGCAAAGGCCCGATCAAAAGGCCCAGCATCCAGAGCCAGTCGCGGCCCGGGGCAGCGGTCAGGGTTGTGTCGCTCATGCGCTGTCTCCCGCGCTCATCAGCCGGCCAATGGCGTCGCGCGCGCCGGGGCCGTTTTCGACAATGCCACGGATGCGGCCCCGGTCGATCACCGCGATCCGGTCGGCCAGCTCCAGCAGTTCATCGAGATCGGTCGAGATCAGCAGCACGGCCTTTCCCGCCGCCGCGGCCTCGCGGATACGGGCGCGGGTCGCGCGGATATTCTGCACGTCAAGGCCATAGGTTGGCTTGGCGAAAATCACCGCCTCGGCAGCACCCGTCAGCTCGCGCGCCAGAAGCACCTTCTGGATATTGCCGCCCGAAAGCTTGCCCACCGGCGTCTGCACGCCCGGGGTGCGGATGTCGAAGGCCTTCACATGGTCTTCGGCCTGGGCGCGGATCGCCTGCGGGTTCTCGACCCCTTTCTTCCAGAAGGGCGAAGACCCTATCTCTTTCAAAAGGAAATTCACCGCGACCGGGAAAGTGGCGACGGTGCCCTCGCCCAGCCGGTCATCGGTCACATAGCGCAGCCCTGCCGCGCGGCGCCCGCCGACGGTCAGCGCGCCGATCTCGCGCCCGTTCAGCCGCACCGACCCGCGCGAGGGCACCTGGCCTGACAATGCCTCCGCCAGTTCTTTTTGCCCATTGCCATCAATCCCCGCGATGCCGAAAATCTCGCCCTGATGCACCGCGAATGTCATATTTTCCAATGGGATACGGCCAGATCCGGCGGTCAGGCCTGCGACCTCCAGCACGACCGGCCCAGGCGCGCGCGGCTCACGCATCGCCGCCTCGCCCTGCCCCGCGGCGCTGCCGAACATCAGTGCGATGATCCGGGCCGTGTTTTCCGCATCCGTATGCGCGCGCAATTCCTCCGGCCCGATCTCGCCCGCATTTTTCCCCAGCCGCAGCACCGAAATCCGGTCACCATAAGCCAGCGCTTCATTGAGCTTATGGGTGATGAAGATGATCGCCAGCCCCTCCGTCACCAGGCGGCGCATGAGTTCCCCCAGCGACACCGCCTCCTGCGGCGTCAGCATTGCCGTCGCCTCGTCAAGGATCAGACAGCGCGAGCCCCGCATCAGCGCGCGCAGGATCTCGACCTGCTGGCGTTCGCCCAGCGACAAAGTCGCGACCAGAGCGAAAGGATCGACCCGCAGGCCAAGCCGCGCGGCGGTCTCAAGGATGCGCGCCGCCTGGCCCTCGCGGTCGGGGCGCTTCCACCAGGCACCGCCAAGGGTGAAATTATCGACAACCGACAGCGACGGCACCAGCATCGAATGCTGAAACACTGTGCCGATGCCCAATGACAACGCATGGCGCGGCGAGGTCACGGTAACGCGCTTCGCCCCGATCTCGATATGCCCCTCATCGGGCTGTTGCAGCCCGGAAAGCATCCCGACCAGGGTCGATTTCCCCGCCCCGTTTTCGCCAAGAAGAACATGGACCTCGCCCGCATAGATCCCGGCGCTGACATTGTTATTGGCGATCACGCCCGGAAATCTCTTGGTCACGCCTTTCAGCGCAACAACCGGGCCGGGGGTTGCAGATGGCGCATCCGCCATCGCCCCGACAGGTGCCTGCATGGAGTGGTCCTCATGGAAAACCCGCGGCCCGTTGCCGCCTCGCGGGACATGTCACTGACGGGCAGGGCCTGACCGGCCCCGCCCCTGCAGTTGCAGCTTACTCGACGGTTTTCACCAGAGCATGCACGCTTTCGGCATCATATTTGGCCTCGACCTTGATCGCGCCGGAAATGACCTCGCCTTTCAGCGCCTCGATCTCGGCCCAGACATCGTCGGGGATATTCGCAGTCTTCAGCAGGCGCAGACTGTTATCCGAGAGTTTGATGTCGTAATTCTTTTCGCCGTAAGTGCCGGCCTTCAGATCGGTGATCATCGCGGAATAAACCGGGGTCAGATCCCAGACCACCGAGGACAGAAGATGCCCCTTGTCGATCGAGGTCTTGTCGCCGATCACGTCGATGAAATAGGCCTTGCCACCATCGGTCGCAGGGGTGGTTTCCACCGCCTGAAGCATCCCGAAGGAAGACCCGTTGCCCTGGCCAAAGATGATATCGGCGCCCGAGGCGATCACGGTTTCCGTCACGCGCTTGCCGCCTGCCGCATCGGCATATGCAGCCGGCCCGATCACCGCATAGCGGACTTCGACCGCAGGCTTCTCGGCCTTGACGCCTTCGGCGAAGGCGATGGACATATTGTTCCAGGATGGCGGCTCGCCTGACACCACGATACCGACCACGCCGGTGCGGGTCATCTTGGCAGCCAGACGGCCCGCAAGATAGGCGCCATCCGAGCCGGTCGCGGTGTAATCGGCGACTTTGCCCTTCGAAAGCTTGTCGGGCATATCGACGATGGCCACCGGCACGCCCAGCTCTTCGCCGATCTCGGGCGCAGAAGTGTTATAGCCCGAAGCATGGCCGATCAGAAGATCGGCGCCGTCTTCGGCCAGCTCACGCAAAGTGGGGCGCACATCGCCATAGCCGAGGTTTTCGGCCACGATGACCTCGATCCCTGCCGCCGCGCCTGCGGCTTTGGCCGCATCGACGCCTTGCTGGTTCCAGCCCATATCGGTGCCCATTTCGGGCGCCAGAATTGCAATGGAATCAATCTCATCCGCCGAAGCAACAGCCCCCCAGCCCACAAGGGCGAGCGTCAGGACAGCGCGGCTGACAGTGCCGGTAATCGTCTTTTTCATCTCATCTTTCCCTGTTGTCGTTTTACAGTTGACAGTCAGCCGCCGCCCGGATGCCATCCGGTCAGGTGAAATTCAGACGCACGGCTTATGATGCAGTTGTCCCGCATACGTTCTGTTACGACCCCTGCCCTGGCGTTTGTCGCCAGTCTTGCCGGGCCTCTGACTGCACCGGCATTTGCCGCGCAGCATAGTGTGGAAATCGCAATAACCAATACCGGAGATGCGGGCCTCGCCTGCGGTGCCGCGATTGCGCATTGGTTTTCCGAAGACCTGGGCCGTGCGGCGCCGGGCGAGACGCTGGAATTCAGCTTTGGATATGACCTTGCAACCGGCACCGTGTTTCGCCTGAACGATGTTGGCGATGAAATGGCGGTGCAACGGGTCTGGTGCGGGCTTGCGGGCAATGCCTGGCCCACCCGCGCCGAGATCCCGCTGGAGCGGCGGGCGGGCGAGGCCCCTGCCCCGGTCGCGCTGGACTGCGCGGCGGTGGAAGGCACGACCCGCTGCACGGCCAAAGCGGCCGAATGACCGCGCGCACCCGCATCTCTTGCCGCAAAGCTGTACATCAGACCCCTTTCGTTTGAGGGATATCGTGGCAGGTATCGTTCAGGGGAACCCATCTGCCGGCTGCCTGAATCGAGAGAATTTTCCCTGCGGCAGCACAAGAAACCAGGTCCCCGATTGACAGCACAAGAATACGATAACATTATCATACCGTAATACAATGTGAAAAAATCCTACATCTGCAGCCCTGGCTGAAATTTCCGTCACATGACTGAAATTTCATCATATTCCCGGGGCGGGTGCCGGAATTTTATCCGGTCACGCCGGAGGAAACGGGAGAATGCCATGCGCAGCGCCATCGTCACCGGAGCAAGCCGGGGCCTCGGAAAAGCCTTTGCCATCGGCCTTGCCCGGGACGGATTCGCGCTGTCCCTTGCCGCGCGCGACGCGGCTGCGCTTGAGGAAACCGCGCGCGAGGCACGGGCCGCCGGAGCGCCTCAGGTGATCATCACCGCGACCGACCTCTCTGAGCCCGGGGCGGCAGGCGAGGTCGTAACGGCGACGCTTGCCCAGCTGGGCCGGATCGACGCATTGATCAACAATGCGGGCGCCACCAAACGCGGCGATTTCCTCGCGCTGACGGATGAGGATTTCCTCGAAGGCTTCGCGCTGAAATATCACGCAACCGTCCGGTTCTGCCGCGCCGCATGGGAGGCGCTGGCGGCGTCAAAAGGTGTGATCGTCAATATCTCGGGCGTCGGCGCTCATACGCCCGAACCCGATTTCACCATCGGCGGCTCGGTCAATTCGGCGCTGATCAATTTCACCAAGGCGATCTCGAAACGGGCACAGGGTGCAGGCATCCGCATCAACACGCTCTGCCCCGGCCATATCGTCACCGACCGCCTCTCCCGCCGGATCGGGACCCGGGCGGCGGAACGCGGCATCAGTTTCACTGAAGCCCAGGAGGAAATGCGGGTCGAACATGGCATTGCCGCTTACGGCCAGCCGGAGGAGGTCACCGATGTGCTGCGCTTCCTGTGCAGCCCGGCCGCAAGTTATGTCCACGGCACGGTGATCAATGTCGATGGCGGGGCGACGCCCGGAATCTGACCGGGCGGGGTGACGCGCAGTCAGCCTTCAGCCGCTTCCTCGGCAAGGCGCTTCTTCAGGATCCCGATCGCCACCTTGCCGGCATTCATCACATGGCGCGCCGCGAGCTTGCGCGCCTCTTTCCCGCGCCGCGCCGCGAGATGGTCGACCAGCTCTGCCAGTTCCAGCAGGCTTTCGGCGGTGCGGCCAGGCGCCGCCAGCGAGGTCGCGCGCAACACCATGACCCGCGCATTCAGCGAAGACAGGGTATGGCCAAGCGCCTCATTATGGGCGCCAAAAATCAGGCTCTCGTAAAAGGCGTTTTTCGCGGTCAGCCGCTCCAGCGGGTCGGTCATATTGCCGATGCCCTTGAGCACCTCGAACGAGGCTTTCAGCGCGGCGATATCTGCATCGGTCGCATTGCGGGTGAACAACTCGCAGGCGAGGCCCTCCAGCTCGATCCGGACCTGGTAAATACCCTCGGCCTGTTCCGGCGTCAGCACCGCCACGATCGGCCCGCGATGCGGCACGACCTGAACAAGACCCTCGCTTTCCAGCTGGCGCAGAGCTTCGCGCACGGCGGTCCTGGACACGCCGGTCATTTCGCAAAGGTCACGTTCGGTGATGCGCTGCCCGGCGGTGAAATAGCCAAGCGCGATCGAATTGCGGATGCTCTCGGTCACCGAATGGCGCACCGGGGCGGCGGCCTTGGTCACACGAAACTCCAGCGGAAGGGCTTTGCCGTTCATTCCATACCATCATGATCGGGGCTGCAGCACGGTGTCGCGCCGCCGGCCATATGACAATGTTACTATACGACAATCGGCCCTGGTGAAAGGACCGTCTCTCCGGCGGCGTCGATCACCGAAAGTGCCGCCGCAACTCCGGCGCCGGGGTCGATGCCCTTGACCCCCATCGCGCGCATCCCCCCCGCCATGGCCGCCACTGCGACCAGCGCATAGGTCGGTTTCGCCGTCGGCCCCATATGGCCGATCCGGGTCAGCCGGCCCAGCGTCTCGCCGCGCCCCGAAGACAGCATCACCCCGTAACGCGCCCGGATCAGGGCGCGCAGCGCCGCTTCATCGACGCCATCCGGCGTGGCCACAGCGGTGCAGGTCGGCGAGGCGATCTCTTCGCGCGCCGGCCAAAGCCGCATTCCGGCGGCGATAATCCCGGCGCGGCAGGCTTTCGCGGTCAGCGCATGACGCGCCCAGACGGCCTCTTCGCCCTCGGTCAGATAGACATCCAGCGCGGCATCCAGCGCGTTGATCTCGGAGACGGACGGCGTGAAGGGAAAGCCCTGCCCCGCCAGATGCGCCTGCCGCCAGTCGGCAATCGAGAGGATCGAGTCTTTCGGCGCATCCTTATTGGCGGCGATCTTCGCCCAGCCGCGATCCGACACATGCAACAGCGACAGGCCCGGCGGGCAGCCGAGGCATTTATTCGGCCCGGTGATGAAAATATCCGCCCCGCAGTCTTCGGGCAGCACCTTAACGCCACCGAAAGCCGAGACCGAATCGACAATGAAGATCTTCCCCGCCGCCCGGACCACTGCGCCGATCTCATCAACCGGGTTCAGCGTGCCCGAAGGCGTGTCGTGATGGCACAGCGACACCACCGCCACATCCGGCCGGGCCGCCAAGGCATCCGCCACGGCCCCCGCCGTCAGCACCTCGTTATAAGGCACCTCCAGCTCAATCAGCTCGCCGGCATAGCGCGCTGCCCAATAGCCAAAGCCCTTGCCATAGACCCCCGAGACGAGGTTCAGCACGACATCACCTTTGGCGATGACCGAGGCGGCGGCGGCCTCCAGCCCCAGCACCGGCTCGCCCTGCAGGATCACCGGCGGGGTGTCGGTATGGAAGGCGCGCTGGACCTTCGCATTGACGCTTTCATAGAAGTCCAGAAACGCCGGGTCGTAATCATAAAGCACCGGGCGCGAGAGGGCGCGCAGCACTTCGGGATAGGCATCGACCGGACCGGTGGTCAGGGTCATAACCGGCGGGGCAATCGGTTTTCTGGTCATTTCAGGCTCCTTTTGGCGGGCGGGCCATGGCGAGGAAGGCGGCGGCATTGTCAGTCTCTTCGATCCCGGTCAGCGCAGCGACCAGCGTGCCAGCATCCAGCGCGGCGCCGTTATGGCGGATCTGACCGGCGAGTTTCGCGGCAAGGTCTTCGTCGGACAACGGATATGCAAGCCCGCCCTTCGCGGCCTCGACGTGGCGGGTCAGGCGGCGGCCATCGGCCAGCTCCAGCCTGACCTCCGCCGCCTCCAGCGAAAAGCCCGGATCATCGCAAAAGACCAGCCTGGACCCAAAATCGCGCAAGACCGGGTCAGCCACCGCCGCATCGGAAAACGCCGCAAGCCCGGCCTCGCCCCGGATCAGGCTCACGGCTACCGCATGCTGCGCCGAGACCTGGGCGAGCCGCCCCGAGGTCACGCCGGGCCGGTCTGTGCGCGCTCTGAGCAGCGGATGTCCGGTCAGGGTGACACGGGTGATCTGCCCAGCGTTCAGGTCGGAATGCAGCGCCAGACAGGCCTCGATCACCGGGTTCAGCACCACGCCACAGGGATA
The DNA here is from genome assembly GCF_016405985.1 of Paracoccus sp. IB05. Taxonomy (GTDB): domain Bacteria; phylum Pseudomonadota; class Alphaproteobacteria; order Rhodobacterales; family Rhodobacteraceae; genus Pseudogemmobacter. The sequence goes on from NZ_JAEFCF010000042.1 coordinate 14,759, forward strand.
GGGTTTGAACGTATTGTGCAAAACCTCCCACCGCTGGCCCAGATCTTCAAAAGCGGTCAGATCGGGGGCATCCGAATGCAGCGCCAAAAACCCTTGCCTGCCCTCCAGCGGTGCCTCCGGGCCGGTAAACCCCCGCTGCGCCAGCAGCGCCCCCATCAGCCCCGCCCGCGCCGCCTGCCCGACCGACAGGCTTTTTGACATGGTCCCGAGCGTCTCGACCGAACCGGCATTCTGCGCCAGCGCATGGCCCATGGCATCAACCATCTGCGCCCCGGTCAGCCCGAGGATCTGCCCCGCAGCCAGCGCCGCCCCGAACGTGCCGCAGGTCGAGGTGATATGCCAGCCGCGCGCGTAATGCACAGGATGCAGCGCGAGGCCAAGGCGACAGGTCACCTCCATCCCCGTCACAAAGGCCCGGATCAGCGCCTGACCCGAAACCGGGCGCCCCTGCCCCGCCAGGGTTTCCGCCAGCGCCAGCACCGCCGGGCCGACCGGCGCGGCAGGATGGATCACGGTCGGGATATGGGTGTCGTCATAATCGAAAATATTCGCCGCCGCCGCGTTGATATACGCGGACCAGAGCATATCGGCGCACTCTTCCCGCCCGATCAGACTGGCGGTGGCGGGGCCGGAAAATGCCGGCAGCAGTGCGGCCAGGCGGTCAATCGCGCCCTCGCGCGCGCCGCCGATCGCACAGCCGGTCATATTCAGGAACGCCCGCCGCCCCGCCGCCCGCACTGCCTCTGGCAGCGGGCCGGGATCAGTGGCAAAGGCGGCGATCCGGCGGCTGAGGGACATCAGCCAGCGGCCTTGCCGCGCAGCTCGGTGCCGGCCCAGGCCTCCAGCGGGCGGATGATCTCGGTCATATCGGCATCGGGGCCAAGCTGGGCTTTGGTGATGGAAAACAGCGTCCTGACCGCATTTCCCACCAGCATCTGACAGCCAAGACGCTCGGCCTCCTCCAGTGCGAGCCGGATGTCTTTCAGCGAGAGTGCAATCGCAAAACCGAAATCGAACCCGCGCGGCAGCACGAAACGCGGGATCTTGTCGGTGCTGGCCGAGGTCCGCCCGGATCCCGCATTCAGCACCTCGATCATCACATCAGCATCGAGCCCCGCCTTCGCGCCCATCACCATCGCCTCGGATGTGATCGCGAGCGAGGCGGCCGAGCAGATATTGTTGATCAGCTTCATCACCTGGGCCTTGCCCGGCTCATTGGCCACGCGAATGACCTTGCCCAAAGCCAGCAAAAGGGGTTCGACCCGTTCGAAATGCGGCGACGGCCCGGCGGCCATCAGCGCGAGCGTTCCTTTCTTCGCCCCCGCCACGCCGCCCGAAACCGGGCTGTCGATCAGCGCGATGCCGGCAGCCGCCAGCACCTCGGCCAGATCCATCTCGGCCTTAGGGCCAGTGGTGGAAAGATCAACCACCCGCTTCACGCTACCGGGATGCGCGGCGATCTCACGCCCGACCGCCAGCACCACTTCCGGCGTTGGCAGCGAGAGGAAAACCGTCTCTGCGCGGGCGCAAAGTGCCTTGAGGGAACCGGCATCCTCTGCCCCCTGCGCAACCAGCGCAGCCACCGCGCCTGCATCGCGGTCATTCACCAGCAGCGATGCACCGGCGGCGATGATATTCGCCGCCATCGGCCGCCCCATATTGCCCAGGCCTACAAATCCGATGCCCGCAAAACCCGTCTCAGCCATCTCGCTCTCCTGTTGTGGCCCCGCCCCTCAGGCAAAGGACCAGCCATTATCCACCGGGATCGCTGCCCCGTTGATCCCCGCGCTCGCGCCCCCGCAAAGGAAGACCGCCAGCGCCGTCACCGTCTCCATCGGGATGAATTTGCCGCCCGGCTGGCGGGTCGAGAGAAACGCGCGCTCGGCCTCGGCCTGACTGATCCCGCGCGCCTCAGCCAGCGCGCTGATCCGTGCCAGCGCCGACTCCGTCGCCATCAGCCCGGGGCAGATCGCGTTGCAGGTGATCGCGGTATCGGCGAGTTCCAGCGCCACCGTCCGCGTCAGCCCGGTGATCGCATGTTTCGTGGTGACGTAATCGGCGCGGCCCGGAGCGGCGATCAGACTATAGACCGAGCCCATATTGACGATCCGCCCCCAGCCCTTAGCCTTCATCCCCGGCAGGCAGGCTTTGATCAGCCGGAAGGGCGCCGAAAGATTGACCTCCAGCGCGAGGTCCCAGTCTGCATCGGGCAGATCCCCGACGCCGGCCATCCGCCGGACCACCGCATTGTTGATCAGGATATCGACGCCGCCAAGGTGATCCGCCGCCCGCGCGGCAAGGTCCACCGCTGCCCCGGGCTGCGCCAGATCCGTGATGAAACTGGCCGAACCGAGGCCCGCTGCCGCATCCGTGACGGCAGGGGAAATATCGGACAGAAACACCCGGTCGCCCGCAGCGGCAAAGGCCTTCGCCAGCCCCAGCCCAAGGCCAAGCGCCGCACCGGTGATCAGCACGCCCCGGCTCATGCGCTGAGCCCGGCAAAGGCGATCAGCGGCGCCACATCAAGGCGCACGGCGATACCGTCGAGCGTCTCCGACACGGGTGGATAGGCCCGCATCACCAGCGGATCATGACCGGGGATAATGTGATCCAGCGAGGGCGCGAGTGTCGCCAGCCGCTCAAACCCACGGCGCAGCTGCGCCTCATCCCAGAGGATCGGGAAGGGATTGCGCCGCGCGAGATTGGCATAGAGATGCGTCGCATCCGAGGCGATCAGCACCCGCCCCCGCGCGGTCGGGACTGACACCGCCTGAAGCCCGGCGCTGTGGCCGGGTATTTCATGCAGGATGAGGCCATTGCCCAGATCGTGATCCCCGCGATGAAACCGGATGCGCCCGGCGTAAAGGCTGCGGATGTAATCGACGATGTTTTCCACATCAAACACACCCCGCGCGGCCGGGTCACAGATGCAGGGGCCGGTGGCATAGGCCGCTTCGGCCTCTTGCAGATGGAAGGTCGCTGCCGGGAAATCGCCAAAGCCGCCCGCGTGATCGTAATGCAGATGCGTCAGGATCACCGTCTTCACCTGATGCGAATCGATGCCCATCAGCGCCAGCGCCTCGCGCGCGGTCCGGTGCAGGCGCCGCCCCCGCCGAACAGCGGCATCCGGCCCGAATCCGGTATCAATCACGACGACCTCATGCCCGCGCCGCGCCAGCCAGATGAAGTAATCCAGGTTCGATCCCGCCTCATGCGGATCAGCGGGAAGAGCGGTGGCATCAAGGAAATTCTCACCCGCCTGGCGGCCCGAATGTTCGGCATATCGCAGGGCAAAAAGCTCGAAAACCGCCGCCTCTGCCGGAGGTAAGTGCTGATCCTGCATCGCGGCCTCGCCTCCCCTTTTGCGTCTGCCTCATTTGCGGGCAGCGGTGTTTTGTCTATCAGTATGACCGTAATCCTGTCATACAATCTGTTGACAGGTCAAGCGCGCCATGCCTAACCTGAATGCAGTTCAGCAGGCCCGTCCAACCCGACCGTTCCCGGCCCGCGCCCCTATCCCCAGCGGAGAATGACATGACCCGTCCCGAATTCGAGGGTGAGCAGTTTCAAAAAGGGCTGCAGGTCCGCCGTGAGGTGCTGGGCGACGCCTATGTCGCGCCCTCCCTTGCCAATGCCGATGAGCTGACCGCGCCCTTGCAGAAACTCGTGACCGAATGGTGCTGGGGCGAAATCTGGACCCGGCCGGGGCTGGAACGCAAGACCCGATCCTTTCTGAACCTTGGAATGCTGATCGCGCTGAATCGCCCGCATGAGGTAAAGCTGCATGTCCGCGGCGCGCTGAACAATGGCGTGACGGAAGCCGAGATCATCGAAGTAATTTTGCAGGCCGCGATCTATTGCGGTGTTCCGGCGGCGCTGGATGCGATGCGGTCGGCGACCGAGGTGATCCGCCAGATGCGCGATGAGAAATCCGCCGCCGAAAAGGCCTGACCTGCTTTCGCCGCAGCCCCCGGCACGAGGGGCGCGGCATGTCATCCCAACAGGAGAACACCCCCGTGACACAGGGAAAACCAGACACGATCAACGGCAGGCCACATCGGCTGAAGACCGGCGCGGAATACAAGGACTCGCTGAAGGATAACCGGCAGATCTGGGTGGGGGGCCGCAAGCTTACTTCGGTCTATGACGAGCCTGCGCTTGCGAAAGGCATCGACACGCTGGCCTCGATGTTCGACGATCAGTTCGACCCGGAACACCAGGACGCGACCACCTATTACGATGACAAGGTCGGCGCCGTGATCTCGCGCGCCTGGCAGGTGCCGCGCTCGAAAGAAGACCTCGCCGCGCGGCGCCGGATGATCGAATACACCTCGCTGAAAACCGCCGGCACCTTTGGCCGCCCGCCGGATCTTTCGCCCGCGATTGTGGCCGGGCTTTACGCCTATCTGCCCACCTTCCGGCAGAAGAAGTCGATGATTGACGGGGTCGACCCCGATTTCGGCGCCAATATCGAAGCCTATATGGAATTCGGTCAGAACAACAACCTGACCGCCTCGGAAAGCCTTGCCGGACCACAGGCCGACCGCTCCTCGCCGAAAGCCTCCGAAGCCTCGATGCTCAAGGTGAAAAAGGTCACGAAGGACGGCGTCTATATTTACGGCGCCAAGACCGTCGGCTCGATCGCCGCCCAGGCCAATGACATCTTCTTCACCAATCTCGGCGGGCTGATGGAGACGCCGCCCGAGGCCTGTATCTGGGGCTCGGTGCCGATTGACACCGACGGTATCAAGATGATCTCGCGCGAGATGGTCTCGCAGCCGGAGGCGTCGAAATTCGACCATCCGGTGTCATCCCTGGGCGAGGAAGCCGACCAGTTCATCGTCTTCGACAATGTGTTCGTCCCGAAAGAGCGGCTCTTCAACCTGGGCGATCCGACCGGCATGTCCTGGTATGGCCCGGTCTGCGTCTATGCCCATTGGCATGTGCTGACCCGCCTTGCGGTCAAGGCTGAACTGTTTGTCGGCGCGGGGCAGATGGTGCTTGACTATCTCGGCACCGGCAAGATCCCGGCAGTGCAGATGATGCTGGGCCAGCTGGTGGAATATGCGCAGACGCTGCGCGCCTTTGTCACCGCAGCCGAGGCGCTGGCGGTGGAGCTGGAAGGCGGCGTGGTGCGCCCCGATGTCGGCATGCTGACGGCAGGGCGGCTCTATTCCATCGAAAACTACCCGAAGATCATCCATATCCTGCAAGAGATGTGCGGCCAGGGTCTGGTGATGCGCTTCGGCAAGAGCGCTTTCGACAACCCCGAAGTTGGCCATTTCCTGCATGAGCTGCTGCCCGGCCATGGCGTTTCTGCCATGGTCAAGGAACAGCTGATGAACTTCATCTGGGATATGACCTCGGGCTCGCTCGCCGGTCGGGTGGCTTTGTTCGAAAACGTCAACGCGACGCCTGCGCCGGCCCTCCGCGCCCGCCTCTATAATGAGGTGAAGCGCGACACTTACGTCGCCCAGGTGAAGAAGATCGCCGGGATCGAGTGATCCCTGATTTCCCCGCCCGTTTCAGCCACGGGCGGGGCCATTCCGGATTCTGGCCCGGGTGCTGCCATGCAATACGTAGACCTGATCAACCGCTTTTACGCCGCCTATGCCGCGCGCGACGCGCAGGGGGCTGCCGCGCTCTATGCGGCTGATGGCCGCCATGACGAAGTCGCCATGGGCAAATCACGGCAGGGGCGCGAGGCGCTGGCCGAGGGGCTGGAAGGCTTCTGGCGCATGTTGCCGGATGTCGCCTGGTCCCGCCAGGGCTATATCCGCGCAGGGGATCACGTCGCGGTGCCCTATCATATGACCGGCACCTTCACCGGCAAGGATGGCCGTCCCCGCCCCATTGCGCTGGACGGGCTGCATCTGTTTGAAATCCGGGATGGGGTCTTGCGGGTCACCAAAGACCTTTGGGACCTCGACCTCTTCAAAGCACAGATGGGCTGAGGCAATGCAGGAACTCTCCACTCTCGACGGCATCGCCACCGCAAAGCTGATCGACGATTTCGAGGTCACCCCCTCCGAGGTTCTGGAGGCTGCGATTGAACGGATCGAGCGGCTGAACCCAAAGCTGAATGCGGTCGTGCATGAGCATTTCGACCTCGCCCGCAGGCAGGTCGCGGCATATGCTTCCGCCAAAGGCTTCCTGCCCTTCAGCCCGCTGGCCGGGGTACCGATGCTGTTGAAAAACACCGGGTTCGAGGCGGAAGGGATGCTTCTCTCCTCTGGCTCGGAGCTGTTGCGGGGCGTGGTCAGCCAGCGCGATTCGACCATTACTGCGCGTTACAAGGCTGCCGGAATGGTGATCCTCGGCAAATCCAACACACCGGAATTTGCGCTTTCCTTCACCTCGGAACCCGAGGCCTTCGGCCCGACCCGCAACCCCTGGGATCTGTCCCGCACGGCGGGCGGATCATCAGGCGGGTCCGCCGCTGCCGTCGCCTCCGGCATGGTGCCGCTCGCGAACGCGTCAGACGGCGCCGGATCAACCCGCCTGCCCGCTAGCCATTGCGGGCTTTTCGGGTTCAAACCCTCGCGCCTTGTGAACCCGGTCGGCCCCATGGCCGCCGAGGCCATTGGCGGCATGTCGACGCCGCATGCCGTGACCTGGTCGGTCCGCGACAGCGCGGCGATGCTCGACATCAGCGGCGGCCCGGATATCGGTGACCCCTGGGCCTCGCCTGCGCGCCCGGGCTATCTTGCCGCGCTTACAAAACCGACCGGGCATCTGAAGATCGCCCTGGTGACCAAAGCGCCCCTTGGCGAGACCATCGACCCCGAGATGATCCGCGTCACCAATGAGGCCGCCCGCTTCCTGAAAGACTGCAACCATACCATTATCCCGGTCCCCGATATGGGCTATGATGCGCTCGCGCTGAAGACCGCCTGGCGCCAGGTCGTCGGCACGAACGTGGCGCTTGGCGTGACCGGCGGCGACCCGAAATCGCCCCGCCTCGCGCAGCTGGAAGAGGTCAACCGCGAATGGGTGCACGAGGCGCTGTTGCTGCCCGCGACCACCTATCTTGCGGCGGTGCAGACCCTGCACAGCGCAGCCCGCGCGCTTGGCCGCTTCTTCGCACAATATGACGCTGTTCTGACCCCCGCCGCCGCTGAACCGGCACCGCCCATCGGAAAGCTTGCCGGCAGCGGTCAGAGCCTCGACGCCTTTTATGACCAGTTCTGGTCGCATTCCCCCTTTACCGCCGTCTTCAATGCCTCCGGCTGCCCCGCCATGTCGGTGCCCTTCGGCACAAGCGCCGGCGGGTTGCCCATCGGCATTCATATCGGCGCCGGATTTGGCGAGGACGCCATGCTGCTGCAACTCGCCCATGACATCGAATCCGCCATGCCCTGGGCCAGGCGCCGCCCGACGATCTTCGGGTGAGCGCGATGAAACCAGAGACGATCCTTGCCCTTTCCGCCCGCGAGATCGCATCCCGCGTCGCCTCGGGTGATCTCACCGCCCGCCAGGTGACCGAGGCGCATCTCGACCACATCGCCGCCACTGACGGCCCGGTCATGGCCTGGCAATATCTCGACCCGGATCAGGCCCGCGCAAGCGCCGATGCGCTGGACCGGCGCGGCGCACATGGTCCGCTTGCGGGTGTGCCGGTCGGCGTCAAGGATGTGATCGACACCGCAGATATGCCCACGGGTTACGGCACGAATATCTATGATGGTTTCCGCCCCCCCTGGGACGCGGCAGCGGTCGCGCTGACCCGATCCGCCGACGGGCTGATCCTTGGCAAGACCGTCTCGACCGAACTCGCCATGGCGAGCCCGAATAAGACCCGAAACCCGCATAATCCGGCCCATACGCCGGGCGGCTCCTCTTCGGGATCCTGTGCCGCTGTCGCCGCCGGCCATGTGCCGCTGGCTTTTGGCACCCAGACCTCCGGCTCGGTGATCCGGCCGGCGAGCTATTGCGGCGTCACTGCGCTGAAACCCTCATTCGGGCTGATCAATACGGTGGGGATCAAAGTGCTCTGCCACAGCCTCGACACGCTGGGGATCCTCGCGCGCGGCATTGAAGACGCCGCGCATGCGGCCTCGGTGCTTTCGGGGTATAGGGCCCTCGCGACCCTTACACCCCCTGCCCGCCCGCGCCTCGCGGTTCTGCCCGGCACGCGGCTTGAAAAGGCCGATCCGGCAAGCACAGAGGCGGTTTTACGCCTTAAGGCCCGGGCAGAACAGGCCGGGGCCGAGGTCACCTTTCTCGACCCGCCCGCCTGGTATGACGGTATTTTCGACCTGCATGAAGCCGTGATGGGCTGGGAAGTAACGCATTCCCTCGCCCCCGAGATCCGCGACCACTGGCAGGGCCTGACCCCCGTCACCCGCGCCATGCTGGAAGATCAGGCCCGGGTGACGGAGCCGCGCTATCGCGCCGCACGGGAACAGCTCCCCGCCCTTCGCACCCGGATGGACGATCTGCTGGCGCGGTTCGACGCCGTGCTCACCCTCGCAGCCCCAGGCGAGGCGCCGGAAGGCATCGCGACGGGTGATCCGATCTTCAACCGGCTCTGGAGCGTCTTGCAGGTGCCTCTGATCAACCTTCCCGGCGCGACCGGGCCCAGGGGCCTGCCGATCGGCGTGCAGCTTGTGGGCGCGCGCGGCGCGGATCACCGGCTGGCCTCTGCGGCGCTCTGGCTGGAACAGATGCAAAAGGCGCTTCCATGACCCAAGGCCCAGACCCGACCCATGGAACAGACCCGCTGCCAGATGATTTCCGCGCCGCGATGCGGCTGCTGGCGGCCACGGTCACCATCATCACCGCAGGAGAAGGCCCTGCCCGGCGCGGCCTCACCGCCACTGCCGTCTGTTCGATGTCGGTCACGCCGCCTTCGATGCTGGTCTGCGTCAACAGGGGCGGCGCGGCACATCGCGCCATTTCAGACGCGGGCAGTTTCTGCGTCAATATCCTCGCCGATGACCAGCGCGAGGTGGCACAGCGCTTTGCCGGCCAGACCGGTGACCAGGGCGAGGACAAGTTCGCCCCGCATGGCTGGACGCATCTCGCCACCGGCGCACCTGCCCTCGACGGCGCGCTGGTCAATCTCGACTGCCAGATCGCAGGCGCGACCGAAACAGGCAGCCATTCGATCTTTATCGGCGAGGTCCGGGCCATCCGCTTTGGCACCGCGCCGTCGCCTTTGCTGCATTTCAACCGCAGCTTCTTCACCCTCGCCCATACGACCGCGCTCTGACAGCGCCCCATCAGGAAGGATCCCCCCATGGCCATCAGCGACGCGCATTTCCTCAGGGGCTGGAAAGAGGTGCTGACCGCGTGCAAGCTGAAACCCGGCGAACAGGTGACGGTGCTGACGGGCGACGACAGCAACCGCCAGATTGCCTATATTGCCAAGCTGGCAGCCTCGGATCTTGGCGCGGTGGTGACCGAGCTGAACCTGCCGGTGATGAATGGCGAGAAGGCGCTGTCGCCGGATAAATCCGGCTATGTCGGCAAAACCGCGCTGGAGCTGAACTCGGCGGCGCTCGCCTGCCTGAAGGCGTCCGACCTGGTGATCGACACGTTGCAACTCTTGTTTTCCAAAGAACAGGAAGAGGTGCTGAAAGGCGGCACCCGCATGTTGCTCGCGGTCGAGCCACCCGAGATCATGATGCGCCAGATCCCGCGCCCGGAAGATAAGCTCCGCGTGCTGGCGGCGGCAAAGAAGATCGGGCAGGCGAAAGAAATGCACGTGACCTCAGCTGCCGGGACGGATTTCCGCTGCAGGCTGGGGCAATATCCGGTGCTGACGCAATATGGGCTGGCCGATGAGCCGGGCCGCTGGGATCACTGGCCCTCCTGCTTTTCGGCGCGCTGGCCCGATGAGGGCAGCGCCGAGGGCACCATCGTGATCGATGAGGGTGACATCATCCTGCCCTTCAAACATTACGCCCGCGAACAGGTCTTCGTGACCATCGAGAAAGGCATGATCGTCGATATCAAAGGCCGCACCGAGGCCGAATTCATGCGCAAATTCATGGAAAGCTTCAATGATCCGCGTGCCTATGCCATGGCGCATGTCGGCTGGGGGCTGGAAAACCGCGCACATTGGACGGTGCTGGGCCTTTACAACCCGCAATCGCAGCTCGGCATGGATGCGCGGTCTTTTGCAGGCAATTTCCTCTGGTCTTCCGGCCCGAATACCGAGGCCGGCGGCGACCGCGACACGCCCTGCCACCTCGATATTCCGCTCCGGAACTGCTCGGTCTCGCTGGATGGTGAGGCGATGACGATTGACGGCGTGGTGCAACCACCGGACCAGAAGTAACCCATGCGCTTTGACCTCGCGATTGTCGGTGGCGGCTCTGCCGGCGCCCTGCTGGCGGCACGGTTGTCGGAAGACCCCACGCGGCAGGTGGTGCTGATCGAGGCCGGGGGCGAACCCACCGACCCCGACATCCTCAATCCGCAGATGTGGCCCGCGATCCAGCATCGCGACTATGACTGGGATTACCGCACCACGCCACAGCCAGGGCTTGCCGGGCGCGCTCTCTCCTGGGCACGCGGGCGGGGGCTTGGCGGCTCGTCGATGCTGCATGCGCTTGGCCATTTCCGGGGCTGCCGCGAGGATTTTGCCACCTGGGAGCAGGCGACCGGCGATCCCCGCTGGTCCTGGGAGGGTCTTATGCCTGCGTTTCTCGCCATCGAGGATCATAGCTATGGCGGGGATGGTATCCATGGCAAAGGCGGCCCGATGCCGGTCTGGCTGCCGGGCGAAGAGGTCTCTCCCCTCGCCCGCGCCTTTATCGAGGCGGGCGCGGGGCTGGGGCTGAAACGCCTGAACGGACATAACACCGGCGCGATGATCGGGGTCACGCCCAATTCGCTGATGATCCGCAACGGGAAACGCGTGACCACCGCCGAGGCCTGGCTGACGCCCGCCGTTCGGGCGCGCACGAACCTGACACTCCTCACCGGGACACTGGTGACCCGCCTTATCCTGGCGGGATCGCGCATCACCGCGCTGGAGACCTCTGCGGGCCGGATCGAGGCCGATCAGATCCTCCTCTCCGCAGGCGCGCTCGAAAGCCCGGCCCTGCTGATGCGCTCCGGCATCGGTCCGGAAGCGGTGCTGGCAGCTGCCGGGATCCCCTGCCAGCTGGCGGTGCCGGAGCTGGGGCGGAACCTGATGGACCACCTGCTCGGCGCCGGCAATCTCTATACGGCAAAGCGCCCTGTGGCGCCCTCAAGGCTCCAGCACTCCGAAAGCATGGCCTATATGCGGGCAGAGGGTTTCACCGCCAACGGCCAGCCGGAAATCGTGGTTGGCTGCGGCGTGGCGCCGATCACCTCCGAAATGTTCGACGCCCCTGCCCAGGGCACCGCCTACAGCTTGCTGTTCGGGGTCACCCATCCGACCAGCCGGGGCGAGATCCGCGTCACCGGCCCCTCGCCCGGCGATCCGCTGGTGATCGAGCCGCGCTATCTTTCAACCGGCAATGACCGTCGCCTCTTCCGCGCGGCGCTGAAAGCCGCCCGCGAGATCGGTGCCAGGCCCGAACTCGACCCCTGGCGCGACCATGAAATCCTGCCGGGCCCGGTCTATACGGATGCGGATCTGGATGCCTTTATCGCCCAGGCCGCGATCACCCACCACCATCCGTCCGGCACCTGCCGCATGGGGCGCGATGCGGGCGCGGTGACCACGCCCGATCTGAGGCTGAACGGCACCGATAATCTTGCGGTGGTCGATGCCTCGGTGCTGCCTGCCCTGACCGCCGGCCCGATCCATGCCGCCGTCCTGGCCATTGCCGAGACTTTTGCGCGGGGCATCGCCGGAGCAGGCTGAACACGCCGCCGACCTCGATCCTTATCGCGACAAAGGCGGACGCGCCCCACGCGCTCCGGTCCCATGGCCGCCACAGGGAAGACCAGGCGCAGCCCCCAGCCTGAAGAACCACCGGCCCCACCAGATCAGCGCAAGCGGCGCATCCGGCGTCTTTTGACAGACCTTCTCGCCATCCGGGTCACCCGGCAAGGCGAACCTGGACCTGCGCCTTACAAAGAAGGTGCCTTACAAGCTGTTAAGCCCCGGCATTTGGCGGATCGGGTTCGGGATGAATCGATCCCGATCTGAGGCCCAGACCTTGCCGGTAGAGTTACAGGACGCGAGGCGGCTGAGCTTCTCAAGCTTTCATGCGTCGATCTCCAAGGCCCCGGCCCCTGCCACCATTGAGGTCTCTTCACCGCAAGAGTCTTTCGGCGCCGGACCGCGATGGTTGCCCGAACCAGGAGCGCGCCCTGGCCCGGTCTGCCTGAATGCCTTACCGCCCTGTGATCATCGCAGCGGCCTTTTCGGCCACCATCATCACCGGCGCATTGATATTGCCGGAGGTGATATTGGGGAAGACAGAGGCATCGACGACGCGCAGCCCGCGAATGCCATGCACCCGAAGCTCGGCATCGACCACCGACGTTGCCGGATCCGGCCCCATCGCGCAACTGCCGCAAAGATGGTAGATGGATCCTCCCTCCTGGCGCAGATGGGCTAGCATCGCCTCATCACTGTCGCATCCGGGGCCGGGCGTCACCTCTTCTGCCGTGATCGCCCGCAGCGCCGGGGCCTGCATGAACCGACGGATCAGCCGGCTGGCCTCGATCACCTCCTGGCAATCGCGCCCGGTTGACAGGTAATTCGGCCGGATCAGCGGCGCGGCCAGCGGATCGGCCGAGGCAAGCGAGATGCGCCCCCGGCTGTCGGGGCGACAGGAGTTGAAGGCGAGCAGAAAACCCGGATAGGGCTCCGGCTCCAGCTTTGCTTTCGTGCTGGCCGGAATGCGGTAGGACATCGGGTTGAAATAAAGCTGGATATTCGGCGCATCGCCCGCAGACGCGGTGCGAAAGAACCCGCCCGCCTGATTGACGCTGAGCGCGAGCGGGCCTTTGCGGTTCAGCACATAGCGCATCCCCGCCCAGAGCTTGCCCCACCAGGGCCGCAGCTCGTCATTCAGGGTCGGCACATTCGCGCGGTAATAATAACTTGCGCAGAGATGGTCCTGGAGACCGCCGCCCACCGCAGGCAGCGCCGCTTTGACCTGGATTCCGTGCTGCGCCAGCTCTGCCGGATCGCCGATCCCCGACAGCATCAGGAGTTTCGGAGACCCGACCGCACCGGCCGAGAGGATCACTTCGCGGGCGGCGCTCAGGGTTTCGGTCACGCCATTCGCGCGGATCTCGACCCCGGTCGCGCGCCCGCTGTCATCGATCACGATGCGGGTGACATCCACCTTCAGCCGCATCGTCAGATTGGGCCGTTTCAGAGCCGGTTTCAGATAGGTTTTCGAACTGGATTGCCGCCTGCCCCTGCCGATATTCGTCTCATAGATCCCGGCGCCTTCAAACTCTGCGCCATTGAAATCGTCGCTGACCGGCAGCTGCAGTTCCCGCGCAGCTTCGATGAACCGGTCGCAGATCGGATGGGTCTGCCCCTTCATCGGCGTGATACCGACCTTCCCCCGGGAGGAATGCCATTCGGTATCGCCCAGCGGATGGTTTTCCAGCTTTCTGAACCAGGGCAGCACATCATCATAGCCCCAGCCGGGGTTGCCCGCATCGCGCCAGTCGTCGAAATCACGCCTTTGTCCGCGCACCCAGATCATCGCATTGATCGAGCCGGATCCGCCCAGGACCTTTCCGCGCGGCGTATAGATCTTACGCCCCGCCATGCCCGGTTCGGGCTCGGTCGAATACATCCAGTTGGTTTCGGGGTTGAAATAATTGCGCGCATATCCCGCCGGCATGTCGAACCAGAAGGACCGGTCCGAGCCGCCCGCTTCCAGCAGCAAGACGCGGGTGGCCGGGTCTTCGCTCAGCCGCGCGGCGAGGATGGATCCCGCCGAACCGGCGCCGATGATGATGTAATCGTAAGACATGATCAGGCCTTTGCGGGCGGTTCTTTCCAGGACGTGTCGGATTGCGCTTTGAAATCATGCGGGGTTTCCCACATGGAAAGGTGCAGGCGCTTGTCACTATAGGGGGAATGCGCCTCGATCACCTCACGGTTCAGGGTGATGCCAAGGCCGGGCTTCTCCGACGGGATGATCCAGCCGTCAGACCAGGTCAGCCCTTCCTCCAGCACCTCGGCATGGAAGCCATCCCAGCGGCGGATGCTTTCCTGCACAAGGAAATTCGGCGTGGCGGTCGCCAGCTGCACAGAGGCCGCAGCCCCCACCGGCCCGTTATAGAGATGCGGTGCGATCTGGGCGTAATGCACCTCGGCCAAAGCCGCGACCTTCTTGCCTTCCAGAATGCCGCCGACGCGGCCAAGGTTCATCTGCAGGATCGAGGCGCCATTGTTGCGCAAGAGATCGTGGAATTCGTATTTCGTGGTCAGCCGCTCACCGGCGGCAATCGGGATCGTGGTCTGCCCGGCGACGCGGCCCATGGCCTCGCTCTGCCCGGGCGGCACGGGTTCTTCGAACCACAAAGGATCATATTGCTCCAGCCGCCGCGCCAGACGGATCGCACCGGAAACCGTCATCTGGCCATGGGTACCGAACAGAAGATCGCAGCGGTTCCCCACCGCCTCGCGGATACGCCGGCAGAAGGTTTCCGAACGGTCCATGTCTTCCAAAGACAGCTGATGCCCGCCCATCACGGTATAAGGCCCGGCGGGGTCGAATTTCAGCGCCGTGAAACCCTGTTCCATATATTCCAGCGCGCAATCGACGCTGAGTTCGATATTGCTGTAATCGTGTTCGCCACGCGCGTTCTTCGGATAAAGATAGCTGTAAGAGCGCAGCTTTTCATGCACCCGACCGCCGATCAGCTCATAGACCGGCTTGCCCGCCGCCTTGCCGATAATATCCCAACAGGCCATTTCCAGGCCCGAGACGATGCCCATCATCGTCAGATCAGGGCGCTGCGTGAATCCGCTGGAATAGGCGCGGCGGAAGAATTTCTCGACATGATGCGGGTCCTCGCCGTCCAGCAGCCGGTCAAACACATCCTGGATCGCCGGGACCATGACCTTGGGGTGGAAGGTCGCGGCATAGACCTCGCCCACGCCCTCGATCCCGTCATCGGTGCGCAGGGTGACAAAAATCCAGTACATACCGCCGATATGGGGCGGCGGCACGGCGACTATATCGGTTTTAACGGATACGAGTTTCATAAGCCGCTCCTCACCAGCTCTGGATCACAAGGCGGGTCTGGGTGAAATCCAGCATCCCGTGTTTGCCGTCATCCCCGCCAAGGCCCGAGCGTTTCCAGCCCGAATGGTAGCCCTGATAGGGGTCTGCGGGGGTGCGGTTGATATAGACCTCGCCCGCTTCGATATTGTTCGCGACCATCATCGCCTTGCGGTAATTCTCGGTATAAATGACCGAGGACAGACCGAACTGATGGTCATTGGCCATCTCAAGCGCATCTTCGGTCGTCTGATAGCGCAGCACCGGCAGGACAGGGCCGAAGACCTCTTCCTGCACGATCTCCATCTCCTGGCGGCAATTCGTCAAGAGCGTGGCCGGGTAGAACCAGCCCGGCCCTTCGGGAATGACCCCGCCGCATTCCAGCTTTGCCCCGTCATCAATGGCGCGGCTGACCATCTGATGGATGTTCACCCGGGAATTCTGGTTGATCAGCGGCCCCATCACCGAGGGCTCGCGCATCCGGTCGCCGAATTTACGCGCTGCCATATGGCTGCGCAGCAGATCGACAAACCGATCATGCACGCTGTCCTGCACATAGACCCGTTCGATCGCAGTGCAGAGCTGGCCGCAATGGGTGGTGCGCGACGCGACCACCGCCGCGGCTGCTTTTTCCAGATCGGCATCCGCCTCGATGATCGCGGGCGTCTTACCGCCCAGCTCCAGCGAGGATTTCGCGATATTGACCTGGCTGTATTCCAGCACCTTGCGGCCCGCACCGACGCTGCCGGTCAGGGTGATCATGCCAACCCTCGGATGGGTGCAGACCGTCTGCGCCACCTGATGCGTCATCGCGATGATGTTGATTGCGCCCGCCGGAAAGCCGCAATCTTTCACCGCCCGCGCCACTTCCAGCGCCGAAGACGGCGTGTTGTTCGAAGGCCGCGCCACCACGGTATTGCCCGCAATCAGCGCCGGGGCGATTTTGCGCATCAGCGTATAGATCGGGTAATTGAACGGGATCAGCGCCGCGACGACGCCAATCGGCTCGCGCTGCAAAAGCAGGTTCTCATCAGGGCTGTCCGAGGGGATGATTTCCCCCTCGATCCGCCGCGCCCATTCGGCATGGTAGCGCGTCAGCTCGGCGGCGTAAAAGACCTCACCGGTCGCATCCTCAAGGCTTTTTCCGGATTCCAGCGCCAGCACCGCGCCGATCCGGTCCTTACGCGCGACCAGCATATCGGCCAGGGCCCGCAGATGCCCGGCCCGCTCGACCGAGGTCAGACGCCGCCAGCCGCGCTGTGCATGGGCCGCCGCCTCTACGCCTGCCCGCGCCTCGGCGGCGGTGGCGGCGGTGACATGCGCGATCTGCTGACCAGTGGCCGGGTTCAGCACTGCGATCAGCTCTTCGCCATCCGATGTCAGGAAGTCATTATTGACGAAGTTGCGGTCGATCCGCATGGCGTTCTCCGGTCCGATTTCGGCCAGGACCAGAGGCCAGACGCATCAGCCTGTCAATAAATTTCCATATCAGGAATAAATATTCCATATATGGAAAAAATATCCGCCCCCCTTGCCGATGAGCGCGTTGAACATGACAGATCCCGGAAAGCCTGATGCCGCGAAACGCGATTTCGTGAAAACCGCCGCCCCTGCCATTGACGGCACAGTGGCTGTGCTTGACGTGCTCTCGGCCTCGCCCTGGCCGCTGCAACTCTCGGAAATCTGCGAGAAGACCGGCATCGCCCAGGCCACGGCGCACAGGATCATCCATGCGATGCTCAGCCACCGGCTGATCGCGCCCGCCCCCGGCCGGCGCAAGACCTATATGCCCGGCTCGCGGCTGTTCCAGCTTGCCTCGGCGGTGTTCGCCCGCCAGCCCTTTGTGCCGCATTTCTACCCCATCGCCGAGATCCTGAAGAACGAGATCCACCGCTCGATCTTCCTCAGCCTGCCGATCGGCAATCAGGTGGTGATCCTTGCGCGGCTGGATGCGCCGGCCAGCACGGCCTTCAATGCCTATGTCGGGCGCACCATGCCGATGCATCTTTCGGCCTCCGGCAAGGCGATCCTTGCCGCCCGCCCGCTGGAAGATCAGCTCACCTATCTGCGCGATGAGGGCCTTGCCGCGCCCGGCATGGCGGCCGATCTGCCGGCGCTGGCCCAGGACCTGCAACGTTCGGCGCGGCTTGGCTATGCGGTCAGCCTTAACGAGATCCAGCTTGATGTCGGCTGCGTCGCCGCACCCGTGGTGAACGGGCGCGGTGAGCCAGTCGCAGCCATCAGCGCCTGTTTCACCGGCGAGGCGCTGAGC
Source organism: Paracoccus sp. IB05 (assembly GCF_016405985.1). Taxonomy (GTDB): domain Bacteria; phylum Pseudomonadota; class Alphaproteobacteria; order Rhodobacterales; family Rhodobacteraceae; genus Pseudogemmobacter. The sequence goes on from NZ_JAEFCF010000042.1 coordinate 32,177, forward strand.
CTGCAAAGCGCGCGGGTCTATTCGAAAAACGTCGTCCAGGCAGCGCGCCAGCTTTCCTCGCATATCCTCTGAGCTGAAATACCGCTTTCTCCCCAAGTCATGACTTTTTGGAATGACCCTGGCGGAATAGTCGTTTGTTCACTGCCAAGAAATCGACTTTCCTGATCGCCATCGTGGGGGAGAACCCGATTCATGGTCAGCGGACGGAAGACACGCGTCGAGCGTGACAGTATTGGTATGCTTGATGTCAGCCTGGACGCCGTTTTCGGCATCCAGACCGAACGCGCTGTGCGGCTTTACCCGCTGGCCGGGCAAAAGCGCTTTTCCGATTACCCCGGCCTGCTGAACGCGATGCTGATCGTCAAAAAGGCCGCAGCACAGGTCAATATCGACACCGGCGCGATTGCGCCTGCCATGGGTGAAGCGCTGATCGAGGCGGCCTCGGACCTCCTGGCCACCCCACGCCCCGAGGCGTTTCCGGTCCATGCCTTCCATGGCGGCGGCGGGATTTCCTTTAATATGAACCTCAACGAGGTTCTGGCCAATCTGGCGAATAAAGCCGGATTTGGCGCGGATTACGGGTCTTACACCCCGGTCCACCCGAACGATCATGCGAACCTGAACCACTCCACCGCTGACTGCCTGTCCACTGGCTGCCATATCGCGGCACGGGCGGCTTTCGCCGGGCTGGCGGCGCAGATCGAGGGCCTCGCGACGGATCTTGACCGGCTGGGCGCCGGCTGGGCGCCGTTGCGCAAACTGGCGCGGACCTGCCTGCAGGATGCAGTTGATATCGGTTTTGCCGATTACCTTGGCGGCGTCTCCGCCTCGCTGCGCTTTAACCTGGAGCGCGCCACACGTGACGCCGATGCGCTGCGCGAGGTCTCCATCGGCGGCAATATCATCGGGCGGTCCGAGGATTGCGAACCGGCCTTTTTTGCCGCGATCCTGCCCGCCCTGAATGCCGCGCTTGCGGCGGCGGGCCTGCCCGCGGGCCTCACCCGGACCGACAATCTTTTTGCCGCAAGCCAGGCACATGACCGGCTGCTGGCGCTTGGCGCCTCGCTTGATCAGCTGGCGCGGACCCTGATCCGGTTCGCGAAAGACCTGCGGCTGATGGCCTCGGGCCCGCATGGCGGCCTTGGCGAAATCCGGCTGCCGGCGATGCAGCCGGGATCCTCCGCAATCCCCGGCAAGGTCAATCCGACGATCCCGGAATTCATGGTGCAATGCGGCATGATCGCGACCGGCCATGCGGCGGCGATGGCGATGACCCAGGATCATGGCGAAATGGATTACAACCCCTGGGAAGCGGTGGTGATCGTAAGCCTTCTCGAGATGATCGCGGTGCTGGAAAGCGGCGTCGCGACCCTGCGGCGCAACTGCGTTCAGGGCCTGCAGCCAGATACGGACCGCAACCGGGATCTCTCGACCAGCCTGCTGCCCTCGCTGATCCGGCTGAAACAGCTGAAAGGCTACAGCTATTCGGCGCAGGTCGCCAAAGACGCCGCGGGTGACCTTGATTTCGTGCGCCGCAAGGTGGCCGAAGCCGAACCCCGCTGAGTACCCCGCACCCACCCGACAGTTTCCCCGAACAGACCTCCTCTGTGGAAGACGACAATGACAGATAAATTGCTCGATACCGATCTTGACTGGGCCAGATCCTGGCTGAAAGAGAGCAAGAAACAGTATATAAATGGTGAATGGGTTGCCGGAAACGGTGCCGCCTGGGGGGTGAAGAACCCGGCCACCGGGGAAACCCTCTGCCAGATCGCGCTGGCCGATGCCGGTCAGATCGAGACCGCCGCCGAGGCCGCGAACCGCTGCCATCAGTCGGAAGCCTGGAGCCGCAAGACCTCGCGCAAGGCGCGCGCCGATCAGCTTATCGCGATTGCGCGGCTGATCCGCGAAAACGTCAGACAGCTGGCGCTGCTGGAAAGCCTTGCCAATGGCAAGACCTACCTTGAGGCCGTCAATGACGACATCTACACCTGCGCCGAGATCTTTGAATATTACGCCGGCTGGACCGATAAATTCTATGGCGAGGTCTCGCCGGTCGAAGACGGGTTCCTGAATTTCACCACCAAAGAGCCGGTCGGTGTCTGCGCCCTGATCGCGCCCTGGAATTACCCGCTCTACCAGGCCAGCCTGAAGATCGCGCCGGCACTGGCGATGGGCAATGCCGTGGTGATGAAGCCATCGGAATATACGCCCCTTGCGACACTGCATCTGTTTGAGCTGATCGACCGCGAACTGGATCTTCCCAAAGGCCTCCTGAACCTGGTCCTTTGCGATGGCGCAGCCGCGAACCAGCTGACGCTGAGCCGCAATGTCCATAAAGTGTCCTTTACCGGGTCGACCGGCGTCGGGCGCCGCATCGTGGCGAATTCGGGGGCCTCGAACCTGAAAGGCGTCACGCTGGAACTGGGCGGAAAATCGCCCTGCATCTTCTTTGAGGATACGCTCAATCTGGATGCCGCGATTGACCGCGCCTTCTATGTCATGTTCTCGCAAAAAGGCGAGAAATGTTCCGAGCCGACGCGTTTCCTGATCCAGAAGGGCATCTATGACTATGTTCTGGAGAAGCTGATCGCGAAGGCGGAGGCAGTGACCTGCGGCGACCCGCTGCTGGCTTTGACCGAGCAGGGCGCGCAATGCAATGAGGCGCAGTTCAAACGCATTATGGAGTATATCGAGATCGGCAAGACAGAGGCCGAACTCGTCGCAGGAGGTACCGCAGACACCTCTGGCAGCAACGCAAAAGGCCTGTTCGTCCGCCCGACGATCTTTTCCAACGTCCCTGACACCGCCCGCATCGCGCAGGAAGAGATCTTCGGCCCTGTCCTGTCCTGCACCCCGTTCGAGACCGCTGAGGACGCTGTTCGCATCGCCAATGGCACCAGCTATGGCCTCGCCGCCGGCGTCTATACCGGCAATGTAAACCTCGCGCACCGCATGGCCGAGCGCCTTGATGCCGGCATGGTCTTTGTGAACCGCTACGGCTGCTATGGGCTGTCAGCACCCTTCGGCGGCTTCAAGGAAAGCGGCTGGGGCAAGGAAATGGCGATCCATTCGCTGTCTTCCTACACGAAAACCAAAGGCACCTGGATCCATTTCGGCGGCTGACTACCCGACCGAGACCGCAACATCACCCTGAAAAGACAGACCAAAATGCAATATACCCGTCTTGGCCAATCCGGCCTGAAAGTCTCGCGCCTCTGCCTTGGCACGATGAATATGGGCTCGAAATCCTGGAAGCCGTGGATTTTCGACGAAACCGAGTCCGAGCCGATCATCGGCCATGCGCTGGACAATGGCGTGAACTTCATCGACCTCGCCGATTTCTACTCGGCGGGCGCGGGCGAAGAAGTCGTCTGCAACGTGCTGCGCAAGCTGGCGAAACGTGATGAGCTGGTGATCGCGACCAAGCTTGGCTATCCGATCGGGGGCGGCGCGAACAATGGTGGCCATTCCCGCAAACATGTGTTCGATGCGCTGCATGGCTCGCTGGCCCGGATGAAGACCGATTATGTCGACATCTATATGTTGCATTACTTCGATACCGAGACCCCGATCGAAGAAACCATGGAAGCGATGAACGACATCGTGCGTGCCGGCAAAGCCCGCTATATCGGCGTCTCGACGATGTTCACCTGGCAATTCGCCAAAATCCTCGCGATCTGCGAAAAGCATGGCTGGGCGAAACCGATCAATATGCAGCTGCAGCTGAACGCCGCCTACCGCGAGGAGGAACGCGAGATGCTGCCCTTCTGCATGGATCAGGGCGTGGGCGTCTCGGTCTTCAGCCCGCTGGCGCGGGGGATCCTTTCCAGCGATATGAATTCGGTCCGCAACAAGACCGACTTCTTCACCGCCGAGATGTATAACGATGCCGCCTCGCGCGATGTCGCGATGTCGGTCGCGCGTGTGGCCGAGGCGCGCGGCCTCAGCCCGGCGCAGATCGCCCAGGCCTGGGTGCTGAGAAAGCCCGAGGTCTCCTCGATGCTGGTTGGTGCCGATACGCGGGCGCAATTCGATTCAGCGCTGGCTGCGCTGACCACCGAGCTTGACGCCGATGAGGTTTATGAGATCGAGCGCAATTACACCCCTTGTGACGTGATCAACGATTACACCGCCGGCAAGCGCATCCCCCGCGCGCCGCGCCCGGCTGCGGGCCGTTTCGCGCTGGAGGCCGTGGCCTGAGGCCTTTACCGGAGCGGCGGCAACGCCGCTCCGGTCACATTTCAATAAAGTATCCGACAGGGAGAATAAGGATGGATGAGTTCAAAACGCTGAGCGGCAAGCCGCTGCACCCGGAAGCGCGCGCGATGCAAAGCCGTTTTGCGGCAGGGCAGATTGACCGTCGCGGTTTCCTGCGTGGCATGGCATGGCTTGGCGTCGCCGTGGGGGCCGCAGGTGCTGCCCCTGGTATGTTGCGCGCCGAAGAGACGCCGAAAGCCGGCGGCACGCTGCGTTTCGCCTGCCAGATCCAGGAAATCACCGATCCGATGATGGCGACCTGGATCGAATCCTCGAACCTGTTGCGCAACTGCCTTGAATTCCTGACCTTTGTCGATGCCGACAATATCACCCATCCCTATCTGGCGAAAAGCTGGTCGGCCTCGGATGATCTGACCGTCTGGGATTTCGAGCTGGATGAGCGCGCCAAATGGTCGAATGGCGACCAGTTCGGCCCGGAAGACGTGATCTTCAACATCGAGCGCTGGATTGCACCGGATTCGCAATCCTCGAACAAGAGCGCGTTTGAGGCGATCACGAAAATCGAAAAGACCGGCGATCATTCGGTGCGCATCACCCTGTCGCGCCCGATCGCATCGCTGCCCGAGCAGCTTTACTCCCATACCTGCGCCATCGCGCATCGTGGTTTTGCGGGCAACTGGCCGGCCGATCCGGTCGGGACCGGCCCCTTCTCGCTGGTCAGCCATGAGGTCGGTCGTCAGGCCATCTTCAAAAAGCGGACCGATTACTGGGGCACCCCGGCTTATCTGGACGAAGTGCATTACATCGACCTCGGCGCGGATATCACCACCCATCTGGCAGCGCTGTCGAGCGGCCAGGTCGACGTGCTCTACCGCGCGACGATTGCCGAATATGACCTTATGCAATCGCTGCCGAATATCCAGATCCTGAGCGGCAAAGCGGCCCATACCCTGGCGATCCGGATGCAGGTGGATCAGAAGCCCTTCGACGATATCCGCGTGCGCAAAGCGGTGCAGCTGGCGGCTGACAATGGCCAGATGCTGGCGATTGCCTATCGGGGCGAAGGTGATCTGGGCGCAAACTACCATGTCTCGCCGGTTCAGGCCGATTACGCGCCGGTCGATCCGATTGCCCGCGATGTGGCGGCCGCAAAGGCGCTGCTGGCCGAGGCCGGCTACCCGGATGGCATCGATATCGAGCTGACCCTTGGCAATACCCAGGGCAAATGGGAGCAGGACACCGCTCAGGTCCTGCAACAGAACCTCGCCGAGGCCGGCATAAGGCTGAAGCTGAACGTGCTGCCCGCCTCGCAATACTGGCCGATCTGGGACAAGGTGCCCTTCGGCGTCACCTATTGGGCGCATCGCCCGCTGGGCACCATGACGCTGGATCTGGCCTATCGCACGGGCGGCGCCTGGAACGAAAGCCATTACGCCAACCCGGACTTTGACGAGGCGCTGAACAAGGCGATGTCGCTGGTGGACCCGGACGCCCGCCGCGAGGCAATGGCGGTGGTCGAGACCATTCTGCGCGATGACGCGGTGATGGTGCAGCCCTATTGGCCGAACCGTTTCTCGGCCGCGGCGCAGAATGTGCGTGGCTTTGTGCTGCATCCGTCGGACTTCTTCCGTATGGATGGCGTCTGGCTGGCCTGATCGCCACCCGAAACAGGGGTCGGGCCTTTGCGCCCGGCCCCCTTTCGCGCCTCGGCGCGGTTCAACTGAAAAAGGAGGGTGTCTGGTGTCCCTGGGCAAATTTCTGATCCGAAAGACCGCGATCGCGATCGCCACCATGGTGGCGGTCTCGTTCCTGATCTTTCTCGCACTCGAGGTGAATATCGAGGAAGTCGCCGTCAAGGTGCTGGGGCAGTATTCCACCGCCGATCAGCGCGCGGCCTGGCTGTTGCAAAACGGCTATAACGACCCGTTTCTGATCCGCTATCTCCGCTGGCTCGCGAATTTTGTGACCGGCGACTGGGGGCAGTCGACCTATTACCGCGCACCGGTGATGGATATGGTGCTGCCGCGCCTTGGCGCCTCGGCAATCCTTGCGGGCGGCGCGCTCCTTGTGATCATCATCTTCGGGCTTGGCCTTGGGATCCTTGCCGGGATGCGGCCTGGCACCGTGCTGGACCGGGTGATTTCAGTGTTTTCTGTCATCACTACCTCGATCCCGGATTTCGCCTCGGCGGTGTTTCTCTCGGGGATCTTCGTCTTCTGGCTCGGGCTGCTGCCAGGGGCCAGTACGATGATTTCCGGGTTTTCTTTCCGCGAGCTGATCCTGCCGGTCTCGGTGCTGGGGCTTTATTCGATGGGCTATCTGGCGCGCGTCACCCGTGCCTCGATGGTCGATGTGATGTCCACCCATTACATCCGCACCGCGCGGCTCAAGGGCGCAAGCCTGTCGCGGATCGTGTTGCGCCATGCGCTGAGAAACGCGCTGATCACGCCTGTGACCGTCATCATGCTGCAACTGCCCTGGCTCCTCTCCGGCGTGATCGTGGTCGAGGTGTTCTATGCCTATAAGGGCTTTGGCACCCTCCTTTATGACGCCGCGCTGAACCAGGACATCTATCTGATCGAAGCCTGCGCGATGATTTCGGTCCTCGTCGTCGTTCTGAGCCAGATCCTCTCGGATGTGCTCTATGGCTGGCTGAACCCCCGTATCGAGCTGGGAGCAAAAGCATGAAGGCGCTGACCCCCTACCTGCAAAAGCCGCTGGTTCTGATCGGTGGATTCCTCGCCTTCGGCTGGCTGCTGGTCGCGATCCTCGCGCCGGTCCTTGCGCCCTATAACCCGCTGCAAACCCTGCAGCCTCTGGTCAAACCCCTGACCACCGGATCGAATGGCGAATATTTCCTGCTGGGCACCGATATGCTGGGCCGTGATATCCTTTCGCGGCTGATCTGGGGCGCGCAGACCGTGGTGATCTATGCCACGCTTGCCACCCTGACTGCCTATATTCTGGGTCTGAGCTTTGGCCTGATCGCGGGCTATGCCGGCGGGCGCACCGATGCGGTGCTGTGTTTCCTCGCCAATGTGATCCTCAGCTTCCCGGTGCTGGTGCTTTACATCGTGATCATCGTGGTGATCGGTGCCTCTCCAGTGAATATCGTGATCGCGGTGACCTTCAGCTCGGCCCCGGCGATCTTCCGCATCGTGCGCGCCATCACCATTGATGTCGCCAGCCGCGATTTCGTCAAGGCCGCGATCACGCAGGGCGAAAGCACCTGGCGTATCCTGTTCATCGACATCCTGCCGAACACCACCGGGCCGCTCGCCGTCGATTTCTGCCTGCGGCTTGGCTATACCGCCATCACCATCGGGACGCTCGGCTTCCTCGGTCTCGGCCTGCCGCCGCCCACCCCCGACTGGGGCGGCATGGTGAATGAGGGCCGTGCCATGGCCATCGCCTTCCCGCATCTGGTGGTCTTTCCCTGTATCGCGATCTCGACCCTGACACTGGGCCTCAGCCTGCTGGCCGACGGGCTGCGTGAAGTGAATGATGCGAAGGAGCGCCAGGCATGAGCGACGCATTGCTTGATATCCGCAATCTCTCGGTCGCGCTGCCGAAAGGTGCCGACCGGCCTTTCGCGGTCCAGGGCGTTACGCTGGATGTGAAACCGCGGGAAATCCTTTGCATCGTTGGCGAATCCGGTTCGGGCAAATCAGTGTTGACCGCAACCCTGATGGGGGCCGCGCCCAAGGGTCTTTCGGTCGCCGGTGGCGAGGCCCTTATGGCGGGCCAGGACCTGCTGACACTTTCGGAACGGCAGTGGCAGAAGATCCGCGGCAAAGAGATCGGCATGATCTTTCAGGAGCCGATGGCCTCGCTGAACCCGGCCCTCACGGTGGCGAGCCAGATCGAAGAGGTCTTCATCCTCCATTCCGATATGTCAAAGGCGGATCGCGCCCGCGAGGCACGGCGCCTGGTCGAGGCAATGCATCTGCCCGAACCCGACCGCATCCTGAAAAGCTACCCGCATCAGCTTTCCGGCGGGCAATGCCAGCGCGTGGTGATCGCGATGGCCCTGGCGATGAGCCCGAAACTGCTGATCGCCGATGAACCGACCACGGCGCTGGATGTGACCACCCAGGCCCAGGTGCTGAAACTGATCCGGGAACTGCGCGATGTGCATGGCCATGGGATCATCTTCATCACCCATGATCTGGGCGTGGTGGCCGATATCGCCGACCGTATTGCGGTGATGCGGCGGGGCGAGGTGGTGGAGCTTGGCACCGCCGAACAGGTGCTGAAAGATCCGCAGCATGACTATACCAAGACCCTGATCGCGGCAGTTCCAAGCCTTGTGCCCCATGACCGCCCTGCCCCCGAGGCCGCCAAACCGGCGCTGGAGGTCACGCAGCTGAACCATGCTTACGGCGCGAAACAGGTGCTGCATGATATCAGCATCGCCGTCGCACCGGGCCGCGTGCTCTCGATCGTCGGCGAAAGCGGGTCGGGGAAATCCACGATCGCAAAGAACCTGATCCGGCTGATCGATCCGACTTCCGGCAGGATCGTGGTGGCGGGCGAGGATATTCTGGGCGCAGGCGGCGAGGGTCTGCGCGGGATGCGCAAGCGGATCCAGATGATTTTCCAGGACCCGTTCGGATCTTTGAACCCGCGCCGCCGGGTCGGGCCGATGATCGCCCGCGCCGCCGTGCTCTCGGGCGCCAGCCGCGCCGAGGCCGTCACCCGCGCAAAGGAACTGCTGGAGCTGGTGGGCCTTGAGCGCAGCGCCTATACCCGCAGACCGGCCGCCTTTTCCGGCGGACAGCGGCAGCGGATCGGCATTGCCCGCGCACTGGCGATGCAGCCCGATGTTCTGATCGCCGATGAAAGCGTCTCGGCGCTGGATGTCTCGGTCCAGGCCCAGGTGCTGGATCTGCTGGCCGATCTGCAAAAACGGCTGCAGCTTGCGGTCGTGTTCATCACCCATGACCTGCGTGTCGCCGCCCAGATCAGCGACGAGATCGTGGTGCTGAGCCAAGGCCATGTGGTCGAGCGCGGCCCGGCAAGCGAGGTCCTGACCCGGCCACAGCACCCCTATACCCGCGAGCTGATCGCCGCCGCCCCCGGGCGCGACGCGTTCTGAGGGAAAGCGGGCCAATGCGCCCCGGGCCAAAGCATCAGACGGGGCCTTGACGCGCGGCAGACAGCAGCAGAAGGTTCGGGGCGCGCCCGGTCGGCGCGCCCCCGTTTCCTGTGCCGGGAGCCCTGCCCTTCCGATGTCGTCCGCCCCCTCTCTGACTTCGCTGCGCGCTTTCGCGACCGTTGGCCAATGCCTCAGCTTCACCGAAGGCGCGCATCGCCTTGGCGTCACGCAAAGCGCGGTCAGCCGGCAGATCCGTCAGCTGGAAAGCACGCTCGACATCGCGCTCTTTCGCCGCATCGGCAATGCGGTCGAGCTGACCGAGGCCGGGGCGATCCTGCATGATCGCCTTGCCGGGGCCTTTGATCTGATCGACGACGCCGTGCAGGAGGCGCGCAAATCTGTGCCGCGTCAGAAGCTGACCCTGCTGGCGCCGCCAACCTTTGCCGCGCGCTGGCTCTCGCGCCGGCTGGTCTCGTTCCGGCAGCGTTTCCCCGATCTCGATCTCTCGCTGCATCTGAGCCCGGATGACAATGTGCGGTTCGACTGTGTGATCCGGTTCGGCACCGATCCGCGCGACCGCCAGTCATCGACCCGCCTGATGGTCGAGCAGCATATCGCGGTCTGCGCCCCCGATCTCTGGGCCGATCCCGAACGGCTGCGCGCAAGCTGCCTGCTTTACGTGCTGGACCGCGCGCTCCGGCTGCCCACCTGGGATAACTGGTTCGCCTCGGCTCAGCATGATCGTCGCGATCTGCCGGAAAATGCGATGGAATTCGCGACGCTGGACATGGTGACACAGGCCGCAGTCTCGGGGGCGGGTCTTGCGGTGATCGACCGCAATATGATTGAATCCGAGCTGGTTTCCGGCGCGCTGATCCAGATCGATCCGGTGGTGGTGACCGGCCCTTATGGCTATTGGCTGGACATCCCGACCGAGCGGCTGGCCCGCAGCCGGGTGGTGCATTTCGCCCGCTGGATGCAGCAGCTGGCGCTGCAGGGAACGCGCGCTCCCGCCGGCGACTGACCAGGCTGGCAGGCAAATGCGTACTGACCTCTGAGATTAGAGTGAACGCTTCTGCAAACCGCTCAGGCCGCATCCGAACCGGGCGGCTCTGGCGGGAGGGGCGACCTCGCGATGTGCCAGGCGCAGACCAGCCGCTCTGGCGCAGGCGAAGGGAGGCCGAACCCGGTGCAGAGCACCAGGCCCCCCGCATCGAAGCCCAGCCGCGCGTCGTTCACCACCTGCCGGATCTCACGCCACGGAAGCCGCGCCGGGATACGCGCGGCTCCACCGCCGCTTTTGCGCTGCGGAAGGTAAATAATGATCCGAAACCGGGGCCGGGCCAGAACAGCTCAGTGGCCTGGCAGGCGGCGCCGCCCCTTTGACAGGGCGGCGCCAATTGCCGGGAGAGCACCGGCAATGGTCGCGGGATCACTCCGCCGCGAACTGGTTCATGGTATTGGCGTGACCACCGGCTTTCAGCGCACGTTCGCCCGAGACCATTTCCTTGAAAGTGTCGCCAAGGTCTGACCCGACCTCATGCTGGTGCCTGACCGCCGAGACACCGCGACGGATTTCCTCGCGCTGCACGGTTTTGACATAGGCGAGCATCTTTTCCTCGCCGAAATAGCCGCGCGACAGCTCGTCGACGGATTTCGCGGTGAGGTGGAAGGTCGGCAGCGTGATCAGGTTGTGGAACACACCCGCCCGCGCCGAAATATCGGTCTGGAAGCGCTGAAGTCGCTGATCCGCCTCACGGCCCAGATCGGTCGCGTCGAAATCGGCTTTCATCAGTTCATTGCCTTCCGGGTAGTCGGTGGCTTTGATCCGGCCTGCTGCCAGCCATTCCTCGCGCACCTGTTTGCGCAGATTCAGCGTCCAGTTGAAGCTGGGTGAGTTGTTATAGGTCAGTTTCGCATTCGGCACCGCCTTGCGGATCTCGGCGACCATGCCGGCGATCTCATCGACATTCGGCGTGTCGGTCTCGATCCAGAGGAGATCGGCGCCGCCCTCGGTGAGGTTCGCGATGCAATCCTCGATCACCCGGGCGCGACCCGTGCCCTCCCTGAAGGGGAAGAGGCCGTTCGGCAGGCGCAGCGGCCGCACGAATTCGCCCCCCTGGTAAAGCGCCAGCTCGCCTTCCCGGATCGGGTTTGCGTCAGAGACCGGCTCTACCTTCAGCCATTTGTTATAGTGGCTGGCAAGGTCGCCCGGGCGGGCGGAGACCGGCACTTTTTGCGTGAGACCCGCACCGAGACTGTCGGTGCGCGCGACGATCACCCCCTGATCAACGCCGAGTTCCTCGAATGCGAGGCGGCAGGCGCGGAGCTTTTCAATGAAATCCTCGCGCGGTACGGTGACCTTGCCGTCCTGGTGGCCGCATTGCTTGGCGTCTGACACCTGGTTTTCGATCTGGAGGCAGCAGGCCCCCGCTCTGATCAGCTCTTTCGCCAGCAGATAGGTGGCATGTTCATTGCCGAAACCGGCATCAATATCGGCGATGATCGGCACGACATGGGTCTCGAACCCATCAATGGCGGCAATGGCGGCGTCGCGCGCCTCTTCGGTCTGCGCGGATTTCAGCGCGCGGAACAGATCGTTCAGCGCCACCTCATCGGCCTGGCGCAACGAGGTGTAAATCTCCTGGATCAGATCGGCGACGGCGGTTTTTTCGTGCATCGACTGGTCGGGCAGATGACCCCAGCGATTGCGCAGCCCCGCAACCATCCAGCCAGATAGATAGACGTAAGTGCCTTTCGCGGTGCCGCGCATCCGCTTGACCGCTTTGATCATTTGCTGGGCATGAAAGCCTGACCAGCAGCCCAGGGATTGCGTGAATTTCGACGGGTCCTGGTCATAGGCCGCCATATCGGCCCGCATCACCACCGACATTTCGCGGGCAATCTCGAGATGGCTCTCCCAGGAGTTTTGCAGCCGCAGCTGCACGATATCCTCGACCGAAACCCCACCCGCCGTCTGGCCGGTCGGGTAACGCTGCGCAACCTCGCGGCGCAGTTCTGCATAGGTCTTGCGGGGCATAGGAGATCCTTTCATGGAGAAGAGAAGGCTGGCAGGCACAGGCCCGCCAAAGGGGGAAAGCGTGGTCAGCCGGTCCATCAGTCGAGCGCGTTCAGCACGTCATAGGCCGGCAGGGTGATGAAATCGGGCGGCGTGGCGGCGGTGACCGCCTCATGCACGATCCGCGAGGCCGAGGCGTAGTGGCCGCAATGGAAGCCGGTCGGACCGAGGTGGCCGAGGATCGCGACGATCTCCTCCTGGATCAGCGAGGCGAGCCATTCCGCGGTCAGCTTCGTGTGGTCGCCATCGGTAAGCTGCACCTCTGCGCCATGGCGCAGCCATTGCCAGATCTGCATCCGGGCGATTTCGGCCGTAGCGGCATCTTCCATCAGCCCATGGATGGCGACCGCACCGCGTCCTTGCAGCCATTGCGCCAGATATTCGATCGCGACCGCGATATTGTCGCGCAGGCCGGCCTCGCTCACCCGTCCGTCATGCGGTTTCAACAGCATCGCGGGGTCGATCCGGTAATCCTGACGCGGGCGGCGGATCTGGTTCGGGCCAGGCATCGCGGCGTCGAACACCTCCAGCGCGACCGGCACGAGATCCGGATGCGCAACCCAGCTGCCGTCATGCCCAAGGCCCACCTCGCGCTCTTTGTCGGCGCGGACGCGGGCGAAGGCGGCCTCTGTCGCCTCCCGGTTATCGCGCCCTGGCACCACGGCAGACATGCCGCCCATCGCATGGATGCCGCGCCGATGGCAGATCTTGACCAGTCGCGCCGCATAGGTCGCAAGGAAGGCGCGGTCCATCGTCACTTCGGCCCGATCGGGCAGAACATAACCGCGATGTGCGCGCAATGTCTTGATATAGCTGAAGATGTAATCCCAGCGGCCACAGTTCAGACCGGCGATATGGTCGCGCAGCTCCCAGATGATTTCATCCATCTCGAAGGCGGCGCGCAGCGTCTCGATCAGCACCGTGGCTTTGATCGTGCCAGGCGCAAGACCGATTTCTTCCTGGGCATAGAGGAAGATCGAATTCCACAGCCGCGCCTCGCGGTGGTTTTCCAGCTTTGGCAGGTAATAGAACGGACCACGCCCGTCAGCGGCGAGCGTCTTGCCGGAATGGAAGACATGCAGCCCGAAATCAAACAGCGCCGCCGGGACCGGA
>NZ_JAEFCF010000043.1 GCF_016405985.1 Paracoccus sp. IB05
AGAGGGCCGCCTAACATGAGCACCTGACCGGAACAGAACCGGGACAGGTCCAATCTGGAGTTGCCGGCACAGGTCTTGAGCGCGACGAGGATGTCGATCGCCTGCTCAGGCAAATAAACGTTGTGCGCCTTGGATCGCTTCATCCGCTCTTTCGGAATCGACCACACCGCATTCTCGAAATCGACTTCATCCCAGGTCGCATCCTGCAATTCGCTCTTGCGGACCATGGTGAGCAGGAACAGCCTCATTCCGAGCCGGATGGTCGGCAACGTGGCCACATGCTCAAGCTGGCCCAGCATGACCCTGATTTCAGCAGGCGATAGCGAACGGTCCTTGGGAACGAAGGTTGCGATCGAGGCAGGCCCGACCTCATCGGCCGGGTTCGCCACCTTCTCCCCGTGCAGGATCGCGAAGGAATAAACGAGCTTCACGATGTCCCGAACGTGGACCGCCGTGGCCGGGGCTCCACGCCCCTTCACCTTCGCGCACATCGCCCGGAGATCCTCGGGGCTGATTTCAGTCAGCAGCCGATTCCGAAATGTTGGAAGAATGTTCCGCTCGTAGATCGTGCGACGCATCGCGCGAGTGCTGTCGGCCATCCGGTGCTCTTGCAACCAGCGCTCGCCAAACTCGCCGAAGCTCTTTGCTTCTTTAATGCGGCGCTTTTCGCGCTGCTTCTCCTGGGCGGGCGACCGCCCTTCCAGAATGGCGCGCTGCGCGTCGATCAACTGCTCCCGCGCACGCGCCAGAGACAGGTGGGCAGCTCCATATCGGCCGAGGGTCAAGGTCTCGCGCCGGCCATTCATGCGGTAGTCGTACCGGAACACGATCGCTCCCGATGGCTGCACTACGACGTACATACCGTCACGGTCAGCGACCTTTTACAATTTATCTTTTGGTTTCAGGGCCTTGATACCCGCGTCAGTCAGCATTGGACCCTCCGAAATCGTTCAAAAAACGCGAGAGAGCCATCAAATATACCGTCAACCCAAAACGGGCCTATCTGAGCGGGAAATTTCCTTTTATTCCCAATGGAATAAGGTCAAAAAAAATACCGTCACAAGCTCTCTAGGCCGTGACGGTATATTCGTTTTGCCGATGCGACAAGAGTCGCCATACCGTCAGCTATACCGTCGATCCCGAGGCTTACCCCGCGATAGACGGCGATAGACGATGACAGATTTATTGTGTTATTTCAGAGAGTTATGGAGGGTTCTGGCGTGTTATCGACGGCGTTCCGATGGGTCAAAATCATTCCAGCTCGATGGTGCCCGGCGGTTTCGAGGTCAGGTCGTAGAACACCCGATTGACGCCTTTCACCTCATTGATGATCCGCGTCATGGTTTCGCCGAGGAATTCATGGGTGAAGGGGTAAGTGTCGGCGGTCATGCCGTCTACGCTCGTCACCGCGCGGATCGAGACCGCGAAATCATAGGTGCGCCCGTCGCCCATCACGCCGACGGTTTTCATCGGCAGGATCGCCGCGAAAGCCTGCCAGATTTCGTCATAGAGCCCGTGTTTGCGGATCTGGTCGATATAGACCGCATCGGCCTCGCGCAGGATGGCGAGTTTCTCACGGGTGATCTCGCCGGGGCAGCGGATTGCGAGGCCCGGGCCGGGGAAGGGGTGACGCCCGATGAAGGATGCTGGCAGGCCAAGTTCACGGCCAAGGGCACGGACCTCGTCCTTGAACAGCTCGCGCAGCGGCTCCACCAGTTTCAGGCCCATCTTTTCCGGCAGGCCGCCGACATTATGGTGCGATTTGATCGTGACCGAAGGTCCGCCGCTGAAGGAGACGGATTCGATCACATCGGGATAAAGCGTTCCCTGGGCGAGGAATTCGGCGCCTTCGATCTGGTTCGCGTATTTCTGGAAGACATCGATGAACAGCCTGCCGATGGTCTTGCGTTTGACTTCCGGGTCCGAGACGCCTTCGAGGGCACCGAGGAAGAGATCCGATTCATCGGCCGCGATCAGTTTGATCTTGTAATTGTCGCGGAACATTTTGACGACTTCCGCCGCCTCGTTCTTCCGGAGAAGCCCGTGATCGACAAAGACGCAGGTCAGCTGGTCGCCAATGGCCTCATGGATCAGGATGGCGGCGACAGAGCTGTCAACGCCGCCCGACAACCCGCAGATCACCTGTTTGTCGCCGACCTGTTCGCGGATTTTCGCGATGGCTTCCTCGCGGTAGCCGGCCATGGTCCAGTCGCCGCTAAAGCCCGCCAGCCGCACGAAATTCTCGTAAAGCTTGGCGCCCTTCGGGGTGTGATGCACTTCGGGATGGAACTGCACGGCAAAGAAGCGGCGCGAGGGGTCGGCGGTGATCGCAAAAGGCGCATTTGGCGAGGTGCCATAGACCTCAAAGCCCGGAGCGATCTGTGAAACATGGTCGCCATGGCTCATCCAGACCTGCTCGTCACCGGCCTGGAACCAGCCGTCGAGGATCTCGAGATCGGCGCCTTTGCGGGTCACAAAGGCACGGCCGAATTCGGCGGTGCCATGACCCGATTCCACCAGCCCGCCCAGCTGCTGCATCATGGTTTGCTGGCCGTAGCAGATGCCAAGAACCGGCACGCCGGCGGTCCACAGGCTTTCCGGCGCGCGGGGGCTGCCCTCACGGGTGACCGAATCCGGCCCGCCCGACAGGATCACGGCCTGGGGCGCGAATTCTGCCAGAAAAGCGTCTGAGACGCGCTGATAGGGGTGGATTTCGCAATAGACATTCAGCTCGCGCAGGCGCCGCGCGATCAGCTGGGTGACTTGCGAACCGAAATCGATGATGAGGAGGCGTTGGGGCTGGGTCATGGTTTTGCCATAGGTCCGGGGCTGGAGAATCGCAAGCGGGGAATGGGGGCAGGGTGGTCTTGCTACCGGAACTGTTTCGCCAGTTTCAGGCCCTGGCCCTGGTAGTTCGATTTCAGATCGGCACCGTAGATCCGACCGGGCGGCGACGACATCCGTTCATAGACCAGCCGCCCCACCACCTGGCCATGTTCCAGAACAAAGGGGGCCTCGTGGCAACGTACCTCCAGCACCCCCCGCGAGCCATGGCCCCCGGCGGCGTCATGGCCGAAGCCGGGGTCGAAAAAGCCCGCATAATGCACGCGGAATTCGCCCACCATCGCCAGGTAGGGCGCCATTTCGGCGGCATGATCGGGCGGGATCGTCACGGCCTCGCGCGAGACGAGGATATAAAACGCGCCAGGGTCAAGGATGATACTGCCGTCTTCGCTATGGACCTCTTCCCAGAAATCGCGTGCCGGGTAATGGGCGATGCGGTCAAGGTCGATCACCCCGGTATGGGGCTTGGCGCGGTAACCGGCCAGGGTGCCCTCGGTCGGGCGCAGATCGACGGAAAAGCCGAGGCCTTCGGAAATAACCGGGGTGCCATCGACCAGCGGCACCTCCCGGTGCAGCTTTGCAAGATCGGCATCCGAGAGCCGCGCTTCGCCCGCACGAAAGCGGATCTGGTTCAGGCGCTGGCCCTCGCGCACAAGGACCGAGAAAGAGCGCGGGCAGACCTCGGCATAAAGCGGGCCGCTGTAAGCTTCGGGGATCCGGTCAAATTCGGAGCCGCCATCGGTGATGGTGCGGGTCAGCAGATCCAGCCGCCCGGTCGAGCTTTTGGCATTGGCGACCGCGGTGATTCCTTTGGGCAAAGCGAGGCTTTCGGCCAGTTCGATCAGATAGACGCAGCCTTTCTCCAGCACGGCGCCTTCGCTCAGATCGATGCGATGCATCGCAAATTCTTCAAGCCGCGCGCTGACGCGGCGGTCGCGGCCGGCGAGGAACGAGGCCCGCACCCGCCAGGCATACCGCCCGAGCCGCAGGTCAAGGCTCGCGGGTTGCACCTGGGCATCAAGGATCGGGCTGGTGGCCAGGATGGCGCGCGATTCTATCAGGCTGCGAATTGCGTGATCGGGCAGGACGCCGCTCTTTGCCATGCTGTGCTTCCTTTCGTCCGATCCGTTGCCGTCCGGTTTTTGTCCGAAACTCTCGCTCCGGGATGCCGCAAATGAAAACCGCCCGCGCTGCGAAAGCAGGCGGGCGGTTTTTCGATGGTCGGGCCGGTGAGATTCGAACTCACGACCTCCCGCCCCCCAGACGGACGCGCTAAACCAGGCTGCGCTACGGCCCGACACTGGCGCCTGAATAACGATTTCCCACGCAGGTTCAAGCACAAAGCAGCGCCGTCCTCGTCGATTTTCATCCCGGCTCTTTCGCGGGCTTTGATCCCGTGCAGGGCAGGGCTCAGCCGCTGTGCTTTTGCGCTTCGGAAAGCCTCTGGCGGAGCGCGGCGATCCGCCGTGAAAGGGCGCGAAGGGAATCATTGCGCGCAGACAGGCTGCCCGGCGGCAGCGCCCGAAGCCTTGCGGCGAGTGTCTGCGGACGGAAGGCGGGTGTTTCGTTGGCTGCCGCGGGCTCTGGCTCGGCTGCGCCGGGGCTATCCGTGTCATCGGCTGCATCCGCGCTCTGTTCTGCCACATGATCCGGCTCCGCAACGGTCACGCGGTCCGTTTCGGGAAGCGGGAAGGCAGTGATGCTTGCCGTTTCTGCGGCGAGGTCATCTTCGGGGCCGATATCAAAGGCGAAAGGCGCCTCTTCATGATCGGCCAGATCCGCATCCGCCGCGGCCACGGCAGGGAAATGATCGCCGGGCTGCGCAGACAGACTATCGGAATTGTGATCCTGCGCCTCGTCCTCTTCTGCCTCTTCCACAACGGTCATCACCAGGGTTTCGCCCGGATCATGGGCCGGTTCAAAGCCCGGGAACATCGACTGACGCGGATCGAAGGCAGACAAGGGAGGCTCTTTCTCGGGCGGTTCTGTGGCTTGCGGTATGGTTTCCGGGGCGGATTCCCGGGACGGCTCGCCGGGGAAGGCGATGACGGTTCCGGTGGTCTCGCCTGCGGAGAAATCACCTGCGTCAGAATCAGGCCTGTCATTGCGCGCCTGTGCGTCATGCACTTCGCTCTCGAGCGCTTCGATACTGGCCTCATTGGCCTCGCGCGGCGTCAGCCTGGTCACCTCGGCGCCGCGCCGGGTCGTTTTGACCGACATCGCCGAGATCAGCGCCTCTTCCTCGGCGCTGGTGTCATCGGTCAGACCGGCGACATGGCGTACCCCCTGTTCGCGCAGGATCTTCTGCACGCCGCGGATCGTCATTCCCTCTTCATGCAAAAGCCGCCGGATCCCGGCCAGAAGCGCCAGATCCGAAGGGCGGTAATAGCGCCGCCCGCCCGCCCGTTTCACCGGGCGAATCTGCGGGAACCGCGTTTCCCAGAAGCGCAGCACATGGGCCGGGGTCTCCAGCACCTCGGCGACTTCCGAGATGGTCCGGAAGGCGTCGGGAGATTTGTCCATCGGACGCTCCTGCCTCATCATGGCCGCAGCGTCTGAACCGCTCCGGCCGCTTTGCATATTCTCTGACTTTGCCGGCCGGGACTGCGGCGGGCGTCAGCCGGTCTGCGGGTCACATTGCAGCACCGGCCATCGGGCTTCAGCTGCCGGAGCCAGCCGCCACGCGGTCCTTCATCAGATGCGAGGGACGGAAGGTCAGCACCCGGCGGGGCGAGATCGGAACCTCGTCGCCGGTCTTCGGGTTGCGGCCGACCCGCGCCGTTTTCGCCCGCACCGAGAAGGTGCCGAAAGACGAAATCTTGACGGTCTCGCCGGCAACCAGCGCGTCAGAGACATGCTGCAGCACGGTTTCAACCAGGTCGGCAGATTCGTTGCGGCTCAGCCCGACTTCGCGGAACACCGCTTCGGTCAGATCCATCCGCGTAAGCGTTTTCTCACTCATGTCTCAAGGTCCCCCCCGGGATTGACCTCGCAAGGATGGCGAGTCCGGAATTGCTTTGTCAATATCAAAGACTTGTGCCGCAGGCTTCAGGCCGCGTTTCCGGCGAAAACCGGCTGGAATTACCAGCGCAGAACGACCGAACCCCAGGCGAGACCGCCACCGATTGCCTCGGCGACCAGCAGGTCGCCCTGTTTGATCTGGCCACGCGCATGGCCGACCGACATGGCGAGGGGAATCGATGCGGCCGAGGTATTGCCGTGATCCTGCACGGTGACGACCACCCGCTCCATCGGAACCTTCATCCGTTTCGCGGTCGATTCGATGATGCGGATATTGGCCTGATGCGGCACGATCCAGTCGACATCGTCGCCCGTCAGCCCCAGCTTGTCGAGCGAGGCATGCGCGGTCTCGGCCAGTTTCTCGACAGCATGGCGGAAGACTTCCTTGCCTTCCATCCGCAGATGCCCGGTGGTGCCGGTCGAGGTGCCGCCATCGACGTAGAGCAGATCGCGGAAGCGCCCGTCGGAATTCAGATCGGTGGCGAGGATGCCGCGATCTGCGTTGTCACCCTGGCCCTCGACCGCCTCAAGAACCAGCGCGCCGGCGCCGTCGCCGAACAGCACACAGGTGCCGCGATCGGTCCAGTCCATCAGCCGCGAGAAGGTCTCGGCCCCGATCACCAGCGCGCGTTTCGCCTGGCCCGACACGATCAGCGCATTGGCATTTGAGAGCGCGAAGACGAAACCAGCGCAGACCGCCTGCACGTCAAAGGCGAATCCCTTTGTCATGCCAAGCCGGCCTTGCACCATGGTCGCAACCGACGGGAAGGTCAGGTCAGGGGTCGAGGTGGCGACGATAATCGCGTCAATATCATCGGCGGTCAGTCCGGCCTGGGCCAAAGCGGCCTCGGCCGCCTTGCAGGCCAGATCCGAGGTCATCTGACCTTCGGCTGCGAAATGGCGGCGCTCGATCCCCGAGCGCGAGCGAATCCATTCGTCAGAGGTCTCGACCAGTTTTTCGAATTCGGAATTCGGAACAACCCGCTCGGGCAGGTAATGCCCTACGCCCCTGACGACTGCACGCAAAGTCATACGGATGAACCGCCCTCTTTCGCGGGACCGGTTCCGGGTGTACCGGCAGGTCCCTCCATGGACCCCTCTGGCCCCGTTTCCTCAGACGCGCCATCCTGACGCGCCGTTTCGATAGATGCAAGCCGGGCCGCGATCCGTTCGGTCAGCCCGCTGAGCGCGAGACGCCGCGCCAGCCCGATGGCCGCCGAAATGCCGGTCGCATCGGATCCGCCATGCGATTTGACCACGGTGCCTTTCAGCCCGAGGAAGACCCCGCCATTTACGCGGCGCGGGTCGATATTCTTCTGGAACCGCTTCAGCGAGCGCATCGCCAGCAGTGCCGCGATTTTGGCGAAGAACCCGGCGGTAAAGGCTTCGCGCAGGCGCTCGACCACCAGTTTCGCGGTGCCTTCGCCGGTTTTCAGCGCGACATTGCCGGTAAACCCATCGGTCACGATCACGTCAGCGCGTGCGCCGGGGATCTCATTGCCTTCGACAAAGCCGACATGGGTAAAGCCGCCCGAAGCCGCATGGGCGGCAAGGATCTCATTGGCTTCTTTCAGCTCGGCCCGGCCCTTGTGGTCCTCGGTGCCGACATTCAGCAAACCGACACGCGGGCGCTGGATCGAGAGACCAAGCGAGGCATAGGCCGACCCCATCACCGCATATTGCAAAAGATCCGAGGGCTCTGCCTTCACATCGGCGCCGACATCCAGCATCACGTTAAAGCCGCCGGGATTGCGCGAGGGCCAGAGGCAGGCAATCGCGGGGCGGTTGATCCCCGGCAGCTTGCGCAGCCGGATCATCGACACCGCCATCAGTGCGCCGGTATTGCCGCAAGAGACCGCAGCGCCCGCCTCGCCATTTCTGACACAGTCAATCGCCGCCCACATCGAGGTGTTCTGGCCATGGCGCATCACCTGGGCGGGCTTGTCCTCCATCGTAACCACGTCGGTCGCGTGACGCAGTTCGACCCGGCCTGCGAGGACCGGGGTCTTTGCAACCAGGGCAGAGAGCTGCGCCTCGTCGCCATGAAGGATGACGAAGAGATCAGGATGCCGGGCGATGGAATCAGCAAGGCCGGCGACAAAAACCGCCGGGCCCTGGTCACCACCCATAGCATCCGCAGATATGATGACGCGGGCAGCAGTGCCGGCAGGCGAGGTGTCTTTCACGCTCTTCATGCTGGAGTGCCGCTGCCCTGGGCAGGCTTATGCTGCGTCTTCGTCGATATCGACTTCGCGCGCCACAGCCACGACTTCTTTCGAATCGTAATGGCCGCAGGACGGGCAGACATGGTGCGGGCGCTTCAGTTCGCCGCAGTTGTTGCATTCGTTCGGATTCGCGGCAACCAGCGCGTCATGAGCGCGGCGCATGTTGCGGCGGGATTTGGTAACTCGGTTCTGAGGGACGGCCATGTCACAACCTCGGGGCTTGGCTAGCGGGGACAAGCCCCTGATTTCTATAGGGCCTTCTGTTGCCAGCGGGCCTGCTTTTCCTTGTGATACAACGCTGGCCGGACCATGCCCTCAGGGTCACAAGGACCATTTGGACAATAGAAAACCATTGCTGTTTCACAGCTTGAATGAGGCGCGGAAAATACTCGCTTTCGGCGGAGGTTCAACCCCTATTCCGCTGCGATCCTGACCTTAGCCCGATATGTGCGCCCTGGAGCCGGTCACGATGGTCTGTATCGACCTGCGATCACGATTCCGGTGCACCATCGGGCTTGTCGCCTTTTTTCAGGAGACCCGCAAGCCCGGCAAAAGGTTTCAGGGCCTCCTGCGTCAGCGGCGTCTCTCCGGGGGGCGCAATGACCGTCTCGCCGAGCTCTGCGCCTTCGGCGCGCGGCCAGGGCGGCAGCGCCAGCGCCAGCGCCTCGCGGGCGACATCGGCAATGTCGAGCATTTCGGGAAGCGGCTCTTCGCTGTCGCCTTCGGGGATCTCGAATTCCTCGGCCTCAGGCGGCGTCCAGTCCGACAGGAAGCTGCGCCTGACCTCTTCGTCGATCCGGGCGGGGACGGGGGCAAGGGTGACGACACAGGACTGGGTCACATCGGCTTCCATTCTGGCGACCAGACGGAAATCAGCGCGGCCTTCCGGCAGAATCTCGCCGACAAAGGTAAAGCGGTCGATTCGCGGCAGATCGAGGCTCCGGGCGAGTTCGGCCCGCCCCGCCGCATCCGGGCGCCAGCGAAAGCGCGTGGGCTTGCGATGCGAAAGCGTGGCCGCGCGCAGAATCGGCGCGGCGCTGTCGCGGCCTTCGGCGGCTGCGGGGGCGGGCGGATTGGGGGTCTTGGCTGCCATGAGTGTCACTTTGCCTGAATTTGCTGCGGTCTTATGCCCTTCCTCAGGGCGCGGTCTTCGGATCAGATCTTCCCGGGCCTTGTCGCGGCACGGATCGCGGGCCGGTACCCCGAACCGGCATGCCCGGGCCCGGTCCTGCTGAGGTCGGAGAGTGCTGCCTTGAACAAAGGGCGATCCTTCTGCTATCTCAGGGCGCAAGAGGGTATTGCCGGCCGGGACGGGCGGTTATCGACCTTATCGCAGAGAATTCGGGCAGAGCAACGGGGCAGGAATGGCAGGCAGGACTGGAATGGCGCTGCGTATGGCGGCCCTGGGGCTTCTGCTCATGGTCGCGGCCTGTGCGAAAGTCTATCGCAATCACGGCTATGTTCCCGATGATACCGAACTGGCAAAGGTCGAGGTCGGCGTCGATACCCGCGACACGGTGGCGACAAAAATCGGCCGGCCCTCGGCCCAGGGTCTGCTGAACGACCTGGGCTGGTTCTATGTGCAGAGCCGGTTCGAACATTACGGCCCGAAAGAGCCGACAGAGATCGAACGCCAGGTCGTCGCGATCAATTTCTCGGAAAACGGCACGGTGCAGAATATCGGTCGCTACGGGCTTGAAGATGGCCGCGTGATCGAACTGTCGCGCCGTGTGACGGAAACGAATATCAAGGGCGTGAGCCTGATCGGCCAGCTTCTGGGCAATGTGGGCCGTATTCAGGCCGGCGACCTCGTCCGGAACTGATCTGATGCATTAAAGAAAAACGGCGCCGGTCTGCCCGGCGCCGTTTTTTATTTGCCTGTCAGTCGTCCTGGCCGTTGTCCTGTCAGTCGTCCTGGCGGTCGAATTCAAGCGCCACACCGTTGATGCAATAGCGCAATCCGCCCCGCTCCGGCGGACCATCGGGGAAGACATGCCCCAGATGCGCATCGCAGCGTGCGCAATGGACCTCGGTACGGACCATGCCATGTGTGGTGTCGCGCGAGCCCCCGATGCTTTCATCGGCAACCGGTGCGGTAAAGGCGGGCCAGCCGCAGCCCGAATCGTAGCGCTCCTCTGAGGTGAACAGCGGCGCGCCGCAACAGATGCAGGTATAGACGCCGTCGCCTTCCGGTGTCTCGTCATGGGTAAAGGCGCGCTCTGTTGCATGGCGGCGGGTGACCTCATATGCGAGATCCGAGAGCTGCGCGCGCCAGTCCTGATCTGATTTGACGATCTTGCTCATATCGCTCTCCCTGAGATGATGGGTGTCTGAGCACGAATCTAGGGCGCGGGATGGGAATGTCGAGGGGTGAGGCTACGATCATTGCGCCACAAATGGCCCGCATCACGCGCGGCGGGATGCGGGCGCGGCTGGCAGACGGTGCCGGTGATACCGACGCGGTGATGGCGCTGAGGCACCAGGCCTGGCCTTCGGATGGTGCCGATCCTCTGGATGCGGTCGCGGGGCAGCTGATGATCGAGGGCAGGGACGGGCGGCTTCTTGCGACATTGCGGGTGGGGCTGGTGCCGGCTGTGGCGCTGGCGGGCAGCTATTCGGCGCGGTACTATGATCTTGCACCCCTGGCGGCGGGGAGCGGCCTCTGGCTGGAGCCGGGCCGCTTTGCCGCAGCCCCTGGCGCGGGCTGGGAGGCGCTGCGGATGTGCTGGGCGGCGCTGGCGCGGATCGCGCTGGAGGCGGGGGTGCGGGGTCTCTTTGGCTGCGCCTCGTTTCCGGGCGCTGACTGGCAGCCTCATCGCGAGGCGCTGGCGCTGCTGGCCGCGCAGCCTGTGCCGCCCGGCGCCCTGCGCCCGGGGCCGCGCGCGCCAGAGCGGGTGACCTATCCGGCCCTGGCCGGTGTGGTCAGCGACCACAAAGCGGCGCTGGCGGGGATGCCGCCCTTGCTGCGCTTTTATCTCTCGCTTGGCGGCCAGGTGTCGGATCATGCGGTGGTGGACCGCCAGCTCGACACGCTGCATGTCTTCACCTGCGTCGAGACCGACAGAATACCAAAGGCGCGCAGAGAGTCCCTGCGCGCCCTGGCGATGGATTGACGGGGTTTGACCTGATCAGCCGCGCGCGCGGCGCCCGCCACGACGGCCACCGGCCGCACTTGTCGCAGCCGCAGCCGAGGCCTCCGAAAAGGTCTGGCCGCCTTCAACCGCCTCGATCACCTTCGAGAAGCGGATCCATTCGCCGCCATTCGCATCATGGTTCATCAGGAAATTGGCGGCGCGGATTGCCTCCATTTCCTGCTGGCGGACCGGGTTCATGATCGCGCTGGTCATGCCGGCGCAGATCGCCATCGGCAGGAAGGCGCCGTTGATGCCATGACGATGCGGCAGGCCGAAGGAGATATTCGAGGCGCCGCAGGTGGTGTTGACGCCCAGCTCGTCGCGCAACCGGCGCACCAGCGTGAAGACCTGCTGCCCGGCAGAGCCCATGGCGCCAACCGGCATCACCAGCGGGTCAACCACGATATCATGCGCCGGAATGCCGAAATCGGCGGCACGTTCCACGATCTTCTTCGCGACGGCAAAACGCACATCGGGATCGGGCGAGATGCCGGTATCATCGTTGGAAATCGCCACAACCGGCACATTGTATTTCTTGACCAGCGGCAGCACGAGTTCCAGCCGCTCCTCTTCCCCGGTGACCGAGTTCAGGAGCGGGCGGCCCTCGCAGGCCATAAGCCCGGCCTCAAGCGCGCCCGGGACCGAGCTGTCGATGCAAAGCGGCACATCGACCGTCTGCTGCACGATCTCGATCAGCTGTTTCATCAAGGGCGGCTCGACGAAGTTATTGTCGGCATAGCGCGGGTCTTTCGCCATCATATTGGTGAAGACAGCGCCTGAATTGATATCGAGCACGGTTGCGCCACAGGCGACCTGTTCCAGAGCATCCCGGATGACGGTGTCGAAATTCCCCGCCTCAAGCTCGGCTGCGAGCTTTTTACGCCCCGTCGGGTTGATCCGCTCGCCAATGACGCAAAAGGGCTCATCGAAACCGATGATCACGGTTTTCGTTTTAGATTCAATGACGGTACGGGTCATTCCTGATCCTGTTGATTAAGCATGTTCAGGCAGCGCGAGCGGGTTTTCCGGCGAGGCCGCCATTGGCGGTGACCCATTCCGCATTGGTCTTGATGCCGCCGAGCGGGAAGAAATGCACCTGCTCGATCGCGAAACCGGGATTGGCGGCCTTATGGGCGGCAAGCGCGGCAAGCACATCGGTCGGCTCATAGGGCAGCAGCAGCTTGGTCACATCCAGCGCGCGTTTTTGCAGCACTTTCAAAGACGGGCCAACGCCGCAGGCAATGGCGAATTTGATCAGGGTCTGCAGCTTTGCCGGCCCCGCGATGCCGATATGGACGGGCAGGGACACGCCTTCCTGTTGCAGCCGGTTGACCCAGGCAATCACCGGTTCCGCGTCGAAACAGAACTGCGTGGCCATCGCCATTTTCGCATCCGTCCGCTCGGCAAAGGCTGATTTCCAGCGCGCCGCCTCCATCACCGCACGATCCGAGCCATCGGCGTCGATATCCTTGTTGCCCTCGGGATGGCCCGCGACATGGAGGCGCTCGAACCCGTCAAAGGCACCCGATTCCAGCATCTGCATCGAGGAGTGGAAATCGCCATACGGTTTTGCGACCCCACCCGCGAGCATCAGCCCCTGGCGAACGCCGACATCTTTGTAGCGCGAGATCCAGTCGACCAGCACCGCCTTATCCCTGATGATGCGGGCCGGGAAATGCGGCATCACCGTATAGCCTTCTTCGCCGATCCGCTTTGCGGTGGCGACCATTTCCTCTATCGGCGTGCCTTCGATATGGGCGATATAGACGCGGGTTCCTTCGGGCAGCAGCGCGCGGAAATCCGGGATCTTCTCGGCGGTGCGCGGCATGACCTCGATGGAATAGCCTTTCAGAAAGGTTTCCAGAGCGCCGCCCGATGTCGCGGGAGCGGCGGGTTTGCGGAAGGAAAACAGGGCCATCAGTCGCTCCTTTAACGTCAGTTGCATTCAGGGATCAGCCCGCGGTCGGGGGCGTGGCCCAGCCATCATTGGCAATCAGCGCTTTGATCCGGTCGGTGTCGTATTCGGCCTCAAGACGGGCGGCGGCATCGCGGGCAATGTCATCGGGATCGCCTTCGGCCTCGCCTTCGACGGCCTTGCGCCACTCTGCGAGATAGGCGTCAGAGTCCCGCGCGCCGATCTTCATCGCGCAGCGGTCGATTGCCTGTTCAAACCGCTCGGGCAGCTGCACTTTTGATCCGCGCCTGCCCTTGCCGACGATGACCTGGGCGGGAATGTCTCGCCAGCGAACGATGGTGATTTCCGGCATTGCTGCGATTCCCCCCTCAAGCCTCTCCGTCTTTGTGTAGACGTCGCAAACCAGCCACCATAGTCGGTTTTCGACATGGCGACGCCTTGCAGCGACAGCGGGCACAAGCCTGTCCGGCGCGCCGAATCTCTGCGCGCCGCCGGCGCCACACTCTCCTGGCCGCCACCCTGCCATGCCGCGCCCCGTGATGAAACCTTGTCATACCAGGGCCGCGCTATTACATTCGTCTCAACCACATATGGAGGGCGGTATGACGCCCGAGCGTCCCCAAGGGGCGGACGCGGCACCAGTCAGGGTCGAGCCAGAGCAATCCGGCTCCCTCCCGGGTGTTTCGTCACCCCGCGAAGGCCGGGGGTCAGCGCTTTATGCTGCGCTGGATCTTGGCACGAATTCGTGCCGCATGCTGATCGCCCAGCCATCGGGCGCGCAGTTTGCGGTGACGGACAGTTTTTCCAAAACCGTGCAGCTTGGCGCGGGGTTGGAAGCATCGGGGCGGCTCAGCCGGACCTCGATGGCGCGCACCATCCAGGCGCTGCGCATCTGTCAGAAAAAGATCGAGAAGCATGGCGTGACCAGAATGCGTCTGGTCGCGACCGAAGCCTGCAGGCGGGCGAGGAATGCCCGCGAATTCATCCGCCAGGTGCGGCGCGAAACCGGCATGAGCCTCGAGATCATCTCGGCCGAGGAAGAGGCGCGGCTGGCCGTCGTCTCCTGCGCGCCCTTGGTCAGTGCAAAGACCGAACAGCTGCTGGTGGTCGATATCGGCGGCGGATCGACGGAACTCGTCTGGATCGACCTCTCCGCCGTTCCGCCCGAGGATCGCGCCAAATCGATCATGCGCCTCAGGACCGGGTTCAACCAGACCTCCGATCTGCCCCAGGCGCGGGTGGTGGACTGGATTTCGGTCAAGCTCGGTGTGGCGACGCTGAAGGAACAATTCCAGGATGTCGAGGATGACGCCGCGCGTTTCGCGCTGATGTCCTGGTTTTTCGAGGAGAACCTCGCCTCCTTCAGCCCCTATCACGCGCAGTCGAAACGTGACGGTTTTCAGATCATCGGCACCTCGGGCACGGTGACCACGGTTGCGGCCTCCTGGCTGGGGCTCAAACGCTATGACCGCGCCAAGGTTGACGGGCTCGAGATGACCACGACCCAGATCGACAGGGTGATCCGCGATTATCTGGCGCTTGGCCCCGAGGGGCGCCGCTCAGATCCGCGGATCGGGCGCGACCGCCATACGCTGATCATGTCGGGGGCTGCGATTTTGCAGGCCCTGATGCGGATCTGGCCCACTGAGCGGCTGTCGGTTGCGGATCGCGGTCTGCGCGAGGGCCTGCTATATGCCCAGATGAGCGCCGATGGCGTACTGGACGAGGCGCCGTGAGGGCGCCGTAAGAGAAGGGCCACAGGATGTCGAAACCGCCAGAGGGCAAGAACACGTCGGGCCGTGGTGCGCGCGATCTGCGCGTCAAGGTCAAGACCGCCAAGGGGCGCAAGCTTTCCTCGACGCTCTGGCTGGAGCGGCAGCTGAACGACCCCTATGTCGTCCGCGCCAAACGCGACGGCTTTCGCGGGCGGGCGGCCTATAAAATCATGGAGCTTGATGACCGCTACGGCTTTCTGAAGCCCGGCGCCCGGGTGGTCGATCTGGGCTGCGCGCCGGGCGGCTGGTGCCAGGTGGCGGTGCCGCGCGTCAATTCGCTGGGCGAGAACCTGAAAAAGCCGCAAGGTTATGTGCTGGGCGTCGATCTTCAGGAAGTGGAGCCGATCCCGGGGGCCGAGATCCACCAGCTCGATTTCCTCGAAGACGGCGCCGATGACCAGGTCAAGGCCTGGCTGGGCGGGCGTGCCGATGTGGTGATGTCGGATATGGCGGCGGCGGCCTCGGGCCATAAGGGCACCGACCACCTGCGGATCATCGCGCTGATCGAGGCGGCGCTGGCCTTCGCCTATGACGTGCTGGATGATGGCGGCACATTCGTTGCCAAAGTGCTGGCCGGCGGCGCCGAGAATCAGATGCAGGCCGAGCTGAAGCGCAACTTCACCAAAGTCGCCAATGTGAAACCGCCTTCAAGCCGCAAGGATTCCTCGGAAAAATTCGTGATCGCCATGGGCTTTCGCGGACGGAACCGCGAGGAGAACCCGGACGGGGAATGACCTGTCCGGTCGACGGGACATAGCAAGGACCAGAAACCGGTCCGGAACTGCTGATACCGTGAGGGCAGGTGTCAGTCGACGCGCGCGCGGGGCAGGGGCGGTCTGCCGGAACCTGCCCCCGGCTCTCACGGCTGTTTGCTCCTTGTGATGCCGCCTTTGGCGCGGTCGCTCCGGTAAAGCCGCGACCCGCTGAACGCCGTCCCGTCGCTTTTCATCCACGCCCGAGGGGCGAACATAGCCCGGATCCCAGGGTTGCGCCTCCAGGACCCTTGACGCCCGCCCCGCATTGACGCCATAAGCGCGGCAGCGGGCGAAGCGCCCCGGGTGTAACGGCCCGGAGCTCAGTCCGCGAAACGGTGCCCTCCGGCCGGATCCTGATCCTGCCGCTGCCATGCGGGTTCCGTGCGTTGCGGGTGTGGCGGAATGGTAGACGCGACAGACTCAAACTCTGTTTCCGCAAGGAGTGTCGGTTCGAGTCCGACCATCCGTACCAGCAATTTCCCGGGATTTCCGGATATGCAGTAAAATAAGGGAAATTTGCGCTCTCAGTGGGTAAGATTTCCGCTGTGGGGTTGCCAATCTGACCAGTTTTGCCCTTCATATTGCGCACGAATTACGCACGTGCGTAGAAGGTGGTCATGGCAACATTCCGAAAGCTCCCCTCGGGTGCCGTCAGGGCAGAGGTTCATTGCAAAGGCAAGCGGTCATCAAAGACATTGCCGACTAAGCAGGCTGCCAAGGAATGGGCAGCGCGGCAGGAGTGCTCTATCGCCGAATCTACTGCGGCGCCGGTCGATCATGGCACCTTTGGTGATATCCCCAAACGATATGCGAATGAGGTTTCTCCACCCAGGCGCGGCGAGCGTTGGGAGATACTCAAGATCAGAAATTTCCGGAGCGATCCGGTTTCCGCACATCATATGCCGGATCTTACGCCTGAGAGTTTTGCCAGCTGGCGCGATAAGCGACTGTACGAGGTTCAGCCCGCCACGGTCAGCCATGAGATGCAGCTCATGTCCGCCATCCTGAATTTGCCCGGAAGGAATGGGGCATGTTTTCGGACAATCCGCTTTCCGATCTGCGTAAGCCAAAGAAGCCCCGGCCGAGGAATAGGTTGCCGTCGGCTGATGAGCCGGAACGGCTGGCTTACGCCGCGGGTGGTGATCTCTCCACCGCTACCTCCCGCGCGTTCCATGCCTTTAGATTTGCGATCCAGACTGCGATGCGCGCGGGCGGGATTGTTGGATTGACATGGGACAGGGGCGATCTGCGGCGGCGCGTTGCCAGGCTCGATCAGACGAAGAATGGCCGATCCCGCGAGCTACCTCTCTCCTCGGAGGCGGTACGGCTGCCGGAGGCGTTGCCAAAATCAGACCCCGTGTTCAATCTGACAAGCGCCCAGGTCGGCGCATTGTGGCGTAAGATGCGCGACAAGGCGCAGGCTGTGGGGCTGAATTTTCACGCCAGCCGGACGTTATTGCATTTATCGGTGCGATGGATTCACGTTGTGAAACCCGAGTGTCAGCATTGCTGCATGCGGCAACCTCGCCCTCCCCGCTGCCGCACGACGAACTGGCCTGCCTGTAACGCCGCCCTGCGCCGCCGCGGTTCGCTCTCGATCTGGGTCGACCCGACGATGGCCTGGCATGCATCGAAGACCGGGAAGCGCGGTCATCCGGAAACGTTCTCCGAAAGCGCAATTCAGACCTGCCTGACGTTGAAATTTCTGTTCGGCCCGCCACTGCGGCAAACGGTCGGGCTGGTCGCCAGCCTGATCGGGATAGCTGGACTGGCGGGTTCCGGACCATTCCACGCTCTGTCGGCGTCAGGCCAGACTTGCGGTGCAGATCCCCTGCCGCCGCCCGGACGGGCCGGTGATACTTCTCATCGACCGCACCGGCATCAGGTTCCCTGGCGTGAGGAGGAACCGTGGCTGCAGTGCAGCCGCGTAAGTCAGACGCAAAGCGGTGCCTGGCGCGCAAGCATGGTGCATCCCGCCGCAGGCAATGGCGCAAGGTCCATATCGACATGGACGCGCAGACCGGTGATGCTCGGGCCGTCGAATTCACGCCGAGCCGGCAGGGCGACAGCCCGGTGTTGCCAGATCTGCTGGCGCAGCTTCCCGAAGATGAAGAGATCGGCGCGGTCACGGCGGATGGGGCCTGTGAACCAGACGCTGCCATGGCGCGACTGGCGAGCGCGGGGCCGAAGCGCGTATACCCATCCGGCGGAACGGTCGCGCCTGGAGCGAGGATTGCCCGGCTGCCCGCGTCCGCAACGACATCCTGCATGGGACGCGGCGCCTGGGACGGGCCAACTGGAAGCGTTCAGCCGGCTACCACGTCTGAAATCGGGTCGAAGCACGCATGAATTGCCTCAGGGCCTTCGGCGAGCCCATCGCCTCACGCGACCCCGATCGGCAGATCGCAGAAATCCAAAGCAGAAATCCAGATCCGCATCGCCATCATGAACAGATACAACGCCCCCGGCACCGCCGAGATCATAGTCGTCGGCTGAACGAAAAGCGGAAAAGGGGCATATCGGTCCGCAGCCGACTGGCCCAACAACGCCCTTTGCCTCTATCATCGCCATTGCCGGGCGCGGCGGAGAACCTTCAGGGTTTCCGGCAGCGGCCATACCGCCCGTCGCACCATATACGGAACGGGGAGGAACCCGGCCATATGCGGGCGAATTCCTGCAGGAAAATGATCCGCGA
Organism: Paracoccus sp. IB05; assembly: GCF_016405985.1. GTDB lineage: Bacteria > Pseudomonadota > Alphaproteobacteria > Rhodobacterales > Rhodobacteraceae > Pseudogemmobacter. The sequence continues at coordinate 18,365 of NZ_JAEFCF010000043.1, forward strand.
ACGCACGATGTAAGGCCCGTCATTTCGCAGTTGTGATCCCCTCATCCGCCGGATCACAACAAAACGCCAGCCCGCACCTTTCCGGATTGCCCGATCCCCAGGCAGGATCACATCCGCTCAGAAAGCCCGGGCATATTTCGCCCGATGCCTCGCTCATCATGCGATCCTGCGCCTCACCCCGATGCCCATAACGGTAATTTCGGGAACATGGCGCGTATCGCGGAGGCAGCTCTCAGTAGCTGCGGATCAGCCCGACCAGCCGCCCCTGAACCCGGACCAGGTGATCCGGGATTACCCGGGTTTCATAGGCCGGATTGGCAGCCTCCAGCGCGATCATATTGCCGCGGCGGCGATAACGTTTCAGGGTCGCTTCCTGGTCCTCGACCAGCGCCACCACGATATCGCCATTCTCGGCGGTTCCCTGTTCGCGGATCACCACGATATCGCCATCGTTGATCCCGGCCTCGACCATGGAATCGCCTTTGACCTCAAGCGCATAGTGATTGCCACGCCCCGAAAGCATCGACCCCGGAACCGCGATGTGATGCGAGACTTCGGCGATGGCCTCGATCGGCACACCGGCAGCGATCCGGCCCATGACCGGCAGTTCCAGCGCATGAACCGCTGAAACCGGCAGCGCATTTGCGGGCTGCGCGACGCGGTCGCCGTCGATCACGCGGGGCGAGAAGCCGGGCGCTGTGGCGGTGACATCCCCTGCAGGCGCGGATGCGACAGAACGTTTCTCAAGCGCTTCGGGGAGGCGGATGATTTCCAGGGCACGTGCGCGATGCGCGAGCCGGCGGATGAAGCCGCGTTCCTCAAGCGCTGTGATCAGCCGGTGGATTCCCGATTTCGAGCGCAGATCCAGCGCCTCCTTCATCTCGTCAAAGGAGGGCGGGACGCCATCGCGGTCCAGCCGGTCCCGGATGAAATTCAGAAGCTCGAGCTGTTTGCGCGTCAGCATATCTTTCTCCGCCAGAGATCCGGGTTGCCCTGAATGACTGCGGCGTATGCCACGACACATATCACAAGGCGTTGATGTAATGTTCTGACGATGTTCTCTGTTTGTGTCAAGCCCCGTGCCGGTTTGAGCCGGTACCGCAATCGTGGATTGTGGCGGCTTTATCGCAGCCGCTCAGATCGGGATATAGCGGACGGGGTAGCCTGCATGACGCGCGCCGTCGCCGACCGGGCGCAGTAAAAGCGCGTTCGAGGCGCTGAGCACGGTCAGCAGCGCGCTGTCCTGGCGGTCAAAGGCGGTGATCCTGCCGTCCTCGACACGGGCGCGCATGTAATGGGCGCGCGGGCCATTTGCGGGCAGGTCCTGGGCGAGTTCGGCCGTCCGGAAATGCGGCCCCGGCGTGGGGTCGCCCTGCATATGGCGCAAAAGCGGGCGCAGGAAGAGCTCGGCACAGATCAGCGCCGAGACCGGATTGCCCGGCAGCCCCAGCATCGCCGCGCTGAACAGCCGCCCCGCCATCAGCGGTTTGCCGGGGCGCAGCGCGATCTTCCAGAACCCCGCCTCCATCCCGAGGCTTTTGGCCACCGGGGCCACCAGGTCGTGATCGCCCACTGACGCACCGCCCGAAGTCACGATCACATCTGCATCCTGCGCGAGGGTGAAGACCGCGCTCAGATCGGCCTCGGTGTCGCGGGCAATGGGAAGGAAACGGGCAATCGCGCCTTCCTCTTCGGCTATCGCTTTGATCGCAAAGGAATTCGAGGCGATGATCTGATCGGGGCGGGGGGTGTCTCCGGGCATGACCAGCTCGTCTCCGGTCGAGATCACCGCGACGACCGGGCGGCGGCGCATCGTGACGCTGGCGACATTCATCGAGGCGATCAGTGCCAGGTCGGCGGCGCGCAGCCGGCGCGGCCCGATCTCGGATCCGATGCGGAAATCCTGGCCGCGCGGGCGGATATTGGCGCCGGAATCGCGATCGGTGATGGTGATGCGGTCGCCCTCGCGGCGTATATTCTCCTGGATCACCACGCGCGAGGCGCCATCCGGGACCGGGGCGCCGGTGAAGATCCGCACCGCCTGGCCCTCGCCGATCACGTCGGTAAAGGCATGACCTGCGCCTGCCTCGCCGATCACGCGAAAGCTCTCGCCCGGGGCGGGGGTTCCGGAAAGCGCATAGCCATCCATTGCCGAGGCATCAAAGGGCGGCTGGTCGCGACTTGCGATCACCGGCGCGGCAAGCCAGCGGCCGGCGGCGTCGCGGAGCGGCACCTCTTCGGTCTCCAGTTCTGGTGCAAGGGCAAAGAGCCGCGCCATAGCCTCTTCGACGGGCATCAGCGGGCCGGGGTTTTTCGGGCCGGGCCCAGTATCGGTGGGCCCGGTATCCGTGGCGCCAGTATCGGTGGGGCTGTTCATAACCCGGCCTCGAAACTGCCGGATTTGCCGCCTTCTTTGCGCAAAAGCCGGATGCCTTCGATCCGCATTCCCTTTTCCGCCGCCTTGAGCATGTCATAGACCGTCAGCGCCGCCACAGAAACGGCGGTCAGTGCCTCCATCTCGACGCCGGTCTGGCCGGTGGTGCGGACGGTCGCGGTGATATGGACGCCGCCCTGGCCTGCATCCGGGGTCAGCTCCAGCGCGACCTTGGTCACCGGCAGAGGGTGGCAGAGCGGGATCAGATCGGCGGTGCGTTTCGCCCCCATGATCCCGGCAAGCCGCGCCGTTCCAAGCACATCCCCCTTGGCCGCGCGGCCTTCGGTCACAAGCGCCAGCGTCGCGGGCGCCATCATCACCCAGCCCTCGGCCAGAGCAAGGCGCGAGGTCACGGGCTTGTCGGAGACATCGACCATATGGGCATGGCCCTGATCGTCAAAATGGCTGAGCGGCGAGGGGGGGGCGGTGGGCGTTTCAGCGGGCGTTCGGTTGGTCATGGCGCCTCTCAGAGCGGCATTCCGCCCTGGGCGGTCAGCGGGCGGGAAAGGATTTCGCGGGTGGCGGCGGCAACATCGTCCTGGCGCATCAGGCTTTCGCCGATCAGGAAGCAGCGCGCACCGTAACGGGCGAGATCGGCGAGATCTTCGGGCGTGTGGAGCCCGGATTCCGCGACGATCAGCCGATCCTCCGGCACCCGGCGCGCGAGGCGGCGAGTGGTGTCGAGGGTGACCTCGAACGTGTGGAGATTGCGGTTGTTGATGCCGATCAGCGGTGATTTCAGATGCTGGGCGCGGTCGAGTTCTTCCTCGTCATGCACCTCGATCAGCACATCCATTTTCCACTCAAACGCGGCCGCTTCCAGCTCCATCGCCTGTTCATTCGACAAGGACGCCATGATCAAGAGGATGCAATCGGCCTTGAGTGCGCGGGATTCAGCGATCTGCCAGGGGTCATAGATGAACTCCTTGCGCAGGCAGGGCAGTTTCACCGCATCATGCGCCTGCGTGAGGAAGTCGTCATCGCCCTGGAAAGACGGCGTGTCGGTCAGCACGGACAGGCAGGTGGCGCCGCCCTCTTCATAGGCGCGGGCAAGGGCGGGCGGATCGAAATCGGCGCGGATCAGGCCCTTTGACGGGCTGGCCTTCTTGATTTCGGCAATCAGCCCGTAGCCGCCACTGGCCGCCGATTGCAGCGCCGCCGCAAAGCCACGCGGGGCCGGAGCCTGGCGGGCGCTGTCCTCGACCTCGCTCTGGGAGCGCAGCGCTTTGCGGGCCGCGATCTCTTCGAGCTTATAGGCCCGGATGCGGTCGAGAACGGTCTTGGACATGGGGCAGCCTCCGTCTGGGACAGTGCGGGATGCCCCGGCGGAGCGCGCCGGGGGTTTCACACCCCCGGACCCCCGTGGAGTATTTCCATCAAGAGGAAGAGGCGCTCGTTGCCTGTTCTAACCGGCTGACCGGCTGAAGGAAAGGCTTCAGGCGGACCAGTCGATGCTGGTCTCGCCCCGGGCGGCCAGCCAGGCGTTGGTCTGGCTGAAGGGGCGGGAGCCGAAGAAGCCGCGATAGGCCGAGAGGGGGGAGGGATGTGCGGATTCGAGGAAGAGGTGGTTTTCCCGGGGGAGGCGGGCGCAGAGTTTTTGCGCGGGGCCGCCCCAGAGGAGGAAGGCGCGGGGGCCGTCCTGGGCGGTGGCACTGAGGATCTGGGCCGTGAGCGTGTTCCAGCCCCAGCTCTTATGGCCAAAAGCCTGGCCCACCGGCACGGTGAGGGTGGTGTTGAGGAGGAGGACGCCCTGTTCGGCCCAGGCGCTGAGGTCTCCGTCGGCTTTGCTCTGACCCGTGTCGGAAGCGAGTTCGGTCAGGATGTTTTTCAGCGAGTCGCGCGGGGGCGCGCCGGGGGGGAAAGAGAAGGCGAGACCCCGGGCGCGGCCTGGCGTGTGATAGGGGTCCTGGCCGAGGATGATGACGCGCACTTTCTCGCGCGGGGTCAGGGCGAGCGCGCGGAAGATGTTCTGTGCTTCGGGTTGCCAGCCGGGAGAGGCCGCGAGGCGGGTCCAGAGCGCGGGCCAGTCGGTCCGGAAGAAGGGAAGCGAGGCCCAGGATTCCGGGATTTCGGGGGAGGCGGGGATTTCGGGGCAGGCGGCGATTTCGGGCGGGATCATCTCGGGTTACCTCGGGGCCTGGGCGGTGCCCGGCCGGTCGGTCGGCGCGGGCTGACGCTGTTCCAGGACTTGCGTTGCATGTGGTGCAGCGGCGGGCGCCGGGAAACCTGCATGGGCCGGTTTGTCTGGCGGAAAAGTGCATGTACCCAGGTCAGAAACTCCACTCAGGCGTGATGCATTTCGGGCGGCCATGATGTGGAGGTGAGCTTTCGCATCCTCCCCGGCAGGCCCGGCGGCAGGGGCAGGCGCTGCCTGCGGCATTTTTCGCGGCGACAGCTTTATCAGGATCTCACCGGGCAGGTGCCGCCAGTCCGGGCCATTTTCGAAAGACGTCAGACGCAGGCCGGGTCGGCCGGGCTCGCCTGTCAGCCGAGGGTTCAGCAGCGGGCGCCGCCGGGGCGCCGGATCTGTCGGATTGCCGTTGCGCGGCGCGCTGCCAGGAATGTTGCGAAGCCCCTCCCGGAAGGGGGCGATGGTGGGGAGGGTCGGGATATTCCCACCAGTCGCAGGGGGCCGGGCCGGGCCGGAGGAGTGGTGATCCCTGGGATTTTGGTCCCGCCCGACGGCGCGCAGCCCGTCGGGCGGGGGGCGGTCTGATGCGCGAAAAATCAGTCTGGGAACGGGGGGCGGGTGGCGGCCCGATCCGGTTTTTGCAAGGATGGAAGGGTGGCTATAGTGCCGGGCCTGCTCATGATATGCGACGGGCTGCCGCAAAAAGCGCTGGTCCGGCCAATCGCTTTCGCCTTGCGGGCGTGCAAGAGGGGGAAGGAGGCGCTCCGCCACCTTCCTGCGCACTGTGGTCAGCGGCACGCCGGAACGCCCTCAGGCATTCGACACCCTCACCAGGGCCTCCAGCTTTGCCTTTGCCGCGCCGCTGTCGATGGCGGTGCGGGCAAGCTCTGCGCCCTCTTTCAGGGTCGCGGCCTTGTCGGCCACCACGAGGGCCGCCGCAGCGTTCAGGAGGACCGCGTCACGATAGGCCCCCGCCTCGCCTTCGAGCAAGGCCCGCAAGGCTGCGGCGTTTTCCGCAGGATTGCCGCCCATGATCTTCTCGAACGGATGGTAGGGCAGGCCGGCATCTTCCGGATGCAGGGTGAATTCGCGGATCTCGCCCCCCTCCAGCGCCGCCACTTTGGTCGGCGCGGCAATCGAGATCTCATCGGTGCCGTCGCCGCCATGCACCAGCCAGGCCTTGACGCTGCCAAGCGCGCGGAGCGTTTCGGCCATCGGGCGGATCAGCGCTTCGGAAAAAGCGCCGGTCAGCTGGCGGGTCACCCCGGCCGGATTGGTCAGCGGCCCGAGGATGTTGAAGATGGTGCGGGTGCCAAGCTCGGTCCGCACCGGGCCGACATGACGCATCGCCGGGTGATGCATCGGGGCCATCATAAAGCCGATGCCGGTCTCCCTCAGGCAGGTCTCGACCTGTTCCGGTGCGAGCATCACATTGAGGCCAAGCTCCGTCAGCGCATCCGCCGCGCCCGATTTCGAACTGAGATTGCGGTTGCCGTGTTTGGCGACGGCGACGCCGGCGCCCGCGACGACGAAAGCAGTCGCGGTCGAGATGTTCAGCGTGCCCTTGCCATCGCCGCCGGTGCCGACGATGTCCATCGCGCCTTCGGGCGCGCGGACGCGGTGGCTTTTCGCGCGCATCACGGCGCTGGCGGCGGCATATTCATCGACCGTCTCGCCACGGGTGCGCAGCGCCATCAGGAAGCCGCCCATCTGGGCCGGTGTCGCGGCGCCCTCGAACAGCGCGTTGAAGGCGGCTTCGGCCTCAGTGCGTGTCAGCGGGCGGCTGGCGGCAAGGCCGATCAGCGGTTTGAGAATATCGCTCATGCGGTGACCTTAACGCCTGCTTCTTCGAGGAAATTCGCGAGCAGCCGGTGGCCGTGTTCCGAGGCGATGGATTCCGGGTGGAACTGCACGCCCTCGATCAGCTTTTCGCGATGCCGGAGCCCCATGATGGTGCCGTCCTCCAGCCAGGCGGTGACCTCGAGGCACTCGGGCAGGCTCTCGCGCTCGACGATCAGGGAATGGTAGCGGGTGGCCTCGAACGGCGAGGGCAGGTCCCGGAACATGCCCTGGCCCGCGTGATGCATGGAGCCCATCTTGCCATGCACGATCTCATGGCAGCGCACGACCTTGCCGCCAAAGGCCTCGCCAATGGTCTGATGGCCAAGGCAAACCCCCAGAAGCGGCACATCGGCCTCATAAGCGGCGCGGGTCAGGGGCAGGCAGATCCCGGCCTGGGCCGGATCGCAGGGACCGGGCGAAAGCACGATGGCCTCGGGGCGCAGCGCCAGCGCTTCCTGCACCTCAAGCGCATCATTGCGCTTCACCACCACATCGGCGCCAAGCTCGCCGAAATAATGCACCAGATTCCAGGTGAAACTGTCGTAATTGTCGATCAAGAGCAGCATATGTCTTCACCCTCCAGGCCCTGGCGGTTCCGTCGCGGTGGTCGGCGGGATGCGGCCGGGAGGTGCCCGTGGGCCCAGGTTTGGGCTCCGGTCTCCTGTCCGGGCGGGTATCGGCCCCGGGGAACATGAGACGCTTATCGCGCATCTGCCGGGGGGGAGCAACTGCCCCCGCACCCGGCTTAGCCGGTCTGATCAGTCTCTGGAATTGACGAAGCCGCCGCCGAGGCCGAAGTCGATATTGCGGGTGCCGATATTGTAGCCGAAATTCGCATCGACATAGCCGCCATCGCCGACATAGGAGATGCCGAGATTGGGGCGCAAAGACTCGGAAGCGAAATGGTAATCCAGCCCAAGTGAACCGGCCGAGTGATCTTTGTCGCGGTCGGTGAAGATTTTTGCGCCAGCGGCGAGGCCACTGTTGGAACCGCTGCCAAACACCCAGCTCAGGCCGATGCCAAGCCCGGCATCACCGGCTTGCGCGGGGGTGGAGGTGCCGGGAACGACGCCGGCGATAAGGGCGCTCAGCGCAAGGCCGAGCCCGAAAGCTTTGCTGATTTTGGTCATGGCGTGTCTCCTGCCCGATCGCAGATCCTGTCTGAGGGAAGCATGTATCCCCCTGGATCTGGCATTGATTATGGCCGGAGCTTAGACCATTTTGCCCGGGTTGGAAACCCTCACGGCGGGGACAGGCGGGGGCTTTGCCCCGGATCAGCGAGGCGAAGCCGGGGGGGCAGGTTCAGAAGATCAGGAAGTCAGTGGCGGAAACCGCGAGGCCCGCGACCGGTGCCGCGAGGGTGGCGATCAGCACAGCGGCGCCGGCGCCATTGCCGTCGGCATCATACCAGATGGTATTGTCTGAGGTGCGATGCAGGAACCGCACATTGGCATTGGCCGCGACATTGGTGGTGCCGGCCTGGAAGGCTGAAGCAGCCAGGGCACCTGCCACCAACCCGCCGCCAAAACCCGCCGCCGAGACCTGGAAGAAGTCATTATTGCCACCGGCATTGGCAAAATCCATGATCAGATCGCCACCATCATCAGGGCTGAGATACTGGAACACATCATTCCCGGTGCCGCCCGCCAGCGTATCGGCCCCCGGACCGCCGCGCAGAATGTCACTGCCATCGCGCCCGTGCAGCCAGTCAGCGCCATCTTCGCCGGTCAGCACGTTATTGCCGTTGCTGCCGGTGAGGATGTCATTCGACTGCGAGCCGAAGACATTCTCAAAGCCGAAATAGGCATCCCCAAGCGCCTGGCCCGAATTCGGCCGGCTCAGATCCAGCGCCACGATCACCGATCCGCCATTGCGGAAATCCAGGACATCGACGCCGTCACCCCCGTTGAAGGTTTCGGCGCGGTTCGGATTGCCGATGAAGACATCATTGCCGGCCCCGCCGGAGACGGTGCCATTCATAATCCCACTGCACGTGTCGACAAGATCGGCGCCACTGCCGAGAATCACATCGCCGGTGATGGTGCCGCTGTTGATGATCCGTATCGTCGAGGTGCTGCTCTGGGCCGTTATCGCGGCTTGCAGCCCGCTGATGGTTCCGGAGTTGAGCAGAACGCCAAGCCCTGCGGGGCCGGAGAGATTGAGATCCAGGCCGACCCTGCCTTCGATCAGACCGCGATTGGTGATTGAGTTGATGTCGCCGCCGGATATGAGCCGCAATGCGCTGTGGCTGGCAGAGACGATCGAGCCGTCATTGACGACGCGATTGCCGGTTCCCACCATGAATACGGTCGAAAATCCGGAATTTGACGAGGTGAGCGTGCCGGTGCTGCCCACAAAGAGATAATGGCCGCTCAGGGTCGCATCTATGCCATTTGCAAAACGGATTGCAGAGTTATGGGCGGCAAGCTCACCATAGACAAAGGCGCTCAGATTGCTGCCCACATCACTGGAAATCGCGCTGCCGCTTGTTGAAATCACGGTGGCGAAGCGGGAGACAAAGATGCTGTCTCCATCCGCAAGGCTGTATTGTACGCCTGTGCCGATACTGGTTGGGGCATTGATCAGGGGCATTGCAGGGCTCCGGATGAGGGAAGGACCGACTCGGGGATAAAGCTGATCGGGCAGGGGTCAGAGCAGGGAGGCGCAAAGGCATTGGCAAGCTGCTATGCGGGGAGGCGCGCGGCGGCGCCGGTTTTCCCGCAGGACAGAAATCACCAGGCCGCAGGCAGACCTGCGGTAGTCCGGCGCCATCTGGCGCGGCGAAAATCTGAAAATCAAGCGTTTTATGCAGGGCAGGGCGATCGGTGCAGGGCGGGCAGGGCTCAGCCCGCGGCGCTGTCGATCCAGATGGTGACCGGCCCGTTATTCGTCAGGCTCACCGCCATATCGGCGCCAAAGATGCCCGTCTCATTTGGCACCCCTTCGCGGGCGAGACTGGCCGCGAAATGCTCATAGAGAAGCTTGCCCTCTTCGGGCGGCGAGGCGGTCGAAAAGCCCGGCCGGTTGCCACGCAGATCGGCGGCCAGGGTGAACTGGCTGACAACCAGCGCCGAGCCGCCGATATCCCTGACCGAGAGATTCATCTTGTCCTGGTCGTCTTTGAAGATCCGCATCTTCGCGATTTTCGCCGCCAGTTTTGCCGCCACCGCCTCGTCATCGCCCTGCATGGCGCAGATCAGGATCATCAGCCCGGGACCGGAGCGCCCGACCACCTCGCCCGCCACCGCCACTTCGGCGCGGGTGATGCGTTGCAAAACCGCTCTCATCCGCACAGTCCGATCTCATGCGCCCAGGGCGGATTGGCGCCGGCGCGCGAAACGGTGACGCCGGCGGCCCGGATCCCGAGGTCGAGACAGGCATCTGTCTGCGCTGCCGTCAGCCCGGCCAGCCGCGCGCGGCTCAGCGCGCCTTCACGGGCAAGGCCTGCGAGGAAGCCGGCATTGAATGTATCGCCCGCGCCGACCGTATCGACCACCGTGACCTTCCCCGCCGGGCGGCGACGGCTGCCGCCTGCGGAAAACGCCCGCGCGCCCTCGGCGCCTTCGGTGATCAGCACCAGCGCCGGCCCCTGCGCGAGCAGGCGGGCAGCAAGCGCCTCAGTCTCGCCCGCACCTTCCAGCCAGTGGAGGTCTTCATCCGAGAGTTTGACGATATCGCTTTGCGCAATCATCCGGCTGATGCGGGCGCGATAGGTCGCTTCCTGACCCGCGATGAACCCAGGACGGATATTCGGGTCGATCATGATCAGCCGGCGCCCGGCCTCGCGCGCCAGCAGCGCCTCATAGCTTGCGGCCGCCGGGTCATTGACCAGCGAGATGCCACCGAAAAACAGCGCCTGGACCCGGTCGGGCAGGGCCGGAAGATCCGTTGTCGCGAGCATCCGCCCGGCGGTGGCCTCGTCGTAAAAAGCATAGCTCGCCTGGCCATCGGTCAGTTTGACGAAAGCCACGGTGGTCGGCCGGTCTGAACGCGCAAGCAGGCTGGTATCGACCTTTGATGCCGTCAGCGTATCCGCCAGGATCTCGCCGAGCATATCGGTCGAGACCCCGGAAAAGAAGCCCGCCGGCGTGCCGAGCCGTCCAAGCGCGATGGCAGTGTTGAACACCGCCCCCCCGGCATAGGGCGCGAAACAGGCCTCTCCCGCGGTCGAGACCCGCGGCAACATGTCAATCAACGCCTCACCACAGCAGAGAATCATCGCAGCCTCCCGGTTTCCCTGTGCATTGTTAGCGCAAACATGATGCCGGTGTCAGGATGTCACTGTCAGGCGGTGAAATACGGCGCCAGATTGGCACGCACCCGCGCCAGCGGCGTTTCACCCGAGCTGTCGGGGCGGAAGGTCTCGCCGGTGATCCGCTCAAAGGCGGCGATATAGACCTCAGCGGTCTGCGCGATCATTTCCGAAGGGATGTCCGGCACCGGATCCTTATAGGGATCACAGCGCGCCGCGACCCAGGACCGGATCACATCCTTGTCGAAAGACGGCGGGCGGGCGCCGGTGGTCAGCGCTTCCTGATAGCCTCCGGCGATCCAGTAGCGGCTGGAATCCGGGGTATGGATCTCATCGGCAAGCAGGATCCGGCCCCGGTCATCCAGGCCGAATTCATATTTCGTATCGACAAGGATCAGCCTGCGCTCTGCTGCGACCTTCTGGCCAAAGGCAAAGAGGGCCAGCGCCTTGTCCGAAACCTCATCCCATTGTGCCTGAGTGAGGAGCCCCTGGGCGACGATCTCCGCTGCCGTCAGCGGCTCGTCATGGCCGCCGTCAAAGGCCTTCGAGGTGGGGGTGATGATGGCCTCGGGCAGGGCCTCATTATCGCGCAGGCCATCGGGAAGGCGGTGGCCATACATCTCGCGCGCGCCGGCCTTGTACCGGGTCAGAACCGAGGTGGAGGTGGTGCCGGCGAGATAGCCGCGCACGACGACCTCGACGGGCAGAATGCTGACATGGCGCCCGATCACGACATTCGGATCGGGATAGGCCACGACATGATTGGGACAGATATCGGCGGTGCGGTCGAACCACCAGCGCGCGGTCTGGGTCAGGACCTGGCCCTTCCACGGGATCGCCGCCAGAATGCGATCAAAGGCCGAAATCCGGTCCGAGGAAATCAGGATCCGCCGGCCGTTCGGGAAAACTGCATCTGCAGGCAGGTCGTAGCAGTCGCGCACCTTGCCAAAATAGGGCGAGGGCAGTTCCGGAATGCGCGCCTCGCTCAGCACGCGGGAGAGATCAATCGACATATGCGCCTGCCTTCCTCTGGTGACGCGGCTGCTATGAGCGCCGGGCGCGCCCATGTCAACGCCCGGAAGGGGGCGCTGCCCCCAGGCCCTTGCAGGGCCTCCCCCGGAGTATTTTGATCAAGAGGAAAAAGCCGGCTTCCTCTTGACCTAAATACTCCCGCCGGAGGCGAAGGCTGGCAAAGCCCGGCTCAGTCCAGCCAGTCGAGCGCATTGCTGCCAATGCTGATATCGCCGTCCTTCATCAGATAGAGCACGGCGCCCGCAACCAGGGCCGCCGCCACAGCCGCGAGTGCGATTTTCCAGACCGACCACGGGCGCTGGCCCTGGACTTCGCCGGTCTGGCCATTGACGAGGAACTGATAGCTTTTGCCGTTGTATTTATAGGCCGCCATCCAGATCGGCAGCATTATATGTTTGAAGGTTTCGCCACTGTAGTCGGTGTCGATGCCGGAGATCCGCTGTTCATCACCGCCGATGTCGCGGCGCACATCGGTTTCGATCACGCGGGCCATTTTCTGCTTTGATTGCAGGCTCGCGGGTTCCAGCGGCACTGTATAGCCCTCGGCCGAGAACCCGGCCAGATAATCCGGCGCATAGGGGACAAGCCTGGTCAGATCCCAGGGATCGAGCTCATTCGCATAGCGCGCCGGAACGCTCAGCGAGGCCAGCACTCCGACATCATCGAAGTCGCGGGCGACGTGGCCTGAGACCGGGGTCCAGCGGATTTTGCGCTCCTGGCGGGTCTCGCGTTTGCCGTTCACCGTGACCGTGCGCGAGACGTAATAGGCGTCACCCCTGCTGCCGGAATAGCGTGAGCGGGTTTCGGCATCAAAGGTCCACCAGGGCACATAGACGCCGTTCATCGCCCGTCCGCGCCTCGTATATTCCAGCAACCGGTTCGGCGCGAACCAGAGCGAGCCGAGCCATTTCACCAGGGCTTCACGCGCCTCGCGTTCGGAAAGCACGAAGGGGATCAGTGCCTGGGGTTTGATCTGCCTTGTCTCGCCGGTCGAGGTCACCACAGGTGTCGCACAGAAGGGGCATTCGGTGGCATGGCTGGCACCGATCATCTCGATCAGCGCGCCGCAGGAGGTGCAGCGCGTGGTCCGCACCACTTCCATCGCCGAAGAGGACAGATCGTCGGCGAGCCCTTTGGCGAGGTCATGTTCGACCAGCGCCCGGTCCTGATCGGCGAGGGCGATATCGGGCAGGCGCTGGTGATTGCCGCAATGTTCACAGACCAGATCGCGCTGGCCCGGGGCATAGCGCAGCTGCGCGCCGCACTGGCTGCAGGGCCAGCGGTGTTCTCCGAGGGCAGGCATGGGTCAGCCTGCGGGCGGGGGCGGCGGCGGCAGATGCGAGAAGAGGCGGGCGAGTTCGGTCTCGACGGCGGGTTTCCAGCCCTCCATCCCCTGCGCCCAGACCATAGTGCCGCGTGCAAGCTGGCCCGATGCCGCGAGGCCGGAAAGCTGCGCTTCGGTATAAGGACCTTTGGTGGCGCCGTTTTCGGCAAGATGCCATTCCTTGCCAACCGGCGGCGGGGGCGGCGGTGCATGCGCGGCGGCTGCGGGCTGCGCCCCCCAGGGGCCCATATTCTGGGCCATGCCCATACCCATCGCCATGCCCGCCCCGGTCGCCATCGCCGAGCCGGCCCCCGAGGCAGGGTTGCCCATCGCCTCGGCCGCGTTGAACTGCATATATTTGTTCAGATCGCCCACCACACCCATCGAGGTGCGCTTGTCGAGCGCTTTCTCGACTTCTTCCGGCAGGCTGATGTTCTCGATATAGAATTCCGGAATGCTCAACCCGTATTCCGCGACTTTGGGGGTGATGGCACCGGCAATCAGCTTGCCAAGGTCTTCGGTATTCGCAGCCATATCCAGCACCGGGATCTGTGATCCCGCCAGCACCTGGCTTGCCGCCTGGACGATGATATTGCGGATCTGCACCGAGATCTCGTCGGCAGTGAATTCGCCATCGGTGCCGACGATTTCCGTCATGAATTTTCCGGGATCCGCGACCCGCATCGAATAGGTCCCGAAGGCCCGCAGCCGGACCGGGCCGAATTCGGGATCGCGCGCCATGATCGGGTTTTTCGTGCCCCATTTCTGGTCGTTGAACCGCGTGGTCGAGACGAAATAGATCTCGGATTTGAACGGCGACTGAAAGCCGTGATCCCAATGCTGCAGCGTCGTCAGGATCGGCATATTGTTGGTCTCAAGCTGATAGAGACCGGGGCCGAAGACATCCGCCAGCTGACCCTCATGGATGAAGACCGCCGCCTGGCCTTCGCGCACCGTGAGTTTCGCGCCGTATTTGATCGCCTGGCCGCGGCGCTCAAAGCGCCAGACCATGGTGTCGCGGGTGTCATCGAGCCAGGAGATGACGTCGATAAACTCGCCCCTGAGGAAGTCGAAGACCATGGGTTCAGCCTTTCTGTCACGCGCGGGCCGGCGGCGCCGCATCTGCCTTTGTCAAAATAGCGCGCATGCGCCCGGATTGAAGGGGAAATTTCGCCCGGCGGGGCCTGATGTCGCTTTGTTCATCGCTGATCCAGCCTGCATCTTCCCGCGCGCCGGTCATGACGTGCCGCAGTCCGGAGGGAGGAGCCAGTCGCCCTCTGCGTTTTTGCCCATGAAATCGGCAAAAAGGGCGACGGTCTCACCAGTGGCCGACCGCAGCCGCGCGACCGGATAGCCGCCATCGCCCCAGCCGGAGGATGCGATGGGAATCAAGGTTTTGTCGGGCAGAGGCAGGATATGGCCGACCACCCAGACTTCACCGATCATCCTGTCGAACCAGCCATTATAGAGATCTTTTTCCGGGCCGAGGATCCCGGCCGAGCGGGTCACGGCCGCTGCCATGGATCTGTCGAAAAAGCCCGCAAGCCCGGTATCGACAGGGATTGTAGCAACATCATCGCCACAGGTCGGGGCGGCATCGGAAAAGACCAGCAGCGCCTTCGAGACGCGCCCTTCGTCCTGGTCAAGCGCCAGTAAAAACCGTGCCTCGCCGGCGGGCACCTCGATCCAGGGCAGATCCCAGGCGTCCGACCAGGTCAGCGGATCAACCGCAATCACCCCGCCCGGGGCGAGGGTGATCCGGCCCGCATCACGGAACTCAAGCGCGAAATCCGATTGCGCCTGCAACCAGCCAAGGCTGCCGGTCTGTGCGACCTCTGCCGGTGACATTTCAGCGCCTGGCGGCTGTTGTTCGGCCAGGAGCGCGTCTGGCACTGCTTCCTGCGCTTCGCCCGCGCCGGCCAGCAGCGCGGTCACGGTCAGAAGGCAGGAAAACCGGATCAAGCGCCACTCCCGAGCAGTCGTTGTGCGATGCGCCTCACCACCGGGACCGCTTCTGCCTCGGACATGCCCGGCCACAGTTCCGGATCATAAAGGATCTTCAGCATCAGCTCGTCCAGTTTGGTCAGGAGCGCGAATTCCTCGTCATCATTGAAGATCGAGGGCCGCGCGCGCGGGCTGTCATTGGCGAGCCCGAGGCCCTGCGCGATTTCCTCATGATAGCAGGATTGCCGCAGAAGATCGGGATGTTCGGCCCGGACCACGGCCACCGCGCGGCGGTAATTGCCGCTGTCCCCGTCCGAGAGCGCATAGACGAGGCAATAGGTGGTCTGGGCCATGCCGGTCACATCGGCCACATCCTGGGGGCTGAGGCCGGGAAGCTCGCGGCGCAGGATGGGGCCAAGCTGTTCGCGCTCGTCTTCCGAGACGACATGCAGGGTGAAATTGCCGCCCTGATCGACAAGTGTGATCGGGTGGCCGGTCAGGCTGGCAAGGCGTTTGATATAAGAGGCGATCCGCGCGCGGTCGGTGGCGCGGCGCTCCTGGGGGACAGAGGCGCCGAACTGGATCTGAAACCGGATCGGCACGTCCCAGCGGCGCAGGATCGACGCGGTTTCACCGCGCGCAAACGCCCCGCCGGCGCGACTGTATTCATCGTAAAGCGCTATGCGGATGAAATTTTCAGCGAGAATGCGGGCGTCGAAAGGCGTATCCACACCGCCGCCATCGGTACGCAGCAATCCCTGCGAGAGCAGCGCGTTCTGCACCTGGGCGTAATAGGCGCGGGCCGCAGCACTTTTCGGTGTCTCGGGCGTCACCGCGACCGGAACAGCGGGTCTGGGCGGCGGCGGGCCGATCCGTTGCGGCGCCTGGCCGCCCGAGGACACACAGGCGGAAAGGCCCGCCACCAGCAAGGTGGCAGGCCAGAGGGGCAGTCGCTGGCGCCGGGCTGGCGTCATGATTGCGGCTGTGCGGCGGGCGCGGTGCTCCGCGCCCGGGCCGAAGCCAGCGTTTCGTGCAGATCGGTTTCCATCTTCTGCAGCTCGACCTCGGCAGCCGCGCGCCTTGCCTTGCCCTCATCGGCGATCTGCAGGCTTTCATTGATGGTGGCGATCAGCGTCTCATTCGCGTGTTTCACCGTTTCAATGTCGAAGACGCCGCGCTCCATTTCCTCGCGCACGGTGCGGTTGGCCTGCTGAAGGTTCTCGGCATTCGATTTCAACAGCTCATTCGTGAGATCATTGGCGTCGCGGATCGACTCGGCTGCCTCTTTCGACCGCTGGATCGTCACGGCCTGGGCGAGCTGCGTCTCCCAGAGCGGCACGGTGTTGACGAGGGTCGAGTTGATCTTCGTCACCAGCGATTTGTCGTTTTCCTGCACCAGCCGGATCGAGGGCAGAGACTGCATCGTGACCTGGCGGGTCAGTTTCAGATCATGCACCCGGCGTTCCAGATCATCCCGCGCCGCGCGCAGATCGCGCAGCTCCTGCGATTTGATCATCTTGTCATTCTCGGGTGCAGCCGCGACCTCGGCCTCTTTCGCGGGGATAGAGGTGGTATCGGTCTCTTTCAGCTTGGCCTCGCCTGCGGCGATGTAAAGCCCCAGTTCGTCATAGAAATTCAGGGTTTTTGCATAAAGCAGGTCCAGCGATTTGATGTCTTTCAGAAGCTTCGTCTCATGGCCGAGCAATTCGCCCGTGACCTTGTCGATCTGGCTCTGGACATCTTCATATTTCGCAACGAAATCCGCGAAAGGCGCAGCGCGGCCCAGCAGACGCTCCCACCACGAGCTTTCGCGGCGCAGGTCCAGCTCATCGGTCGAGAAACCGCGAATGGTGGTGACGATTTTGCGCAGGCTGTCGCCGGCCGGGCCGACATCCTTGTTTTTCACGTCCTGCAACATCTCCTGAGAGATCACCTGCAATTCAGCCTGGGCCGAAGAGCCGAACGAGATGATCGACTGGGTGTTGGTCAGATCCAGCTCGCCCATGCGCTTTTCAATCGCCGCGGCCTTGTCGGGCGAGGCGGATTCCAGGGGCACGATTTCGCCCGTCGGTTCCGGCAGGATGACAGCGGTGACCTTCTCGACCTCGGCCAGGGTGGCCTCGGCGGCGGCGCGGGTGGTGTTCTCGGTCATGGCAAAATCTCACACTTAGGAAGGGTTGGAGCCGGAAGGCGTCTCGAATTTCAGCCGGTCCCGCAGCACGGAAATCTCGATATCGAGAGTGTCGCGGTCATTGCCAAGCAGGCGTTCCGAGCGGCTGGCAAAGGTGGTTTCCAGATCGGTCAGCAGCTGTTCATAGTCTTCGCGCGCCTTCGGATCGGGGCGGATGGCCCAGAGATCGGCGAATTTCACCGTCGCGTCGCGGGCGCCTTCCAGGTAAACGGTCAGATAACGGCGCGCGGCGGTCAGATCGCCGGGATCTTCCTCGACCCTTTGCATGAGCCCTCTTGTCTGGCCGATGAAACGATCAACCCGGGCCTCAAGCTGGCGGTCGCGGGCGCGCAGGATCGCGTCTTTCATCTGCGCGAGCGTCTTCTCGGCCCCGGCCAGGGCACGGGCGACGCGGTCGGTCTGAAAACGGTCGACGCCCTCCATCCCCTTGTCGGTCCAGGGGTCAAATCCGAAGGCGCCAATATGCAGCCCGGCCCCGGCGAGACCGAAGAGGATCGGGTAAAGCGAGACGCCATGCCCGATCAGCCCGCCGGTGAACAGCGCGGCCCCGGTGGCGATGGCGCCGAACAGGATGCGCGGGATCGCGGGGCGGCGCGCGACCCGGCGGGCGTCATAGGCCGCACGGGCGCGCATGCCCTCGCGGGTGAGCCAGGCGCTCAGGATCAGACAGCCGCCTGCGATCAGGCTTAAAAGCATCGCGCCAGGCTCTTCGCCGAAAGCGGGGAAGAGGAAGACAAAGGCCGAGAGGAAGAGGAATGTGGCGCGCCAGCCACCTGCCGGCTTTTCCATCCCCGGGGCCGCGCGCGGAACTGGCGGTTGCGGGCCAGAGCCCGATCCGGTCGGTCGGGTGCCGTCAGGGCTGAATTTCCCGCCAAAGCGCTGAGCGGCCATCACATTCCTCCCGAACCGGCGACATAGAAAACAAGGGCGATCAGAATCGCCAGCGAGAGGGTGCGCAGGCCGGATTCGGACATTCTGGGTTCCGGAAATAACGGTCGGTTGCCGCAATCCTAGCGAATGGATCTGCCGCTTGCCAGTCTGAGACAGGGCATATGCGCGGGAATCTTCCGCCCGAATTCCCGGTTGTGTCTGGCCCGCGCCCTTCTGTGCGCGGTCAACCGGATCCCTGATGCCGCGATGCGGCATGGAGGGCAGGGCATTCTGGCATCCCCGCCTGGGAAGTCAGGCCACCCCGCCGCGGCAATCCCTTGATGTCGCGTGCTTATTGGTCAGGTCTCGCATCGCATCGCGGCGCCAGATGCCCGGGGCCGCGCACAAATGTACAGGCAGGCCGCATCCTGGCTGCCCGGTCGCAGGGCAGGAACCCTCCAGGCTGCGCGGTGCCTCCCATAGCGAGCGGGGTGCGAGGCTCAGAGCACGGGAAACTGCGCACGGGAAACTGCGCGCGCGAAACACGCGCACATCCTTTATGTTCTATCCTTTGCGACCCGGGCCGCCGCGGCCGGAAGGACCGCCGGGCCTGGTGGGGCCGCCGGGCCTGGTGGGGCCGCCGGGCCTGGTGGGGCTGCGCGAGGTGTGCGCGCCGGTGGTCGCCGGTGCATTGCGGGTGCTGACGAGTTTCGGGGCGCGCGGTTTGCGCGGCGCTGACCGTTCAGAGACCGGGTCAGCACCGGCAGATGCCGTCCAGCGCTTTGCCGCGCCCGGAGCCCGGTCGGGGCGCGCGGCGTCGCCCGGGCCGCGTGCGGGTGGTTTCGGCTGATAGGAACTCCCGCCAGAGCCCTCGCTGTCTTTGCGCCCGGCAGCTTCCGCCCGGTGGGTAAAGTATTCGCGTGCGGTAAGGCCAGATTTCCGCCTGGCGCTGGCCGGTTTTCCGGCCGCCTCGGTGGATGCAGCGCCGGTTGCGCGCGACGCAGGGGAGGCCGTGCGTGGGCCCCTGTCCGTGGCCGGAGGCCCCGATCTGCTCGCATTCGCCGGTCTGTCAGAGCTGGCGGCTCTGGTCGCACTTGCGGATCTGACGGGACGCGCAGCGGGAGAGGCCCGTTCGGCCCCGGCGCGATCGGTTTTGCCCGCTGCTGGTGTTCCCGGTACTGGTTTTCCGGCCCGCACCCGCGTCATCGCAGGGCGCTTGCGGGGGGCTTCTGCTGCCGCCTCGTCCGCCGCGATCTCGCCGAGCTGGTCGCGCAGCACGCGGGCCTTGACCTCTTCGACCTGACCCGGTTCCAGACTTCCCAGCCGGAAGGGGCCGTAAGAGACCCGGATCAGCCGGTTCACATAAAGGTCGATGGCATTCATCGCGCGGCGGATCTCGCGGTTTTTGCCCTCGCGCAGACCCACGGTCAGCCAGGCATTGGCACCCTGCTGACGGTCGATGGTGACCTGCATCGGCTTGAACCGCTCGCCCTCAATGGTGATGCCATCGCGCAGGATCTGCAGTTTCAGATCATCGGCCTGACCATTGACGCGAACCCGGTATTTCCGCAGCCAGCCGGTCGAAGGCAGTTCCAGCCGCCGTTTCAGCCCGCCATCATTCGTCAGCAGCAAAAGCCCCTCAGAATTAAGATCGAGCCGCCCGACCGACATCACCCGCGGCATATCCTCGGGGAGGTGGTCGAAAACGGTGTCGCGGCCTTTTTCGTCGGATGCGCTCGTCACAAGCCCCTCGGGTTTGTAGTAAAGCCAGAGCCGCGCTTCTTCCTCTTCGGGCAGCAGCCTGCCGGAAATGGTGATGCGCTCGGTTCCGGTCACGTTCAGCGCCGGGCTGGTGATGATTTTGCCATTGACGGTGACTTCGCCCGCCTCAATCAGCCGCTCGGCCTCGCGCCGCGAGGCGACGCCCCGGCGCGACAGCAGCTTGGCAATGCGCTCGCCATCGGGCGTTCCATTCGGGTCCCGGGCGGGAGGACTTGTGTTTTCCGGCATGGGAGGCGACCTTTTGAAGGAGAGCAGAAGCCGGGGGCTGGCGCCCCAGGATTTTTGGCTCGTGGCCCCCAAGGATATTTCAGGACAGATGAAAGGACAATGCGGCGTGGTCTTTCGATCCCATATGGACCTCGCGCTGGAAGAGGCGCGGGCGGCGGCCTTGCGCGGCGAGGTGCCGGTGGGGGCGGTGCTTGTCTCTGGCGCGGGCGAGGTTCTGGCCCGGGCCGGGAACCGGACGCGCGAGCTGAAGGACCCGACCGCACATGCCGAGATGCTGGTGATCCGCGAGGCGTGCCGGCGCCTTGGGCAGGAGCGGCTGGAAGGCTGTCTTCTCTACGTCACGCTGGAGCCCTGTCCGATGTGTGCTGCCGCGATTTCGGCGGCGCGGATCGCGCGGCTGGTTTACGGCGCGGCGGATCCCAAATCCGGCGGCGTGACGGTGGGCGCGCGGGTTTTCAGCCATCCGCAATGCCATCACGTGCCCGAGGTGCTGGATGGAATCGGTGAGGCCGAGGCCGGGCGGCTACTGCGCGATTTCTTTGCTGCCCGGCGCAAAAGCCAGAGCTGACCTCACGACATATTTAAAATCATGACCTCTGGTGGGGGGCTCCTCCTCCCGCCGGCCGGCTCAGGCGGTCAGCGCGCGGAAGTGCTCATACATGATGCGATATTCCGCCGGGATATCGCGCACCGACAGAAGTCCGAGGCAGGTGCCCCTGCCATCCATCACCGGCAGATGCCGGAACTGCCCGCTTTCCATCTTCGCAATCGCCTCGGCGAGCGGGTCGCTCTCGCAAACGGTAACCGGATCGGGGGTCATGGCGCTGGCAACGGTGACGGTTGCCGGCGCAAGCCCCTGGCCTACCACCCTGCGCAGCACGTCACGCTCGGAGAGGAGGCCGAGGACGCGACCTTCCGCCATCACCACCACAGCGCCGATCTCATAATGCTCAAGAACCGCAGCCGCCTCGATGATGGTGGCCGCAGGGCTGATCTGTGGCAGATCGCGGCCCCTGATGGCATCTCCGACAGAACGGATCAGCATGGCAGTCCTCCTTCTTCCGGTTGGGTCAGAACAAAATCGGCTCCAGCACCCCTGGCTCAATCACTTCGACGCCGGGCGGCAGACCGGCGCGCAACGGATCTGCAGTCTGCGCCAGCAGCGGGAAGGTCTTGTAATGGCAGGGAATTACACAGCGAAAGTTGAAGTATTTCCGCGCAGCCCAGGCGGCTCGCTCCATATCCATCGTGTAATGCCCGCCGCAGGAGAGAATGCCGATCTCCGGCTGATGCAGTTCTCCCATCCAGGCCATATCGGCCATGATATCGGTATCGCCCGAAACATAGATCGTGCGGCCTTCGCCTTTGATCATGAAACCGGCGGCGGATCCGGCAGGCAAAAGCGCGCCACCCCCGAAATCGACCGAGGCCGAATGGCTGGCATTCACCATCGTCACTTTCGCGCCGCAGCAATCGATGGTGCCGCCCTTGCCAAACCCGATGGTCGAGGCGCCCTGGCCGTTCAGCCAGACCGAGGCCTCATGGATACAGGCCACCGGAACCTGCAATTCCTGCGACAGGCTGGCGGCATCGGCGGCATGATCGCCATGGGCATGGGTCAAAAGAATATGCGTGGCGCCCGCCACCGCCTCGGCGCGCGCGTCAGCGGGGAAGACCGGGTTGCCGGTCAGCCAGGGATCCACCAGCAGAACCGCCTGTTCGATTTCGATACGGAAACCGGAATGTCCGAGCCAGGTGATTTTCACAGCATCTTCTCCTGTTCTGATTGTGCGGAAGAGACTTTACCCGCCCATTGTGACAGGTTTCCAGTCTCTTTCGAACCGGGTGGTTCGAAATGACGAGGCTGCCGTCATTTCCCCTGACAAAAATACTCCCGCCGGAGGCGCAGGCTGGCCAGAGGCGCCAGATCCGGCCTTTGTCCAACCCAGCCTTGGCCTTACCCAGCCTTTGCCTTGCGCAGCCGCCAAGCGCTCGCTAAACGGGGCCGGAGCTTAAAAGGGTCTGATCCATGTCCATCGACATTGATACCGCGCGGAAAGTGGCGAAGCTTGCCCGCATCCGGGTTGAGGAAGCAGCGCTTCCCGATCTTGCACGCGATCTCTCCGGCATTCTCACCTTCATGGAACAGCTGAACGAGGTCGATGTGACCGGCGTAGAGCCGATGGTCTCGGTCACGCCGATGCGGCTGCGCCGGCGCGAGGATGTCGTGACCGATGGCAATATCCAGGCCCAGGTTCTGAAAAATGCCCCCGAAGCCCGTGAAGGCTTCTTTGCCGTGCCGAAGGTGGTGGAATGAGCATGACCTCCGAGTCGAACAGCTGGACGATCGAAAAGGCGCGCGATGCGCTCAGGAAAGGCGAGATTTCCGCCGTTGACCTGACCATGGCCTGCCTGACCGCGATTGACGCGGGCGATGCGCTTGGCGCTTTCGTGCATAAAACTCCCGAGATCGCGCTGGACCAGGCGCGGGCGGCGGATGCGCGGCTCAAAGCCGGGGACGCGCCGTCCTTGTGCGGCATCCCGCTGGGGATCAAGGATCTTTTCTGCACCAAAGGGGTGAATTCCCAGGCGGCGTCTGGCATCCTCGAAGGCTTTAAGCCGGAATATGAGTCGACCGTCACCACGAAGCTTTTTGCCGATGGCGCGGTGATGCTTGGCAAGCTGAACATGGACGAGTTTGCCATGGGCTCGTCGAATGAGAGCTCGGTTTACGGGCCCGCCGTGAACCCCTGGAAGATTGATGATCGCAAGCTGACGCCGGGCGGCTCTTCGGGCGGGTCAGCCTCGGCTGTCGCGGCGGATCTCTGTCTGGCGGCGACCGGCACCGATACCGGCGGCTCGATCCGTCAGCCGGCGGCGTTTACCGGGATTGTGGGCATCAAGCCGACCTATGGCCGCGTCTCCCGCTGGGGGGTGATCGCCTTTGCCTCTTCGCTCGACCAGGCCGGACCTATGACGAAATCGGTGCGGGACGCGGCGATCTTTCTGCAATCCATGTCGGGCTATGACCCGAAGGATTCGACCAGTTCCGAGATTGCCGTCCCCGATTTCGAGGCCGCCCTGACCGGCGATATTCGCGGCAAAGTCATCGGCATTCCGAAGGAATACCGTCTCGACGGTATCCCGGCCGAGATCGACGCGCTGTGGGAGCAGGGCATTGCCATGCTCAGAGATGCCGGCGCCGAAGTGCGCGAGATCACCTTGCCGCATGCGAAATATGCGCTGCCGGCCTATTACGTGATCGCGCCCGCCGAGGCCTCGTCGAACCTCGCCCGATATGACGGGGTGCGCTATGGCCACCGCGCCAAACTGGGCCCGGGCGATGGCATCACCGAGATGTATGAAAAGACCCGCGCCGAGGGCTTCGGCTCCGAGGTGCAGCGCCGGATCATGATCGGCACCTATGTGCTGTCGGCGGGCTTTTATGACGCCTATTACAACCGTGCCCGCCGCGTCCGCGCCCTGATCAAACAGGATTTCGAAAAGGTCTTCGAGGCCGGCGTCGATGCGATCCTGACGCCCGCGACGCCCTCTTCGGCCTTCGGGCTGGGCGAGATGGCCTCGGCGGATCCGGTCGAGATGTATCTCAACGATGTCTTCACGGTGACGGTGAATCTTGCCGGCCTGCCGGGGATCTCGGTTCCGGTCGGGCTGGATGCCAAAGGCCTGCCGCTTGGGCTGCAACTGATCGGGCGCCCCTGGGATGAGGCCGGGCTTCTCAATCACGCCTATGTGCTGGAACGTGCAGCAGGATTTGTAGCCAAGCCGCAAAAATGGTGGTAATTGCCGCCGGATATGCGCCCGCGCCGTCCGGATTTCCGGTTGGATAACACGCCCGTGGCGCGCCGTTTTGCCGTTTGACATGAGGACGCGATGACCACCCGCAGGCAGATCATTTCGGGTTTTTCAGGTAAAGGCGCTGCCGTTCTGGGCGTTCTGGTGCTGGCGGCCTGCACGCCTTCGGTTCCCGATTCCGGCAGCGGCGTCGGCTTTCAGGATTACAACTCCTATATCCGCAACACCAATAGCGGTGCGGGGCAAACTGCGGCACCTGCCGCGGCCGCACCGGCCGCGATGGCCCCGGCCGGCACCGGTTTCGATCCCACCGCGGCGGCAGCGGCGATTGACCGCGCCGATGGCAGCACCCCGACCGCACCGGTCAGCGCAATCACGCCGAATACCAATTACGTGGCTCCCGCCAGCACCGGTGCCGCGCGTCCGCGGGGCAATGCGCCGGCCGGGATCAAAGAGGAATCGGGGGAACTGATCCATTCCAATCCGACCATCTCGGACGAGAATGATTTCACCGCCGTGGCCGCCCGCGAATCCATCGCGTCGGATGCCGAGCGGATCGCCCGAAACCGCGCTGAATATGTCGTGGTCCAGCCCGGCGCGCTGCCGGTGCGCCCTGGTGAGAGCGGGCCGAATATCGTTGAATTCGCGCTTGCGACCACCCATGCGCCGGGGGTGCAGATGTATAATCGTAGTCGCAGCTCGAAAGATCCGATGGTTGCCTGCGCGAAATACACGTCTCCGGATCTGGCGCAGCAGGATTTCCTGGCGCGTGGCGGCCCGGACAAGGATCGCCAGGGGCTTGACCCCGATGGTGACGGTTTCGCCTGTGGCTGGGATCCGCGCCCGTTCCGCACCGCATTGCAGTGACCGCCTTCCCGTCGCCGAATTTCGGCGCGCGGCGGGGCGGGGTGCGGCCCTCGCTGATCATCCTGCATTACACCGCGATGGAGAGCGCTCAGGCTGCCCGCGCGCGGCTATGTGACCCGGATTACGAGGTCTCGGCCCATTGGCTGATCGGCGAGGATGGCCGCAGCGAGGCGCTGGTCTCCGAGGCCGAGCGGGCCTGGCATGCCGGGCGCAGCTCCTGGCGCGGCATTGAGGATGTGAACAGCCATTCCATCGGCATCGAGCTCGCCAATCGTGGCACGCATCCTTTTCCCGAGCCGCAGATGGCGGCGCTGGAGGATCTTTTGCGCGGGATCATGGCGCGCTGGAACATCACCCCGGCCGGAGTGCTGGCCCATTCCGACATCGCGCCGGATCGCAAAATCGACCCCGGCCCCCATTTCGACTGGCAGCGTCTTGCGCGCCAGGGCCTCGCGCTGCGGCCTCAGAGGGGGGCAGGGGGCGAGGCTGATTTCAGCCATCTGCTGACGGCAATCGGCTATGATCGGTCACAGGAGCCGGAGCTGCTTTTGCGCGCCTTCCGCCTGCGGTTCCGCCCCTGGGGCCATGGGCCGGTTGAGATAGAGGATATCCGCCTTGCCGAAGGGGTTCTGGCCGCGATTTCCGCCGATGGCGCTTGACGACAACCAGGCAGGAGCCTAAGCCCCGCTTCGCACGGATGGCCGGATGACCGCGGGGGGCGCGCAAGCGTCGTGCCGAGGAAAGTCCGGACTCCATGAAGCAAGGGCGCCGGGTAACTCCCGGCCGGGGTAACCCGAGGGAAAGCGCAACAGAGAAGAGACAGCCGCGCCGCCGGCCTCGGTCGGAGATCGGTGCGGTGATGGTGAAACGGTGGGGTAAGAGCCCACCGCGGTCCTGGCAACAGGAATGGCATGGCAAGCCCCGCCCGGAGCAATGCCGAATAGGGGCCTCGCGCGGGGCAGGTCGGGTCCGCCCGATACCGCCGCAGGGATGCTTCAGCCCGAGAGGCCCGGGTTGGCAGCTGGATCCCGTCCGTAAGGGCGGGGGCAGAGGAATGGTCATCCAGGGCAGGCAACTGCCTGGACAGAATCCGGCTTACAGGCCATCCGTGCAAACCAGCCACTTCAGATGCCGCCAGGTCTTTGCAGGCGTGGGCAGGCTTTGATCCTGTGTCCGCCGCCCGGGCGGAATCCCGATGCCAGGAAAAACCGGAACTGCCCGGGGCGATCGGCCCCCCCGAAGAGGCAAGCCCCTGATGGGCGTTGTCGCAGAAATCCCTGCCAGGCTCAGGCTCTGTCATGAGCCGGCCAGATCCTGCCCGCGCCTGCACAGCGAACCGCAAATCCTGTAACGATGCGTCGCAGCGGCAAGCGGCTCTGCTGATCTGGCTGGACAGGGACATCTTATGCCCGAGGGCATGCGCACAGGCAATGGCGTGGATCAGCCATGCAGCGGGTTCAGGCCTCGCCGCGTGATCACTGCGATGCCTGTGGAGGTATGCCTCCTGCACCAAAGCCGCCGCCTCGTGGCGCGCGCGGGTCAAGCGGGGATTGCCCCAGTCGCCGCCAGCATACCTCATGGCTCCCAGCAGATTGAGGGGCAGGAGTTCGAACCGGATCGGGTGCATGGTTTGCAGAAGGCTGAATAGCCCCATGTTTCGTGGACGCCTTCTTTGCTAATTTTGAGGCAAGGAGGCCATGATGGGCACAGCCACTTTCAGCGACGACTTCAAGCGCGATGCGGTCGCTCAGATCACGGAACGGGGCTGCCCGGTCAGCGAGGTTTCTGAACGGCTCGGGGTGAGCAAGCACTCGCTCTATGCCTGGAAGCGCAAGTTCGCGAAGACGGTATCAGGCGAGACCGGGAAGGATGCCGAGATCCGCCTGTTGAAGCGGGAGCTGGCACGGGTTTCCGATGAGCGCGACATCCTAAATCGAGGAGGATGAGAAAACAGTCCAGTGGACTGTTTTCCCGACGAAGGGCCACCGCGTATTTCGCCAGGGATGCAAAGTGAGTGGAGCCATTGGAGCGCCATTGGTTCGAGCCCAATGGCGCCGGCGTTTGTGGCCGCGCATCGAGGGCATTTCTCCGTCCGTGCCATGTGTCGGTGCCTGCGCATCCAGCCGAGCGGATTCTATGCCTGGCTACAGGCTCCGATGAGTGCGCGAGCCCAGGAAGACAGGCGCCAGACTGAACTGCTGCGGAGCGCCTGGGCGGAGAGTGGGAAGGTCCACGGATACCGCAAGCTGCATGACGATCTGGTTGAACTGGACCTGTCCCGGTTCTGTTCCGGTCAGGTGCTCATGTTAGGCGGCCCTCTG
>NZ_JAEFCF010000044.1 GCF_016405985.1 Paracoccus sp. IB05
ATGATCGAAGAGGCCGGAAAGAGGGAAAGACTGAGCCCTGTGCGCTCATGACGACGGGAAAATCCGACAACAATCCCGACGAAAGGCAGGAAGGCAGCGCCATGATCGCCACAAGGATTGATAACAGTTATCAAGCGTGGCATTGTGAAACCAGCAATAGCGGAGGTCGAGATGATCAGTGCCGATCTGGGAACACAGCTCGAGAGCTTCGTGGCGAAGCTGGTCGAAACCGGCCGCTACAATTCCAAGAGCGAGGTCCTGCGCGAAGGCATCCGCCTGATCCAGGAACGCGAAGCCCGCCTTGCCGTGCTGGACCAGGCTTTAGCCCGGGGGCTCGCAGATGCTGATTCCGGGCGGGTCAAACCGGCCGGCGACGTATTCGCGCAGCTCGAGGCAAAGTATCAAGCGATGGGCACACCTGCGAAATGATCGTCGAGATCACCGCCGAGGCCGAAGCGGACCTGGAGGCCATCGGCGATTACATCGCACGGGACAATCCCGCCCGCGCGGTCAGCTTTGTCCGCGAACTCGGGCGCAGTTGCATGGATCTGGCTGACTTCCCCGAGGCCTGGCCGGTCATCCCACGATATGAGACACAAGACATCCGGCGCCGCGTGCACGGGCGCTACCTGATTTTCTACCAGATCCGCAGGGATAAGGCGACAGTGCTTCATGTCCTGAGCGGCGCGATGGACGTTGACGCGGTC
Source organism: Paracoccus sp. IB05 (assembly GCF_016405985.1). Classification (GTDB taxonomy): domain Bacteria; phylum Pseudomonadota; class Alphaproteobacteria; order Rhodobacterales; family Rhodobacteraceae; genus Pseudogemmobacter. The sequence goes on from NZ_JAEFCF010000044.1 coordinate 708, forward strand.
CTGTTCCCGCAAGGCTGAGGTCAGTGAACAGCGCCGCAGCATTTCTTGTACTTGCGCCCTGAACCGCAGCTGCACGCATCATTGCGACCGGGCTTCGATGCCGCTGAGGGCGCAGCAGTCAGATTGGCGGCCAGCGGCAGACCGGGCATGGATTTCGCCGTATGCGCCTTGGCGAAGGCGTTCAGATCCTCGACCATATCGGGGATCAGATCATGGGCCTCGCGCGACAATTTCGTAGCCTTCCAGCCTTTCCCTTCGGCGAACCCGGTCGAGATACGCGAGAGTTTGCCTGCGAGATTCAGCGCCTTCTTCGCCCGCCGGTCCTTGCTGTCCTCAATCAGATCCCAGGCGTCAGGCCGCAGTCGCATCGCCGCGACGAAACCCATCATCCAGAACTCCCAGATAATGTCCCCGTTGCGCTGATCCTCGTCGAGGACAGGGAAATACTCCCCCGGGATCATCAGCATTCCGGCGACACGGTTGTAATGCGCCATGATGAGATCGAGAGACGCCTGAAGCTCTTCGGCGCTGTCGAACTCAGGCGGGCCGCCAGTCCCCCAGACCTTGGCAAGCCAGACAGACGGCGAAATCATTTCCGGACAGGTGATGAGACCCGCACAAAAACCATCGAATTCGGCGAGGATCATCGGATCGTTGTCTTCGGGCAATGCCGAAAGCACCGCATCGAGGCGATCAAGGTCTTCATCGCTATGCCAAAGTGTAATCGTCATGCTGAGCCTGCCGTCAGGGAGTACGTTCATGTCTTTCCTATACGGGTTCGCTTTGCTGCAAAACACCCGGCCGCAGGTCTGAGCCGTCGGAACCCGTATGGGGTGGCGCTCACGCGCCACCCTTTGCCATGCGGTAGACCGGGATGCCCATCTTGCGGGCCTTGTCAGCGAGATTTTCCTGAATGCCGGTGCCGGGAAAGATGATGACGCCGATCGGCAGGCAGTCGAGCATCTGGTCATTGCGCTTGAAGGGGGCCGCCTTGGCGTGTGTCGTCCAGTCGGGCTTGAAGGCGACCTGCGGCACCTTGCGGTTGCTGGCCCAGGTGGCGGCGATGCGCTCGGCGCCCTTCGGGCTGCCACCATGCATCAAGACCATGTCCGGATGCTTGGCGTGGATCTGATCGAGACGGTCCCAAATCGTGCGGTGATCGGTGGTATCCCCACCCGAGAAGGCAACCTTCGGCCCCGGCGGCACCAGCATCTCGGTTTCCGCGATCTTTTTGGCGGCGAGGAAATCGCGACTGTCGATCATCGCGGCTGTCAGATGGCGATGGTTGGTGCGTGATCCCGAACGCGGGGCCCAATGGGTGCCGGTCACGCGCAGGAAGATGTCGGCGGCGGTTTCGCGGAAGAGTTCCAGGCTCTCGCGGCGTTCGATCAGATTGCCGCCGATGCCGATCAGGCTCTCGAGCTGGACGGATTTAACTTCGCTGCCATCCTGCTCGCGCTGAAGGCGTTTCTGCGCCTGCTCGTTGTCATCCAGTTTACGCTCGATCCGCTCGGCGGCGCGGTGGAAGGTGTTGACGGTCGACCAAAGGATTTCGTCGAGGTCGAAATCGAGGCTGGTATCGGCCATGGTAGAGATGAGGGCGTCGAAGATGTCGGAGACTGCGGTCTGGATGGCCTGGTCTTCGGGGGTGGGCCGGGGATCTGCCTCGCCCTCAGCGGGACGGTAGCCATAGAGCTGCATGTCCTCGATGATATGGCCGGTCGGGGAAATGGTGTGATCGGGCTCGAAACTATCCTGGGCATACATGGGATGCATCCTTCGGCTTGGACCGCGACCGTCGCGGCCTTCTGGCGACGACAAGCCCACGGGGGCTCCGGCCGGGCAGCCCGCGCATTCGCGGGCCCTGATGGCAAAGCCCGGCTGATTTGCTTCGCGATGTAAAGGCGGGGCTTGCCCCGCCGACGGAAATCAGTCGGGCGCCGCCATTGCCGGGCCGGAGCGTTTGTGGGCCGCTCGCCCTCTGAGAAGGCCTCGGCGCGGTCCTCTCGCCGAAGGGGGTTGCTTCCTCTGTCTGCCCGGGCAGGAGCGCGCCCGCCCGATCACCCACCCCGTTCCGGCGGATCAGCGAACGGTCATGAAGCGGCTGACGTCCTCGGGGGCGAGTTGCCCCCGGACCTGCGCCCGAAGTGCCTCCAGACCCGGCCCCGTTAGATCGTCGTTGAAATCCCCCAACATGGGCGAGAGCGGGATAGCCTCGATACCGACCTCGTGTGCCCGGGCGACCAGGCTATCCCGCGCGCCGTCGCCGGCGGGATCATTGTCGCGGATGATATAGAGCCTGCGCAGATCTGCCGGGAAGAGGATGGCTGCGAGATGTCCCGCGGAGAGAGCCGCAACCATCGGCATCTTTGGCATGATCTGACGCAGCGAGAGCACGGTCTCGATGCCCTCTCCTGCCGCCATGACATCTTGCGCCTGACCAAACCGAACCGCGTTGCCGAGCAAATCCCCCATCGCCTTGCGCGGGGACCCGAGAGGCGCTTTCCCGCTGCCATCGCGGGTGAGCCAGGTGCGGTGCACGCCGGTAAGCTTGCCGTCGAGGTCGGTGATCTTGCCGATCAGCGCGGGCCAGGTCTCGGTCGGACCCTCGCATTCCGGACGGTAGTAGCAGTCAGGGTGGAAGCGAAGATTGTCCGTGTCTCGCAAATCCGTCAGGCCACGCTTGCGCAGATAGGTGCCGGCCAGCGTGCCCCGGATGGACCGGGACATGCGCCAGAGCCGTTCTGCAGCGTCAGGTGAACCGGAGGGTGCTGGTGCCGATCTGAGCCTTTTCGGCTCCGGTGCCGGTTCCAGCTGCGGCAGGCTGAGGAACCGCCGGGCCTCCTCGGCGACATCGGCGAAGTTGCTGAGGCCGAGGGTTTCGCGGATCACATCTAGCAGGTCGCCATGCTCGCCGCTCTGGCCATCGGTCCACTTACCTGCTGCCCCCTTGCCCGAGGCTGGCCCGGTGAGGCGGACGAACATCGACCGCCCCGGTTCATTGCGCACATCGCCGACCTGCCAATAGTTGCCCTGTTTGCGGCCATTCGACAGATAGTGCCGGCACACCGCCTCGGCCTGTTGGCCGAGACGCTGCGACAGATCGGCGGCATCAATGCGAGCCATTACGACGCCTCGCGCTCGGTGATGCGTCTGATCGGATAGACCGCCAGCAGCTTGCCAAGGATCGCGGCACCATTCGCACCCACCGGCACGAAGAAACGCAGCTTCCAAGAGATGATCTCGCTGAAGAGCCCCCAGGCCCGAAGCCGCTCCCGCATCGCTTCCGAAAAGCCGGTCAGTTCGATCCGGTTCGCGCCCATTATGCGTGACCGGCGCAGTTGCAGGCCCTCGGCAAGATCGAGGACGGTCCGTCCGTCGAGCAATGCCGCATAGGCCTGCTCCGGCGTCAGGCTCGACGCCCCGCTTGCGGTGGCGTTCGCGGCCCAGGCGGGCGAAACCCGGCGGCCGATGATCCGCTCGCCGTCATCGGTCTGCAGGCGATAGACGCGGGTCTCATCTTGCGGCAGGCGCTTCCAGACCGGCAAAAGCAATCCCGAGACCACATGCAGCGTGGCATCCGAGAATTCCGGCACATCGGCGACCTCGGCCCGCCATGCGGCCGCGAAGGTCTTTTTGTCAGTCTCAACCCAAAGCGTGTCACTCATCATCCTGATGGACATGCTGAAGGCTTCCATCGGACGGATCAAGCGCACACGGCGCTCGATCTCGCCATCGTCAAGCATGATCGAGGTCGTTGGCACCTGCACGGCCGCACGCCCCGAGCGGCTGTTGACCAGCAGCACGGCCCGTGGATCGTCCAACTCGTTGAGCGCGGCATCGAGCAGCAGGGGCGTGTTCCGCCGTCGCTCGGTGATGGTCAGGAGCCGGGTCTCAGCTCCGGTGCCGGGATGGGAGTAGATTACCTGCCGGTCGGTTACGGTGAAGCTTTCGGCCTTCAGCGTCTCGAGGCCCAGATCATAAATGCCGGCCGCCATCGCGCCCTCGACCTTCGCCTCCAGCAGCTGCTCGAAAGCAGTGAAGAGAATGCCTTGCAATTCGATGGTCAGCGCCAGCAGACGGTTGAGGAAGGTGGTGATCGGCGGCAATTCGTCCTTGATGCCGTTTGAGTCCATCAGCTTCAGGCCGGTGGCGGATTCAAACCGTTCCAGCGAGCAGCCCTCGACCCTGCCGCGTACCAGCAGAAGGTAGAGCTGACGCAGAGCCGCCCGGGCATAGGGGCTTTCAAGATTGTCCTCGGGGCGGAACAGCCCCTGCCCGCCGGTCTGGCGCTGACCGCGGGTGATCGCCCCGAGCGTGTCAAGGCGGCGCGCGATGGTGCTGAGGAACCGCTTTTCCGCTTTCACATCGGTGGCAATCGGCCGGAACAGGGGCGGCTGCGCCTGGTTCGTGCGATTGGTGCGGCCAAGGCCCTGGATGGCGGTGTCGGCCTTCCAGCCTGGCTCCAGCAGATAATGCACGCGCAGGCGCTGGTTCCGCGCCGAGAGTTCGGCGTGATAGCTGCGCCCGGTGCCGCCCGCGTCTGAGAAGACGAGGATGCGTTTGCCGTCATCCATGAAGGCCTGAGTCTCGGCGAGGTTGGCCGAGGGTGCGCGGTTCTCGACCGCCAGCCGCGCCGCCGGGCCTTCGCCCTTGCGGATGATCCGACGCGAGCGTCCCGTAACCTCGGCCACCTTATCGGTGCCAAAGTGCTGCACGATCTGATCGAGTGCCCCCGGCACCGGCGGCAGGCCGGCCAGATGCTCGATCATAGCGTCCCGCCGGGAAACCGCCTCGCGGCTTTCAACGGGCTGGCCATCCCGGAACACGGGCCGCGAGGTAACATTGCCCTCGCCATCGCTGAACGGCTCATAGAGCTGCACCGGGAAGGAATGCTGCAGGTAGCTCATGACATATTCGCGCGGAGACAAGTCCGTGTTCAGATCGTTCCATTCCTCGGTCGGGATCTCTGCCAGCCGCCGTTCCATCAGCGCCTCGCCGGTCGAGACGATCTGGATCACAGCGGCATGGCCCGCCTCCAGATCCTCGGCGATCGAGCGCAGCAGGGTCGGAGTTTTCATCGAGGTCAGCAGATGGCCGAAAAAGCGCTGCTTGGTGCTCTCGAAGGTCGAGCGCGCCGCAGATTTCGCCTGCCGGTTCAGCGTGCCGTCCGAACCGGTGATGTTCGCCGCCTCCATCGCCGCATCGAGGTTGTTGTGGATGACGGCGAAGGCCCCGGCATAGGAATCATAGATCCGGCGCTGTTCTGGTGTCAGCTGGTGCTCGATCAACTCGTATTCGACCCCGTCATAGGAGAGCGAGCGCGCGGTATAGAGGCCTAGCGAGCGCAGATCGCGCGCCAGGACCTCCATCGCTGCCACGCCGCCGGCCTCGATCGCCTCGACGAACTCGGCCCGGGTGGCAAACGGGAAATCTTCTCCGCCCCAAAGGCCAAGGCGCTGCGCGTAAGCGAGGTTGTTCACCGTCGTTGCCCCGGTGGCTGAGACATAGACCACGCGTGCGTCAGGCAATGCGTGCTGCAAGCGCAGTCCCGCCCTGCCCTGCTGCGAGGCTGCAACATCGCCACGCTCGCCCTTGCCGCCGGCAGCGTTCTGCATGGCGTGGCTCTCATCAAAGATGATCACCCCGTCGAAATCCGCCCCGAGCCAGTCCACGATCTGGCGCACACGCGAGACCTTTTCGCCCCGGTCGTCGGAGCGCAGCGTGGCATAGGTGGTGAAGAGGATGCCTTCCGACAGTGTGATCGTCTTTCCTTGCGCATAGCGGGAAAGCGGCGTGATCAAGAGTTTCTCCTGCCCGAGGGCCGACCAGTCGCGCTGCGCATCCTCGATCAGCTTGTCGGATTTGGAGATCCAGAGCGCCTTGCGGCGCCCGCGCAGCCAGTTGTCGAGAATGATCCCCGCCGATTGCCGACCCTTCCCCGCACCGGTGCCATCGCCAAGCATGAAGCCCCGGCGGAAGCGGACAGCGCCGGTAGCACCCGCTGCCGCAGCGCTGACCGTGTCCAGGGTCTCGTCCAGCGTCCAGGAGCCAGCGAGGTGATCGCTGTGCGCCTCGCCGGCATGGATCACCGTCTCGAGCTGCGCGTCGGAGAGGCGGGCGCAGATGTCAGCGGGGAGCATGGGCCGATAGGAGGGACGGGGTGGCGCGACCGAGGCCATGGCAGCGGATTGCACGAGTTTGGTCGGATGCGGGGCCGCGTCTGGAATCCGGATCACCTGGAGGGCGTATTCTTCATAGATCGCGTCCGAGAGCCGCGCGGCTTCAGGCGGCGTCCAGTCCAGCGTCTCATAGGCGAGTTCGATGGCATTGGGACTGGTCGACGTGAGCCTAGCAGGCTGGGCTGCACCGGCGCGAGCAAGGTAGGTGCGCACCGTGCGGCCGGCGGCCGGTGCTGTCGGTGCCGGTGGCCGGGGCAGATCGACCACGCAGCGCGGCGGCACCTGGGCTGTGATCCAACCGAGCAGGGTCGCAACATCAGGGGTGATGCCCGAAGAAGCCGGGAAGGAGGAAGGATCCTCGGCCGGGAGCTTGTCGATCACCGTCAGCCGCGTGTCGAAACTGGTGCCATGCTTTGCATAGACGGCACCGTCCACGGCCGCCGTGAAGACCACACGGCCATGCTCTTGCAGCCGGATGAAGGCATCGCGCCAGGCCGGTGCTTCGGGGCCGAAACCCGCACCGGTGATGGTCACCAGCCGTCCGCCGGGGGCGAGCCGCGCCAGAGCGGAAGCGATATGGCGGCAAGCGGCATCACCCACGCGGGTGGTCACATTGGCCAGCGCCGAGAACGGCGGATTCATCAGCACAACTGACGGCACTACCCCGGCATCAAGGTGGTCGTGGATCTGCGCGGCATCGAACCGGGTGACAGGCAGGGCCGGAAAGAGGGCGGCAAGGAGATCCGCGCGGGTATCGGCCAGTTCGTTCAGCGCGAGACTGCCGCCGGCGATGTCGACGAGGATTGCCATCAGGCCGGTGCCGGCCGAAGGCTCGAGCACCACATCCGCAGGCGTGATTGCCGCAGCGGTGACTGCCGCAATCCCGAGCGGAAGCGGCGTGCTGAACTGTTGCAGTGCCTGGCTTTCCTCGGAGCGCCTCGTATGGCTCGGCAGCAAGCCAGCGATCTTCGTCAGCGCCGCGAGGCGCGCCTCGGGCGCTCCCGCCTTGCGGTACAGCGCGCGGCCGAACTTGCGCAGAAACAGAACCGTGGCGACCTCACAGGCCTCGTAGGCGTCTTTCCAACCCCAGAGGCCGGAGGCATCAGATGCGCCGAAAGCGGTTTCCATGGCACCGCGCAGCATCGTGCTGTCGATGCGCTGGCCGCGTTCGAGATGCGGGAGAAGCGCCTGCGCTGCAGCCAGAATGCAGGGCGCGGACAGAACAGGAGTGCGCGCGACCGGCGCTTGCGCCGTGGTCGCGGGGGACAGGTCGTTCATCGGGAAGATCCTCGGGAGAGCAGAGCGCGGGACGGCCCCGGACAGCGCTCTCTCTCAACCGCCCGGAACCTGCCCGTTCCGGCCCCCTCTCGACCTCTCACGCTGAGCCGGACAGGCCCGTAGCCTCGCCGCGATCGCCGCGGCACATCACTCGGCGGACCCCGCCTCTGGCGGGTCCTGCGTCAGGGATCTATGCCCGAAAGGGGGAAGACGGCGACGCCGGCTTCCGTCCGCCAGGACCTGAGCCCGGTCCCGGCTATGCCGGGAGACGCCAAAATCCGCTCAATGCTTCAGTTGGACCACCTTATAGCACCGGGCGCTTCACCGCTGCTGAAGTACTCAGCAACATGGCATTGCTCAATGATCGCGCGACCAAAGAGGCGGCCCAAAGCTGCCGGTCGATCTCGTTTTTTACCGCGTCAGCTTCCCAATCTTGCCATGAGGGTGCATTCGGAAGGTTGGAAATATCCCACGTTATGGTCCGATCCCGCCCGCCTGTGAAACAGAGGAGAGGCGGAGCGGCGAACAGGTTCCCTAGCATGTGGGCCCGCAGGTCAGTACCGAGGAAAACTGTCGGATTGCGCCTAACCAACTAGGAAGTCATAGTGGCGCTAAGGGCAGGTTGGAGCAAATCACATGGACGTTCGAGTTCAAACGGGTTGGGACAATGACCCCGCAGGACGCATCCGAAACTTATCTCTTGCTCCGAATGCCAAGAATTCACTTTTCCCGCTCTTTGAAGCGGTGATGAATTCCATTCATGCCGTCGAAGACAGATTTGGTAAGGATAATCTCAGTAAGGGTGAAGTTTTGATCGAACTCCACCGTACTGAAACTGGAGATATGGAAGGTTTCACGGTTTCCGACAACGGCACTGGCTTCAACGAAAGCAACCTCGCGTCTTTCCGTCGAATGGACTCGCGAGCCAAGGAAAAAATTGGTGGAAAAGGCGTAGGACGCCTTGTTTGGCTCAAGGTGCTGGATGAGGTGCATATCAAAAGCATTTATGATGACGGGTCCAGCGGGCGTTCAGTTTCGTTTGATTTCAAGGTTTCCAACCCAACGGATAACCTGACCTTCTTACCAGCGGATCGCAGCACCGCAGGTTCAATTGTTCAACTGACCCCCTACAAACGGGAATACGCACTTCACATACCAAAGAAAGCAAGCACGGTCACAAATCGGCTTCTGGCACACTTCATCAGCTACTTCATCAACATCAGTCACCCCAAAATCACGGTCTGTGATGTGGACGCCGAAATTGACTTGTTCGACGCGTTCTCAGCCTCTGTTGAACGTGATGCGGACTATCGATTCGATGTAGTGGTTTCGGGTGCTTCCGCTGATTTCGTCTGCCATTGCTTTTTGCTTCCCAAAGCAATCTCAGACGACGAAAGAAGCACGAATGCACTCTACCTTGGCGCGAACGGGCGTGCTGTTAAACGGTTCGATATGGACGGGGTAATAGGTCTAGGTCATGTTGACAAAAGGGATTCACACCGAGCCTGGAGCGTGATTCAAGCTGGTATCTGCGATGGAGACCAGCTTGGCACGAGACCTGATGTCGGACGAGGAGTGGGCGTTCTTTGAACGGTTTATCCTGGCGGTCCGTGCGCCGAACGGGCGCAAACCGACCAACCACCGCCTTGTTCTTGATGGGATTTTCTGGATCGCTCGCACCGGTGCCCCATGGCGGGACCTGCCTGAGGAGTTTGGCAAATGGTCGAGCGTCTACCGGCAGTTCCGACGCTGGACGCTGGCAGGTCTCTGGGAGGACATCATGGACGCCCTGAACCAAAGCGGGGCAGCGCCGGATGCCCTCCAAATGGTCGACAGCACCGTGGTTCGCGCCCATCATCAGGCAGCGGGCGCAAAAGGGGGACTCCGCGACAGGGTTTTGGCCGCTCAAGAGGTGGCTTCACGACCAAGATCCACCTCCGCGTCAATGCAGCAGGCCTGCCCATGAGGACCGAGATCACGCCGGGCCAGACATCCGACTACCTGGGGTTTGATCTGGTCATGGTCGACAACCTGCCTGAGCCGAGCGTCCTGTTGGCCGACAGAGGCTATGACGCTGACAGCATTCGGGAAAAGATGGAGGTGCGTCACGTGCTCACCCAAATTCCCATGCGAAAATCACGTAAGATGCGCGTCGGCGTGGATCATTCGCTGTATTCGTTGCGCAACCTCGTCGAGCGGTGCTTCAACAAGCTCAAGAACGCACGAAGGGTCGCAACCCGCTACGACAAGACCGCCCAGAGCTTCCTCGGCTTCATCGACATCACCTCGATCCGTCTATGGATACGCCATTTGTCAACATGACCTAGAGAGCCCTCGCAGACCATCGCGCGCGCATGCTATATAAGGTATCCAGGTACGCTCTGACAAAACCCTTGGGTAAAATGTAAAATAGCCGTATTTTGCACATATGAAGCCTCAAGCACCTGCCTTCCATGATGAATCTGATACTTTCTCCCTCGACGGTCAGGAGGTGGAACGGGCGTCCGAGGACGATCTTTGGTTCCTGCCCGGTCCGATGGGCGACGAGCCGGATTACCTGCTGCCCGGACCACGGGCTGAACCGCGTGAAACCGAGGTGCTCGACGATTGGCGGAAAGCAGAGGGGGGTCAGCCGCGCGTCTTGCTCGAGTGGCCGGTCGCGTCGGCGCGCTGGACGACCGGCTGAAGCGCGGCCCGGAAGGATGGCGGCACAGGCTTGCCCTGATCGAAGCGGCAGACCTCAGCTGGGTTGTGGGTGACCGCATTTGCCCAGATCGGCTGGCGCTTTGGATATCCATGCGCTTGTCCGGCGTGCAGGACGACACCGCGGCGCTCGCGCGTGTCGGTTGGGCAGTGCGGCGGCTGACGGGTGGACCGGGGCCGGAGCAGGACCTGTCCGCTTTCCTAGACCGTCGTGACCCCGAGAACCTAAGTGATGAGATCGAGCCGTTCGTGGATCGTGCGAGCGGCTGGCTGGATTTGATGGGGCAAGCCGCAGACCTGCACTCGATCACCCGCGCCGCTATGGGCTTTCACCTATGGGGCCTAGCGGGGCTCGGGCAGCACGGTGACCAGATGGAAGCGGCTGTCGCGGCGGCACGGATCGCCGCCTGCGAGGGGAGAGGAGCAGTTTTCGCGCCTCTGGCCATGGGCGGAGCAGGGGGGTTACGCGCCGGCGGTTCACCGTTTGACCGTCTGGCGCGTTGGCTCGATGGCATGTGTGACTGCGATGCGGCAGCTTGACGATATCGAAGCGTGGTCAGTGCGGGCGGAGGCCGAGATGGCATCGCTCTCGGGCAGGACGCCCCCGGCCTTGCGCGCGGTGCTGACCGAATGGCCGCTCGTCTCCGCCCCGATGGCCGCGGCCCTGACCGGCGCCAGCCGCGCCGCCGTCCAGCGCAACCTTGCATGGATGCAAGCGCGGGGTCTGATCCGCGAGGTGACAGGACAGGGGCGGTTCAGAATGTGGAGGGCCACGCACTAACCGCGCAGATCGGGTCGTCAGCCGTCCGGGAAGAGCATCGTCTCGACGTCCATAGCACCATTCAATATGTGCAAAATCGTGATCTGGTCAGCGCCGACTCGGTAAAAGATCAAATACCGGCCATGCACACTGCGACGGATGCCGTGATGCTCGTAGCGGGGCACCACCGGCCAGGCTTGTGGCATTTCGGCTATGTTGAGACACAGCTGGTAGAGTTCGCGCACGAAGCTCAGCGCCCGTGCGGGATTGCCGCGGGCAATGTAGTCACCGATCGACTCAAGATCCGCCTCGGCCTCGGCCGTGATCAGGACCTTCATTCCGTGGGCCGACCCGCACCTTGATACCTGAGCTCGAGGCGCGCGACGACATCAGCCAGCGGCTTGGTCCGTTTTGCATCTTCATCATCAATGCCTCGCGCCAAAGCCTGATCGAGCACGGTCAGTCTAGCCTCGCGTTCCTGAACCAGGCGGATCCCTTCCCGAAGAACCTCGCTCTTCGAATTGTACCGGCCGGTCTCGACGAGCTTCGTGACGAAGTTCTCCAACTGATGCCCGAGGTCTGCGCTGATCATGTGGGACGTCCTCCTGTATCAGGACGAACTTAGCGATCTTGATAATAGTTATCAAGTAGTGGGCAAGTGATGGTGGGTTTTGGTCGATTACCAACCAAGTTCCGGAGGCCAAACTGGTTCGCACCGACTGCCGATCAGTTCGACAATCAGGCTGCTTGGGCGCAGGCCCTTGAGAGCACTTTGGATGATCGTTCGACGACGCGAAGGCACGGGCAGATCACTGTGCAGCATGGTGAGAGAACACCTCTGTGCCACCGTCGCCCAGGATGAGCGCTTCATTGCAGGCTGGCCGGTTTCTGGTCTTGGGCCGGGGGTGTCGGTCTGCGAATGTACCACAGCTACCACGCTGGATTCACCAAATGAATTGCTCACAGGACCTGTGCAAAAGAACTTACCAGCACTCATTGCTTTCCGGAATCTGACACGATGCGCCCATCCTCCAGAGTCAGGATCCGGTCCGCGCGGTCGAGGATCCTGGGATCGTGGGTCACAAGCAGTGTTGTTGTGCCGCGCGCCGCGCCTAACCGCTTGAGGAGGTCCACCACATCGGCGGCACTGTCCTTGTCCAACGCAGCGGTCGGTTCATCTGCCAGCACAAGCGCCGGGTTTCCGACCAGCGCACGCGCCACGGCCACCCGCTGCTTCTGGCCGCCGGACAGGTTCGCGGGCAAGTAATCCATCCGGTCGGACAGCCCGACCAGACCAAGCGCGCGCGCCGCTGCCTTTTGTGCGATGTCATCCGGCACGCCGGGGCGCACCTGTGCCCCCATGACGACATTTTGCGCGGCGGTCAGGCTTTCATGTAGGTTATGAGCCTGAAAGATGAAGCCGAGTTGCTGACGCTGCCGCGTAAGTTCGTCCGCGCCTGCGCCCAGCAATTCGCGGCCAAGCAACCGCACGGAGCCGTCCTGCACGGCCCGCAGGCACCCGACCAGCGTCAGCAGCGTGGTCTTGCCCGAACCCGACGGGCCCATCAGCACCGTGAAACTGCCGCGCGGCAGGCTGAGGGTGATGTCGAACATGGCCTGTTTGCGGGCGTCACCCGTTCCGAACCAGTGGTTGAGTTCCTTTACCGCAACGATGGGCGCATCTGTCATTGTCTTCACCTTTCAGAACAGGTCGGCGGGATCAGCCGCGGCAAGCCGCCGGGTTGCAATCACCCCCGACAGCGCCGAAAAGACGACCGTTCCCACGAAAACGGTCACAGCCATGCCCGGCGTCATCAGCAAGGGCAACGTCGTGACCTTGGCCATCAGCGTCAGGATCGCGGTGCCGATCGCAAGCCCTGGAAGAAAGCCCAACAGGCCCAGCACCAGCGCTTCCTCCAGCACGATGCCCAGAAAGAAGCGCGGGCCATAGCCCATTGCCTTGAAGGTCGCGTATTCGCGCATGTGGTCTGCCACGTCTGCCGACAGCACCTGATAGACGATCACCAGCCCCACCAGCACACCGATCAACACACCAAAGCCGAAGATCACGCCGGTCGGGCGCTGGGTCTGCTGATAGTGCAGATCCTCTTGGGCGGCATCGGCATAGCTGCGTACACGCAGGGTCTTGTCCGAGATCACGCCGCGCAACCGCGCCACGGTTGCGGTGACATCTGCGCCGGGGCGCAGGCGCAGCAGGATGTGGTCGGGCGCGGCGGAGGTTCGCGAAGGGAACAGCGACAAAAAGGTCTGATCCGACACCAGCATGAATCCGTCGCCGCCAAAGCCGCCGCCACCTGCAAAAGTGGACATGGCGGTCAGCGTGCGCCCGAGGGTTTCAAACCGCAGCGGCGTTTGCGGGCGGATCGCGGCGGCCTCGTCCGCAGGCAGGCCGCGTGCCAGCCGGTCAAGGATAGCCACGCCCTGCACCTGCAACAGATGCAGGCCGTCCGACACGGTCGGCGCAAGAAAGGCGGGTCGGGCCGGGTCGATCCCGAATGTGGTGAAGACAATCTCGTTGCCGCCCCGGTCCCAGGGCACATTCCCCACGAACAGGCCCATCCCTTCGGTCACATCCGGGTCGGCCAAAGCTTGCAACATCCATTGACGCGCGACATTGTTTCCCTCGGCCAGAGCATTCGCATTGCCGGCCGAGATCATGACATCTGCCTGAAAAAACCCATAGGGTTTGAGCGTCGCCGTCGCCATCGAGTTCATCAGCCCAAGCTGCACGAACACCAGCACATTGGCGAAAGCCACACCTGCCAGCGCAGCGGCAAAGCGTCCGCGCTTGTGGGTCAGTTGCAGCCAGCCGATGGGAAGTCGCCCGAAGACCCATTGCAAAAGGCGGCTCATGGCGCGACCCGCGCCCGCGCGCCTGTGTCGATGCGGGCGACGGCTTCGAGGTTTGTGTATCGTGCGGCGATGATGGACGACTCGGGTTCCAGCACGACCAGCACCCGGATGACGCGCGCATCCGAATTTGCGGCGGCATCGTCCGAGATCAGCCCCTGCCGTCCAACGGTCAGGCCGATGCTGTCCACCGTTCCACGCAAGGACCGCCCAAGCGCATCGGCGACAATCTCGACCGGCTGGCCAAGGGCCACCGAGGCGATGCGGTCCTGCCAGATTTCCACTTCGGCCATCATCTGGCCGGTGTCGCCCATCTCCATGATCCCCTCGGCAGGCGGACGCTGGCCGGGGGTGGCGTGGATATTCAGGATCGTGCCGTCGATGGGGGCGCGCACCTCGGCCCGGCCAAGGTCCATGCGGGCACGTTCCAGTTCGGCTTCAGCGGCGGCAACATTGCGGGCGGCGACAACAACATCGGGCTGATCGTCAACCGCAAGTGAGGCAAAGCGTGCCAGCGTCGCCTCGGCCCGGGCGACGGCCTGCGCCGCCTCACTCGCGCGCGATTGCGCAGTATCGAGCGTGGCCGTTGTGGCGACCCCGCGTTCGCTCAGTGCCTGTGTCCGCTCAAGACTTGCAGCCGCTTCAGCCGCACCGGCGCGGGTCTGGTCAAGCGTCGCCTGCGCTTCGGCACGGCTGGCCTCGATGGAACTCCGGGTCTGCATCAGCGTCGCCTGCCGCACGGCAAGGTTCGCTTCGGCCTGAAGCACGGCCCCCTCCAGCGCCTGGGCATTGTCCAACCGTGCCAGCGGATCCCCCCGCGCCACCGTGTCACCGATTGCGACCAGAATCTCGGCCACCCGCGCATCCCCCGCCCCATAAGGTGCTGCAACCACGGCCACGTCCCCGCGCGGCATGATCCGCGCCAGTCCCACCACATCGGAGGGCAACAGCGTCTCGGCCAGCTGCACGGGGAGCACGATTTCGGGCGGCAATGCGATCGGGCTGTTGGAACCGCCACCCGGTTGCAGGCCCGACATTTCGTAGAAACGCTGCAATGCGGGCGGCTGGAAATACATGCCGAGTACCCCGCCCGAGAACATCAGCACCGGGATCAGCAGAACCAGCAAATATCTTTTGTGAAACACCTGGCGACGCGGCGGGGGGGCATCGGGACGTTCCAGATCAATGGGCAGGGTGGTGTCATCAGTCAGGGGCATGCCCGGTTTCCTTCACTATTCGGCGCCGTCAATCAGCCGGGCGGATCATCCGCAGCATCAGATTATTTTTGAGAACAATGCGGTGGAACAGCACGGCAAGAACGTGCAGCACGATCAGCGCAAGAAGTGCGATCTTCACCACATTATGGGCCTCGGCGCCAGCCGCGATGTCGCCAAACCATGCCATCGCACCGGTGACCGCCATGGCAGCAAGCAGCACGTAAAAGCCCCAATGTGCGACATGGCTCAGCGTCTTGAGGGGGGCAGGCTCAT
Source organism: Paracoccus sp. IB05 (assembly GCF_016405985.1). Lineage (GTDB taxonomy): Bacteria > Pseudomonadota > Alphaproteobacteria > Rhodobacterales > Rhodobacteraceae > Pseudogemmobacter. The sequence continues at coordinate 15,992 of NZ_JAEFCF010000044.1, forward strand.
TTTCCGGCGCGGGCGGCACGCCACGGGTCAACCGCAACACGAGGCGCCAAAGCACGAAGGCCAAGATCAGCATACCCCCCGCGACATGGGCAAAAACGAGTGGCGAAAAGGCAATTTCCTGTCCCTCGGAATAGGCATCCCACGCGGACGAAATTCCGTCCTTGAACATGTATTGCCCCGCCACAAGCACGGCCACAATCCAATGCAGGCCGATTTGAGTGGCGGAGTATCCGGTTGTCTGTTTCATGTGTCCGCCAGCGCGAGTCCGAAACCAAGGAATGCCAGCAGAACCAGTCCTGTGCCACCGCGCTTGGCAAGGCCCGCCAGCATGCCCTCACCCTTTGCCAGTTCCATCTGCGGTGCGGGGGTCGGCGCCTGTTCCGCAATCTCGCCCGAGCCTGTTGCCCGCGCGGGATCTTCTATTGCGGAACCGCCCGGCGCTGTCCCCGCCGCTAGTTCCGGCAGGCTCAGGCTGCTGGTGACCGGCGCATAGCAGATCCCATCCTCCTGACAGCCCTGCCAGGTGATACGCACCTCGCCACCCGCACTGGGCAACAGGATTGAGGCATTGCCGTAATAGACCTCCACCCGGCCAAAGCCCGGATCGTCCTTGATCCGGCCCGCAGATGTCTCGACCGCAAGGGCCGCGCCATCGGCGGTATGGGCGGCGATCTGATCGCGGTAAAGGTAGTAGCCCTCGGCAATACGCCAGCCGATGCTTGCCCGGCCATCACTGACCGACAGCACTTCGATGATGAAGGCATCCTCAGGGTCGAGGGGCCGGCTTCCGCCGCCCCCGAAGGTGAAGGTCTGCGCATGTGCCGGGAACCAGAACACGAGAAGCGCCAGAAGCAGCGCAGCGCAAGAAGGAAGGGAAGGATTGTGTTTCATGGGCGCTGACTTGGAAAAGTTGGCTTAACCAGGCCTTAAGCGATGTCCCCCATGACCGGACACGAATGCGAGAGCATCGCGCATTTGCGGTGCATGTGTTGGGTCCGGTTCAGGCCAGATCCTTGCGCGCCTGTGCTACCAGTTGCTTCAGTTCAGAGCCGGATTTCTTGCCGAACAATGCATCGTTGCCGGCGATGAAGGTGGGCGTTCCCATCAGCCCCATATGGTCACCAAGGGCCATGGATTGCGCAATATGGCCCTCGACATCGGCAGACCGCATGTCGCGTCGCAGCTTTGCCAGATCAAGCCCGACCTCCTGCGCGACCCGCATCGCCGAAGCCTCTTCGGCCCGCCCTCGGATTGCCATCAACCCGCTGTGGAACTGCCAGTATTTCCCCTGTTTCACGGATGCCAGCGAGGCACGGGCGCAAAACTCGGAACTTTCGCCGAAAACAGGCCATTCCCGCAGCACCACACGCAGGTGCGGATCGTCCCCGATCAGCTTGCGGATCACCGGAACGCTGGTCCGGCAATGCGGGCAATTGTAATCGAAAAACTCGGTCAGGGTGACATCGCCCTTCGAATTACCCAGCACGGGCGAGAAGGGCTGCCGCTCTATCGCGTCGCGCAACTCGGGTGGCATGGGATTATCTTGTGCCCGTGCCATGGGCACGCCGACGGACAGGGTAAGGCCCGAGACCAGTCCGAGCGTGGTAAATTCGCGTCGTTGCAGCTTGCGCATGGTCTGATCTCCGGGCTCGTGAAAGGGTTTGATCCAGCCTCTGGCCCCTACCCCTTAACCGGGCCTTAAGCGCCCCCGGTCAGAGCGCGCCCAGCAGTTTCCACCACAGGAAATCTATGGGCAGCAGCACAAGGAAGGTGATCAGCGCCAGCGGCAGGGTGATCCGCAGCAAATGGCCCAGCTTTTCGCCCGACATCTGCATGGCAACCACCAGCGGCCCGACCTGATAGGGAAAGATCACCGTTGAAAACCCGATCACCTGCGTCATCAGCACGGTGTTCAGGCTGAACCCGGTCTGCGCGGCCAGATCTCCGGCCATCGGCGTCAGCACGGCCGGAACACCCGGCACTGTGGTGAACAGCCCCGTCACCGCCGACATCAGCGACAGCGAGGCGAAGTTTGTCGCATCCGCTCCCGGCTCCAGCGGCAGCGCCGCGATCAACGCCTGCCCAAGCATCGCCCCCAGCCCGGAAGCATTGACCAGTGCCCCGAGCGCCAGCGCCCCGGCGACAAAGAGCAGCATCCCGAAATCGACCGAGGCCTTGAAGGCCGGCGGCGTGACCACGCCGAAGCCCGGCAACAGCAGCAGCACAGCCGCCACCAGCCCGATCCAGGCCGAGTTCACGCCATGCAGACTGTCGGTCATCCACAGCGCCAGCGTCGCCAGCAGGATCACCGTCACCCGGATCCGCGCGGCGGGGCTGACCGGCTTGTCGCCTTTGGCGGCCTCGGGCGCAGGCAGGGCTGCGCCGGGCGTATCCGGGAACATCCACAAGACCAGAACCACGACCGCCAAGCCCTTCAGCACCCCCAGCACCGGAAAATGCAGCAGCAGATAGTCCATATAGCCGAAATGCGCGCCATGGATGGTCTCGGCCGCGCCCGACAATACCATGTTCGGGATGTTCGACGGCAGGATGGTGAAGCCGGGCATATTGGTGCCGATCGCCAGCACCGATGCGATGCCGATCCGGCCCTTCGATCCCGGCCCGAACCCCATCTGATCGGCCAGCGCCATGCCGACCGGCACCATCACCACCGCGCGCCCAATCGAGGACGGCATCAGAAAGCTCAGCAGAACCGATACCGCCATCAGCCCCGCAATCAATCGCGGATAGCTGCCGGTCAGCAGCGGCGCAAGGCCTCGTGCCAACATCGCGCCCAGCCCCGATATCGAGATCGCCGCCCCGATGACAAAACCCGAAACGATCAGCCAGACGGCGGTTGAGGAGAACCCGGCAAAGGCCAGATCGGGCGGGGCCAGACCAACGACCAGCAGCACCGCGAAGAAGATCAGACTGGCCAGATAGCCAGGCACAAGGCTCGTGGCCCAAAGCACCAGCGTGATCAGCACGATGCCGAGGATCCGCGCCTGATCCGGCATCAGCATTGGCGGCGGCAGGATCGCCATCACCAGTGCCAGCAGGGCAACGAGGGCTGTAAGAATATGTTTGGCGGAAAACGTCATCTGATCAAACCGAAGAGGCTGGTTGGTATCAGCTCTGATCTAGCCTTGACCGCACCCTTGTGCCAGACTGCGATCATGACAACAGATGTCGCCAAACCGCCAGATTTCGACCCCTCGGATATCGCCTTCACGATAGACCCGGCGCGCCCCATCCTGACTCATGGAAGGGTGATCGCCGCCGGACGCGCGGTGCGCCCGCACAGCCATCCGCGCGGTCAGCTTCTGTGGGCCATGCGGGGCGTCCTGCGCGTGGTCAGCAATTCCTGTATCTGGCTGGTACCGCCAAGCCACGCCGTCTGGATCCCCGGCGGTATGAAACATCAGGTCACAATCGAGGCAGAGGCGGAACTGCTGAACATCTATGTCGACCCTTCGGTCACAGTGCGCCCGCCAACACGGCCGATGCCCTGCTGCGCAGTGCTTTTGCTGACACCGCTGGCGCGCGAACTGATCCGCAGGCTTGGCGACAGCGATACCTCCGCCCCTTTCGATGAGCGGCTGCTCAGGTTCTGCGCCGTGCTGCTCGATGAGATCGAAGGCCTCTCCGAGGCGCCGCTGAACCTGCCCGGCGGTCAGGACGAGCGGCTGGTCCGGGTGACCCGCCATCTGATCTGCCATCCGGAAGACCCGAGCCAGCTTCCCGAACTGAGTCAGATCGCGGGCGCTAGCCCCCGTACGCTGGAGCGGCTGTTCCGCGCCGAGACCGGGCTCAGCTTCCGGCAATGGCGGTCGAAACTGCGTCTGCTCAGCGCGATCGAGGCGCTGAACCGCGGTGAAAGCAGCACGACCATCGCTTTTTCGATGGGTTACAGCAGCCCGAGCGCCTTCATCGCCGCGTTCCGCGAAGTCTTTGGAACGACACCACAGCGCTTTCTGAACAACGGCTCGTAAATCCGGTTACGACGAGGCGATTGCCTTCGCCCCGCCGTAACCATCCACTGGCCTTCGGGACGCTGAGGGCCAGGGGAAGTTCTATGCCTTTGTCGACCTGCCGCCACAGGAAACCGGCTTGATATCCAGTAGAGCCGTGCCATCGAGGCAATCGAGGGGACCGACGACAAGAATATGCCCCTCTACCGCGATCAGTGGCACCCGCGACAGCGCCACCGGATTGGGGCGATGCGGGGAGCGCATGGCAAAAACCCCGCGCTCGCCCCCGTCATGCGGACTGACCGAGCGCAGCACATCGCGCGCTGCGCGGTCAAACCAGTAGAGGAGATCCAGCTCAGACGCCGACAGAGCATGAAGCGCTTCGGCATATTCCGGCAGGATTTCCAGACGCGCTTCCTCCCCGCCCCGTCCCGGGCCACTCGGACAATCCGCCAGCGTCTTCCATGGGGTGCGGATCTGGCCGATGGGCCGCAAAAGGATGGGCGAGTTCATGGCTTTGCCGCCTTGCCGCGCAACAGCGACTGTGCGGTATAGACGAGGATCGCGGCTCCGACCGCACCCGCCACTGACACCAGCAGCAGCACGATCACATCAATCGGGCCACCGATGTCGCCAAAGCCCGAACTGGTCACATTTTGCACGAACAGCACCGCCGCAATGGCGCCGAACGGCATGGCAACCTGCGCCCAGAGGAATTTGCGCCAGGACACTGCCCGATCCCGCATCAGGACGTAGAGATAGGCCGCCGTCACAAGAACGGCAGCGGCCACCATCACCCATAACAGGCCGCGCCCGAAGATTTCCTCGAGCACCGCGATCATCGTCGAAAACGTTAGCTCCTGCATGTTCCCTCCTCCTCAGGCCCTGCCGCGCAGCATTGCGTTATAGGTGGCCTTCAACGCCACCTCCTTCATCAGCCAGCTGATCCACAACTCCTCCAAGGGTGCGATGAGACCGGGGAAGGAGGGCACAAGGTTGTTGTGATAGTCGAATTCCACCAGCATCGCCTTGCCGACACGGGTGATCATCGGACAAGAGGTATAGCCGTCATAGACCGTCGTGCCTTCGCGACCCTGGATGGCGGCGATCAGGTGATCCTCGACCACCGGCACCTGCCATTTCACGCTCGCCGCCGTCTTGCCCTTCGGCACCCCCGCCACATCGCCGAGCGCGAAGATCTCGGGATAGCGCAGGTGGCGCAGGGTCTTCATGTCGCATTCGACCCAGCCCTGGTCGGACCATTTATCCGCCCAGGACAAGCCCGATTGCCGGATCATCTCGGGCGCGCGCTGCGGCGGGATAACGTGCAGATAGTCATAGGGCATCTCGGTGGTGGATTTCACCACGGCGCCCGTCGCCGGATCGGTGGTCATTGTGGCGAATGTTGCCCGTTTCGCCCCGGCGTCGATGGTGGTCAGGGTCTGGCCGTAATGCGGGGTGATCTTGCGCTCGCCGAACAGCATCCGCACTTTTTCCGAGACGATCGGCACCGAGAACAGCACCTGCTGTGGGCAAGCGTAATGGGTCTCGTATTTGCCCTTGGCACCCCCACGGCTGGCGATGTCGTCGATCAGGAACGTATGTTTCAGCGGCGCGCCGGCGCATTTCATCTCGGTCGCGGGGCGGGTGAAGAGACCAATGCCGCCCTCCTCGGTGAACTTCTGCGCGGCCTGCCATGTCTTCGCGGCGTGCTCCGGCCCGGCATAAAGCGCGCCGATGCCGTTCTGCCCGACCATATCCAGCGCAAAGCCCTCGATGGCATCATGGTCCAGCACGAGGCCGGGCGCGACCACCAGAAAATCATAGTCCAGCCGCTTGCCGCTTTCGGTAGAGACGGTCTTTGCCAGCGGGTCGATGGCGGCGGCCTTCTCAGTAATCAGCGTCACGCCTTGCGGCAGCCAGTCGGTGGTCTGGCTGACGACATAATCCGCCGGTTTCAGCCCCGCCGCAACCAGAGACAGCCCCGGCTGATAGAAATGTTCCTTGCGTGGATCGACCAGAGTGATTGCCGCACCGTCCAGCCGCTGGACCAGACGATTGGCAAGCGTCGCACCACCCGCCCCCGCGCCGATGATCACGATCCGCGCCTTGGTCGCCAGCTTCGCCGCCTGCGCCTCGCCACCAAGGCCAAGCGCCAGCGCCCCAACCGCGCCCAGCCCCAACAGGCCACGCCGCGTGCTTCGAAATTCCGTCATCGTGAAGTCTCTCCTCCCTGCAAAACAAGGGCGGGCGGAGGGTGCCCCCCGCCCGCCCTCCCCTCACGCAGCCTCGCGCGTGATGATCTCGGCCTCGCCTTCCAGCAATTTGTGGACCGGGCATTTGTCAGCCATCGCGACCAGAAGCGCGCGGTCCTCGGGGGTCAAATCGCCGATCAGGGTGACGACCCGCTCGAAGGCATGGGGCTTTTCGCCGGTCGGAGCCGGATCGGCGCCCATGCTCATCACCGGCGCGCGCAGGTGGCGCACCTCGACCGACACATCGTCGAGCGTGATTTTCTTGCGACCCGCGACCATGCGGATCGTCATCGTGGTGCAGGCGGCAAGGCCGGCCATCACCAGTTCGAACGGATCGGGGCCGGTGTCCTGCCCGCCATAGGTTCCCGGCTCATCCGCGCCAAGAATGTGGTGGCCCACATTGATATATTGCCCAAAGGGGCCAAAGCCGCTTTCACGGGCCTTCACGACATTGCGTTGCGGAGCATTACTCATGGGATCTGTTCCTTGTCGGGGGAAATGCGTTCAGGTGATCTGCAGCGAGCCTTTGGCAGCCATCATCAGGTCGATCACCTCGGGCGCGGTGACGATCTCGTAGCCGGGCACCATCTGCTCAGTGCTGAACCCGTTATGGATCATGCAGGATTTGCAGATGCCGATCCGGCCACCGCCCGCGATGAATTTCGCCAGCAGATCCGGGACCGGCTCGAAGGGCTTGCCCACGTCGATCCCCGCAGTCGCATCGGGCTGGCCGAGTTCGACCGCTTCGACCATCAAGAGCACCATCGCACTGTGCCCCTTTTGCAGCGCGTTCAGCGACATGGTGAATGCTACGGTGACCTTGGCCGGGTTGGCGCGGCCATCGAACAAGGTTGCGACGAAATCAGCGGATTGCATGGGTCTCTCCTTTAATCCGGGACAGAGCTGGGGCCGGGGCCGGGCAAAATCGCGCCGACCGGGCACCGTTCTTTTTCGAATTGGAACAGGAACCCGCTGCGGGCAAGACTGCCAATCTGCCATGATATGTCGCCAAAGCGACAGACCATCACCGGGCACACCCTGATCGGGCCTGCCCATATTCAGCCGTTCCTGCTAGAATCCTTTTCAACGCAGGAGAGCAGATGGACGACTGGACCGCATATTTCAAAGAAATGGATCAGCTTCCTGCTCCGATGCGCAAATCCCTTCTGCGCAACAGCCGTAAGCTGCAGTTCCCGGTCGGATCGCGCCTGTTCGGGCCGGGGCAGCCCGCAGAGTATCTGCTCCTGCTGGTCTCGGGGAAGCTCAGGGTCACCCAGGTTTCCGACACCGGGCGCGAGGTCGTTCTCTACCGGGTTGGCGCGGGGGAAAGTTGTGTGCTGACCTCGGCCTGCATGCTGGCCTATGACGATCTGGCAACCGAAGGCGTGGCGGAAACCGATATCGAGGCCATCGGCATCCCCCGGTCCACCTTCGACGAGATGATGGCGCTGTCGCCCGACTTCCGCGGCTTCGTCATGCGGGCCTGGTCGAGGCGGGTGACGGATCTGTTGTCGCTGATCGACGATATCGCCTTTCAGCGCATCGACCTGCGGCTTGCCACGCGGCTGCTGGCGCTGGCCGAAGGTGACACCGTCCATGCCACGCATCAGCAACTCGCCGCTGAACTCGGCTCGGCGCGCGAGGTGATCAGCCGGACGCTGTCCGAGTTTCAGCGCCGGGGATGGATCGAACAGGCCCGGGGCGAGGTTCGGCTGATCGACCGGCACGCGCTCGAAAAACTGACGCGGGAGCCGGAACTGTAACCAAGTCACCGACGGGAAGTCGCGGTCGTGGCATCCGCATGCCACGAAACACAGTCCCGAGGTGTCCCGATGATCAAGAATCTTGGCCAACCCGACCGCATCCTGCGCTTGGTGGCCGGAAGTGTCGCAGCCGTGATCGCATGGCTCTACGGGGGCGGCTGGCCGGTGCTCGGCCCCGTGCTTTGGGCCGTGGCGGCCGTATTGATCCTGACCGCAGCCTTTGCCACCTGCCCGGCCTACAGGCTGTTCGGCCTGTCCACCTGCCCGCTGAAAAAGAAATGACCAACTTCAGCCCTCTGACCTCTTTCGCGGGCGGCATGCTGATCGGGCTGGCCGCCGTTCTGCTGATGGCCTTTCACGGCCGCATCTTCGGTGCGACCGGCATCCTGTCCGGCTTGATACGCGGCGGCGATATGCGCGACTGGTCGCTGCGGGCGGCGCTGCTTGCGGGCATGGTGCTGGCACCGGGGTTGGTGCTGCTTGGCACCGGCAACTGGCCCGCGCTGGAGGTGCCGGTATCGATGACCGCGATCATCGGCGGCGGGCTTCTGGTGGGGATCGGCGTCAGCTATGGCGGCGGCTGCACCTCGGGCCATGGCGTCTGCGGCAATGCCCGGTTTTCGCGCCGCTCTATCACCGCGACGCTCAGCTTCATGGCAACCGCATTCCTCACCGTCTATGTCACCCGCCACCTGATCGGAGGTTGAGATGCGCCTGCTTTCCGCACTGCTCATCGGTCTGATATTCGGTATCGGCATTGCCACCTCCGGCATGATCAACCCGGCCAAGGTGCTGAACTTCTTCGACATCGCGGGGAACTGGGACCCGAGCCTCGCCTTTGTCATGGGAGGCGCCCTTGCGGTCGCCATACCGGGATACCGGCTGGTGCTTGTCCGCAAGGCACCCCGGTTCGAGCCGAAATTCCAGCTTCCCGACACGAAGCTGATCGACGTGAAACTGGTTTCCGGCTCCGGCCTTTTCGGCATCGGCTGGGGGATTGCGGGCTTCTGTCCCGGCGGCGCTCTGCCCGCGCTTGGCACACTCCGCCCCGAGGCGCTGGCCTTCGTTGCGTCAATGATCCTAGGCCTCTTCATCGCTCGCGGTCTGAAAGCTCTCGCTGCCCGCTCGCCCCAATCTGCCTGATCGGGCCGCCCGATCCGGCCATCTGATATTCGGAGGATAGCATGTCCTGCAAAGCCGACCTCACCGTGAAACCCGAAGTCATGCCCTTCTTCGATCCGGCCACCAACACCATTTCCTATGTGGTGAAGGATCCCGGATCTGACGCCTGCGCGGTGGTCGATTCCGTGATGGATATCGACTATGCCGCCGGTCGCATCAGCTACGAATCCGCCGATGCCATCATCGCCTTTGTCCGCGAACAGGGGCTGAAGGTCGAATGGCTGATCGAGACCCATGTCCATGCCGACCACCTGTCGGGTGCGCCCTATATCCAGGCGGCGCTTGGCGGCAAGATCGGCATCGGCAGCCAGATCACCGTGGTGCAGGAAACCTTCGGCAAGGTCTTCAACGAAGGCACAGAATTCCAGCGCGACGGCAGCCAGTTCGACCGGCTGTTCAATGACGGCGATACCTATCAGATCGGCGGAATGATGGCTTGCGCCATCCACACCCCGGGCCATACCCCCGCCTGCATGACCCATGTGATGGGCGATGCGGCCTTTGTCGGCGACACGCTCTTCATGCCCGACGGCGGCTCGGCCCGTGCCGATTTCCCGGGCGGCGATGCCGGGGTGCTTTATGACAGCATCCAGAAGGTGCTCGCTCTGCCGCGCGAGACCCGGCTCTTCATGTGCCACGACTATGGCCCGAACGGCCGTGACATCGCCTGGGAAACCACTGTGTGCGAACAGCAGGACCACAATATCCATGTCGGCCAGGGCCGCAGGCGCGAGGACTTCATCGCCATGCGCGAGGCACGCGATGCCACGCTGAAGATGCCGACGCTGATCATTCCCTCGCTTCAGGTCAATATGAAGGCAGGCGAACTGCCGCCCGAGGACGAGAGCGGCAAGCGGTTCCTCAAGGTGCCGCTCGGCGCATTGTAAAGGGCGAGATAGTATGGATATCCAGAAACTCTCGCCCCGGCTCGGGATCTGCGGACAGGTCGAACTGTCGGATATCCCCGAGATCGTCCAGGCGGGCTACGGCCTCCTTGTATGCAACCGTCCAGACGAGGAAGAACGCGGCCAGCCCGGCTTTGCCGAGATCGCAGAAGCAGCTCAGACGGCCGGGCTGGCGACCCTGTATCTGCCCGTCGCCGGGCCCTCCGATTTCGCGCGTCAGGCCCCCGCCATGGCCGAGGCTATGCGAACAGCATCGGGGCCCGTTCTGGCCTACTGCCGGTCCGGTGCCCGATCCTCGATGCTGTGTACCGCCGCAATAGCCCCCTGATCTTGTCTCATCGCCTCGCCCGCGCCTGAAAACGCGCGCGACCTGCCATTGCCGAAAGCGGCCCCCATGCGCCTGTCCCTGACCCGCCATCTGCCCATCCTCGACTGGGGACGGCGCTATTCGAAATCGGATCTGTCTTCCGATCTGACGGCGGCGGTGATCGTCACCATCATGCTGGTGCCGCAATCGCTGGCCTATGCGATGCTGGCGGGCCTGCCGCCGGAGGCGGGGATCTATGCCTCGGTCCTGCCGATCATGCTTTATGCGATCTTCGGCACCAGCCGGGCGCTGGCGGTGGGGCCGGTTGCGGTGGTATCGCTGATGACCGCCTCGGCGGTCGGTCAGGTGGCGGAAAGCGGCACGGCGGGCTATGCGGTGGCCGCACTGACGCTGGCGCTGCTGTCGGGGCTCATGTTGATCGTGCTTGGCCTGCTGCGCTTCGGCTTTCTGGCGAATTTCCTGTCACATCCGGTGATTGCGGGTTTCATCATCGCCTCGGGCCTGCTGATCGCCGCCGGACAGGCGCGGCATATCTTCGGCATCGCGGGTGGTGGCGACGCACTCCCCGAAATCCTGCATCGGCTCTGGCAGCATCTGGCCGAGGCAAACTGGCAAACGCTGGTGATCGGCCTGGCCTCGACCGTCTTTCTGGTCTGGGTGCGCAAGGGGATGAAGCCCGCGCTGAAGCGGCTTGGCGCAGGCGACGGGTTGGCCACGCTGCTGACCCGCGCCGGTCCGGTCTTTGCGATTGTCGTGACCACGGTCACCGTCTGGGCATTCGGACTGCATGAGCAGGGCGTCGCCATTGTCGGCACGATTCCCCAAGGATTGCCGCCCCTCACCCTGCCCGACCTGTCCCCCGGGCTGATCGGAACGCTCGCCCTGCCCGCTGCACTGATCTCGATCATCGGCTTTGTCGAAAGCGTTTCGGTCGCGCAGACCCTTGCCGCAAAAAAGCGCCAGCGCATCGGCCCGGATCAGGAACTGATCGGCCTTGGCGCCGCTAATATCGGAGCGGCTTTTTCCGGCGGTTTTCCGGTGACGGGGGGCTTTGCGCGATCAGTCGTGAATTATGACGCGGGTGCCGCCACCCCTGCCGCCGGCGCTTTCACTGCCATCGGGCTGGCACTGGCCGCGCTGACCCTGACGCCGCTACTCTATTTCCTGCCCCAGGCCACGCTCGCGGCCACGATCATCGTCGCCGTCCTGAGCCTTGTGGATCCGGCGATCCTGCGCCGCACCTGGGCCTATTCGCGGCGCGATTTCGCAAGCGTTGTGGTGACAGTCCTTTCCACGCTTCTGTTCGGAGTCGAGGCCGGGATCTCGACCGGCGTCGCGCTGTCCCTGCTGCTGCACGTCCTGAACACTGCCCGCCCGCATGTGGCCGAGGTCGGCCTAGTGCCCGGCAGCCAGCATTTCCGCAATGTGCTGCGCCACAAGGTCGAAACCCTGCCGGGCGTGCTGATGCTGCGGGTGGATGAGAGCCTTTATTTCGCCAATGCCCGCGCCATCGAGACCCTGGTGCTGGATCGCCTGGCAGCCGACCCCGCCATTCGCGAGGTGGTGCTGATGTGTTCGGCGGTGAATGTGATCGACTTTTCCGCGCTGGAATCCCTTGAGGCGCTGGCCACGGAACTGGCCGCGCAGAAGGTCCGCCTGCATCTGTCGGAAGTGAAAGGCCCGGTCATGGACCGGCTCAAGACCACACATTTTCTGCGCGATCTGAACGGCGAAGTCTTCCTGTCGCAATACGACGCCTGGAAGAGCCTGGCCGCGACAGGCCCAACTGCGAAGGCCGGGTAAACACACTGGATAGCCCAGTCGGCCATCGCAAACCTCCATTGTCACCAACGAGAAAAGGACCGAATCCATGAAAACGACCCTCCTTGCCGCCGCTCTGGCTCTGACCAGCGCAGGCGCGGTCCAGGCTGACGAACCGCACAAACTGGTGACGATCCTGACGGCGCCCGAGGCCCAGACCCAGCTTATGGCGATGGTTCTGACCATGAACGCCGTGGCGCAGGGGGCCGAGGCGAAAATCCTGCTTTGCGGCCCAGCCGGCGATATTGCGCTGAAAGCAGCTCCGGAAACCGCGACAGCAGGCCAGCCCCCGAAAGGCGCAAGCCCGCAAGGCCTTCTGAAGACGATGATCGCGGAAAACGGCGTGCAGGTGCAGGTTTGCGCGATCTATCTGCCGGGCATGGGTGCCGGCCCGGAAGTCCTCATCGACGGCGTGACCGCTGCAGCACCCGACGCCATGGCGAAGGAGCTGATCGACGACGACACGACGGTCATGAGCTTCTGATCCGGAACCATGAATATGAAACAGGTCCTGCCCGCCCTTGGTCTCGCCATCATGTTTCCCTTCGTCGCCCAGGCCCAGGAGAGCGATTCCTACAGCGAAACGAAACTCGGCCTTTACGCAAATGCGACAGAGGCCCATGCCATGATGGAGGCCGATCCTCGCGCCATCCTGATCGATGTCCGCGATCCGTCCGAGCTGATGTTCACCGGCGCCGCCGAAGGACTGGACATCCATGTGCCCTGGATGGTGCTCGATCGTTCCGCATTCAATGCCGAAAAAGGCGTCTGGCCGATGAAGCGCAACGAAGGGTTCGAGGCCAGCGTAAAGGCCCGTCTCGATGCCCTTGGCGTGACACCAGAGGATACCATCATCGTGATGTGCCGCTCGGGTTCGTCACGCAGCGCACCTGCGGCAGATGTGATCAATGCAATGGGCTATACCAAAGTCTGGTCCGTTACCGATGGCTTTGAAGGCGGCACGCTCAAGGAGGGCGCGTCGAAAGGTGTGCGGGCCGTGGACGGCTGGCGCAACTCCGGGCTTCCATGGAGCTATAAGGTGGATCCCGGTATCGCCTGGACGCAGGAATAGCTCTTCGCTTAACCATGCTGCGGCACGGTGTTGCCAAAGACACCCGTGCCGCAGCACCCGCGACAGCAGGAATTTCAGGCCGCGGCCGTTTCCTCGCGCACATTGCGAAGCAGAGCCGCCATCTGCCGGAAGACCGCTGTATGCGGCGATCCAGGACGCCAGGCCAGCACCACCTGGCGCGGACATGCGCCGGGCAGCGGCAAGAGTGCGACACCATGCCCCCGCGTCGCCCCGGCATCCACCGCCAGCTGAGGCAAAAGCGTGATGCCCAGCCCCTCCTCGACCATCGCAACAAGGGTCGGCAGGCTGGTCGCGGCAAATGTTTCATCGGCGTGGAGCGCGATCCCCGGAAAAGCCGAGAGCGCGTGGCGCTGCAAACAATGGCCCCGCTCAAGCAACAACAGCGGCGTGCGGGACAGATCTTCAGGCTCTGCCTGACCCTTGGCCGCCAGCGCATGTTTCTCGCTGACAGCCAGTTGGTATCCATCCTGAAACAACGGCTCAACCACCGCATCGCCCAGATCATGGGGAAGCGCGACCAGAATCAGGTCAAGCCGTCCCTCGGCCAGCCCGGCGGCAAGGCTGTCGGTCAGTTCCTCACGCAGGAATATCCGCAGATCAGGCCAGCGGCGGCGGATCGCGGGCAAGGCGCGGGGCAGCAGGAATGGCCCCAGCGTCGGGATCGCCCCCAGACGGACCTCCCCCTGAAAGGCGCCGCTGTGCTGGCGCGCCGCAGCCTCGATATCCTTGACCTCTGCCAGTATCCGGCGGGCACGCGCGGCAATATCTTCGCCCGCTGGGGTCAGCATGACCGATTGCCGTGTGCGCTCGGCCAGCACAACACCAAGGCGCCCCTCAAGTTCCTTCAACCCGGTCGAAAGCGTCGGCTGCGTCACGTTGCAGACCTCGGCCGCGCGCGAGAAGTTCAGCGTATCGGCAAGCGCGGTCAGAAAGCGAAGCTGGCGAAGGCTGGGCATGTTATTGAAAATCCCGATTACGCTTAGTCATATAATCAATTTCATATATATGTGTAAACCTACTACCTCTTGGTCATCGCAAACACGAACCCAGAGGTTTCCAGATGACCGACGCCCCCGCCCTGCCGCGGCTGAATGAACCGGCCCCCGATTTCGACGCGCCCACCACCCATGGCCGCAAGAAGCTGGCCGATTTCCGCGGGAAATGGCTGGTGCTGTTCTCGCACCCGGCGGATTTCACCCCGGTCTGCACCACCGAATTCATCGGCTTCGCAAAATTGCAGGAACAGTTCGCCGCGATCGACACGCAACTGATCGGCCTGTCGATCGACAGCACCCACTCGCACATCGCCTGGACGCGCAACATCAAGCAGAATTTCGGCACCGAGATCGGCTTTCCGATCATTGCCGATCTCAGCATGAAGGTCGCCCATGACTATGGCATGATCATGCCAGGCGCTTCGGACACGGCTGCGGTGCGGGCCACATTCGTGATCGACCCTGAGGGCGTGCTGCGTGCGATGCTCTACTATCCGATGAATGCGGGCCGGTCTGTGGCGGAAATCCATCGCCTCGTCGTCGCCCTGCAGACGGCCGACACCAATGCCTGCGCCATGCCCGAAGCCTGGGTACCCGGCCAGCCGGTCATCGTGCCGCCCCCGAAAACCCCGGAAGAGGCCGAAGCGCGCGCCGCCGAGGGTTACAATACGGTCGACTGGTATTTCTCGACCCGCACTCTCTGAACATCAAGGCAGGGGTATCATGCCCCTTCCCTACCTGATCTGCGCTGCGAAAGTCCGCCTTCATGACACCGATCCGTATCACAGACAGCTTCTTCATCACCGGCCAGATCCGGGCTGCGGATATGCCCCAGCTTGCCGCGATGGGGTTTGTCGCCATTCTCAACAACCGCCCCGATGGAGAGGAAGCCGACCAGCCCGATCATGAAACCATGCGTCAGGCGGCGGCGGCCGTCGGCATGGGTTATCTCTGGCTGCCGGTGACCGGCTCCACCATCAATGGCGAGGTGGTGGAGACGTTTCGCTCCATGCTCGACGCCGCTTCGGGACCGGTACTCGCGCATTGCCGCTCCGGCGCGCGGTCCTTCACCCTTTGGGCCATCGGCGAGGTGCTGGTCGGTCGGATGAGCTCCGAAGACCTGGCCGAGTTCGCGCAGGTCAGGGGATGCGACGCAAGCGCAGCGCTGAACTGGCTCGTGCATGATGCCCAGGCAAAGGGCCAAACTCTTCCACGAAAGGAACCTCAGATGTCCAGCAAACCCGAAGTGACCGGTTTCTTCGATCCGCGCACCTGGTCGGTGCAATATGTCGTGGCCGACCCGGCAACGAAGGACTGCGCGATCATCGACCCGGTCTATGACTACGACGAGAAATCCGGCCAGACCGGAACGCAACACGCCGACGAGATCCTGCGCTTCGTCTCTGACAAAGGCTATCGCGTGCAATGGATCCTCGACACCCACCCCCATGCCGATCATTTTTCTGCCGCGCAATACCTGAAGGAAAAGACCGGCGCGCCCACCGCCATCGGCGAGAAGGTGGTCGAGGTGCAGAAGCTATGGAAAGGCTTCTACAACTGGCCGGATTTCCCCGAGGACGGTCGCCAGTGGGACAGGCTCTTTGCCGATGGCGATACGTTCATGGTCGGGACGATTCCTGCGCGTATCATGTTTTCGCCCGGGCATACGCTGGCCTCGATCACCTATGTGATCGGTGACGCTGCATTTGTCCACGATACGCTATTCCAGCCTGACAGCGGCACGGCACGGGCCGATTTTCCCGGTGGAAATTCGAAGGTCCTGTGGGACTCGATTCAGGCGATCCTCGCCTTGCCTGACAAGACCCGCATCTTCACTGGTCATGACTATCAACCCGGCGGGCGGGAACCACAGTGGGAGTCGACCGTGGCCGAACAGAAGGCCGAGAATATCCATATGGCGAAATACCGGACCGAGGCAGAATTCGTAGCCGTTCGCGATGCGCGCGATGCAACCCTGCCGATGCCGAAGCTGATCCTGCATGCTTTGCAGGTGAACATGAACGGTGGCCGATTGCCCGAACCGGAGTCCAATGGCAGGCGATATATCAAGCTGCCGCTCGACGTGCTGACCGGCGCGAATTGGGGGTAGATCATCCCTGTAAAGCAACACCGCCAAGACCCGCCGCCGTTTTGAATAGCTGCGGAGTTGATCACTCCGCAGCTATAGAATGCCGTTGCGCGCGGCCTGGAATACTCGGGGAGGAATTTCGAACCGGACCCGGAAGATCTGTAAGCAAATTCACTCCAGCGCCAGATTACCAGTCCTGATTGCAATTCCTGCCGCCGCGCGATTCGGGCCGACAACATGCCGCGCGTCACCCTGCCACGTCGCCGTGGCGGGTCAGAACGATACCTTGTCGCCTTGATCCCTGAAATGATCAGCCCGCATCCACTAATATACTTTCAAAAGTGCATGGTGCCAAACTGCGCCTTGCCAGAGAAACGAGATGCCCCGTCAGACCCGAAATGACCATATGGCACAGAAGGCAGACCGGCCCGATATAGCGGACCTTTTGCCGACGATGGCCGCGCTGGCATGGCTACCTCAGGCTGCCTTGCTTGCCGTTGCGATTGCGGCGGTGGCGAAGGGCGCGGCACTGGTGGAGATCGCGGGATTCGCCGCCCTTGCGGCATTTCTCGGTATCTTGCGGGCGCTGATCACCTCCGCCAGTGAGCGTGCAAGCTTTCTCAGGGCGCGCGAGACGGTGACGGCCCTGCGCAATGCAGCCGTTCTGGCTCTGGCGTCGCGCTCCCCTCTGGATGCCACGCGCACAGCTTCGGGCGAGGCCGCCAGCATGATCGCCGAACAGGCCGAAAGCATCACGCCATGGCTCGCGCGGTTCGGGCCGACACGCGTCAAGGCGGTCGTCATCCCTTTGGCGATTTTCCTGACAATCCTGCCGCTCTCCTGGGCGGCAGCGCTGGTCCTTCTGATCGCATTGCCCGTGATCCCGGTCTTCATGGCGCTGATCGGCTGGCGCGCGCAGGCGGCCAGCAAGGCGCAACTGGTCGAGGTCGGCGCGATGAACGCCTTTCTGCTGGACCGGTTGCGCGGGCTGGCCACGATCCGGGGGCTGGGCGCGGTTGATCGGGTGGCGGAACGCGTCGGGGAGGAAGCGCAATCCCTGCGGGTCCGCACCATGGCAGTGCTGCGCATCGCCTTCATGACCTCGGCGGTGCTCGAGCTTTTCGCCGCACTCGGTGTCGCCATGGTCGCGGTCTATGTCGGCTTTCACCTGCTGGGGGACCTGGATTTCGGCGCCTGGGGCGGCAAGCTCGGGCTGGCGCAGGGCATGTTCATCCTGCTGCTGGCGCCTGCGTTTTTCGAGCCGATGCGCGAATTGTCGGCCATCTGGCATGACAGGGCGGCGGGCCAGGCGGCGCATGAAAACCTGTTGCGGCTGGCGCAGGAAGGCCACCGGCTGCCCGAGGCCGGCCAAGTCTCCGCTCCGCTTCCCGCAGACAGGCTTGCGATCGGCCCGGCGGTTGTTGTCAGGGGCCTGACCTTTGACCACACCGGACCCGACCTCCTTTTCCCGGAGGGGCTGGGCTTTACCGTCAACCACGGCGAACATGTCGCCCTTCTCGGGCCCAGCGGGGCTGGCAAGACCACGATCCTGTCGTTGATCGCGGGGCTGGCGATGCCGAAAGCCGGCCGGATCGAGGTTTTCGGGCAGGAGCTGCGCCCCGAGACCGTCCTGCCCCTGCGCGCGCGGATGGCATGGATCGGGCAGAACCCGCATATCTTCGCCGGATCGCTTGCCGCCAATGTCACCCTGGGCCGCAGCGGCATTGATGATGATACCATCGCCCGCGCATTGGCCGCGCTGCGGCTGGACCATGTGGCGCGCGCGCGCGGAAGCGCCCCGATCGGCGAAGGTGGCGCCGGTCTTTCGGGTGGCGAAGCCCTGCGGCTGGCCCTGGCAAGGATCGCCGTCACGCCGCAGGCGGAGCTGATCCTTGCGGATGAACCCACCGCCCACCTTGATCCCGTCACCGCGGGCAAGATCACCGACGCCCTGCTACGGCTTGCGCGGGGGCGTACTCTGATTGTCGCAACCCATGACCCGCGCCTCGCCGCGCGATTGGATCGCAGCATCCGTCTGGCCCCTCTGGCAGGGAGGGCAGCGGCATGAAGCGCGTCCTGAATGATTTCCGGCCCTTCCTTGGCCTGTTCTGCGCGAGTACCGGCCGGAAACTGCTGGGAGGTGCCGCGCTGGCCGCCCTGACCGGGCTGATGGGCATGGCGCTTCTGGGCCTGTCGGGCTGGTTCATCACCGCGACCGCGCTTGCGGGGCTGGTGCCCGCCACGGCCAGGGCCTTCGATGTCTTCATGCCCTCGGCAGCGATCCGGCTCTTTGCGCTTGGCCGCACGGCGGCGCGCTATGGCGAAAGGCTGGTGACCCATGATGCAACGCTCGGCCTGCTGGCCGCGTTGCGCGGGCGGCTCTTTCGCGGCTGGTCGGCGCCGGGCGCGGCAAGGGCACTGGCGATGCGCCCGGCCCGCCTGCTGTTTCGGCTGACCGCCGATGTCGATGCGCTCGATACTGTTTATCTGCGCGTGCTGGTGCCGCTTGGCACCACCCTCGTGGCGACGCTGGCTGCGGGGATCGCGCTGGCCTTCATCAGCCCGGCTCTGGGGGTCGCGGTCTTTGCGGTGCTGATGCTGACCGGAACTTTCGTCGCGGGGATCACTGCGCGCAGCGCCACCCCCGCAACCCTGCGCCGCGCCGCCCGGATCGAGACCTTGCGCGCGCGCGTCATCGACCTTGCCAGCGGCCAGACCGACCTGCTGATGGCGGGACGGATCCCTGCGCAAAGGGCCGCGCTGGCAGAGGTGGACGCAAGGCTTGCCGCCGACGACCACCGCCTCAACCGGATCGAGGCTCGGGCAGGTCTGGCCCATGGCCTGCTTGCGGCGGTGTTGCCTGCGCTGGTGCTGGTGGCGGCGGCAGCAATCGCCGCCGGGGAGCATATCGGCGCACCGGGTGTCGCGCTTGCCCTCCTCATCACCATGGCCGCAACCGAGCCTTTTGCCGCCCTGCGGCGCGGCGCGCTGGATTTTGCGCGCGCCCGTCTTGCCGCAAGACGCACCGGGCCTGCGCTACTCTGCGCCGCCTTTCCTGTCAGCGCCGAACCCGCCCCCGGTCTCGCAGCGGAATTGCATCACGTCACGCTGCGCCACGATGCGGCCCTTGCGCCGATCCTGCGGGATCTGTCGCTTTCGGTCCGGGAGGGCGAGCATATCGCGCTGATCGGGCCAAGCGGTGTCGGCAAGACCAGCGTGATCCAGTGCCTTGCCGGTGATCTGCCGCCCACGGCGGGAAGCGTCCGCGTCACCGCCACTGCGCGGCTGACACAGCGCACCGAACTGTTCCGTGACGGCCTGCGCGAAAATCTTCGCCTCGGCGCCCCCATGGCAAGCGACGCGCAGATGATGGCCGTTCTGGCGCAGGCCGGGCTGGAAAGCATCATCCATGCGCTCCCTAGTGGCCTCGACACAGAACTCGGCGATGGCGGCCAGGGTCTGTCGGGGGGACAGGCGCGGCGGCTGGCCCTTGCCCGGCTGATGCTGCGCGATGTGCCGCTCTGGCTTCTGGACGAGCCGACCGAGGGGCTGGACGGAGAGACCGCCCGCGATGTTCTGGCCCGGCTGCGCCATGCCGCAGGCAATCGCGCCACGATCACCGCCACCCATATCCGACGCGAAGCGGAAGATGCCGACCGCCTGCTGATCCTGGGGGATGGCGGGATCAAGGCCAGCCATATCCGGGGCAGCCCGGGATTTGAGGCCGCATTGAACGACCTGCGCCCTGACTGAACCGCCCATCATGGGCAAAACAGCTCCATCCACCCGCAGACGCAAAGGCAGCAAGATGGAATTCGACGTTGTAACCCTGTCGCGGCTTCAGTTCGCTTTGACCGCGCTTTACCATTTTCTCTTCGTGCCCCTCACTCTTGGCCTTTCCGTGCTGCTGGCGGCGATGGAGACAGTCTATGTGATGACGGGCCGCCCGATCTGGCGCCAGATGACCAAATTCTGGGGCACATTGTTCGGGATCAATTTCGTGCTGGGCGTCGCCACCGGCATCGTGATGGAATTCCAGTTCGGCATGAACTGGAGCTATTACAGCCATTATGTCGGCGATATCTTCGGCGCGCCGCTCGCCATCGAAGGGCTGATGGCCTTCTTCCTTGAGGCCACCTTCGTCGGGCTGTTCTTTTTCGGCTGGGACAAGATGTCGAAGGTCGGGCATCTCTTCGCCACCTATGCCGTGGCGATCGGCTCGAACTTCTCTGCCTTGTGGATCCTGATCGCCAATGGCTGGATGCAGCATCCGGTGGGCGCGACATTCAACCCCGACACCATGCGGATGGAAGTGACCGATTTCTTCGAGGTGCTCTTCAACCCGGTCGCCCAGGCCCGCTTTGTCCATACCGTCTCGGCGGGCTATCTGACCGCCTCGGTCTTCGTTCTGGGCGTCTCGGCCTGGTATCTGCTGAAGGGTCGGCACATCGCCATCGCCAAACGCTCGATGACCATCGCGGCCTCGTTCGGCCTGCTGGCCTCGGTCTCGGTCGTGGTTCTGGGGGATGAGGGCGGCTATCTGGCCTCGGAACACCAGAAGATGAAACTCGCCGCCATCGAGGGCATGTGGAATACCGAGCCGGCGCCGGCCTCCTTCACCCTGTTCGGCATTCCCGACATGGAGGAGCGCACGACCCATTATGCGGTCCACATCCCCTGGGTCATGGGACTGATCGGGACCCGTTCGCTGACGACCGAAATCCCCGGCATCGAGGAGTTGGAAGCCCATGCCGAAACCCGGATCCGCAACGGCATCCTTGCCTATGATGCGCTGCAGGATTACCGGGCCGCGCCCTCGCGCGAGGCAGTGCCTCCCGAGGCCGTCACGGCCTTCGACGAACACGGCCACGATCTCGGCTATGCGCTGCTTTTGACGAAGTATGTCGAGGATCCGCGCGAGGCGACTGAGGCGCAGATCAAGGCCGCAGCGTGGGATACGGTGCCGCATGTTCCGACGCTGTTCTGGTCCTTCCGCCTCATGGTCGCGATCGGCTTCTTCAACGTCGCGTTGATGGGCTTTTTCGTGGTGCTTTCGGCGCGCCGCAAGCTGGGCGTCAGCCGCTGGCCGCTGAAGATCGCGGTGGCCTCGCTGGCGCTGCCATGGATCGCCGCCGAACTCGGCTGGATCACCGCCGAATTCGGGCGCCAACCCTGGGCGGTCGAGGGCGTTCTGCCCACGGTCGCCGCTGTTTCCGAACTGACCGTGCCGACCCTCTGGCTGACGATCATCGGCTTCACGCTGATCTATTCGGTGCTGATCGTGATCGAGGTCCGGCTGATGCTGGAGGCGATCCGCAAGGGGCCGCAGCCCGATCACGACCCGGAAATGCCCCTTGCCCCCAAACCCCTTGTTGCAGCGGAGTGACGCCATGATCCTGCATGAACTCATCGACTACGGCACGTTGCGCGTCATCTGGTGGCTGCTGCTCGGCGTATTGCTGATCGGCTTTGCCGTGATGGACGGCTTCGACCTTGGGGTGGGGATGCTTTTGCCCTTCGCCGGCAAGACCGATATGGAACGGCGCATCGTCATCAACACCATCGGCCCGGTCTGGGAGGGCAACCAGGTCTGGCTGATCCTCGGCGGCGGGGCGATCTTTGCCGCCTGGCCGCCGCTTTATGCGGTCAGTTTCTCGGGCTTCTACCTTGCGATGTTTGCTATCCTCGCCGCGCTGATCCTGCGCCCGGTCGGGTTCAAGTATCGCTCGAAACGCGAAGGCGCACGCTGGCGGAGGAACTGGGACTGGGCGCTGTTCGTAGGTGGCTTCGTCCCGGCGCTGATCTTCGGTGTCGCTGTCGGCAATGTGCTGCAAGGGGTGCCGTTCCGGCTCGGCTCCGACCTGCGGATCTTCTATGACGGCAGCTTCTTCGGCCTCCTGAACCCCTTCGCGCTGCTGTGCGGCCTGTTGTCGGTCGCCATGCTGGCGATGCACGGGGCGAACTGGCTGGTGCTGAAATCCTCGGGGCCGGTTGCGGCACGGGCGCGGTCCTTCGCCCGGATCGCGGCCCTTGCCACCATCGGGCTCTATGCACTTGGCGGGTTGGCCCTTTGGCTCTTTGTCGATGGTTACCGCATCACCAGCGTGATCGACCCGTCCGGCCCGTCCAACCCGCTGGCAAAAACCGTCGAGACCTCGGCAGGCGGCTGGTTTGCGAACTACGCCACCCATCCCTGGATGCTGCTGGCCCCCGCCCTTGGCTTCGTCGGCGCGCTTCTGGTGTTGTGGGGGCTGCGCTCGGGACGCGAGATCGGAACGCTGTTGTTCTCGAAGCTTTCGATCTTCGGGATCATCTCGTCGGTCGGGCTGTCGATGTTTCCGTTCATCCTGCCCTCGACAGTGCAGCCCGGGGCCAGCCTGACGGTCTGGGACGCATCCTCCAGCCATCTGACGCTCTTCATCATGCTCTTTGTCACCGTAATCTTCTTGCCTCTGATCGCCGCCTACACGGCCTGGGCCTACAAACTGCTCTGGGGCAAGGTCGAGGAAGACGACATCACAGGTGGCGGTCACGCCTACTGAAAGGGAACAGAAATGTGGTATTTTGCCTGGATCCTCGGTCTGCCGCTCGCAGTCTGCTTCGCGGTTCTGAACGCAATGTGGTACGAAATGCTGGAAGACGACGATCAACACAGCCAAGCGAAATCGGTTTCCCCCAAGCAAAGCCAATCCTAAGTTGGAACCGATGCACCGTTTCTATCTAAAAAGCACAATCATGATTTGCGGCGCAATGAAAGCAACTCTCTCTCGTTCGGATCTCATCTTCGCACAGCTCAGCAGAAAACTCGACTAGCGCATCCCCCTGAACGTGTGGGGGACCACCGATCCAGGCGATCCACAATCAGGTGAGAAAGATATACTCAGGCGCATGCAAACAGTGGTGGCACGCAATATTTGCGTCACCCCAACCCAACCAAAGGAGAAGTCTACATGGGTAAGCTAAACGATAAAGTTGTCGTGGTGACGGGCTCGGTCTCTGCGATCCCGGGATATGATTCCATTGGATCGGCAACCATTCGCGAAGCTCTGGCAGAAGGGGCTGCGGGAGTCGTCATCTCCGATATCAACGACGAACTGGGCGAAGCCTTCGCGAAAAGCCTGAACGAACAACATGGCACCGGACGGGCTCTTTATGTCCATACAGATGTAAGAGACCCGAAGGATGTCGAAAAGCTGTTCGATATCACCGAAAAGACCTATGGCCGCGTCGATGCTGTTATGGCCAATGCCGGGGTGGCAACGGCCGAGGACTTCGACAAGGATCCGGAAGCTGTCCTGAAATCCCGTAAGTTCATTCAAAGCATTAATGAGGACGGAGTTTTCCACACCGCCCTCTACGGTTCGCGTCTGATGATCAAGCACGGGACGAAAGGCTCCATCGTGCTGGTATCCAGTATTCACGGTGTCGTCGGTCGCCCCAAGGTCGTGAACCCGGACACGGGCGATGTGCTAATCGATCGCTTCAACTTGATTCAATACACGATGGGCAAGCATGGCGTCGTCGGCCTGTCCAAGGCCTTGGCTCTTCAACTGGCGGAATATGGCATTCGCGTTAATACGGTGAACCCGGGCTATATCATGACTCCCCTGTTTCAGGCTGCGGTCAATGCCGATAAGGGCGAGTTGGCAAAAGAGAAGACGCTGGCAACAGATGCTTTCGACTTCACCCAACTGGCGGCACTGCACCCGCTCTGCAACGACCCGGTAGAACAGGCCGATATCGTTCCACGGGGCAAGTTTGGTGGTCGCATGGGCGTTCCTGTCGAAATTGCCAAGCCCGCAGTCTTCCTGATGTCGGACGAATCTTCCTTTGTTACAGGCCAGAAGCTTGTAATTGACGGGGGGTATACGGCAGGCTGAGATCGCCTTGTGGGAGGCTCCCACACTGGCTCGCTGCATCGCCGGGGTCGAAGTCGCCTTCGCCCGGGTGCGCGCGCTGGTGACCGAACATCTGAGATGACCATGTCCCCCGGCACGACCGCTGTCACCGCAGGTCGGGCGAGCTTACTCGTGCCGGGGTTCTCATGGTCACGCGCGGCTTCATCGGGGCCTTCCTGCCACTGATGTCGACCACGATCTTCCTGATCCTTGCCACAGGCTGCTTTGCTCAGTCGGGTATCTGGAATGCCATCACAAGGTGATCAAACCGGCAAACCCTGCCAACGACAATACATGATTAATCACAACTATTTGAAAATATTGCGCCCTGGGACACAGCCCTCTTAAGCTTCGCTTAGGTGTTTAGTCCCGGCATCTGGTGGATCGGATTTACGATGAATCGATCTGGCTCTGATGTCCAGATTTTGCAGATGTATTCGTAGGGCGTGAGGCCGTTCAGGGTCTTGAGCCTGCGCGCGAAGTTGTAGGCGGACATGAAGTCCTTAAGATGCGTCCGCAGTTGATCATGGCTGTCGTAGTGGAAGCGTTTGACGGTGGCCTCCTTGATCGTGCGGTTCATCCGTTCGACCTAGCCATTGGTCCAGGGGTGTTTCACCTTGGTCAGCCGGTGATCAATGTCGTGTTCACGGCATACGCGCCCGAAGATGTGCTCGAAAGCGCTGGTATCGACGCTGCGATTTGCGAACTGCACTCCATTGTCGGTTAACACCTTGTGGATCGGGTATGGCGCAGCTGCGATCAGGTCGCGCAGAAACTGGGCTGCAGCCATCTTCCCTGCCTTTTGGACGAGGCGAATGAAGGCAAACTTGCTGGTTCTGTCAATCGCGACAAAGAGATAGAGCTTCCCTTCGGCGGTCTGCATCTCGGCAATATCGATGTGAAAGAAGCCGATAGGATAGCGCTTGAACGTCGACCGTTTCGGTTTGTCGCCATCCACTTCGGGCAGTCGAGAGATGCCGTGGCGCTGAAGGCACCGATGCAGCGCTGAGCGTGTCAGGTGCGGGATGGACGGCTGCAGGGCATAAAGGCAGTCGTCCAGCGGTAGCAGTGTATGGCGCCGAAAAGCAACGACGGCCGCCTCCTCGGCCTCCGTCAGGATCGTCGAACGCGGCTCCGACGGCCCGGTCTTCATATCCTCGACCGTCGCGCGCTTGCGCCACTTCGCAACGGTCTTGGGATTGATACCCAGCTCACGGCTCAACTGCGCGAGCGAAGCTTGCGATCGCTGTATTGCTGCTCTGACGGCGTGCGTGGTCGTGGCGCTGCCATGACGAATTTGTCCCATAGGGCATCCTTCCATTCCAGAGAAAGGATCGCACCATCAAACCGTGGGATCAAACACCTAAAGGCTATCGACAATAGATTTGCGTTCCTTGGATATATCGAAAGCTCTGCCCTCGATGACGCCGTAAATGATACCAGAACGGATTTCTCGCTGTCGGAAGATGAAGTTGACAGCATCGTCGATCAAGCGAAAGAGCGCGTTAAGAATTTTCTCGCACCCGAACTCGCCGAGATACGAGAGAAGCAGACCGGAATTGTCGCCGCGCTGCGCATCGAGCACCCCCGTTTCTTGAGTATTCAAGGAACTGACGACGAAATCGCGGAGACCCTTCATTACGGCACAAACCGGAAAGAGGACATCTTCGTCGAAATGTCCCGTCAGTCACTACGGCAATATGAGCGCCGCAAGAACGCTTTCAAAAGGTCAATTGAGAAGAACCTGCCTGATGTGGAGGCGAAAGCGAAAGAGTATGTCGCAGAGTTAAAGCAAGAGTCCGTGTCATCGCTTGCCGAATACGTCATGAAGCGTAAGCTGGTTCTCGACGTGTTCGAAGAAAGTTTAAAATTTAAGCCTGATACCGACCAAGAATCCGAATATGAAGACGTTCTCCACGACATAATCTGCCCTTTGAAATCCACTTCCTCGGATTTGGACTATGACGACCACAATTTGTGGATCGTAGACGATCGGCTGGCGTTCTACTCGTATTTCAATTCTGACACTCGCATGGAAAGACAGGTGTCAGATCCTGCTCACCCGAAGGATAGGCCGGACGTCTCTGTTTTCGACCTTGGCCTTGCCTTCGAAAATGAAGACAAATCGTCCCCCATCACCATCGTGGAGTTCAAGCGCCCGAAAATTGACAACTACACGTTGGAGAAAAACCCCATAACGCAAGTCCGAAAGTATGTTGAAGACATGCGAAAGGCCGGTGAAGCGATCAAGTACGACGGGACCCCTATCCGCTCTATCGAAGAAACTACGCCGTTCATGTGTCACATCATCGCGGATGTAACGCCGAGGCTGCGTGATGTGATGAAGGCTCTCGGGAACTTCCACCGAAGGGCGGGCTCAAACACCTACTATTCGTGGGATTCTTCCTATTCGATTTTCATAGAGGTTTCGTCTTTCAAAGACATTCTCGAGTCCGCCAAGTCGCGCAATCGAGCGTTCTTCGAACGTATCGGGATTTCAGTATGACTGCGTCTGCTTCCTGCGGTTAGCTGCCGCTCCTCTTAGGCACAACGGACGTCCGCTTCCCGCCTTTTGATCGATCTGATAGCACTTGATGGAGGCGGGGCTACGAGCATTTGAAGCAGCAGATCCGCCCACGAAGCTGGGGGCATTATCCTTGGCGACCTCCAGCAGCTCATCGAAGCAATGGATCGTGATCCCGATAATTTAAGGAATCACGCAGCCCTCCGCTGCAGAAGCGCGAGCTGTGCAGCATCGCGCCAGAACGGATCGACCAGGCGCCCTTCGGTCGCGGCAGCCTGCCTGCGCAAACCACTGGCTTCGGCATGTCTGCCCAAATCGGTGAGATGCTGCGCTTCAGCCCGCTGGCGGCAGGCCAGGGTAACCACCGCCCGCGCTTCAGTATCGCTGGCGACGGGCTGGCACCAGGTCACGTGCCGGTTTGAGACTTCGCCAGCGAGCACCAACCCATGTTCCGCATCAAGCACCGCGATCATCTGCGGCGTGAAGCCGAGCGCCGGATCATCGCCACAGGCAACGTCGCCGCTTCCAAGGCGCGTTGACACCAGCATCATCGCATCCACAAGGCTGTCACAGGTGCCGAGATCGACGCTGCGCTCGAAGGCCCACTGCTCGAGCTCGGGATCGAGATAGCGCGCCTCGCCGGAACAGCTTACGGTCAGAGGATAGCGCTGCGCCAATTGAAGCTGCGCAAGGGCCTGGCTGATCAGCACCCGCCCGGCGGATCGAAACCGTTCAGTTGAACCAGAATAGGTCATCGCGGTGTCTCCACGACGGGCAGCGGAAGCCTCTCTCCCACCTCATGACCCGTCGCTTTACCCCGTCCCAGCTCTCCCTCCCTGCCGCGCAGCAGACGCGCGCGGCCGAGGTTGTCGGCATGGCTGGTCAACCATCGCCATCAGTCAGACCTTGATGCCGCGCGGGATCGACCACGAACCCGAACAAACCGGGTTCATATTCGGCCGAAGGGATGAGGAAGCCATAGCGCTCGATGCCCGGTCCGCGCTTCCCGCCCGGTGTCGCGACCGTTTCCACAAAGCCGGGAAAGCGATCCGAACTGACCGCCGCGATCACGATCCAGTCCCGTGCATGCTGGCGCTCGAAGGTCTGGCGATCCCGTTCCCGGGATTCGCCGGCCTGGAGGGCGCGACCATGTATGGCCTCCCAGGCCTCTGGCCAGTGATTGCGCAGCGTCTCATCAGCCAGGCGGCGTTCATAGGCTGTGAACAGTTCCGGCAGCGCCTGCGCGACCGCCGCCCATTCAGCGTCCTCCTCGTAGAACCCGGAGGAGGAACGCAGCAGCGGATGCACGCGGGCATTCTGCTCTGGCGCAAGCTGAATCCCGCCATGCCCGGCGGTGGAATGGCAGAGGACGCCTTCTCCATAGATCGTCGCGCCCTGCGATGGACCCCACGGCGTATTGGCCCGAGAGGCGATCTCACGGCGCCCGAGTGCCACGCGCTCACGTTGGTGTTCGGCACTCTCCGCGACCAGCGCCCGAAACGCGGCCTCATCCGCCACATCGCCGGAATGGCCGTAGAAGTCCCCACGCTTCCATGTGTCCAGCGGGCGAGTAAGTCGCCAGCCCGTCGCCAGGAAATGCCGCCCCTGCCGTGTCGGCACCATGGCGAAGGCGGTGTCGCCGACACGGGCGACCAGCAGGCCGTCGGCGCTGCGCCCAAATTCGATAACGGGCAGATGCCAGGAGGGAGAAGCGGGGGTGATCGGGACCGTGGTGTTCATCCTGCGACCGCCTCCACGGCGTCGATGTCCGTGCCATTCAGAACGGCGTTCAGCCATTCATGCGTGCTGATCCAGCCGATGCTCTTGCGTGCGCCAAGGTCGATGACATGCGCCCCGCCACCGAAAGCCTCGACCCTGGGGCGAGAACAGGTATTGGCATAGTCGAACCCCCAGAGGCCGGTGAGGTTCAGCTCTTCGGCAAGGCGCAGCACGAAGTTGATGACGCCCTCGACGTCGCCCTGATCATCATCATGGATCCAGAGTTGCGAGCCGCTCGGCCCGTCTTGCTGGACAAGATCGAAGCCGTTGAACGCAAGCTCGTCGGCATCCGCCTCTTCGGCGCGCAGGCGGTGGAACAGCGCCATCGCCTTGGCGGCATTCTCAGGCGAACCCGCATCGAGCAGGCAAGAGAAATGGGTGAAGTAGTCGGCCATGACAGGCTCCTTGTCAGAAATGGAAAGCCCGGCGCGAGGCCGGGCCTGGTCGGGATTACGGAGGGAAACGGTCAGATGACCGAGGACGTGGCGGCCGCATGGGCGGCCAGCATCTGGCGGTAGAAACGCCGCCGGGCGAGCCTGAGGCCAGGATCCTTGCGGATAGTGGGATGGAAGGCGCGGGCAGCGGCGCGCAGAACTGTGAACGCGGTAGGGCCTAAAGTCGGCAAGGATCAGTTTCGAGGCATCGATTATGTGGACAGGATGCCGACGGTGGCGTTTTGCCCTATGCT